>NZ_LGEB01000001.1:0-663193 GCF_001279555.1 Micromonospora sp. NRRL B-16802 | reverse complement strand
GGGCGGGAAACTACGGGCGGGTTGGCCAGAGTTTGGGGGGTGCTGCGGCTGGGGGGTCGCCTACTAACTCGGCCAGGCGTGTCAACCTGCGCCGGCCGGTTATCCGGTAGGCCGGGCCGCCTTCGGCGGGGGCGAGCAGCGTCGCGGACAGGCCTGCGGCGGCGAGCGCCGCGCCGAGCGCGTCCCAGGAATCCGGGTCGCCCTCGCCGAGCCCCAGCAGGAAACCGCCGAGCGGCTCCGGCGTACCGGCTGCGGCGACCCAGAGCCGCAACCGCCGGCCGGTGAGGTGCAGGACCGCCGGTGGGCGCTTGACAGCACCGTGCAGCCAGGCGGCCGCGAGCGGCTTCAACACCCGGGTGTACGACGTACGGACCGTGTGTTTGCCGTCCTCGGTCGGCTCCCAGCTCGCGGCGAGACCCCGCAGTGCCAGTTCGGCGACGAGCACGTGCACCCGCCAGGCAGCGTCCACCCGCACCGAGAGTCGCGCCGTGCCGCCCATCCGGACGACTTCGCCCGGCCCGGCGAGCAGCCCGGCCAAATCGGCGACCGTCGGCTCGGCGGCCTCCGCGCCGAAGAAGACAAGTTGCCGCCCGGCGTCCTCGTCATCGGGAGTGCCGGAGTGGGCCGACCCAGGGCGGACGGAGCCGCTGCGCCGCCGACCCCTGCCAGCAGCGCCGGCCAGGGCGTCGGCAGCGACAGCGCCGGCGCTGGACTCCGCCGGGACAGAAGCTGGCGGATCGGGTGCGGGGAACAGGGCCGGGACCGGCGGCTGCGCCGCCCCGGTGTCACCGAGCCCGCTCAGCGACACTCCGGCACCTCGTCGAAGGCTTGTTTCAGCTCCTCGGAGTTGAGCTGGCTGGTGTCCAGCGCGCTGGCGTCGTACTCCTTGTTGAGCGTCTCCACGGCGGCCCGGACGCCGCCGTAGAAGACAGTGGGCTCGCCGGTGCCCAGGCCGTCGATGGTGTCCCGTGCGCGACCGTAGGCGTCGCGCATCTTGCCCAGGGAAGCGCGGAACCCGGCGGCGATGGCCTCGCCGTTGTCCGTCTCGGGCACCCCGGCCTGCTCCACCTTGCGTCGCGCGGTCTCGCTTGCCTGCTCCGCGCCGCCGAAGAGCCGCACCAGGTTCTCCTTGGCCTGCGCGGGGGTGGTCTGCGCGGTCATCTGCTGGTCGGCGCTGCTCGTCAGCTTGCTGATCTCGGAGCGCCACGGGGTGAGCGCGCCGCAGACCGAAGCCGCCCACGCCCGTGGGCTGGGGCCGCCGCCGCAGCCGGCCAGGATGGCGAGCGTGGCCAGGACCACCGTGAGCTTTCCAACGGTGGACGTCCGGCACGTACGCATGCGTTGCAGCGTACGGCCTTTGGCCAGGTGTGGCACCGGTCGGTTGGATGGGACCGGACGGCAGCGGTCCCCGGTCGGCTGGTGCGCCGACCGGGGACCGGGTACCGCTGTTTCGATCAGGCGTTCACCGTCTCCGGCCGGTGGTCGGTGCTGCCCGCACCGGTGTTGCCGCCGCCCTCGGACTCGTCCATGGCGATGCCCTTGCGCTTGCTGAACACCACGGACGCCACGATGATCGCCGTCGCGACCAGCGCGATGGTCACCCGCAGCCCGACGTTGCGGTCGTCGCCGACGCTCCAGGCCACCACGGCGGGCGCGATCAGCAGCGAGACCAGGTTCATCACCTTGATCAGCGGGTTGATCGCCGGGCCGGCGGTGTCCTTGAACGGGTCACCGACGGTGTCACCGATGACCGTGGCGGCGTGCGCCTCGGAGCCCTTGCCGCCGTACGCGCCGTCCTCGACCAGCTTCTTGGCGTTGTCCCAAGCGCCACCGGAGTTGGCAAGGAAGACAGCCATCAGGGTGCCGGCGCCGATCGCCCCGGCCAGGTACGCGGCGAGCGCGCCGGGCCCGAGACCGAAACCGACAGCGATCGGCGCCAGGATGGCGAGCAGGCCGGGGGTCACCAGCTCGCGCTGCGCGTCCCGGGTGCAGATGTCGACGACCTTGCCGTACTCCGGGCGCTGGGTGCGGTCCATGATGCCGGGCAGTTCACGGAACTGCCGGCGGACCTCCATCACCACGGCACCGGCCGAGCGGGACACCGCGTTGATGGCCAGGCCGGAGAAGAGGAACACGACAGCCGCACCGATGATCAGGCCGACCAGGTTGCGCGGGTTCGCCACGTTCAGCGAGTTGAGGATCTCGCCGCCGACGTCGCCAACGCCGGCGTCCGCGTACGCGGTGCGCAGCGAGTCGGTGTAGGAGCCGAACAGCGCGGTCGCCGCGAGCACCGCAGTGGCGATCGCGATGCCCTTGGTGATCGCCTTGGTGGTGTTGCCGACCGCGTCCAGCTCGGTGAGCGTCCGTGCGCCGTGCTCGTCGATGTCACCGGACATCTCGGCGATGCCCTGGGCGTTGTCGGAGATCGGCCCGAAGGTGTCCATCGCCACGATCACGCCGACGGTGGTGAGCAGGCCGGTGCCGGCCAGCGCGACAGCGAACAGCGACAGCGTGATGGAGCTGCCGCCGAGCAGGAACGCGCCGAAGACGCCAGCACCGATGAGCAGCGCCGAGTAGACCGCCGACTCCAGGCCGATGCTGATGCCGGCCAGGATGACGGTGGCCGCACCGGTCTGCGAGCTCTTGCCGATGTCCTGCACCGGACGGCGGTTGGTCTCGGTGAAGTAGCCGGTCAGCGCCTGGATCGCGCCGGCCAGCACGATGCCGATCACGACCGCGCCGATGGCCACGAGCCGCGGGTTGCCCGTCGCGTCGGTAAGCCCGCTGCTGAACTCGCCGAAGGTCGCCGGCAGGTACGCGTACGCGGCGATCGCCACAAGCACTGCGGAGAGCACGGCGGAGATGTAGAAGGCCCGGTTGATCGCCGTGAGGGCGTTGCGGTCGGACGCGCGCAGCCGGGTGATGAAGACCCCGAAGATCGCGACCAGCACACCGATGGTGGAGATGATCAGCGGGAAGACCAGGCCCTCCTCGCCGAACGCGGCACGACCGAGGATCAGCGCGGCGACGAGCGTCACGGCGTACGACTCGAAGAGGTCGGCGGCCATGCCGGCGCAGTCGCCGACGTTGTCGCCCACGTTGTCGGCGATGGTGGCGGCGTTGCGGGGGTCGTCCTCGGGGATGCCCTGCTCGACCTTGCCGACGAGGTCGGCGCCGACGTCGGCGGCCTTTGTGAAGATGCCGCCGCCGACCCGCATGAACATCGCGAGCAGCGCGGCGCCGAAGCCGAAGCCCTCCAGCACGGTCGGCGCGTCACCCCGGTAGACCAGGACGACAAGCGCGGCACCGAAGAGGCCCAGGCCGACGGTGAGGAAGCCGACCACGCCACCGGTCCGGAAGGCGATCTTCATGGCGGCCTCACGGCCGCCTTCGCGCTCACGGGCGGCGGCGGCCACGCGCAGGTTCGCGCGGGTGGCCAGCCACATGCCGGCGCCGCCGATGGACGCGCTGAACAGGGCGCCCACCACGAAGAAGAGCGAGCGGCCGATCTTCACGGCCGTCTCGCTGCCGTCGGTGTTGTGCACCGGCAGCAGGAAGAGCAGCACCACTGCGATGACGACGAAGATCGCCAGGGTGCGGAACTGACGGAGCAGGTAGGCCGAGGCGCCCTCCTGGACCGCCTCCGAGATCTCCTGCATGTTGGTGGTGCCCTTGCCGGCTGCCAGCACCGCCTTCGTCAGGGCGGCGGCAAAGGCGAGCGCTACCAGCGCAACGACCGCGGCGATGACGACGTATGTGACATTGCTTCCGGTAAGGGAAAGCCCGCCGCCCTCGGCGGCCAAGGTCTCGGACATCTGTGTCCTCCTGTTACCGAACACTCGCGCCGGTGGGTGGAGACGCACCGACCGGCGCCTGAATGCGGACTTGCAAGCGCGCCAACCCACCCCAGCGGACCAGCGATGACCACCCATAACCGCTGGGTGCGGGACGGGTCACTTGCTGACAACCCGGGTACTGTAGCCCTCCGCAGTGTTGGAGGTCACACGCAGGTGCCACCGTGTCTCGATGATCTTCGTCGCTGTGTTATGAAACAAAATCTGATATAGGGCATGTTCCATGCCAGAAGGCCGCATCCCACCAGGGGATGCGGCCTTCTGATCGGTAGGTGTCAGCGGCTGACCGGCCACACCATCCGGACCTCGGTGCCGATGCCCTCGTCGACAGGGCGCACCTGGAGGTCCTCGACGAAGCCGGCGAGCAGCGCGAAGCCGACGCCAGTGGTCAACGCCTCATCGGTGAGCGACTCGTTGGCCAGTTCGTCCGGCGGAAGCGCCGCCAACCCGATACCTGCCTCGATGGGCGCCCGGTCCACGACACGCACCGCGTACGTGCCGCCGTCGGACATCTCCACAAGCACCGGATCGGCGAGGCCGTACTGCCGGTGCAGGGCCACCGCCCGCGTGCACGCCTCACCGATGGCCAGGCGCACCTCGTCCAGCAGGTCCTCACGGACGCCCGCGCGCCGGGCGACGGCGACGCCGACCAGTCGGGCGGTACGCACGTGCACCGGAGCCGGAGAGAAGGAGAGCCGGACCGTCGCCATCACGCGTTGATGCCGGTCGGACCCGCGTCGACCGCCGCCTCGACAGTGGGGTGCAGCGGGAACACCTGGTCCAGTGCGGTGATCCGGAAGATCTTGAGCAGCGGCTCCTTGTCGCAGACCAGCGCGAACGAGCCACCTGCCGTACGCAGCCGCTTGTGCGCGCCCACCAGCACGCCCAGCCCGGTGGAGTCGAGGAAGTCCACCCGACCGAGGTCCACCACCACGTGCCGGGCGCCGCCGTCGATCAGTTCGAGGAGCCGTTCACGGAGCCGGGGCGCGGTGTAGACGTCGACCTCACCGCCGACCTCAAGCACCGTGTGCTCGCCCACGGTGCGCGTCGCCAACGACAGCTCCATCGGTCCTCCTCGCCAGAGCCGTAAACTCTCCTGGGCATCTAACCACTACCGCCGGGGCATCCTTGCGGCCACCGGCGGAGGCTTTCCCTTACCCCGGGGCTCGACTTTTCATCTCCGAACACCAGTGCGAGAGTGCAGGACGTGACTTCCGACGACTTCGGCTCCGCGCGCCTGTCGCCGCGCGACGACCTGAAGCTGTCGCCCGTCGACCTCCTGCGTCGGCTGCGCTCCCGGGGTACCGGCGATCCGGTCACCCACGTCGAGCGGGTGCCGGCCCGCGCCGGGGTGCCCGCACCGTGGCCGCCGTGGGCACCGACGGAGCTGCGCGCGGCGTTCGCCCGGCGGGGCGTGGTCGCGCCGTGGCAGCACCAGGCCGAGGCGGCCACCCTGGCGTACGAGGGCGGGCACGTCGTCGTCGCCACCGGCACCGCGTCCGGCAAGTCGCTTGCGTACCAGCTCCCGGCGATTGCCACACTGCTCAGCGACCCCCGGGCCACAGTGCTCTACCTGGCGCCGACCAAGGCGCTCGCCGCCGACCAGTTGCGGGCCGTCGCCGAGTTGGAGCTTGAGGGGGTACGCCCCGCCTGCTACGACGGGGACACTCCGCGCGCCGAGCGGGAGTGGATCCGCAGGCACTCCCGCTTCGTGCTCACCAACCCCGACATGCTGCACCACGGCATCCTGCCCGGGCACGCCCAGTGGTCCGGCTTCCTGCGCCGCCTGGCGTACGTGGTGGTCGACGAGTGCCACACCTACCGGGGGGTGTTCGGCTCGCACGTGGCGCACGTACTGCGCAGGTTGCGCCGGCAGTGTGCGCGCTTCGGGGCGACCCCTGTGTTCGTCCTCGCCTCGGCGACCTCCGGCGACCCGGCGACAGCCGCCGGTCGGCTGACCGGCCTGCCCGTGACAGCCGTCACCGAGGATGCGTCACCGCGGGGCGGGGTGACCTTCGCCCTCTGGGAACCGCCGTTGCTCCCACCCGAGTCGGGCTCCTCCTCCCCGGTGCCCCCGCAGGCGACGGGCGACCATGACGACCTCCACCAGGTCCGCCGGTCGGCGCTGCGCGAGACCGCGGACCTGCTCGCCGACACGGTCGCCGAGGGGGTACGCACGCTCGCCTTCGTCCGGTCCCGCAAGGGCGCGGAGGTGGTGGCGGCGAACGCGCGACGGGCGTTGGACGACGCTGTCCCCGGGCTCGGCGACCGGGTGGCCGCCTACCGGGGCGGCTACCTGCGCGAGGAACGACGCGAGCTGGAGCGGGCGCTGCTGCACGGTGACCTGCTGGGCCTCGCCTCCACAAACGCCCTGGAACTGGGCGTGGACCTTGTCGGCCTGGACGCCGTGCTGATCTGCGGTTACCCGGGCACCCGGGCCTCCCTGTGGCAGCAGGCCGGCCGTGCCGGGCGCTCCGGGCAGGAGGCCCTCGCCGTGCTTGTGGCCCGGGACGACCCGCTGGACACCTACCTCGTGCACCACCCGGAGGCGATCTTCGGGGCACCGGTGGAGGCAACGGTGCTCGACCCGGCCAACCCGTACGTGCTGGCCCCTCAGTTGGCCTGCGCCGCGGTCGAGGCGCCGCTCACACCGGCCGACCTGACGCTCTTCGGCGACGGGGCGAAGGAAGCGGTCGACGAGCTGGTGGCGGCCGGGGCGCTGCGGCAACGACCCACCGGCTGGTACTGGCGGCACCGCGAACGCCCCGAGGTGGACCTGCGCGGTCAGGGCGGCGCCCCGGTCTGCGTGGTGGAGTCGGCCACCGGCCGGCTGCTCGGCACCGTCGACGGCGGCTCCTCACACTTCCTGCTCCACCCCGGCGCCGTCTACCTGCACCAGGGCATCTCGTACGTCGTCGACGATCTCGACCTGGTCGACGGTTGCGCGCTCGTGCACGCCGAGGAACCGGACTGGTCCACCCACGCCCGCGACGTCACCGACCTGTCAGTGGTGTCCGTGCGCTCCTACGTGGACGCCGGGCCGGTCGGGATGTTCCTCGGCGAGGTGGACGTGACCAGCCAGGTGGTGTCCTACCAGCGGCGCAGGATCGCCACCGGCGAGGTGATCGACACCCGGCCCCTGGACCTGCCCACCCGGGAGCTGCGTACCGTGGCGGTCTGGTTCACGCTCTCCCCGCAGTCGCTGACCTCAGCCGGAGTGCAGACCCCTGACGTGCCCGGTGCGCTGCACGCCGCCGAACACGCCGCGATCGGTTTACTTCCCCTGATGGCCACCTGCGACAGGTGGGACATCGGCGGGCTCTCCACCGCGCTGCACCCGGACACCGAGGCGCCGACCGTCTTCGTCTACGACGGGCACCCCGGCGGGGCGGGCTTCGCCGAGCGGGCGTACGGGACGGCGTCGGCGTGGCTACGGGCAACCCGGGACGCCATCGCGGAGTGCGGCTGCGAGACCGGATGCCCGTCCTGTGTGCAGTCGCCGAAGTGCGGCAACGGCAACAATCCGCTCTCCAAGCCGGACGCCATCCGGGTGCTCGACGTGGTGCTGGCGAACCTGCCCGCCTGAGTGCCTGCGGAGCCGGACAATCCGGCCATGATCGACTCGAGTTCATTGACTTCGGGGTATCCCGGCGCCGTGGACACCCCGGCATCAATGATGTCGAGTCGATCATCGCTCTGAACGGGCCGGTCTGCGCCGCGGTCTTGCATGAACCCACCGGACGCTGGGCACAATAACTTGGGAGCGCTTCCATCGATGTCTATTTCGTTGTCGCCCCGTGCCTGAGGAGGAGTTGTGGCCGACACCATCGCCGAGACCGTCGACCTGCTCTACACCATCGACCAGGAACAACTCACCCTCGACCAGCAGATCGCGCTCGGGTCCGCGCTGGCCGCCCTGGCCCAGGCGGAACGACTGGAGCAGATCAACGAACGGCTGCGCAACATTCACCAGGTGCTCAACACCTGGGCGCTGCGCGTCACCGTCGACGGCCGCTGACCTCCCAAGCGACGGTCCGACCGAACGGGGCGGTCGGACCGCACGTGACAGACAGCCTGACGGGTCATCGCAGGCGGGGCTGCAGAGGGCGGGCGGTGAGGCCAAGCGGGCAGGCAGCCTGACCGGACATGGGCGGGCGATGAGGCCCGGCGGGGCAGGCAGCCTGACCGGACATGGGCGGGCGATGAGGCCCGGCGGGGCAGGCAGCCTGACCGGACATGGGCGGGCGGCAGCGCTGGGCGGCAGTGCCCAGCGGCAGCGCTGGGCGGGCGCGGGCCTGTGGCGGTTGCCTGCCTGTGCGAGACTCCGGCGCACCAGCCCCTCTGAGGAGAACACATGCAGCTCGACAACTTGCAGACCCTGAATCAGTTCCACATCCGCCAGCGGCTGCGGATGATGGTCAACCAGTACGAGGTCCGGGCGGTCCAGCCGGACGGCACCGAAGGCGAGATGCTGGCCTTCGCGCAGCAGAAGCGGCTCGCCTTCAAGGAGCAGGTGACGATCTACACCGATGACTCCAAGCAGCAGCCCCTGCTGGGCTTCAAGGCCCGCCAGCGCCTCGACCTCGGTGCCACGTACGACGTCACGGACGCGGCCGGCAACCCGATCGGCCTGTTCCGCAAGGACTTCGCCCAGTCGCTACTCCGCTCCACCTGGCACGTCGAGCAGGCTGGCCTGCCGCAGGTGACGGGGCAGGAACGCAGCATGCCGGTGGCCCTGCTGCGCCGGTTCGTCGACTCGCTGTCCTGGCTGCCGTACCACTTCGACTTCACCGCTGGCGGCCAGCCGGTCTTCTCGGTGATCAAGAAGTGGGGCCTGCGCGACAAGTACGTCGTCGAGGTGCAGCACCCGCAGATCGACCGCCGCCTCGTCATCGCGATGGCCGTCGCCCTCGACGCCCTCCAGTCCCGCTGACCTAGCCGGCCTTCGCTCAGCCTCCCCGTAGGCCGCTCCACCTGCCTCGACGGCCGCTCAGCTGACGGTGACCCCTCCGCCATCCGCTACCCATCCGTTGGCCTCTCAACAACCCGTCGACACGCTGGTCGGGTGGCGCTGCTGGGCATGCTCACCACTTGACGACGCCCTACCCGTCGACAGGTCAACCACGTGACGGCCTCTCGAGCCCGTCGATCGCTCAACCACTCGACGGCCGCTCAAGCCCGTCGATCGCTCAACCACTCGACGGCCGCTCGATCACCCGCTAGCCCGCCGGCCGGGGCAGGGCCTCCGCCCGATCCTGGCCGGCCGGCTGGCGCGCATCTGTCAGCTACGGACCGGGCCGGCGCGCGCGGTCGACGCGGCAGCCCGGGTCAGGCCGGGAAGCGGCGTGAACACCACCTCGACCGTCACCAGCACGTCCAGCCCCTCAAGGCGACAACCGACCAGGCGACCACCGTTGCGACCTGCGATGTCCCGGGCTGCCGCACAGGCCACCACGTCGCCGTCGATCGCCCTGGCGGCTCCGGCGAGCGCGCCGAGGTCGGCCGCCACCGCCGCCCGTTGAGCCGCCATTCCGGTGCCGGCGACGGCAGCGCCGAACAGCCCGACCAGTACGAATACCAGCCCCACTGCCAGCAGCAGGACTGTCGCCCCGCCACGCTCGCCGTCCGGCGGCACATCGCCGAACGGCCCGCCACCAGACCGTCCGGGGCCAGACCACTCGGAGCCAGGCCGACCACCGACCGGCCACTGCCGCACCGCCGTACGCCACGCCGGGCCGTACCACTGCGCGCCCTCACCGAGAGTGCGCCCGGGGTCCGGCCACGCAAGGGAGTGCCGCCCACCGAGAGGGCACCCAAAGCCCAACCGACCAGGGGCCGGCCGCCCACCGAGGGGGCGCCCAGAGCCCGAGTGCGCACGGGCTGGCCTCCCACCGACTGAGAGCCAGCCGAGAAGGCGCCCGAAGTCCGATCGCCCAAGGTCCGACCGCCTACCAGCGGTCTGGTTCATCGGTCCCCCTCTCCGGCTCCGGGTTCGAGTGCCGCGACGGCGGTGGCGACCACTGTGATGCGCGGCAGCCGGCCGCCCAGCGCGCGCACAGGTGCCCGGACCGTCGCCTGCGCCCGGCCCTCATCGATCGACACGGACACCTCCGCGCCCGGCGGCGCTCCGGGAACGCCAGCCTCACCTCGGGCGGCGGCCAGGGCCGCCTCCCGAGCGGCGTGCAGGCAACCGGCCTTGGTGCTTACGGCGTTGACGGCCGTCAGCCCGGCGAGCAGGAGCAGGAGCAGCGCCGGCAGGCCAGCCGCCAGTTCGGCGGTGAAGGATCCGCGGTCCCCACCGGCAGCCCGTACGACAGCGTGGAATCGTCGCCCCCCGCCAGCCGCCCGCCCCGGGGTGCAGGGCCTCCGATCGCGGCCGGCCTGCCGGCGCCCCGTCACTTGAGTGCCCGGTCGATGACGGCGGTCAGCGCCGACTGAACGTTGCCGGAGGTCAGCACCTTCAGCAGAATGCCGGCGAAGGCGACTGCGGCGAGCGTGCCGACGGCGTACTCGGCGGTGTTCATACCTGCGTCGCCGCGCAGGCGGGCGATGAGCTTACGCATTGTGTGTTCCCTTCTCGATGGGTCAGAGCACGTCGCCGAGGACGGCGACGATCACCGGCACCAGGCCGGCGAGAATGAACGCCGGCAGGAAGCAGAGCCCCAGCGGCAGCACGATGAGCACGCCCGCTCGGCGGGCGGACGCCTCGGCGGCGGTTGCCCGGTCGGCACGTAGGTCGTCGGCGAGCCGGGTCAGCGCGCCGGCCAGGGCGGCGCCGCTGTTGGCCGACCGGAACGCCGCCGCGGCCAGCCGCTCGGCGCCGGGCACCCCGTCCAGGGCTGACCACGCCTCCGCCGGGCCTCCGCCGAGCAGGAGGGTGCGGCCGACCCGGGCCAGTCGGTCGGCGAGCGGACTGTCCAGCGCCTCGGCCACGGCGAGCACTGAGCGGTCGACCGGAGCGCCCGCCCGCATCGCCGCCGCCAACAGGTCGGCGGCAAGGGGCAGATCGGCGGCCTCGCGGAGCCTCCGGGTACGTGCCGCCGGAGATTCGATCCGTCGCAGCAGCACGTCGGACAGGACCGCGGTCGGGATAGCGCCGAGCAGCCCGAACCAGCCACCGACGACCACGGCCACGGCGAGCCCGGCCATCACGGCGGCGATCCGGATCAGGTCGGGCCGCCGCCGGCCTGCGGGTTCGGCTGATCCCTTAGGGCTGGCTAATCCACCAGGGCTGGCTAATCCACCAGGGCTGGCTGATCCGTCGGGACCGGCTGGCCGGGCGGATTCGGCAGGCGTCGGCGGATCGGCTCGGCGGGCGGGACGGCGTAGACGTAACGGCGTGACGAGCAGCGCCGCCACCACCAGAGCGGCGGCCACGAGAGCCGTCCGGGACATCAGACGGCCCGCCCTGGCATCGCGCCCAGCCGCTCTGCCCAGAACAGGCCGATGACCTGGAGGGCGACCGCGAGGACCGCGCAGACCCCACCGACAGTGCTGTGCAGGAGGACCGCCAGGGGATCCACCCCGATGCCGTAGCCGAGCCCGATCCCGCCCACCGGCAGGGCCGCCAGAAGCAGGGCCGTGGCGCGGGCGCCCGCCGCCTGTGCCGCCGCCGAGGCCAACCCTCGGTCGGTCGCCCGAGCATCCGCCTCGATTCGCTCGACCAGTTCCGCCAGTGGCGCGCCGGTCCGGTCAGCTAGCCGCACCGCGGCCGAGGTCAGTTGGCGAAGCCGGTCGGATGTGTCAGGCCCGCTGACGGTGGCGAGTGCCGGCGGGACGGGCAGGCCGGCCCGCAGGTCTGCCGCCAGACCGCAGAGCAGGTCCAACCCGCGCCGCCGGACTTGCTCGGCGCGCCGGTTGGCCCGCCGCCGCAGCAGGGCGCGTACGGCCAGCATGCCGTAGCTGGCCACCGCTACCGCGGCCACCGGTCCGGCGAACACGGCACCCACACCAGCACCCACCAGGGCAACCAGCAGTAACAGACGGGCAGGCGACCGTTCGAGGCGGTTCGCGCGCCCAGCCTTGGGCCTGACCGCCGCCGGATCCGCAACATCCGGACCACGGCGCCGCTCATCGGCGGCCGACGGAGCGTCGTAACTATCGCGGGACCGGCCCACGTCCAGGTCCGCGCCGTCGATCGTCGGGACGGCCACGGCCGGGCCGGCACGCCGTACAACGTCGAGGGCCTCGTCCTCGGGGCGAAGTGCGGCCGCCGGACGTCGAGGGTCCCGTCGCGTCGGCGGACGTCCGGGGCCTGTCGGTCGGGTCGGCCCCGCCGGCCCGCCCGTCGCCCTCGGCCGGCTCGCGCCGTCGTCGCGGTCCCGAGTGGACCAGTCAACCGCCGCCCGCCCGCGACTCGGCTCCGGCGCTCCACGGGGGTACGGGACGGCGGCCGGATGCGCCGACACAAGCGTCGCGCCGGACCCGTCCCCGGACCCATCGAGTACGCGACCGAGGCTCCTGATCCACTCCACCAGGGCGTCATCCGGATCGCCACCGGTGACGGCACGGCTGGACGCCAGAATCCGACGGCGGCGTGCGCGGATGCTTTGTACGGGCCAGGCCACCAGAGCTGCGGCAGCCAACAGCAGCAAGGCCACCACGATCGTCGCCCCGCTCATGCCGGCCCCGCCGATCCGGGCCACGGCTCGCAGAGGATCGGCGGCACCACTACGCCCCGGTCCCGCAGCAGGCCGCCGAGCGCACGGGCGGCCACGCCCAGTCCTCGACCGCGTACCCAGGCGGGCACCACGGTCACCAACCGTTCCGGTCCTTCCGGGAGTAACAGGCAGATCGATTCCAGGACCCGTCCCCGGTCGCCACGGCGTACCTGGAACAGCACCTGAAGCGCCGCGACCACCTGGGCGTGCAGCGCGGCGCGCGGCAGGCCACCCAGCATGCCGAGCGCCTCCAGCCGCGCCGGCACGTCGGACGGGGTGTTGGCGTGCAGCGTCCCGGCACCGCCGTCGTGGCCGGTGTTCAGAGCGGCCAGTAGATCGACCACCTCGCCGCCCCGGCACTCCCCGACCACCAGCCGGTCGGGACGCATCCGCAGCGCCTGCCGAACCAGGTCGGCGAGGTTGACCACGCCTGTTCCCTCCACATTTGCCGTACGAGCCTGGAGGCCCACCACGTGCGGGTGTCCCGGTTGCAGCTCGGCGGCGTCCTCCACCAGGACGATCCGCTCGGTGGCCGGCACCAACCCGAGCAGCGTGTTGAGCAGTGTCGTCTTGCCCGACCCCGTACCGCCGGTGACCAGGTAGGCCAGTCGAGCCGCGACGACGGCCGCGAGCAGTGGTGCCACAGGTCGCGGCACCGTCCCCTGGCGTACCAGTTCGTCCAGGGTGAACGGCCGGTGCCGGAAGGTCCGCAGGGACAGGTAGGGGCCGTCGGTGGCCACCGGCGGCAGTACGGCGTGCAACCGGGTGCCGTCGGGCAGCCGGGCGTCCGCGTACGGGGAGCCGTCGTCGAGTCGCCGCCCGGCGCTGGCGACCAGCCGCTGCGCAAGCCTGCGGACGTCCTCAACCGAGCCCATCGGGATCGCGACCTGGTGCAACCCCGATCCCCTGTCGACCCAGACGCGCACGCCGTTCACCAGAACGTCGGTGACCTCCGGGTCGGCCAGCAGTGGGGCCAGCGGCCCGGCACCGACGAGGTCGTCGTGTACCCGGTCGGCGATCCGTAGCACTGCGGTGTCGCCCAGCACCACGGCGGCGGGCTCGGCGCGTACCGCGGAAACGATCGCCGCGGGGGTGACCGGGGTGGTGCCGGCGGCGATCCGCTGCCGCACCCGTGCGGCGAGGCCGTGGTCCTCCGCGCGGCCCGTCATGCCGCACCTGGCACGGGCACGCCGGTAAGGTCCGCGACGATCCGCTGGCAGAGCGCCGCCAGCGGCCCCTTCCCGGCGGCCGCCGGCGCCTCGCCCCGTTCCAGGCCACGGCAGAGCGCGGGCTCGGGGCGCAGCGTGCCGGCGAGGGGAAGCCCGAGCGCACGCGCCACGTCGTGTTGCATGATATCGGGCACCCCCGATACGGTCCCCGGATGACGCCCCGACGTGCAGCGAAGTACCGGCGGATCAGTGACGACCGCGAGGGTCGTGAGCTGGGCATCGGTCGACAGGATGAGGACCTTGACGAACTAGCCGAGCGAGAGAACTTGGTGTACGTCGCGAGCTACGTCGACAACGACATCTCAGCGAGCACCCGATCCAAGAAGCGCCGACCCGACTACGAGCGGATGCTGGCCGATGCCAAGGCTGGCAACTTCGAGATCATCGCGGCGTACACCAGCTCGCGTATCACGCGTCGACCCCGTGAGAATGAGGACCTGATCGATCTTGCGGTAGACCACGGCATCAAGTACAAGTACATCCGGTCGCCGGAATTCGACCTGAACACGGCTGACGGCCGGGAGATGGCCCGGAATGCCGCCGCTCGGGATGCGGGCGAGACTGAACGCACCTCAGAGCGGGTCGAGCGGGACGTCAGGCGGCGTGCTGAGGCGGGCGAGTTCCATGGCGGGCTACTGCCCTTCGGTGTCGACGCTGACCAAGTGATCGTCAAGGTCCGGGGCGTCTCAAAGGTCAAGTACGTCAACTTCCGGCACCACGACACCGACGCGCCGCGCGTGAAGGATGCCGTCCGCCGGGTGCTGGCTGGTGAGTCGCTGTACGGGATCGCCAAGGACTTCGGGATGCAGCGCCGGACGTTGAAGCGCGCGCTGACCAAACCCGCCATCGCCGGGCTACGAGAGTTCGAAGGGAAGCTGCTCCCAACGCCCTGGGAGAAGATCGTTGAGGTTGACGATTGGCGGCGTGTGGTCGAGATCCTGAACGACCCGGAGAGAGGTACGAAGGAGTTCAACCAGCGCAAGTACATGCTGTCGGGCCTGGTGACCTGCATCAACAAGCATCCTGACGGATCGACCTGTGGTAACCGGATGACCTCCAGCAGCGCCAAGCGCACCGAGGGTCCAACCTTCGAATGCTCGGTTACAAAGAACAAGACTCGCGGCTGTGGCGGTACACGGATCGTCATGCAGCCGCTGGAGGACTACATCGCTGAGCAGGTGTTCACGCGGCTCGACTCCCCCGCGCTGCGTAAGGCGATTGCCCGCGAGCGGGAAGGTGTGGACGACCCCACGGCCGCGCTGCGTAAGAAGATCCTCGATGACGAGCAAAAGTTGAAGGATCTGGAGGACGAGTACGACGATGGGAAGCTGCCCCGGCAGCGTTACCAGCGGAGGCGGGCACGCCTGACGGACCGGCTGGAAGCCAACACCAAGGCCCGTGACGCTGCCATCCGGACGCACCAGCACACCAACCTGCCGACCGGTAGCGAGCTGCGTGCGATCTGGGATGACCGCGACGACACCTGGCAGCGGGGCATCCTGGCGTCGGTCATCGACCGCATCGAGATCGGCCCACACCCCATCAATCCCGAGACGGGCCGGTTGTTCAGTAGCGCACCCTTTCGCCTCAAGGGTGAGACCAAGGAAGCCTGGCGTCAGCGGTTCGACCTCCACCGAGCGAAGGTGTTCAGCCTCCGGGTGTCCGTGACCTGGCTGGTGTGACTCACTGAAACCGCACCGAGTTACGCGGCCACGAAGAGAGCGACCACGCCTAGTACGACCCCCACAACTCCGATCCCCATGGCGACCTGGGGTCCGGGCACCCGGTCTCGCCACGACCGATCACCGAGCGGGAGGATCCTCACTAGACGCTGCCGATCAGTGCGCCTCCACTTGTAGCCATTGCAGTCCGTGAAACGGACCGTAACCGAGATGAACTGCTCTTCTTCCCGGGCAGCTCGGTCCTGCACCGGCACGGCCAGGCCGAACCAAAATAGCTTTTCATCCATGATGAGACCTTCCACGGCCGGAGTATCTGCCAGGGCCCCATGGTGATGCACTTCTACGAACACATCGAGAATCGGAGCGCCGCTGTAGTTGGTGACCAGCACCGCGACGCCATCCAAAACTCCCCGGTTCCTTAGGTCGCCGAACCGGCTGAAACTTCCAAAGATCATCCGAGCCTGCGCCGCCATGGAATCCTGCTGCTCATCACGCCGCACCCGGATTTCGTGCCGCAGCAGCAACACGGTCGCGAGCGCGGCGATACCTGACAGCAACAGACCGGTCAGGCTCCCCCACGCTTGCATCCAGTCGGTGATCTTCGGAGCCTCAGCAGCAAGCACCCGGCCAGGGTAGGACCTCGATGCGACATGGCAGCTCCACAGCGCCACGGGACGCCTGATGGCTTAGCTGGTGTGACCTGCGTCTCAAACGTTTCGTACCGTGTTCCGGAGGGTGTTTAGGGTCGGGAGTCATGATTGATGAGTCGATGTTCGAAGGCCGCCCCCTCTACTTCTGCTTGAAGAACAACGGGCGACGACTGGTGATTACCACCGAGGATGGCGCACCCAAGGAATTCAAGCGGTCAGGTGGAGCAGCGCAACCACACGACACGTTCACCTTCAAGGGCGACAACTTCCGCCGCATTGACGGTTCCTCCACCTTCTTCTCGTACTGGTTGAATGACGCGCTGATCGACACGCCCCGTGGACGGAAAGTCATGCGCAACCTCACGGGCTCCCTACCCAGCGTGTGGGTGGCGGCCTGATCCCGGTAGTTGGAGGCCGAGTCTCCGGCAGATGGGAAGGGTATTAGGACTGGCCGGGAGTCGTCTTACGTTGGCTTCGCTCCACTACGGAGCGTGACCACCGAGGAGGACGCCATGACCGAACCGACCCCCGCGACGACCATCACCGCGAAGGCCACGGAAGCTGCCAAGAAGACCCCGGCCAAGAAGGCTGCGCCGGCCAAGCTCGAGTTCGCGCCAAAGGTTGGAGAAAACAACCGCCTGGACCACTCGGGGTGTGGACACCCCCGCGACCTCAAGGGCCGGGCGGCCTGCCGGGCCAACCACGCCAAGACTGTGGAGGCCAAGTGACCACCGACATGCTCGCCGCGTTCGATCGGTTGAAGGCACAGGTTGATCAGGCATACGAAGCGGCCAGGGATCAACTGGCAGACGGCGACCACACCGGCGCTCAGGCAATCCTGGCCCGGATCGGCCAGACACACGCCCGGACGGCGGAGATCCTGGGGAAGGATCACCCGATGACGCGGACAGACACGCTGACCGATTGACCCATGCGGGGATACCCGCCAATACGGCTTAGACCGTTACGCGCGAACTGGACCGCCTCGGTTGACCACCCACCGGGGCGGTTCGCCGTTGGATGACGATCCCGGCCCTCATGACGTACAGCTCGCGCTTGGCCGTAGCCAACCCCTTCACGTCGAGCACGTACCCGGTGATCCACATCCAGCCGTTGTACGGGTCGACCTCGCCGACCAGCACCAGCCGGAGCCGTAGCGCTCGGTCCCCGGTGAACTGTGGCGAGCACGCCGCCCCGATCAGCACGACGTCTCCCGGCTTCATGCCAGCCACCCGAGGAACCTGCGGTTCAAGGTGTCGGCCGGAGCCCAGCTCATGTCCTGCCGCGCTGCGGTGAGGTTCGACCCGAGGTAAGCAGCCAGCGCAACCGGCGATGCGGCGTACTCGTCCAGCAGCTCAACGCGGCGTGTGGCACAGGGCCAGGCCCGATCGCACGTCTCGCACAGCCACAGCGGGAGGACCGGTCCGTGTGTGGTCATCAGCTCTCACCTGGCCAGTGACCTCGGTTGATCGGGATCTTGTGTCTCGTCCGGCAAGGCAGCTCGTTCCCGCACTTGCAGACGTTCCGCCACTTGATCCACGACCACACCGGCTTATGCCTGCGGGCCAGGGTCATGGCTACTGCCGTCAGATACTCCGCATATGGGACGCGTCGGGTCATGCGTCCACGGTCGTTGCCTCGGTCGGATTAGTCAACTGGCAATAGCCGAAAGGAAAGGGCGAGTCGCTTTACGTTCGGGCTATGGACCGAGGGCCGGGGCAGCTCATGGGGCCGTACGAGATCGCCGAACGCCTGGGCGTCTCGCGGCAGCGGTTCCAGCAGCTCGCCCGGTATCCCACCTTCCCGAAGCCGTACCAGGAGCTACGGGAACGAAGGTCTGGTTGGCCGAGGACGTCGAGGCGTGGATCAAGAAGTACCGCCAACCGCGCCCGACCGAGGACGACACCCCGGACTGACTAACGCCGGCTATCGGAGTCGTCTGTCGCCTGTGCGCCGATGCTGCGCCACGAACCAGCGCGGAAGAGTTCAGCAAGGGCCTTGATGATGGCGACTCGCTCTTTCGGACTCACGCCTCGCGTGGCCCACATGAGCATGAGCAGCTTCATGATTGCCGGTACGCCCAGCCCCAGGGCCAGCGCAAGCCACGGCTCGACTACCACGAAAAACCCCCTGTCGAGATCTGCTAGTCGCAGCAGCGCGTCAGAGGGGGATGTCCACAGTATAGCGGACACCTGTTCGATATTCAAAGTGGGCGGTCGGGACTGGCCAACACCCCCCGTCCGCATGGATGGGAGGCGCTGGCTAAGGGTGTTCAGTTGGTCGCAGAGACGGTGTCACCGCGCGTCGGGGGTACCGGTCACCCCCGGCGTGTTCAGTACGGCTGCACTTTGATCACGCGGTTGGCGAACAGGGCGGACGGTGAGCCGGACGGCACCGTCTGCATGCGGTACTTGGCGATGAAGTTGTAGGCGCCGGGGGCCAGCCCCTCCACGAAGACCTCCACCGAGAAACGACCGACGCACCGGACGTTGTCGATTCCCGAGCCTCCACCGATCGACAGGCTGTCGAGGTCGTCCGGAGCGATACCGAAGCTGCCATCGGTCTTCTCGATCAGCACTCCCATGAACGCCATACCGCCGTCAGGCGCTTCCATGTAGGCGGTCAGGGTCACGATCGCTCGGCCCAACTCCCCGATCGTGACCCCGGAGAGGGCGGGCCCTACCCCATCGTCCAGGTTCGTGTAGCTGGTAGAGGTAGTAGTGCCCGGCGTACTTTGCACAGCCTTCTGCGGTCCGAAGATGAAGTCTTCGAGCTTGACCAGCTTCCCCGCGTCGTTGACAACAGCGATTCCGTAGTCGCCATCGCTCAGTTCGCCGATCTCCACCTTCGTCGGTCCGTACACACGCCCGTCATGAGAAACGGCGCCTATGCCATGAGGATCGTGAACCCTGATCCCCGCGCGTGGCACCAAGGCATTCTCGCCACCGACGATGCGGACTCCGCCGTCTCCGCCATCACCACTGACCTCTACCGACACGATGCTCATGCTGATTCTCCTTCGGTCATGTGCGACCACGGTGCTACCAGCACCGCGAAGTCGTCAGGGTCGATGTGGTCCCGCACGGCATAGGCGGCTGCTGCGTCCATAGCTGCCGACACCGCAGCCCATGCCGCATCTCGCCCTGGCCCGGCTGCGGAAATGTCCTGGTCGGCAAGGACTGCCCGCTTGACGTTGGCCCGTGCACTAGTCCAGGTCGGCCGGTACTGGTCCGGCAGGATCGTCACTCCCGGCTTCCGCAGGCGCGACGCGTCTACTGCGCGGGACAGGGCTTCCGGGGTCAGCGCATCCGGTATGCCCGCGATGAATTCCTCCCCGGTCATGCCGCCCTCCGGAGGCTGCGATCCCGGTACCCGACCAGCGGCCCGTAGTAGCCCGTCGGCCGGTCCAGAGTCGGCCAAGCCGCCACGGTGGCGCGGGCGGGTGTGGGCATGTCCAGGGCCTGTGCGACCGCCTGAGCGACCGCGTAGAACCGGTCCCCGTGCCCGCTGTCGTGGTGGTCGAACGGTCCGGGGTACTCGCTGATGATCTGGTGGACCATCTCGTGCGCCACCACGTCTCGCACCAACTCGGGCACCAGGGCCAGGTCGACGTGCAGGACGAAGTACCGGGTGTCAGGATCCCAACCCCCGAGGGCTTCCACACCACCCGGTCCGGTGACCTGCTCGGCCCAGCTGACGGTGTTCTCAGCCGGCGGACGGACGTGCAGCCCGGCATCTCGCAGCCGGGTGTGCAGCTCGGTGTAGATCGCGGCGAGGTCTGTCGTGCAGTCCTTGCCACCCCCGCGAAGGCGGGACAGGTCAAGGTGACTGCCGTCGAAGGTGACGAAGATTTCCGCCGTCAGTAGTTGCAGCATTCCTTCTCTCCTCACGAGACCCGCCCATCGTCGTGGGCGTCGCGGAGGTACCGGGGCATCCGGTCCTCGTCGTTCACCAGCGCCGGTGGAATGCCGGGATCTTTGAGCCGCACAGGCGGCGGGGGGTCCGGTGCGAGTCGCTGCTTCGCCCTGGCGAGCGCGGAGTCGAGCATCGCGAGGAGGTCGGCCGGAGTTTCCGGGTTGGTGGCCAACGCGAGCAGGACCTGGCTTAGGACTTCCGGTCGCGGCTTCGGGGCGGAGAGCGTTGTCTCCTTGAGCCTCCGCAACGCCTCAGCTTCGATGTGCTCCTTCAACCATGAGGGTGCCCGACCACAAATCGAACCTCTACTGTTCCGCGGCCTGCCCTTAGCTAGTTCCTCGTCGTCCCATTCAGACACAGGCTTGTACCCGGCCTCAATCAGCATCGGAAGGTCACGTTCGGGGTCGTGACCCCGCCGCAACCGCCGAAGGATCTGGGTCCGATCGCGCGACAGTTCCCTCTTGCCCACACCACACCTCCCGCGTGCGAAGGGAGGACCGAGCCGCGATAGCCCGGCCCTCCCTGGTTGTGTTAGTCAGTCCCCTTGTTCCTGCACTTGGCGGACGTAGTCGCCCAACGTGCGGTCAGCGCCGGCCCTCGCCGGGAAGCGCTTCCTCAGGTCCTCCTGGGTCTGGAACTCATCCGTCTTCTCCTGGAACTTGTCCAGCGGCTCGGAGACGAGCGTGGCGAGGTAGTTGTCGTCCTCGATCAGCGACCGGTGCAGGCCGGACAGACGTCCGTGCTCCGCGACGAAGTCCCGCATCTTGCCCTCGGCCTCCTGAGGCGTGATGCGTCCCTCTTCTAGATCTGTCTTGATCTTCCGAAGCTCCTTCGGCCCCTCCTTCCTCGCCCGGTAGACCAACTCTTCGTCAGCCTCGTTCCGGGCCTCGATCCCGGCCCGGTATTGCTTCTTCCTCCGGACCCGCCACTCCTTCTGAGCAGCGGAATAGGCGCGTTCCAGGAGGTCCCTGCCGGCGGCGGTGAGTTCCGTCCGGTTGATCTCTGCCCGCATGTCGGCGAGCCTCGTGACGTTGAGGTTCATCAGTGACTCCCGTGTGGTGAAGGCGCCTGCTGGCCGGCGTGGACCTCGGCGGTGGGGTCGGTCGTATCGGACTGGTACAGCGCCCGGAGGGATTCCGAGGCAGACGGCTCGTGCGGGTACGGCTGCGTCAGTCCGGCCACACCGCCGAACTCGCTTTCGTCTGTGCGGTCCACGAGCGAAGACAGGTGGTCGCTCACCGACCGGTAGGGGTTCACGGCTTCACCTTGCTTCTCAGTACAGGGAAGTGGTCGGCGTTGAAGGTCTGCTCCTCCGTGTCGGCGGGCTCCTCGGCCGATTCACCAGCAGCCCGGTACATCTGCCGAGCCCTCGCCTGCAAGATGGCGTTCTCCACCTCGCTGATCGTGCGATGGAACAGACCCAGCGCGTTTACACGCCCCTCTTCGTCAGCCCTCACGTGCGGCATGTGTCACCCCTTCGTTAGTTGTGCGGCTTTCCCATTCCTGGTCCACGAGCCAGCGAACGGTTCCCGCCAAGGAGTCCGAGCGCTTCGCGGCAAGGCTTCCAAGTCGGTACCGCTGCGCCTCCGACATCGAGACATCCAGCGAAACCGGGAACTCCGGCAGCTTTCCCCGAGCGCCCATAGCGCTCCTTTCGGTCCGTCAAAACGTTCCGGGAACCATTTTCCGGGGAATCCGAGAGTTTGTCAGGTTCAATGCAGTAGCGGCCTGGCGTGCCCACGCAGTACGGTGGCTAGCTGTGACGATCAGTGAAGAGGATCAGAAACTAATCAACAAGATCCACGGGCTGCTGGCCATGACTGACGAGTGGATGGAGCCAGAAGTCGTACGCGTCCAAGCAGGTAGCGACATCGCCGAGGACGATAGGCAGACTTACCCATACCAACTAAGCCACGCGGTGCAACAGTCAATTGGAACAGCCGTGGACCACCTGCATTCGATGCGGTCAGCGCTCTGGGACTCCAAACGGGAGCTTCTCAGCCTGCACACCTATGCCCCCTTCACGCTGACTCGTGGCGCACTTGAGAATGCGTCCACTGCCATCTGGATGCTGTGCCCAGAGGATCCGACGGAACGCGTTCTACGACGACTGCGTTACGAAATGGCTAGCATCAAGACGACGGAATCGCTGCTCGCGGAGCTGGGTACACCACAGAACGAAGGTCTTGAAAACAAGCGGAAGAGGGTACGCGGCCTGGCTGAGTCGGCAGGTATTGACGCCAGAAAACTCAAGAGTAAGCCCCAATACAAGGAGTACCTAGAAGAGGCGGGCCGATATACCGGGCTGACCGACGGGGACAACAACCTTGTTTACATATACTGGAAACTTTGCAGCGCGGTAGCGCACGGAGACACATGGGTCCTGCGCCTTTTCGATTTGGAGCCACTTGGTCCGGGGGCACTGGGGGTAACCAACTATCGCGCTACCGCGCCCACACCGATGCTGCACATGGGCATTGGAGCGGCATTACAGCTGGCCGGAAGGGCAAAGGATCTCCTAAATCGGCGCTGCACCACACCCCCGCAACGAACACCATAAAACGCATTTTGTTGTATCTTCACCTGTCCACACCCGCCCGTCAGGCTTAGTGCTTCATCAGCCGATCGGCCGCATTTCCCTCGTCGTTGGGTATCTGAATGCGAGGTCAGACGTGGTAAGCGCCGACCGACACGGCCACACGTCCAGCCGGTGGGGCGAACTGCTGTGTAGCGTGCCGGGGCATGACCGAAGAGACGAAGATCCCTGTCGCACGCTTGGCGTTCACCGCTACTGCGGTAGGCATTGCGATCTTGGCAAGCACGTACAAGGACCCTGAGAAAGGCCAACGCGCCTTGGCTGTACTTGACCGACTGCTGAGGTTCCTGGCCGATCCCCCGGTCGAGGAACGCCACCCAGTTCGCCCCAGAGCCACCCGGGCACCCCGATCCCGTACACACACCCCGACCGAACGTGTCGTGACCTCTGTGGACGCTTAAAGACGCTTTCTGCGCGCGCCGGGGGTCGGTGTGGGTGGACGGAATACCCATCAATCAGAGACGTGAGGAACCGGGTTACGAAACGAGAGGCTAGAGGCGGTACCCCCACCCACCCCCACTAGGCTCGTCGATAGCGAGCACGAGTTAGCCCCGCTGTTCTGGCGGCTGTGCAGCGCGGTCGCGCAGCCTACCCAAGGGTCACTCGGGTGCGCGCGCGCGTCGCTTGCACTGACACGCACAGCCCAGAATCTCTACGGCGATCGGGTGAGGTCGCACCTCTGACAGCAATCGCACGTTTGCTGTCCACACCGCCGGTCACGCTCCGTCGCGCAAGAAGCCTCGGGCTGACCACATCACCGCTTGCCGGGCGCGGAAGCATGCCACGATTCCCAGAGGTCTAGACGTGGTGAAGCCCAAAGGTTGCCGCGTGCTGGCACCATGCGTGAACGTGTTCACCTTGCCGACTCCGGCTCCGTCTGGCGGGCCGCCGTCCACCGGCCCGCTGCCAACCCTCAACTCCGTGCCGCCTGTCACCATCAACGTGCCCGAACCTGCCCCGGACATTTGGGAGATCATCAACTCGCTGGGGGCTTTCTCTGCCGCAGTGATAGCCCTAATAGCCATCCTGGTAACCATCAAGTTCACCCGCGACCAAGCGAAGCGTCAACGCCAGGCAGACGAGGAAGCCGCAGCAGATAAGCGCCGACTTTACGAGATTGGCCTCCTGAGAGAGCTACTCGACAGCATTCCGTCCGCTGAGCAAGACCAGGAAGCGATAGAGCGGGACGGGAAGTCGGAGATGGTCACCCATCAGCAATTCACGCTGCTCTCGCTATTGCCCAACGAAGTATTGCCGCTTTGGCGTCGACTTGCCATCATCATCGGAAGACACAAACCAGCGATCGAGCTTCTGGAACTTTTGAATGAGGCCGGCGCTCCACCTAAATTCAGCCTGCCTCAGCGAGTCCGGAGGTTACAAACACACGAAGTGCTTGAAGCGATTCAGAGGCGCACCGGTGGCGAGCCGTCCGAGGTGGGAGTGTGGCTAGACCGCCTCGATGGGAGATCCTCATGAACCGGTTGTCAACGGCGCACCAGAATGACGTTGTGGTGTGGCCTTGATGGACAAGTAGAGCAGGACCCCACCGCCGACATCGGCCCGGGTACGGACGACACACGCTCCGGGCCGACGTCACGGCCTCACCTACGCGTCGCCAAGGCGTCCCTCAGCGGTTCGCTGGAGGGTGTCCGGGAGGTAGGGATAGTACTCGTTCGCATCCGACAGCCAGTGCTGCGTTTCCTCCTCCTGGAATCGGGAACGCGCCTGCTCGTACCACGGCACCTGGACTCGCCTGAAGAGGTCCACGAACTCGTCAAGATCAGCGACTCGGTTGGTGTCGGGCACGCCCCGCACCGGTCCCATGCTCAGCCAACTGAGCATCATGGAGGCCCCCGTGCCTCCGAGGAAGTTGCTCAACTCAAGGCTTTCCCGGTACCCGGCGGGGCTTCCCGGATCGCAGTCGCGACCGTCAACAGACTTGTGGACGATCAAGAAACCCTCCCGCTTTTGGTTCTCGCTGCGCCAGACCACAAGGGCCATGTCGGGGTCGGTGATCAGGTCGGGACACCGGTCGCACTGCCAGGACTTCAACGGTGTGGTGGTCATGTCGCTCCAAGGCGTAGGGCGGAGATTCCACCGACGACCCTACTGAGAGCCCGATCAGAGTGGCTGTACCTGCCCCGGTCGATGCGCTCAGGAGCGTGGACGACCTGCTGATATTCCGTCGCTGCCCACTCCTCCGACACGACGGCCGCCAGTGGGCCAACTCCCTGCGTGTCGCCCACAGGGCCTGGCTTGGCCTGCTGGACTCGCACTGCAAGGATCAACGCGTGGCTGATGACTTCGAGAAGACTGGCCGGAACCTCAAGGTCACCCTTGACCTGGACGACCAACTCACCTGGGGCGAGCTGATCCGCTTCGTGAACCTGGCGCAGAGTTCGGGCAACGTTTCGCCCGACCAGCCAGTAGGTATCGAGTACGCCTCGAACGAGACGCTTCCGCTGATCGACGGCCTGTTCGTCTACCTCAACGCCGAAGGTCTCCCGGAGAGTTCTTGACCGAGGCGGTTCAGTTCGCCGCAGAGACAACCCTGCGGCCCGCGCCCGTACCGACCACACCACCCGGGGTGGTCATGGCCTCTGCGCGTCTCTGAGCACGCTGCACGCACGCGACCGGTCGGGTTGGTGGACGATTCCGATCGCTGTAGCACCGCGAGCCGAAGTCGCGCCTGTTCTTCTCCAGGAGTTGATCGTGCCGCCCCGCCCCGAGCGGGACATGAATCACCGGGTGGACGGGGTTGGGTGTCCCGTCCCACGGCGTGTGTATGTATGGGGACATTGGGACACCATTGATCGACACAGCGTTTACCCTGGTCAGAGGGGCTGCCGCCGTTCCGCTGTTGTGGATCATGGGACACTCGCCACGACCGGGGGCGTAGGCGCCATATGCGGCTCGACCAGGGAGAACGCGGTGTCCCACGGTGTCCCACTGATCATGGGACGCGACCGGTTCTCAGGGCCTCTGACCAGGGAGAATGCACTGTCCCACGGGTGTCCCATGATCAAAGTGGGACAGCGTGGGACACTCAGCCCGCGCAACCCTTCGACCAGGGAGAACGTCGTTTCGGGTGTGGGACACCCGTGGGACAGCGCGGTCATGGCGTCGCAGGCCAGTCGTCGCGGTGATCGCTGATGACGCGGGCTGCCGTGGACTTCGGAATGCCTAGCTGGTCCTCGACCACCCGAGCAGACGGCTTGCCCTGCCTCTCCCACAGCTTCTTGATCGACAGCCAGTGAACGTTCTCGCTGCGGTCGGGAGTGAGGGCGGTCCACGGCCACTTGCCTCCCCGCTTGAGCATCGCGGGCCACTCCCTGTCGGCATCTCGGGGGCCGCGCCAGTGCCGCAGCGCACCATCGTTGCCGAGGTGAATCCCGAACTCCGGCCAGCGCATCCACACCGTCGACCCGATCGGCCTCTGTGGACGCCTGTGGCTGCCCGCCGCAGCGTGGGGTGTGTGCGCCTCGGTGATGAGGGCGCACGTTTCCCGGAGCTCGTTGAAGAACGCCTTCACCCGGTTGGCTATCTGATCGTCTTTCTCGTCCCCGATGAAGGACTGATATAGAGGACTGATACCGACAACTCCTGCTCCGGAAAGTTCCACCTCGTCTCTAAGACGATCCTGGTTGTCTTCATCGAGCAAATCCCAGCCCTCCGGCCTCGATATCAAGCGGAACATGGAGGGGTCATATCGGTTACCGGCGATCTCCTTGAGCTTGGACAGTTCGCGTTTAAGCTGACCCTTGCCACTCTCCAGGTCCACGAGCAGGACGGGCACCGGTTCGATATCTTGCCCCGTCAACGGATGGATGCCACAGCTAATCTGCATCAGCCACTGCCGGATGAGGGTTGACTTACCTTGACCCTCGGCCCCCGTTAGGACCAGCCGGTCCCCGTACTCAAGCATGCCCGGAACTACCCAGTCGTACGCCGGCTCATCGTCCAAGAAGGAGTCAAGCGACGGAACGCGACGCAACCTGTCGCAGTATTCCTGGATCGCTTCACGGGCTTCTTCGTCGGACATTCGGTCGAAGTCCCACAGATCCTCCGCCCTTTCTTGCGCTAGGGTCAGATCGCCTTCTCGTGCAAGAATATCGATCGTCCGACCTTCGCCAATACCGGCGGAGAACCACTCGGTCTGCCCGCGGTTCTTTGGTTGCGCGGCTTTGATATCAGGCATTATGGTTCACATATCCTTTGTCGTGTCATTGAGGGCTCTCGCATTCGCAGTGCGGGAGCCCTCACCGCTTCCCGAGGGCCGCGACCTTGTCCAGGGTCGGGACGTCTTCCACCCGGTCAGGCAGCCCCTGCCTACGGGCACCAGCGATGGCGTCCTGCGCCGCATGCTCCTGCCACGTCTCCGCTGGGTACCAGTGCTCGGCTGGCCACGCGAGGGATGCAGGGAAGCGGAAGTCGAACTTCCGACGGGAGGCGGTCACGACAGCCCTCGCCGATGGTTCTTGCTCGGGTCGTGAGGCTTGGCCCGGACTTCTTCGGTGAACAGCTCCGTTACCGGTCGTCCAACAAGCCGGGTCAGGCCGATCTTGACCTGCTCCATCGGTCGGGTCCTGCCGTACAAAACGTTCTTTAGATGCCACTCCGACACGCCGATTTCCTGTGCGGCCAGCCGGATCGTCCACCGCTCTTGCCGCAGGAACTTGAGCGCGGGTTGGCGTCGCCTCTGCTTCAGAGTCAAGTCTTCCGCTGCCAGGAGCCGTTCTAGCGCCTGGACAACCTCAACCCTTGGCCCGCCTGCCTTACGACACGCGGCACGTCCCGCCGGGGTGGCGGGGTGGTCGCACAGGCTGTGATTGATCACCATGTCTGATCCTGTTCCGCCCCAGCGACAGCAGAGGAACCCACAGGCCAAGGGCGGGGCTCGCCCCTCGGTGTGAGTTCCCGGTTTTTGTCTCGGATGGGCGGGAGGCCATCGCAGCACGGCTGACGACCGGCGGACCGGTTGCATGCGTCGGATCGATCATACCCGCCACTGTGCAACTAGTCGGCTCTGAGTTCGTCACTGAGCGTTAAGCAGGTGCCCGCGCCGTCGGATCACCCCAAGCCGCACGGGTCCGCGTCTCTGGGGCGAACTGAGGGACCTCTATGCGGGTCGTCGCGCATAGAGGCAGTGGTCGGATACGCTGGTTGCGCGCCGCCACTTGGCGGATGCGGACCGTGTTGTTAGCCACGGTCAAGCTACCGGCACCGAGACGTAGAGCGTGAAACACCTTGCAACACCAAGACTGACCTTGGACAAGTCGGTCACCCTGAGATCCCGCTCTGCCGGTAGCGCGGACTCAGCGAAAGCCAGTCATGTAACGCGACTGGTCGAGCTGAGCCGTGCACTGCACCCTCCTCACTCGACCGGAGTGAGGAGACGTTGGGCAGTGGGGCTCTCGAACCTTGAGCCATTCGTCGGCGCTGGCCCATGGGTCGTGGCTGCTGCCATCGGGGTTCCGGTCGCGGGAAAGATCATCATCACCGCCTTGGCCCTCCGTGGCACCGACCCGAAGGACCGGCCCGGAATCATCAAGGCCGTAGCCGAGTTGTTCCGATGGCGTCGGTGACCCTCAACATTGGGCCTCTAGGCCAGCGCCCATGGCGGACACCGGGGACGCGGGATAATAATCCCATGGCAACTGAAGCTGAAGTCGCCAGGCTCCGGCGGATTACGGACCTGGACGAGAACGACCCTGTCTACACCGAATCCCTGCTGGGCCTCCTGATTGATGACCTGGGCATCGAGGCCGCTGCGTCCCAGATCTGGAAAGAGAAGGCGGCTGCGTACGCCGGGCTGGTGGACACCACCGAATCCGGATCGTCGCGTCGACTGAGTCAGCTCTACGATCACGCCCTCAAGATGGGCGACCAGTTCATCCCTCCGGACCCGACGCCGGCTGGCGGATCCTCGTACACGGTGGAGATCGAGCGAGTATGAACGCGCTAGAGGCCCAGCGCCGGATGACCCAGGGACTGATCGATGACGACCCCACTGAGGCCGCCCTGATCCCGCGTCAGAAGGTCGTAACGCCGTCCGGGGGGTCCGCGTACGTGGATGGAACGCCTCGGGCCCCTCAGCGGTTCAAACTGTCGCTCCTGTCGTTCGATCAGAGGCCAACCGCAACGCTGGCCGGTGGTGTGGTTCGTCTCGTGGACTATCACCTGATCGGACCACACAACATGGCTATCGAGATCGGGGATCACTGGACCGATGGGGATGGCACGCGGTACGACGTGACCGGCTTTAGTGAGGGCTGGGATTACATGCAGAAGGCGTTCGTCATTCGGACCCTCAAGGGCGAAAAGGTAGTGATGGTCCTGTGACCGAGGACGAGAAGGAAGCACGTTACGCAAGGTCCCACCACGAATCGAACGCATCCGGTCGGGGTGGTACGTGGTCGTACTCGGTCAGGTAATCGGGCCAGTAGCCTTCGTCGGTCCGCTCGCCTGCCAGCGGGTGTGGCCTGCCTTCCTCGCACCGGCGACGCGCTTCGTCGCCCTGGTGCCGTGCTGCGAAGAAGCTAATCAGTAGTTCGTTCGCAGACGCGAAAGGCAGGTGAACGAAGGACGTCGTGGAGAGGCCATCAGTGGGCATGATCGGCAACTGAGCCGGTGCTCGTTCGCCTACCCCGACGTACCTGACGCCTCGCCTGAAGTCCAAGCGGGGCAAGGTCTTCCGGCGGCATCGCTTACGAGCCGCGTTGGTGGACGGGTGGCCACAGTTGGCGTGGTCCAACACATGGGCAGCACCAACCCCCGGCCCGCCAGCCTTTCGGCAAGCTGCACGAGCAGCGCTCGTACGTGGATGGTCGCAGGCTTGGTGATCGGCGCGCTTCATCAGAATCCTCCGGGGGTGTCGGTTTTCGTGCCACACGCGACCTCTGTGGCGCGCAGACGACCCGGAGCGGGCCCACGAACCACCACCGACAGCGCGGCGCAGTGTGGGGCGGCGGCGGCCACCACCCGGGCGGCGGCAGCTGTGGCCCGCAGCTCCGCCGGTACGACGACGAACGCGTGGTCGGCCGCCTGCAGTGCGATCACGGCGGCGTCGTCCAGTTGGCGGGGCAGGTCGATCACGACGAAATCTCGACCGCGCTGCGCGGCGTCGACTGTCGCCGCCATCGCGGCGGCGGGCAGCGCCAGCATCTCGCCGCGATCCCAGGAGAGCACCACCAGGTCACCCCGGCTGGGTAGGGCCTGGACCAGCGCGGGCGCGTCCACCCGCCCGTCCGCGCCGGTGAGCGACGGCCAGCGCAGCCCTTCCAACTGTTCCCAGCCGAGCACGAGATCGAGGCCCCCGCCCAGCGGATCGGCGTCGACAAGCAGCGTGCGCAGTCGCGCCCGCGCGGCGGTCACGGCGAGCCCACCAGCGAGGACGCTCGCGCCGGCACCACCCCGCCCGCCGAGCAACGCGACAATCCGGGCGCCGGATCCCTCCGGACAGTCGGGGCCCTGCTCGACGAACCGGTCCAGCAGCCACGGCTCGGCGGCCGGCAGGACGGCGACGTGTTCTGCGCCGATCAGCTCGGCGATCTGCCAACCGGGATCGAGTTGGCCGGCCCGACCCACCAACACCACGCGGGGTCGCTGCGGCAGTCGTGCTCGCAGGCACGGCTGCGCCTGGTCAGCGCCGAGCAACACCAGCGGTGCGGGTAGCCAGCGGGTACGGGCCGCAGCCGGATCTTCGGCGAGCTCCACCTCCGTCCCACCGGCGGCGGCGAGCCGGAGCAGGTCGTCGAGCAGGTCGTCGTCCCCCGTGATGACCAGCGGAAGCCGGCGGATCGGCGGAACGGAGGTACGGGGTGCCATCGCGGCCTCCAGCGGTCAGGGCTCTGTGCCGTCGACCCTGCTCGCCATCGACCCCGCGTAGAGCCCCCAACCTCCTCGCCTGTGGACAACTCAGCGCCCTGTGGACAACGCCCGCCGGGATGGTTGATCTGCTATGCGCACGGGCTGCGCCGCAGCTACGGCCCCTGGATAGAACGCAGCATGATCGCTCGGCAAACATGTCCCCGTCGCCAAATAGGCGCGGTGCCACCACGCCGTGCGCGTACTCGATGGGGGGCATCCCCCGCGAAATAAACGGATCGGCGAGCGGGGCCGGCTCTCCTAGTCTCGTCAGGATGAACAGCGACGACGGGCGGGACCTGGTCCGACGCGGCTACGACAAGCTCTCCTACCACTACCGGGCGGACGACGCCGCTGACGGCCAGTACGGTCCCTGGCTCGACGACCTCCACGGACGCCTGCCTGCCTCGTCCACGGTCCTGGATCTCGGATGCGGCTGTGGCGTGCCGGTCGCCCGCTCCCTCGCCAACGCCGGGCACCACGTGACCGGCATCGACATCAGCGATGTGCAGGTCGAACGGGCACGGCGCCTCGTGCCCACCGGCACCTTCCTACGCGCCGACGCCACCCAAGTCGACCTGCCATCGACCTCGTTCGACGCGGTGGTCTGCCTCTATGCCCTGATTCACCTACCGTTGGCCGATCAACCGCGGCTCATCACGAACATCGCCAGCTGGCTCCGGCCAGGCGGCTGGCTGCTCACCACCGTCGGCAGCAACGCGTGGACCGGTACCGACGACAACTGGCTCGACGGGCCGGCCGCCATGTGGTGGAGCCAAGCCGACACGGCCACCTACCGCTCCTGGCTGCGGCAAGCGGGGCTGGAGATCAGCTCGGAGGACTTCGTCCCGGAGGGCACCAGCGGGCACGCGCTGTTCTGGGCACAGCGACCGCCGACCGCGCCTGACCGTCCGTGAGCTGCGGTGGCGCACTCCCACAGAAAAGGGACGACCCCCGTCGGGGGGAGACGGGGGCCGTCGAAGGTTCGGCTCCGGGGGGGTCGAGCCGAACCACTCGGCGATCACGGGGGGTGCAATCGCCGAGGGTCTGTCTATTTCACGATGTGAAAGCTCGTCGTGCGGACAAGTCTGCCTGAGCGGGCCCGTCACGTCGAGTGGTGTCGACTCCACGCAGTGCGAAAATCTCCTTGCGGAGTGTGAGCGCCATCACGCCGAGTGGAGTCGGTGGTCCCGGCCCGCAGGTCCGAGGGGTGGCGTGACCCCGGGCACCCGCCGACGATAGACCATCCGGCTAGACTTTCGCGCCGTGGGCCGAAGTGCCGCTTTCTTCGATCTGGACAAGACCGTCATCGCCAAGTCGAGCGCTCTCGCGTTCGGTCGTCCGTTCTACCGGGATGGGCTGATCACTCGGCGTGACGTCGTCAAGTCGGCGTACGCGCAGCTGATGTTCCGGCTGGGCGGCACCGACGAGCAGACCATGGCCCGAACACGGGACTACCTGGCCGCACTCTGCAAGGGCTGGCAGGTGGAACAGGTCCGCCAGATCGTCGCGGAGACACTCCACGAGCTGATCAACCCTTATGTGTACGCCGAAGCCGCCGCCCTGATCGAGGAACACCAGGCCGCCGGCCGGGATGTGGTGCTGGTGTCCGCCTCCGGCGAGGAGATGGTCCGGCCGATCGGTGCACTACTCGGGGTGACCGATGTGATCGCCACCCGGATGACGGTGCAGGACGGTCGGTACAGCGGCGAGGTCGAGTTCTACGCGGCCGGGCCGAGCAAGGTCGAGGCGGTCGGCGAGCTGGCCGCCGCTCGCGGCTACGACCTGGCCGACTCGTACGCCTACTCCGACTCGTACAGTGATCGGCCCTTGCTGGAGTGCGTGGGTCACCCGAGCGTGGTGAACCCGGACCGGCAGCTGCGCAAGCTGGCTTCGGAGAACGCCTGGCCGGTGCTGGAGTTCCGGCACCCGATCCCGCTGGGCCGCCGACTGCGGGAGCGGCCGGCCGTGCCGGTCGCCGCTGCGGCCCTGGGTGTCGGCGTGGGCGTGGCCATCGGCATCGCCTGGTACGGCAGGCACCGCCGAACCCGCGCCGCCACCAACGCCTGACCTGCGGGGCAGCGAACGGCGTGCCTGCTGGGCTGCTCAGGCGGCGGCGAGGATCTCGTCGCCGATGGCGGTGAGCTGGTCGGCGCCGACCTCGACGGCCGCCATGTAGTGGCGCAGCCAGGAGCGCAGCCCGTCGGGCGTGCCGGTGGCGAACGCGCCGGCCGAGCCTACGTACTCGGGTTCGCGCTCGCGGTGGCCGACGTCGACGCCGAGCAGGCCGCGCGGGTCCAGGCCGCTGGCGAGCAGCACCAGCCGGGCCGCGCCCCGCGCCACCACGCCCGACGGCCCGGCGAACGGGCGCAGGTTCAGCAGTTCCCCGTGTACGACCGCGGCGAGCACCAGTGGGGAGACCTTCGTGCCTCCGGCGACCAGTCCGGCCAGCCCGTCCAGTCGGGCGGCGACCACCGGATCGGCCACCGGGCGACCCAGCTCGGATTCGGGCACGATGTCGCGGGCGGCGAGTACGTGCAGCTTCGCGAGAGCCTGCCGGGGCGCCTTCGGCCAGAGCTCGCTCAGGCCGGGTAGCGCCCCCGCGACCCGCAGCGCTCCTTGGAGCACCGGATCGGTGACTGTGCCGGCCCGGACCTCTTCGCGCTCGTGGACGGCCCCTTCGAGAGCGGCGCTGGCCACCGCCGACCGGAGGCTCACCTCGGCCGCGACCTGGCCGCCGTTACGGCGTAGCGCGCGGTGCCCCAGCGCCTTGTCGAATCGCTCACGTGCGCTGTCGACGGCGGCGGCGATGTCGGCGAGCGCGAGCAGCGGGGCGAGCGGGTCGGTGGTCACCCCGTCACGCTAGCGACCCGGACCGACCGTCCGGGCCGCACCCGCCCGCAACGCGACCCGCACCACCGCTCAGCCTCGCGGTCGGCGCGGCCCCGCAAGGCATGGTCAACACGGGTTCCTTGAACTCGAGGTGTCCAGCCGCGTGGGATGCCCCGATTTCAAGGAACCCGTGTCGATCAAGGTGCTCGGCCACGGCCGGCGCAGGCACCGGCGAGCGCGCGGCACCGTCGGGCGCGCGGCACGGGCCGCTCGGCGCGAGGGGGCGGGTGGCCCTCGCCGGTCAGGTACCGCGCGACTACCCTTCTGGCCATCGAGACCCAGGTCACCCCGAGGATGAGGAGCCACGGCATGAGCGAGGCATTGGCCAATCTGCTGAACGAGACGCGCCAGTTCCCCCCGCCGGCCGAACTCGCCGCGCACGCCAACGTCACAGTCGACGCGTACGCCGAGGCGCAGGGCGATCGGCTCGCTTTCTGGGCGAAGCAGGCCGACCGGCTGGCCTGGTCGAAGAAGTGGGACGAGGTGCTCGACTGGTCGAATCCGCCGTTCGCGAAGTGGTTCGTCGGTGGGCAGCTCAACGTGGCGTACAACTGTCTGGACCGGCATGTGGAGGCGGGCCGGGGCGACAAGGTGGCCATCCACTGGGAAGGTGAGCCAGGCGACACCCGGACGATCACGTACGCCGACCTGCACGAGATGACCTGCCGGGCGGCGAACGCGCTGACCGATCTGGGGGTGACCGCCGGTGACCGGGTGGCGATCTACCTGCCGATGATTCCGGAGGCTGCGGTCGCCATGCTGGCGTGTGCCCGGATCGGTGCCGCGCACAGTGTGGTCTTCGGTGGTTTCTCCGCCGACTCGTTGAGCAACCGCATCCAGGACGCCAGCGCCAAGGTGGTGATCACCGCCGATGGTGGTTACCGGCGGGGCAAGCCGTCGGCGTTGAAGCCGACAGTGGACGAGGCGGTGGCGAGTTGCCCGTCGGTGGAGCACGTGCTCGTGGTCCGGCGTACCGGCGAGGACGTGGCCTGGACGGCGAAGGACCGCTGGTGGCACGAGACGGTGGAGACGGCGTCGGCCGAGCACACCGCGCAGCCGTTCGACGCCGAGCACCCGCTGTTCATCCTCTACACCAGTGGCACGACGGCCCGGCCGAAGGGCATTCTGCACACCACCGGTGGCTACCTCACGCAGGCGTCGTACACCGCGCATGCGGTCTTCGACCTGAAGCCGGAGACGGACGTCTACTGGTGCACGGCCGACATCGGCTGGGTGACCGGCCACTCCTACATCGTGTACGGGCCGCTCTCCAACGGCGTCACGCAGGTGATGTACGAGGGCACGCCGGACACCCCGCACAAGGGCCGGTTCTGGGAGATCGTCGACCGGTACAAGGTCAGCATCCTCTACACGGCGCCGACGCTGATCCGCACCATGATGAAGTGGGGCGAGGACATCCCGGCGGGCTTCGACCTGTCGTCGTTGCGGCTGCTGGGCAGCGTCGGCGAGCCGATCAACCCCGAGGCGTGGATGTGGTACAGGCAGCACGTCGGCCGGGGTGAGCTGCCCGTCGTGGACACGTGGTGGCAGACCGAGACGGGCTCCATCATGATCTCCCCGCTGCCGGGTGTGACGGCGGCCAAGCCGGGTTCGGCCATGACCCCGCTGCCGGGCATCGTCGCCGACGTGGTGGACGACCAGGGCCAGTCGGTGCCGAACGGCGGTGGCGGCTACCTGGTGCTGCGGGAGCCGTGGCCGTCGATGCTGCGCACCATCTGGGGCGACGACGACCGGTTCATCGAGACGTACTGGTCGCGGTTCGAGGGCATGTACTTCGCCGGTGACGGGGCGAAGAAGGACGACGACGGGCACATCTGGCTGCTCGGCCGTGTGGACGACGTGATGCTGGTGTCCGGGCACAACATCTCCACAACGGAGGTGGAGTCGGCGCTGGTGTCGCACCCGTCGGTGGCCGAGGCTGCGGTGGTGGGTGCCACCGATCCGACGACCGGTCAGGCGATCGTCGCGTTCGCCATCCCGCGCGGCAGCACCGACATCGCCGGCGAGGCCGGTGAGCAGCTCATCGCGGACCTGCGCAACCACGTGTCGAAGACGCTCGGCCCGATCGCCAAGCCGCGGCAGATCATGCTGGTGCCGGAGTTGCCGAAGACCCGCTCCGGCAAGATCATGCGCCGGCTGCTGCGGGACGTGGCGGAGAACCGGTCGCTCGGCGACGTGACGACGTTGCAGGACTCGTCGGTGATGGACCTGATCTCGTCGGGGATGAGTGGCACGAAGTCCGACGAGGACTGACGGCAGGCGTACACCTCGGAGGGTGGCGGTCCGGACGGACCGCCACCCTCCGTCATTTCTTACGGGTACGGCGCGCACGGCCCAACCAGCGTCACATCGGTCGGTCGGATGATCCGGGAGCGGCTGAACGGGCACAGGCGGTGGGCCACCTCTGTCCTTTCGGCCGGTTGTGCCTTAGGTTCACGCAGGTTGGGACAGTTCGACGTTCATCACATCGATGTGCGGCGACTCCAGCTTCCCTCTCCCCATGCCCGAGAATTGGAGCGGCATGAACCACAAACCGCAGTCCGGGGCGCGGCGACGACTACTCGTCGCGCTACCCGCCATCGCCCTCGCGGCCACGTCACTGACCGTGACCGGCAGTGCGGCGGCCCAGTCGTCGGCCACCACCCCGCAGGCGGTGATCGGAGCGGACGAGTACTACATCAACTACGCCGAGCCCGAGGTGCAGACAGACACCAACGGCCGCGAGGTCAAGGGCAAGGGTGGCGTCTACACGCCGGGCGTCGACGCCGCGCGCGCGTTCGACCAGAAGCACGCCCGGGGCAACCCGGTGGCGGCCCGCCAGCTGGCGAAGATCGAAGCCAAGTCGATCAAGACGGGCAAGAACCCCCGGAAGATCAAGAAGGCACCCTCCACGCAGACGGCGAAGCTGCTGACGCTGCTCGTGGAGTTCAACGACCAGGCCAACGACGACTTCACAGGCGTGATGGTCCCCAAGACGGTGTTCGAGGACCGCACCTGCGTCCCCGGCACCGTCCAGAACGGCCCGAAGCACAACAACATCGCGAACCCGGCGACACTGCCGCACGAGGACAACAACTCGATGTGGGTGCCGGACTTCTCGCCGTCGCACTACGACAAGATGCTGTACAGCAAGAAGGGCATCACCGAGCGGGTCCGCAAGGACCTGAGGGGCCCGGACGGCAAGCCGGGCATCGACCTCTCCGGCCGCACCATGCACAACGTGTACCTGGAGATGTCCAAGAACGCGTACACGGTCGACGGGCAGGCCAGCCCGTGGATCACCGTGCCGCACTCCGAGGGCTGGTACGCGGCGTCGCGCTGCTTCCAGGACGAGAACGGCAACTGGGTCGCCGGCCGCCAGCAGTCGATGAACGGGCACCCGGACAACCCGGCCGGCGCGGGCCGGCTGGCGACCGACGCGATCGACGCGCTCGCCGCGCAGGACCCCAGCTTCCCGTGGGCCGACTACGACATCGAGGACCAGGCGGACCGGGACGGCGACGGCAACCTCTTCGAGCCGGACGGCGTCATCGACCACCTCGTGCTGGTGCACGCCGGGCAGGGCAAGTCCCGTGGCGGCGGCACCGAGGGCACGTACGCCGTGTGGGCGCACTCCTCCACGGTCACCGGCGGCTACAGCATCCCGGGCACCAACCTGAAGGTGTCGAACTACATCGTGCAGCCGGAGGATGCCGGCGTCGGCGTCTTCGCCCACGAGTTCGGCCACGACCTCGGCCTGCCGGACCTCTACGACACGTCCGGCAACGCCGACTCCGACGTGGACTTCTGGGACCTGATGGCCTCCGGATCGCACTCAGGCGAGATCTTCCAGGCGCTGCCCACGCACATGGGCATCTGGGACAAGTGGGTGCTCGGCTGGGCCGATCCGCTGACCGTGACGCCCGGCTCGCGCCCGCGCACAGTGGAGGTCGGGCAGACCTCACGTACGCCCGTGCGCACCGAGGACGGCATCAAGGTCGACCTGCCGGACAAGGTGACCACGCTCGCCACGCCGCACAGCGGCACGAAGATGTGGCACAGCAACAACGACCAGAGCTGGGCCGACGTCAAGCTCAGCCGCTCGGTCGACGTGCCGGCGGCCGCAGACGCGAAGTTCTGGATGTGGAACAACTACATCATCGAACAGGACTGGGACTACGGCTTCGTCGAGCTGTCCACGGACGGCGGCACGACCTGGACCGAGCAGAAGGTCTACAACGAGGCCGGTGCCGTGGTCACCACGCCCGACGGCTACCCCGACCCGAACGGCCGGATGAACGACTTCGGCGGCAAGAAGTACGGCCTGACCGGCAGCACCGACGGTTGGCGGCACGACTACGTCGACCTGTCGGCGTACGCCGGCACGACGGTCCAGGTCCGGCTGCGCCTTGCCACCGACGAGGCGTTCGAGGAGCGCAACTGGTTCGTCGACGACTTCTCGGTCACCGGCGGCGGCACCACCACCTGGAGTGACGACGCCGAGGGTGGCGACAACGGCTGGACCGCCACCGGCGGCACCTTCGTCGACACCACTGGCGCGGGCTGGAAGATCAGCACCGGTACAGAGGTGCACGCGCACTACTACCTGGCCGAGTGGCGCAACTTCGACGGCTTCGACGAGGGTCTGAAGTACACCTACGACACGATCTACTCGCACGAGGCGTGGAAGGTCGACCGGATCTCGTACAACGCCCCGGGCATGCTGGTCTGGTACCGAGACACAGCGCTCGGCGACGTCAACCACGTCACCGGGCAGATGACAGCCCTGCCCAGCTACGGGGCGAAGGGCGGGCTGCTCATCGTCGACTCGCACTTCGACCCGTACCGGCGCACCGGCGAGGCGGCGGTGAAGGACCCGTCGGTGACGGACAACCTGCCCAGCCGTCCGCAGTCGTCGAACGCGGCGTTCTCGCTGAAGCCGACGTACCCCTTCACGGAGTGCCTGGAGGCGGCGGACGAGCCGTACAGCGCGTACTGCACGAAGTTCAAGGCACTGCCGCCGGTCAAGGGCTTCACCGACGCCAAGGGCTGGTACCCGGGCATCGAGATGCGCGACGGGGCCGCGTACGCGCGGGACAACGACGCCTCGGTGGTGCTGCCGTCGCGGGACAACGCGCCGTACACCACCCGGGTCACCCACCCGGACGGCAGCCCGGCGCCGGAGTACTACGGCGTGACGCTGGGCGGCGGCGCGATCGTGCTGGGCACCGGTAACCCCGGGGACCAGGGCGTGAACTACGGCGTCTCGCTCACCATCAAGAAGGCCGCGCGGGACAACACGTCCGCCACGATCCACGTCACCTCCGCGAGGCGGTGACCGTTTCCCGCAACTGACAAGCAGTATCGGTGGGGCCGGTGGCGGGAACGCCGCCGGCCCCACTGTCGTACAACTGATCACGCTTATCGAAATGCATCGCTATAGCCGCTCGCGGCACATCGAGCCTGGTCCACGCCCAGATGAGGCGCGCAGGTGTGACGGTGAAAAGCGTTCTCAACAAAATCTTGCAACAAATCGACGCGTTCGTCTTCCCACCCGACGCAGCAGTGTCTATGTTCACCATTGGTCCCACTAGTGGGATCGATCTATCGCCGGCCCGTACCCCCGTTGGGCCGGTTCCCTCACACCGGAGGTACCACGTGCGCAAAGTCGCAGTGGGTCTGCTCGGGCTCTCACTGACGGCGACAGGCCTGGCTTTCGGCCCGTCCGCCTCGGCGGCGCCTCAGCCCAAACTGCCGGCAGCAGCTCCGGCTGCCGCCGAACCGCAGTCACTGAAGGACGAACTCCCCGACAAGCTCGAGGCCAAGCGCCGTGAGCTGCGTCAGCAGGGTCTCAGCGACGTACTGAGCGGGCGCAGCAAGCCGATTCAGCGCAACGGCAGCACGGTCGTCAAGGTCGGTCAGGTCGGCAAGGCGGACACCAACGCCAACGCCCGGTCCGCCACCGCCCAGGCGACCGAGGACCAGTACGTCGAGCTCCAGCGCGAACGGACCGACAAGATCTTCGTGATCCTGGCCGAGTTCGGCAACCAGCGGCACCCGTCCTACCCGGACAAGGACCTCAACCCGAACATCGCCGGTCCGGCGACCTTCGAGGGTCCGCTGCACAACCAGATCCCGCAGCCCAACCGGGCCGTGGACAACAAGACCGTCTGGCAGCCGGACTACAGCCCGGACCACTTCCGCCAGCTGTACTTCGGCACCAACCCCGGCGACGAGTCGCTGAAGCAGTACTACGAGGCCCAGTCCTCCGGCCGCTACACGGTCGAGGGCCAGGTCACCGACTGGGTCAAGGTTCCGTACAACGAGGCCCGCTACGGTCGTTCCGACGACCCGAAGGCCGACAACGACCCGACCGGCGACCCGGCCGTCTGCGGCGACAACGTCTGCTCGAACACGTGGGCGCTGATCCGCGACGCCGCCAACCAGTGGGTCGCCGACCAGAAGGCCAAGGGCCGGACGGACGCCCAGATCGCCGAGGAGATGCGGTCCTACGACCAGTGGGACCGGTTCGACTACGACGGTGACGGCGACTTCAACGAGTCGGACGGCTACATCGACCACTTCCAGATCGTCCACTCCGGCGGCGACCAGGCCGACGGTGACCCGCAGCAGGGTGAGGACGCCATCTGGAGCCACCGTTGGTCGGCGTTCAACAGCTCGCCGGTCGGCCCGCCGAACTTCCCGATCGGTGGCACCCAGATCGGCAACACCGGCGTCTGGATCCGCGACTACACGATCCAGCCGGAAAACGGTGGCCGCAGCGTCTTCTACCACGAGTACGGCCACGACCTGGGCCTGCCGGACGACTACGGACCGGCCGACAACAGCAACGAGCACTGGACCCTGATGGCCCAGAGCCGACTCGGCGCCAAGAACGACGGCGGCATCGGCGAGCGCGGCGGCGACCTCGGCGCGTGGAACAAGCTCCAGCTCGGCTGGCTCGACTACGAGGTGGTCGTGGCGGGGCAGAAGCGCACGTTGGACCTCGGCCCGCAGGAGTACAACTCCGCCAAGGCGCAGGCCGTGGTGGTGGTGTTGCCCAAGCGGGAGTACACGTTCAACTACGGCGCACCGTTCGAGGGCTCCAAGCAGTATTTCTCCGGTAACGACGACAACCTCAACCAGACCATGACGAGGACGTTCGACCTCACCGGCAAGTCCTCGGCGGCGATGTCGCTCAAGGGCAAGTACTCCATCGAGGAGAACTACGACTACCTCTACTTCGAGGCGTCGACCGACGGCGGCCAGACCTGGGTCGACCTGGACGGCACGGTCAACGGTGAGCCGATCGGCGTGGACGGCGCGGGTCGCCCGGCCCTCGACGGCAGCAGCAACGGCGCGTGGGCGGACATCAACATCCCGCTGACGTCGCTCGCCGGCAAGGTGGCTCAGATCCGCCTGCACTACGTCACCGACGGCGGTGTCGCCGAGGGTGGCTTCTTCGGTGACGCGATCACCGTTACCGCGGACGGCGCCACGGTGTTCAGCGACGGTGCCGAGACCGCTGACGCGGGCTGGGACCTGAAGGGTTGGGAGGCGGTCGGGGCCACCTACACCCGGCTGTTCGACAACTACTACATCGCTGGCAACCGGTCGTACGTCTCGTACGACAAGTACCTGAAGACCGGCCCGTACTTCTTCGGCTACGCGAACACCCGCCCGAACTGGGTGGACCACTACGCGTACCAGGAGGGCCTGCTCATCTCGTACTGGAACACCCGCTGGCCCGACAACAACACCGTCGCCCACCCGGGTGAGGGTCGGAACCTGTACATCGACGCGCACCCGCGCCCGATCTACAACCTGACCGGGGCTCCCTGGCGTGCTCGTGTGCAGATGTACGACGCGCCGTTCAGCCTCAAGAAGGCCGACTCGTTCACGCTGCGCCTCAACAGCCAGCCGCAGTACATCCGTGGCCAGGACGCGGAGCCGCTGTTCGACGACACCAAGAAGTACTTCTACGAGGAGCTGCCGAACCACGGCGTCAAGCTCCCCGCAGCCGGTGTCAAGATCAAGGTTCAGGAGCAGGACGGCACTTCGATGAAGATCCGTATCTCCTAGTTCCGCAGCAGCAGACGGCGGCGTCCGGGGTTCTCCCCGGGCGCCGCTGCCGTTTCCGACACCGACGGCCCCACGCCGCCCGAGCTGGCCTCCCGCCGGAACCGCAGCGCCCTGACCTGCGTCGAAGAGATGTGCTGACAACCCCCCGCGCCCTGGTCCTGCTTCTCCCGCTGCTGACGATGGTCGCGTGCGCCAGCCCCCGAGACGCCGCAGCGCCCGCCGAGGGCGGCACCACCCCGCTCACGCCGACAGTCACACCGACGCCGCCCCCGACCGACCCGTCCGCGTCGGGCGAGACCACCCCTCCAGCCCCGCCGTCGCTGTCCGCCACCAACCCACCGCTGTCCTCCACCGTGCCGCCGACGATGCGCCCACCCGCTGCCAAACCGAGCCCGCCCAGCGACCTGCGGCAGACCGACCTGATCAGCGGCACCATCACCCAGGGCGGCACCGGCCCCTGCTACCGGCTCGTCAGCGAGGACGGCACCGAATACGCCCTGCACGGCCCGGACGCCGGCGAACTACGGACCGGGAGCTTCGTCACGCTGCGAATCGGACCCGCGCGAGCACGCATCAGCTGCGGCCCGGGACTGGCCAGAAGCATCATCCCCGAGTGAACGGCCGTACCGTCGCCTGTCGAGCAGCGGACCACCGCGGACGGGCCCGGACCGTGCCCTGTGCCACGGGACCTAGGCTGAGCGCATGACCGACCAGCGCGGCGACGCCGTCGACGAATCCTGCGTCCTCACCGAGGGGCCGTGGACGCACCGCTTCGTCGGCGCCAACGGCAGCCGCTTCCACGTGGTCGAGGCCGGCACCGGGCCGATGGTGCTGTTCCTGCACGGCTTCCCCGAGCACTGGTGGGCCTGGCACCAGATGCTCCCGGCGGTCGCCGACGCCGGCTTCCGGGCGGTCGCCGTCGACCTGCGCGGCTACGGCGCCAGCGACAAACCACCCCGGGGGTACGACGGCTACACGCTCGCCGCCGACATCGCCGGGCTGATCCGCGCGCTCGGCGAACGGTCCGCGACGGTGGTCGGCAGTGGCGTCGGCGGCATGGTCGCCTGGACGGTGGCCTCGTTCCACCCGTCCCTCGTTCGCCGGCTCGTGGTGTTGGGGGCACCGCATCCACTGCGGCTGCGCGCCGCCATCTTCGCCGACCCGCGTGGCCAGTTCGCCGCCTCCACCGTCGCGCTCAAGTTCCAAATCCCCCGCTACGAGCACGTGCTGACCCGCGACGGCGCGGCGGCCGTCGCGGAGATCCTGCGCCGCTGGGGCGGGCCGCGCTGGACCGTCAGCCAGGACTTCGAGGCGTACGCCGAGCGGTGCCGGGAGGCCATGCTCATCCCGCAGGCCGCCTTCTGCGCCATGGAGGGATACCGCTGGGCGTTCCGATCGGCGCTGCGGCTGCACGGCTACCGGTTCGTTCGCCTGATGCAGAAGCCCCTGGTCACCCCGACCCTGCAACTGCACGGCGCGCGCGACGTCGCCGCCCTGCCGCGTACCGCCCTCGGCTCCGGCCGGTACGTCGTCGCACAGTACGAGTGGCGATTACTCGACGAGGTGGGCCACTTTCCGCACCTGGAGGCCCCGGATCTGGTGCTCGGCGAGATCCTGCGGTGGGCCAAGTCCTGAGCGGTCAGACCCGCTGCTCCCTTGAGCCGTCAGACCCGCTGCTCCCGCAGGTCGGTGACCTCGGCGGCCGGCGCCCAGCCCTGGTAGACGCCGAAGTCGAAGACCTCCAACCGCATCGCCTCGGCCACCGGCCAGCGCCCACCCGTGTACTCCACACGAAGCCACGCGTCGTGCTCACCGAGCACGATGAACGGCTGCCCCTGCCACGTGCAGGTGGTCCGCACGTACGCCAGGTCCTCGATCTCGCTCGCCGGCAGCACCCGCACGTACCGGCCGGGCCGGACCTCCTCGAAGCCCTCAGCCGGCTCCGGCTGGTACAGGCGGATGTCGTCGCCGTCCGGGCTGGCCTGGTACTCCCGACCCCGCCAGCGGGCCACGTAGCCGTCCCGCATCACGCCTCCCCGACCCGTCGCCACACCACGGCGTCCGTGTCGAGGACCGCGACCACCCGCTCGGTGCCGTCCCCGCCGATCCGCCAGAGCTGCGCGCCGTGCGGCAGCCGCACGCTGTCCACCTTGAACTCCGCCACCACGTCGCTGCTCTCGCCGGGGGCGAAACCGTTGCCGCGGAACGGTGGGCGCTCGATGACCCAGCCCTCCATGGCCCGCATCGCCGCCTCGTTCTGCCCGCCGTACGGGATCCGGTAGAGGCTGGGCCGGTGCGCCGGCCACCGCAGCACGTAGATCTCCTCGGCGTCCCGCACGAACGGTGATCCCGGGTAGCTGAGACCCAGCGCGTCGTGCAGTTCGGCAGGCGTGGTCAGGTGCGCCAACTCCCCCGCACGGTGCACGAAACCGGAGACCCTGTCGTACCCGCGCTCCAGGTAGTACGCGAGCTGGCTCGGCGCGATCGCCTTCTGCATCACCGTCGGACGGGTCGGGTCGACAGCGGCCGGGGCGTACCGAGGGCGGGCAGCGGGTTCCTCCACTGCCGCCGGCTCCTGCGGATCCACCTCGAGGTCGTCGCCGAGTCCCACCTCGGCGGCCCAGTTGGCCAGCGCGACGATCTGCTCGCCGGGCAGCTTGGCGCCGACCGGAGTGCCCGGGTTGACGGCGAACGACCAGTCCTCGTCCGGCCAACGCCGGATCAGCTGGGCGAACTTCACCCGGACCGTGTCGACATCGCCCTCGGTGTGGTCGGCGAGGCGCTCCGGCGAGGTGTAGACCACGACGTACGTCTCGCCGTCGAGCTGCGCGGTGCGCCAGACGAAACCCGGGTCGCCGGGCCGGCTGCCGCGCGCCGAATCCGGTGCGGCCGGCAGCAGCACTCGGGCCAGCAGCAGGGTGGACAGGAACGTGTCAGTGCTGCCGGAACCTGCCGCGCTGAGCAGGTCCTCCTCGACGGTGTTGGCCGGCTCGAACTCGACCGGCGCAGGCGTCTCCGCAGGCGGGCGCTGCCCGTCCGCGACCGGAAGCGTGCCGCTGTCGGGGGTGGTCACGTCGAGGCGTGCCGTCTCCACGCCGCTGTCAACCGGGTAAGACGACGTCCCCACCGGGAAAGGGTGGCCACCAACCTCCGCAGCCAACGGGGAAGGCGAGTCACCGACGCCCGCAGCCGCTGGGGAGGACGAGTCACCGACGCCCGCAGCCGCTGGGGAGGACGACTCGCCAAAGCCCGCTGCCGCCGGGGAGGGCGATCCGTTGACGTCCGGAGCGATCGGGGGAAGCGGGCCGCCGACGTCCTCGCCCACAGGCGTCGCGCGGTCGTCCGCGCCGGTCCGGTCCGCGCCGATCCAGTCCGCACTGATCCGGTCCGCACCGTTCACATCGACAGGCGACGCGCCGAAGCCCGCACGCTCGTCAACGACCGAGGTACCGGCACGCTCGTCGGCGCGCCAACCACCCGCAGCGGCATCGACCGGACGCTCGCCGACCACGTCCGGGCCGGCGTCTGCCGGCGCGGACATCCGACGCGCGGCCGCAGGCTCGAACAGGCTCGGCTCGGACGACGCAGGTCGGACCGGCGGCGCCGGCTCGGGAGCGGGCGTGCCGAACGGTGCCGGGTCGGAGGCGGACGTGCCGGACGGTGCCGGGCCGGGAGCGGACGCGCCGAACGGTGCCGGGTCGGGAGCGGACGTGCCGAACGGTGCCGGGCCGGGAGCGGACGCGCCGAACGGTGCCGGATCGGGAGCAGGCGCCCCGAACGGAGCCGGATCGGGAGCAGGCGCGTCCGGGGCAGCAGCGCCGAACACAGGCGCGTCGGGCTTGTCGAACGGTGGTGGGGCGGAGGGCGGTCCGGGGCGGGAGGCCGCCTCGACCCGGGCATCAGCTTCGGCCGTGTCGGTGAGGTCGCGGGACTCGATGATGGTGCCCTCGATGACGATGGGCGTGAAGCCCCGCCGCGAACCGGGCGGCCCGGAGACCGGCTCCGCCACCGATGGCGGTATCTCCTCCGCGGGCTCGAACTGGCGCGGGTCGATCGGCCGACCGTGCGGGATCGCCTGGGTCTCGTCCTCCGAGGGTCGCCCGGCCGGGTTCGGCGCAGGTGCACCGGTGGCCGTACCGGGCACCCGGAAGGCACGGGTGGGCTCGTGAGCCAGCGGATCGGGGCGGCGGGGTGGCAGGGGCTGGGTGGCCTCCTCGTTCGCCGAAGGAGCGCGTACCCCTCTGGGTGCGCCCAGGTCGGCGGCGGCCGGCGGCGGCATGGGGAAGGCCCGGGTGGGGCCGTCGTCGGCGGGGCGGCGGCGCGGGAAGGGCTGGCTGCCCCGGGCGAACCGGGATGGCGGCACCGCGCGGTCGCCGGGGCGGACGTCACCGGGGGTGGTGCCGGACGGCCGGCTCCGACCCGAGGTCGGTTCGAAGAAGGAGCGCCGACCGTCTGGGGCAGCGCCGTTGGTCGCAGCCGGGTCGTCGGTGTCGGCGGCCGGCCGGCTCGCGGGCGGCCAGCCCGCGCCGGCGGCGTCGGTCGGTACGGGAGCGGGTCGGTCAGGGGGAGCCAACGCCGCGTACCGGGATGCGCCGGCATCGGATCGCGCCGGCCGGGGCGGGCCGGTCGGGTGCCGCTGGCCGGCAGCGGGCATGTCGTCCACACCGGACCCTCGCGACAGCCCGGCCGCGCCAGGTGTGGGGTTCGGCGCCGTCGGCCCACCTACCGGGGGCACGGCGGTCGTCGGCGAAGGCCGTCCGGACGAGGTGGCCGCCGGCCCGGTGCCGGGTGCGGCCTCCCGGCTGGTCGTGCCGGCTCTGGATCGCGCCAGGGTCTCGGCGCGTTCCAGTCGGGCGCGGGCACCCATGGCCCGGCCGGGCAGCCGGACATCGCCACGCGAGAGTTGGGAGACGAACCATGCCGGCAGGTAGCCCTCGACGGGCAATCCCGGGTTGACCGCTAGCCACCACTCGTGGTTGGGCCAGGCCAGGGCGAGGTCCGCGAACGGGACGCGGCGGGTGCCGGCGGTGTGCTCGCCGAGGCAGGCGCGCAGCGCGGCGGAGGAGGTGAAGGCCAGTACGTGGGTCCGGCCGCCGGTGGTCCAGGTGCCCCAGCCGGAGGGTGGCTGGCCGGGCGGCGTCGGCGCGGAGACCGGCAACAACAGATCGGTGCGGGACAGGAGGCGGAAGTACAGCTCCTGGTCATTGGCGCGCAGCGCTTCCCGCATCGCCACCTCGGCCTCCGTGGCCGGCTCCCATTCGGTCACGGCCACCTCCCCTTCCGAGAACAGGCCACAGGTATCGCGTACAACCTACAAGGTGGTATCAAGATCACAATGGCTGGCCGGCGGCGGCCCGCCGGGGTGTCGGTGAGGCGATAACATCCCGTTCCGGAGCCGACACGATACGGAGGCCGTCGATGTCGCTGTCGATTGCGCGCCCGGTCCTGGCCGGTCTGTCGGCAGCCCTGCTGACCGGCGCGGTCCTTCCGCCCGCCGCCGCTCACGCCGCACTCCGGGAGGCACCGGCCTGCGCGACCCCACTCGCGCCCGTCCGGCCGGTGGATGCCACACCCTGGCCACAGCAACGGTACGACCCCACACGGCTCACTCCGCTGACGACCGGAGCCGGTGTGACGGTCGCGGTCGTCGACTCCGGGGTCGACCGGGTGCATCCTCAACTGGCCGGGCGGGTGCGGGCGGGCACCGACCTGCTCGACCCGGGCGGGGACGGCGGACGGGACTGCGCCGGCCACGGTACCGGCGTCGCCAGCATCATCGCGGCGACCCCCCGATCCGGCATCGCCTTCCACGGCCTCGCCCCGGGTGCCCGGATCCTGCCGGTACGGGTGAGTGAGCAGCAGGTGGTGCAAGGGCGGGAATCGGGACGTACGGTCAGTGCCGACGAGTTCGCCCGCGCGATCCGCTGGGCCGTCGACCACGACGCCGACGTGGTGAACCTCTCCGTCGTGCTGTACGCCGACGACCCGCAGGTCCGCTCCGCAGTGCGGTACGCCCTCGACCGGGACGTGGTGCTCGTGGCCGCCGCCGGCAACCTGCACGACAGCGGAAATCCTCGCCCGTTCCCCGCCGCGTACGACGGTGTGCTCGGGGTGGGTGCGATCGGTGTGGACGGCGCGCGGGCGACCTTCTCCCAGATCGGCGCGTACGTCGACCTGGTGGCGCCGGGTAGCGACGTGCTGGTGGCCGCACCCGGTCAGGGCCACCAGCGCGTCGAGGGCACGAGTTACGCGGTGCCGTTCGTGGCCGCCACAGCTGCGCTGCTGCGGTCGTACCGGCCGGAGTTGACCGCTGCTCAGGTGGTGCAGCGGATCGTCGCGACTGCCGATCCGGCGCCCGGCGCGGGCCAGGGCGGCGGGTACGGCGCCGGTGTGCTGAACCCCTATCGAGCGGTCACCGAGACTGGCGGCGGTGCTACGGCCCCTCGGTCGGTTGCCGCGCTTGCCGACGACCGGGCCGACCCGGTGCTGCTCGCCCGCCAGGAACGCCGTGCCACGGCACAGGACCGGGCTCTGGCGGTCGGCGCGGTGATCGGCACGGTGGCGGTCGCCGTGGTGCTGCTCGCCCTGGTGCTGCCCCGAGGAGCACGTCGGCGCTGGCGCCCAGCCGACCCCGCCTGACCCCAGCACCGCGCACACCCGGCCCGGGGCGGCTCATCAAGAAAAGCGGCCGGGAGCGCCGACGCGAAATCGGTAAGCGCTCCCGGCCCGCCGGGTTCACTGGAACAGCCCGGTGTTCTTCTTCTCGGTGTCCAGATAGTCGGCGGCGGAGTCGTCCACCGCCAACTTGATGGCGCGCAGCATCGCCTGGAGGTCCTGCGAGGCGGACTGCCACCGCTTCTGGCGCTGCTCGTACGCCTGTTGGGCCTCGCCCGCCCAGCCGGCCACCAGAGGGGCGGCGTCGCGCTCGAGTTGGCCGAGCTGCGAGTCGAGCGTGTTAAGCGCCCTTTGGATGTCAGCGCCGGCCTGTTGCAGCGCGGCGAAGTTGACGACCAGCACACCGTTGTCCATCGAAGCTCCCCTTCCAGCGGGTCAGAGCGGCAGCTGGATGCCGCCGCGGTTGGTGCCGGACACCCGGCTGGCCGCCTCGTCGTCCGAGACGTCGTACTGCCGGCCTGCGGTGCGGATGGCGCCTGCGGTTTCCCGCAGCGCCCGGTGCAGCGCCGCCTGGTCCTGCGACCACTGCCGCTTGACCTGCTCGAACGACCGCCCTCCGGCGCCGCGCCACGCCTGTTGCAACACCTCCAGCTCGGCCAGCAGGCCGGTAAGCATGGACTGCAACGACTGGTCCACCTGCTCGAACTTCGCAGCGGTCTGCTGCATCACCGCCGCTTCTGCCTGGGTTTGGGACACCCGGACGTCACCTCGTCTCCTCGGTCGTGTCTGGCCGTCGACGCGCTCGCCGTGGGGGCGCATCGCTCGCGTGGCCCGGTCGATGAGCACTGTGGACGCGGGTCAGCGATGAACTTCGTGGCTGACGGTAGCGGCACGGTAGCGGTTCTGCTACCCCGCTGCGCTCCCCTGTGGACAACCACGACAGCCATCGGTCGCTTACGATGTGCGGCAGCCATGTCGCGGCGTGTGACGGGCCGCCGGAGCGGTCCCGCGGCGGACCGGCGAGCCCACTCAGCCGGCCGGGGACCTGCCGCCTCGACACGGTCCACACTGGTCGAGGAGGTGCCGTGCCGGCGATCACCACCGGAGGGCAGCAGCCAGCGGTCCCGGTCGGCTCCGACCCGGGCACGCCCGGCGGTGGCGACGAGCGCGACGCACTTCGCCGCCGGTCGTCGGTCGCCCGCTGGGCCTCGATCGGGCGGCGACCGGACGGCGGGTTGCGCGCCGGCCAGCTGGTCACCGGGCAGGTCGCCGTCGCACTCGTCGTGGCCGCCCTGGGTCGGGGAACGCCGGTCACCGTCGTGGCGCTGCTGGCGGCGGTGCTGCTCGTGGCGGTCGCCGGGGTCCGGGTCCGGGGCCGGTGGCTCTTCGAGTGGCTGGGCACGGCCTGCGGGCACCTGACCCGTCGCCGGGCGCTGGCCGGACAGGCAGGCCCCACCGAGTTGCTCGATCTGGTGGCGCCGGGTGCGGTGATCCGCTCGACGGAGCTGTCCGGTGGGCCGGCGGCCATTCTGGAGGACACCGGCGGCATGGTGGTGCTGCTGGAGCTTGGCGACCCGGGGGACCTGCTGGGGGACGCGTCCCGGGCGATCCCCGCACCGGCCGCGCTGCTGCCCACGCCGGGGCCGGACGTCCCGTCACTGCGGATCCAGCTGCTGCTCTCCGGCACACCGGCACCCGTGCCGGCGGCGGGCGGAACCGTCGGCACGTCGTACCGGCAGCTCACCGACGGTCGGCTCGCCGGGCGGGAGCGGGCGGTGCTCGCGGTCCGGGTGCTGCGGGTGGACGGCTGGTCGGAGGAGGATCTGCGCCGGGTGCTCACCGGCACAGTGCGCCGGATCGTCCGTCGACTCGGGCCGCTGACCGCCCGGCCGCTCGGCGTACCCGCGGCGCTTCGCGTTCTCAGCGAGTTGGCGCACCTGGACGGCGGCCCGGTGCGGGAGTCCTGGCCGGTGCTGCGGTGCGGCACCCTGGTTCAGGCCACGTTCCGGCTGGCCCGGTGGCCGGAGGCCGGCGGTGCCGCCGCGCGGCCGCTGGTGCCCCGGCTCCTCGCATTGCCGGCGACCGCTACCACTGTGTCACTGTGCGCCGGCCCGCCGCCGGCCGGCGGCACCGGCGAGGTGCCGACCGAGCTGACGGTACGCCTCGCGGCCGGATCGCCTGCCGAGCTGACAGTGGCCGTCGAGGCGCTGGAGCGCCTGGTGACCGGCCTCGGTGGTGGGCTGCGGCGGCTCGACGGCGCGCACCTGGCCGGGCTGGCCGGCACGCTGCCGCTGGCGCTGAGCGCCGTCGGCGCGCAGCCGGGGCCTGCGCTTGACGACTGGGAGCTGACCCTGGGCGGGGCCGGGATGATGGTCGGCACGAACCGGCACGGCGGCGCCGTCACCGTGCGGCTGTTCCGCCCGGAGAGCACACGTGTGCTGTTGGTGGGTGGGGTGCGGGCCGCCCAACTGGTGGCGCTGCGGGCGATGGCTCTGGGTGCGCTGGTCGTGGTGCAGACGGCGCGACCGCGCGCCTGGGAGCCGTTCGTCCGGGGGGTGGGTGCCCCGGGCGGGACGATCCCGCTGATCGCGCCGGGTCGGCCGGTCGCCGACGGGGTGGGCACGGCGCTGCGGCCGTTGCTGCTTGTTGTCGACGCCGGCCCGGTGGCCGTCGAGAGCGAGCCGGGCCCTCGCTGGCGGGCCACCCTCGTGGTGCGCGACGAGCTGACAGCGGCGGATGTGGACGCGCTGAGCCGCGTCGACCTGGCGGTGCTGCAACCGCTGCACGCGGCGGAGGCCGCGCTTGCCGGCGCGGCGTTGGGGCTGGGCGGCTCGGCTGACTGGCTCACCCGGATCCGCGACGACATGGTGGCGGTGGTGAACCGCCGTGCCCTGCGCTGGGCGCTGCTCTCCCCCACACCCATCGAAGCCCAGTTGATCGGTCGGCCGGCGCGGGGGTGAGCCAGCCCCGCATGGTCATCCGGCGGGTTACGTCGCTGGCTGGTCCGTGGCACGATCCCGGCCATGGGTTTTCTGAAGGGGTTGTTGATTCGGCTGGCCACGACGGCGCTGGCCTTCTGGTTGGCCACACTGCTCATCCCGGGCATCGACCTGGAATCGAGTTCCACTGTCGAGACGGTCACCACGCTGCTCCTGGTGGCGGCGATCTTCGGCGTGGTCAACGCGGTGCTCCAACCGATCATCAAGACCGTCGGCTGCGGCTTCTACCTGCTCACCCTCGGCCTCATCGCGCTTGTGGTGAACGGGCTGCTGTTCCTGCTCACCAGCTGGATCGCCGACCAGGCCGGGCTGCCGTTCTCGGTGGACGGCTTCTGGCCGGCCGCCGTGCTCGGTGCCCTGTTCGTGAGCATCGTGACCTGGATCCTCGGCGCCGTCCTCGACCGGGACTGACCGACGACCAACCGGCGACCGGACTCACCGACGACCGACCGGACCGACCGACGACCGACCATCACCGACCTGCGCCGCCCGGCTCCTCGGAGCCGGGCGGTTTGCTGACCAGACTCCGGGAATTGGTCGGCGCGCGGGCCGGCCGGGTCGGTTAGCGTCGCCGACGTGTTCTCATCGACCCGCAGCGACGGCCACCTGATCAGCACCGATCCCGCTCGGCTCGACCTGGATCTGGTCCATCGCTGGTTGTCCACCGACGCGTACTGGGCGCTGGGCCGGGACCGGGAGACTGTCGTGCGGGCGTTCGCCGGGTCGTTGCCGTTCGGTGTCTACCGGCCCGAGGACGGCCGTCCGGTCGCTGTGGCCCGGGTGGTGACCGACGGCGCCACCTTCGCCTGGCTCTGCGACGTGTACGTCGACCGCGCCGCCCGAGGTATCGGGCTCGGCGGCTGGCTGGCCGAAGCGGTCCGCGACCACCTGGCGGACCTGGGCGTACGCCGGATCCTGCTGGCCACGAACGACGCACACCAGGTGTACGCGCGGGTGGGCTTCACGCCGCTGGACAACCCAGAGCGGTGGATGAACCTCGACCGGCGGCCACCCGTGACCCCGCTCACCGGAAAGGAACAAAGCAGCGAATCACCCCTTACGGTGGAGCCGTGACGCCTCTCCGCCTGGGATATCTCTACGGCTTCGGCGCGTACCTGATGTGGGGCTTCTTTCCGCTCTACCTCAAGCTGCTGCAACCCGCCGGCCCGATGGAGATCCTCGCCCACCGGATCGTCTGGTCGGTGGTCTTCGTGGCTCTGCTGCTGGGCGCGCTGCGCAACGTCGGCTTCCTGCGGGCGCTGCTGCGCCGGCCGTGGGCGATGGCCGGGATCGTGGCCGCTGCCGCGTTGATCGCTGTCAACTGGGGCACCTACATCTACGGGGTCAACTCCGGTCGGGTGGTGGAGACAGCGCTCGGCTACTTCATCAACCCGCTCGTGGTGGTGCTGCTCGGGGTCACTGTGCTGCGGGAGCGGCTGCGCCCGCTGCAGTGGGTGGCGTTGGGCATCAGTGGGTCGGCGGTCGCCGTGCTCACAGTGGACTACGGCCACCTGCCCTGGCTGTCCCTGACGCTTGCCTTCAGCTTCGCCGGCTACGGCCTGGTCAAGAAGCGGCTCGGGCTGCCCGCCGCCGAGGGGCTCTTCGTCGAGTCGGCGGTGCTGGCGCTGCCCGCGCTGGGCTACCTGGCCTGGCTGACCCGGCGCGCCGAGCTGACCTTCGGCCACGTCTCGGCCGGGCACACCGCCCTGCTGGTGCTGGCGGGCGCTGCCACCGCGATCCCGCTGCTGCTCTTCGCGGGCGCCGCCAACCGGCTGCCGTTGACCGGCCTCGGCATGATCCAGTATCTGGCGCCGATCCTCCAGCTCGCCTGCGGCGTGCTGATCTTCAACGAACCGATGCCACCGGCCCGCCTCGCCGGGTTCGCGCTGGTCTGGGTCGCCCTCGTCGTCTTCACCGCCGACGCCGTCCGGCACGCCCGCCGTAATCGGGCACGCACGCGTGTCGCCGCCGAGGTTCCCGTCGTCGCTGCCTGACCTGCCTGCTCAGGGGACCAGGTAGGTCAGCAGGGGCGTCCCGTCGGCCCGCTGTAGCTCGACGCTCACCAGTTCGGCGTCGGTGAACCGGGTCATGCCTGTGAACCGCAGGTCGTCGCCCGGGGCGGCGAGCCACGAGCCGATCTGCTCGCTGGCGCCGTTCGGGCCGCGCGCCACCAACCGGAACGGGTACGCCTTGCCGTAACTGGTCCGCGCGTCGTAGCCGCAGTGCATTGTCACCACGGTGCCCCACTTGGTGCCGCTGAGCCCGATCTCGGCGTGCACCGGCCCGGTCGACGCCACCGGCCGCATGGCGACCATCGACGCCTGCGGACCGGGGCGGGTGGCCTGCGCTTCGGGGACGCTGGGCGGAGCGTCCTGGCGGGGCAGCACGGCTGCCGTGCCGACTCCGACCACAAGGGCCAGCGCGGCGGCGGCCAGCGCCGTCAGCGCGTACCTGCGGCGCGTCGCGGACCGCTCGCGGCGTCGACGGTTCCGTGCCTCCTCCAGCAACGCGGGCACCCGGGGCGGTGCCGGCGGCGGCAGGAACTGCTCCAGACCCGCCGGGTCGAGCCGCCCGAGCAACCCGGGCAGCACGGCGATCTCGGCGACCGCGTCCCGGCAGGAGGCGCACCCGCCGAGGTGCCGCTCGTACGCCGCCCGCTCGGCGGGAGCCAGGGCGCCCAGCACGTACGCGCCATCGTCGTGCGCGAACTCGCACCGTGTCATCCCGTCACCCCCATCTCGGCCAGGACCAACCGTAGTGAGCGCAGCGCGTAGTGGGTGCGCGACTTCACGGTGCCCGGTGGCACCCCCAACCGGGACGCCGCCTCGGCCACCGACCGCCCCTGATAGAAGCACTCGACGAGCACCTCGCGGTGGGTCGGGGTGAGCCGGTTCAACGCCTCGGCGACAGTCCATGCCTCCACCGCACGCTCGGCCTCGTCGACGGCGTCCGGCGGCTCGGGCAGTTCGTCGGTGAACACCTCACCGACCCGTGTGGACCGTCGCCGCCAGGCGTCGATGGCCAGGTTACGGGCGGTCGTGAACAGCCAGGCGCGTACGGAGCCGCGTCGCGGGTCGAGGGACTCGGGATGCCGCCAGGCCCGCAGCAGCGTCTCCTGCACCAGGTCCTCGGCCCGCTGTCGGTCGCCGTTGACGAGCCGCAGGGCGTGCGCGTACAGCGCCTCCGCGTGCTCGTCGTGCAGCGCCCGGAGCAGTTGGGCGTCGTGGTCGCTGATGGCGGTCTCCTCACTTCCGGCGCGGGGTCCGGCGGTGCGTCCGCTCGGGTATACGTGCCGTCACGCCGATCGGTTCAGCCCGAGGTCAGACGGCCCGCGCCGTAGAGGTGTTCATGTCCGGTTCATGCGTGGCCCGGTGGGCAGCTGACGTTGCTCCGGCGGTCCGGCGTTGGACCGCCCGAAAGGGGCCCTCTGCCAGCCGGGCAGGGGGCCCCTCGGCCGTCGGGTGGGTCAGTGGTCGGCGGCGATGCTGTCGGCCACGGCGCGGGCCACAGTGAGCAGCTTGGCGCGTACGACCCGGGCGGAGGTCATCATCTCGCTCGCCGGGAGGGCGCAGGCGAGCACGACACGGCGTTCCATGTCCTTGTCCGGCGCGACGAGCACCGCCGCGCAGGCCACCCCCTGACGGAACTGCCCCAGCTCCAACTGCATGCCGCGTCGGTCACCGGCTGCCAGGTCGGCCTCGAACGTCTCCGTGGTGGTGAGCGTGGCGGTGGTGAACGGGCGCATGCCGTATTCACGCAGGTAGCGGAATCGCTGCTCGGCGGTCAGTGTGGCGAGCAGGCACTTGCCGAGCGCTGTCGCGTGCGCCCCCTCGTCGAACCCGGGGACCAGGTCCTCCAGGTAGGGCGAACGGTGGCCCTCGGCCATGGCCGTGAGGGCGACCTGGCCGCCGACGAACCGGCCCAGGTAATGGCTGTAGCCGGTTTCCACTGCTGCCCGCCGCAACGTCTCACCCACGGCGGGCGGGCCCCGGAACGCTGTCACCAGCTCCCGGTACCGGTCGGCGACCTCCAGACCCACGATGTACGTGCCGTCCTCCCGACGGATCACGTAGCCCTCGTAGGCAAGGGTGCGGACCAGGTGGTAGGTCGTGGCCACTGTCAGCTCGCACCGTCGGGCGATCTGCTTGACTGTCAGGCCCTTCGGGGCGCGACCGACCGACTCCAGAACCCGCAGTGCGCGCGACACACTGCGGATCAGGTCCGAAGGTTCTGCCAAGGGGTCGCGCACAACCACCTCCGCCGCCGGGGACTTACACCATATGAAAAACAGAGCTGGTGCGAAATGCCTGTTCGGGTCGAGGATGCCAGATCACCATCCACGGTTCGTGCGTCAGCGGTCACCGAGAGTCGCCTGACATGACTCGCGTAGGTTAGCCGGACAATGACCAACACGCCTCTCAGCTCCGCTCCGGACGTCGCCCGTACCCGCCCGATCCGGGCCAGCGCCGGTGCCGTCGCCACCACAGTGGCCTGCGTACTGCCCGTCTTCCTGCTCGGCGGCCTTGCCGTGCAGATGGCCGCGGACCTCGACTTCTCCCCGGCCGGCCTTGGCCTTGCGGTGGCCGTCTACTTCGGGGTCAGCGCGCTGGCCTCGGTCCCCTCCGGCCGCCTCGTCGAGCGGTACGGTCCGGCCCTGGTGGCCCGCTGCGGCATCGTGCTGGCGGCGGCGTCGATGCTTGCCATCGCGGCGCTCGCCAGGTCGTACCCGGTGCTGCTCGGGCTGCTGGCGCTCAGCGCCGCCGCCAACGCCCTCGGGCAACTGTCGAGCAACGCAGCGCTTGCCGAGCACGTGCCACCGGGCCGGCAGGGGTTGTCGTTCGGTGTCAAGCAGGCGGCCATTCCGGTCTCCACCCTGTTGGCGGGTGCGGCGGTGCCCACCATCGCGCTCACGGCCGGCTGGCGCTGGGCGTTCGTGGTCGCCGCCGTCGCGGCCCTGACGACACTGCCCGCCGTACCCCAGCAGGTGTCGGGTCGGGCTCGGCGGGCCTCTGCCGCCCGCGCAAGCGGCGCCACGGCGGCGCTCGTGGTGATCGGCGCGGCGGCGACGTTGGCGGCGGCGGCCGCCAACGGGCTCGGCACGTTCCTGGTGGACTCCTCCGCCGCACGGGGCCTCTCACCGGGCCTCGCGGGCCTCACCCTCACCCTGGGCAGCGCGGTCTGCGTGGCGGCCCGCGTGGGCGCCGGTTGGCTGGCCGACCGCCGCGCCAGCGGCCACATCGCGGTCATCGCCGGGATGCTCGTGGTCGGGGCATGCGGGATCGGGCTGCTCGCGCTGGCCGGCACGGTGCCACTCGTCGTGGGCGTGGTGCTCGGCTTCGGCCTGGGGTGGGCCTGGCCCGGACTGATGAACTTCGCGGTGGTCCAGCTGCACCCGCAGGCACCGGCCGCCGCCACGTCGATCACCCAGACCGGGGTGTACGCGGGCGGCTGCCTCGGCCCGCTGACCCTCGGCCCGTTGGCCGCGCACCTCGGCTACCCGACGATGTGGGCGACAGCGGCGGTGTCCATGCTGCTCGCCGCCGCCCTCATGCTCACAGGCAGCCGCCTGCTGCTCCGTCCAGGCCAGCCCGCATAGGGCCGGCGCCCAGCGGCGTACGGGTCAGCTGGTGCGGTCGGCGATGTAGTCGCAGAGCGACTCCAGCGCCTGACGCGACGGGGTCTCGGGAAGCGGTGCCAGTTGGGCGCGGGCGTCCTCGGCGTAGCTCCGCACGGTCTCGCGCGCCCGCTTCAGCGCCGGGCTCTCCCGCAGCAGCCCCAGAGCCTCGGCATGCAGCGCGTCGTCGACGAGCGGGCCGGTCGCCAGGATCTCCCGCAGTCGCACCGAGGACGCGTCGGAGTCGTCAGCCGCACAGGCGTAGAGCACCGGCAGCGTCGGGACACCCTCGCGCAGGTCGGTGCCGGGCGTCTTGCCCGACTGCACCGACTCGGAGGCGATGTCCAGCAGGTCGTCGGAGAGCTGGAAGGCGACGCCGATCGTCTCGCCGTACCCGGCCAGGGCCTCGACGTGCTCGCTGGGGGCGCCACCGAACATGCCGCCGAAGCGGGCCGACGTGGCGATCAGGGAGCCGGTCTTCTCGGCGATCACACTCAGGTAGTGCGCCACGGGATCGTCACCGGGACGCGGGCCCACGGTCTCCGCGATCTGGCCGTGCACCAGGCGGGCGAACGTACGCGCCTGCAACCGGACCGCCTCGGGGCCCAGGTCGGCCGCGATGTCCGCGGCACGGGCGAAGAGGTAGTCACCGACCAGGATGGCGACCGAGTTGGTCCAGCGGGAGTTCGCGCTCGGCGCACCCCGACGCACGGCAGCCTCGTCCATCACGTCGTCGTGGTAGAGCGTGGCCAGGTGGGTGAGCTCCATCACCACGGCCGCCGGAACGACCTGCGGGGCGTTGGGATCGCCGAACTGGGCGCCCAGCGCCACCAGCAGCGGCCGGAAGCGCTTCCCGCCGGCCTCGACGAGATGCCGGGCTGCCTCGGTCACGAACGGGTCGGCGCTTGCCACACTGGCCCGCAGCTCGACCTCGACCTGGTCCAGCAGGCCCAGCACGGACGCCTCGACGCGGGAATCGGCGAGATGGAGGCCGAGCGCGCCGAACTGACTCGTGCTCGCCCGACCCCGGCGACCGCCGGAGCCGGTGGCACCTGAACGCTCGCCAGCCGGAATCACCACGCTATCAACCATGCCACATGCGTTCGACCTGCTCCGGGTCGGGGATACGACCGGGGGCCGACACGCCATGAGCGTGTCGGCCCCCGGTGACCGAGGTTGACCTCAGCGAACGAATTCGGCGGCCCCGTTGGCGAGGTCCAGCAGCGGCGCCGGGGCGATTCCCAGCGCCAGGGTCGCCAGCACGCCGATCATCAGCGCGGCGGAGGTGAGCCCGCCGGGCACTGTGACCGTCGGGGTGGACTCGCCCGGCTCGGACAGCCACATCATCACCACGACCCGCAGGTACGGGAACGCCAACACCATGCTTGTCAGCACACCCGCGATCACCAGCCAGGCGTGACCGCTGTCCAGCGCCGGTCCGAAGACCGCGAACTTGCTTGTGAAGCCGCTGGTCAGCGGAATACCGGCGAAGGCCAGCAGGATGAACGTGAACAGCCCGGCGTAGAACGGGGAACGCCGTCCCAGCCCGGCCCAGCGGGACAGGTGGGTCGCCTCCCCGTCGGCGTCGCGGACAAGGGTCACGACCGCGAACGCGGCGAGCACCGAGAAGCCGTACGCCACAAGGTAGAACATCGTGCCGGAGAGCCCGTCGCGGCTCGGCGCGAGCACCCCGACCAGCAGGTAACCGGCGTTGGCGATCGACGAGTACGCGAGCAGCCGCTTGATGTCGGTCTGGGTGACCGCGAGCACCGCGCCGACGAGCATCGTCAGCACCGCCACCGCGCCGAGCACCGGGGTGAAGTCCCAGCCGGCACCGGCGAACGCCACGTGGAAGACCCGCAGCAGCGCGCCGAACGCGGCGACCTTGGTACAGGCCGCCATGAAGCCGGTGACCGGCGTCGGAGCGCCCTGGTAGACGTCCGGCGTCCACACGTGGAACGGGGCGGCAGCGGCCTTGAAGAGCAGGCCGATGGACAGCAGCGCCATACCGGCGAAGAGCAGGACCGGGCTGGCCGGCGACTCGGTCACCGCCGCGTTGATGGTGGCGAAGTCGACCCCCGCCTCCCGGCCGGGGATGCCGGAGGTGAAGCCGTAGATCAGCGCCACGCCGAACAGGAAGAACGCCGAGGCGTACGCGCCGAGCAGGAAGTACTTCATCGCCGCCTCCTGGCTCAGCAGACGCCGGCGACGGGCCAGCGCGCAGAGCAGGTACAGCGGCAGCGAGAAGACCTCGAGCGCGATGAACATGGTCAGCAGGTCGTTCGCCGCCACGAAGATCAGCATGCCGCCGATCGCGAACGAGACGAGCGGGTACACCTCGGTGAGCCCGTTGCGACCCTCGGCCTGCCGCCGGTCGTCGGCCGACTCGGCGGTCACCGCGGCCTGCGCCACGAAGGCGCTGCCCCGCTCCACCGAACGGTCACCGATCAGCAGCAACGCCATCGCGGCGAGCACCAGGATCGCGCCCTGGAGGAAGAGCGTCGGCCCGTCCACAGCGATGGCCTGACCGGCTGTGATGAGCCGGTCGTCGGCGTTGAGCACCACCATGGTCAGCGCGGCGAGGATGGCCAGCAGCGCCAGGGTCAGCTGCACGATGTGCCGCCGACGCCGGGGCACGAACGCCTCGACCAGCACACCGAGCAACGCGGTGCCCAGCATGATCAGAATCGGGGCGAGCGCCGCATAGTCGAGCGACGGCAGTTTCAATTCGGTCACTTTGCCGCCTCCTGGACGGTGCCCACCGACGGGGCGGGGTCTGTCCTGCCGATGTCGTCCATGGTCGCCTGGACGGCGGGGTTGATCACGTCGGTGACCGGCTTGGGATAGAAGCCGAGCACGATGATCAGCGCGATCAGCGGGGCGACCACCGCCTTCTCACGCAGGTTGAGGTCACGGCGCATCCCGTCGATCTGGGTGAGAGCCGGGTTGAGCGTGCCCTGCGTGGTGCGCTGGACCATCCACAACACGTACGCGGCGGCAAGGATGATGCCGACGGTGGCGATGACCGCCACCGGCTTGTTCACAGTGAACGTGCCGATAAGCACCAGGAACTCGGAGACGAACGGCGCCGTGCCGGGCAGCGCGAGCGAGGCGAGACCGGCGAAGAACAGCACACCGGCGAGCACCGGAACCAGCTTGCCGGCGCCACCGAAGTCGCTGATCAGCGACGAGCCACGCCGGGAGATCAACATGCCCACCACCAGGAACAGCAGGCCGGTGGCCAGCCCGTGGTTGAGCATGTAGAGGACCGCGCCGGTGCCGGCCTGGGTCGTGAAGGCGAAGATGCCCACCCCGATGAAACCGAAGTGCGCGATCGAGGTGTACGACACCAGCCGCTTGAGGTCGTTCTGACCGACCGCCAGCAGCGCGGCGTAGACGATGCCGATCACACCGAGCGCCAGCGCCCACGGCGCGAACCACTTCGACGCCTCGGGGAACAGCGGCAGGCAGTACCGCAGGATGCCGAACGTACCCACCTTGTCCAGGACGCCGACAAGCAGCGCCGCAGCGCCCGCCGGGGCGGCACCACCTGCGTCCGGCAGCCAGGTGTGGAACGGGAAGAACGGCGCCTTGATGGCGAACGCGATGAAGAACCCGAGGAACAGCCACCGCTCGGTGCCGGTGCTGATGTCGACCTGCGACAGCGCCTGCCAGTCGAAGGTCTTTCCGCCGACCACCCAGAGCCCGATGACCGCGGCCAGCATGAACAGACCGCCGACGAGCGAGTAGAGGAAGAACTTCACCGCCGCGTACTGCCGCTGATGGCCGCCGTAGCTGCCGATCAGGAAGTACATCGGCACCAGCATGACCTCGAAGAACACGTAGAACAGGAAGACGTCTGCGGCGGCGAAGACGCCGATCATCGTGCTTTCGAGGATCAGCAGCAGCGCGAAGTAGACAGGCACGGACCGCTTCGAGGACTCCGCGTCGTGCCAGGACGCCAGGATCACCAGTGGCACCAGCACCGCGATGAGCATCAGCATCACAAGCGCGATGCCGTCCGCGGCGAAGGTGAAGCTGACACCCCAGTTCGGAATCCACTTGTACGACTCGCGGAACTGGAACCGGTCACCGCCGGCGTTGAAGCTGACCCACATCACCACCGAGAGCACAAGCACCAGCAGCGACCAGGCGAACGCCACCTGTTTCGCCAGCTCCGGCCGGCGGCGCGGCAGGAAGGCCACCACCAGGGCGCCCACCAGCGGCGCCACGGTGAGCACCGAGAGGAACGGGAAGTTGGACATTATGCGGCCTTACCTCCGTCGTGGATGCGTAGCCCGCCGGCGGGGGCGGCCGGAAAGAGGTTGATCACGCGAACCACCCCGCCTGCACCGCCAGGAACGCCGCCATCACCAGCAGCGCACCGGCCAGGATCGAGGTGGCGTACGAGCGGACGAAACCGGTCTGCAGCCGCCGGAGTCGAGCCGAACCACCGCCGACACCGGCAGCCAGCCCATTGACCAGCCCGTCGATGCCCCGGTTGTCGAGGAAGACCAGCGCCCGGGTGAGGAAGATGCCCGGCTTCTCGAAGACCGCCTCGTTCACCGCGTCGGTGTAGAGGTTGTGCCGGGCGGCGGTGACGAGCACCCCGGCCGGCTGCGGCTCGGTGGCCGTACCGGCCCGGAACAGGAACCAGGCCAGCCCGGCGCCGAGCACTGTGATCAGCAGTGACAGGAAGGTGATCACGGCGTGCGAGAGGACAGCCTCGTGCTCCCCGTGCTCGCCACCCAGCCCGGCGGTCGCGGTCAGCCAGTCCGGCACCGACGTGGCGAGCAGGAAGCCCGCGCCGACCGAGCCGACCGCCAGCAGGATCAGCGGGATCGTCATCAGCTTCGGCGACTCGTGCGGGTGCTCGATGTCCTCGGTCCACCGCTTCGGACCGTGGAAGGTGAGCACGAACAGCCGGGTCATGTAGAAGGCGGTGAGCCCGGCGCCGAGCAGCGCGGCACCACCGAACAGCCACGCCGTCCAGTCGCTGCGCTCGAAGGCGGCCACGATGATCGGCTCCTTGGAGAAGAAGCCGGAGAACGGGAACATGCCGATGATGGCGAGCCAGCCCATCATGAACGTCAGCCAGGTGACCTTCATGTACTTCGACAGCCCGCCGAAGCGGCGGATGTCCACCTGGTCCTTCATGCCGTGCATGACCGAGCCTGCGCCCAGGAACATGTTGGCCTTGAAGAAGCCGTGCGCCAGCAGGTGCACGATGGCAAGCGCGTACGCGCCACCGCCCAGGCCGACGCCGAGGAACATGTAGCCGATCTGGCTCACCGTCGACCAGGCGAGCACCCGCTTGATGTCGTCCTTGGCCGCGCCGATGATGCAGCCCATCAGCAGCGTGAGCGCGCCGACGCTTACCACCACGAGCTGGAGCGTCGAGTTGGCCGAGAAGATCGGGTTGGACCGGGCGATCAGGTAGACGCCAGCGGTGACCATCGTGGCGGCGTGGATGAGGGCCGACACCGGGGTCGGGCCCTCCATCGCGTCCGGCAGCCACGCCTGGAGCGGGAACTGGCCGGACTTGCCGGCCGCGCCGAGCAGCAGCAGCAGGCCGAGCACCAGCACCGTGGTGGCGGTCAGTGAGCCGACCCCGTTGAACACCTCGTCGTACTGGGTGGTGCCCAGCGTGGCGAACATGATGAAGATGCCGATCGCCAGGCCGGCGTCGCCGACCCGGTTCATCAGGAACGCCTTCTTGCCGGCGGTGGCAGCGCTCGGCCGCCCGTACCAGAAGGAGATCAGCAGGTACGACGCCAGACCGACGCCCTCCCAGCCGAAGTACAACATCACGTAGTTGTTGCCGAGCACCAGCAGCAGCATGGCCGCGACGAACAGGTTGAAGTACGCGAAGAACAGGCGGCGACCCGGGTCGTGCGCCATGTACTCGACGGCGTACAGGTGGATCAGGAAGCCCACGCCGGTGATCAGGAGAACGAAGACCGCGGCCAGGGGGTCGAACAGCAGGCCGAAGTCGACACGTAGGTTGCCGACTGCGATGAAGTCCCACAGGCTCAGCTCGACCGACTTGTTCTCCAAGCCGCGCAGCTGGAAGAAGAAGGCCAGGCCGAGCACGAACGCGGCACCGATGGAGCCGACGCCCAGCCAGTGCCCCCAGCGGTCGGCCCGCCGGCCGAGCAGCAGCAGGATGGCGGCGCTGAGCAGCGGGATCGCCACCAGCAGCCAGACGCTGCCGAGCAAGCCACCTGCCGAGGCGTAAGCGACGTCGCCGAGCGGCGCCGCTGCGGCGTGCGCCAGATTCTCTTCCACTGCTTGCCCCTTAGTACTTGAGCAGGTTGGCGTCGTCGACACTCGCGGAGCGTCGAGTCCGGAAGATCGACATGATGATCGCGAGCCCGACCACGACCTCGGCCGCCGCCACCACCATCACGAAGAACGCCATGATCTGGCCGTTGAGGTCACCGTTGATCCGGCTGAAGGTGACCAGCGTCAGATTGGCCGCGTTGAGCATCAGCTCCACGCACATGAACAGCACGATCGCGTTGCGCCGGACGAGCACCCCTGCGGCGCCGATGGTGAACAGCACCGCGGCGAGGACGAGGTAGTAGTTCGGCTCGACCGAGAAGAACGATCCCATTACTTGTCCGTCCCCTTCAGCGAGGTCTCCTCGGCGGTCAGCTCGCGCTGCGGAAGGATCGCCGGGGTGCTGTGGTCGGTCAGGCGGCCGTCGGGCAGCCGGGCCGGGGTGGCCACCGAGGAGGACGTCGCGAAGACGCCGGGGCCGGGCTTGGGGCCGGGGTAGTTGCCCGGCGCGAAGCGCGCCCGCATCGTCGACGGCTGGTCGACCTTGTCCTGCTTACGGCGCTCGATGTGCGCGAGCACCATGGCACCGACCGCCGCGGTGATCAGCAGCGCCGAGGTCAGCTCGAACGCCAGGACGTACTTGGTGAAGAGCAGCCGGGCGATGCCCTGCACGTTGCCTTCCGCGTTGGCCTGCTCCAGGCCGACAGCTGTGGTGCCGTCCAGCGCGTGGTAGACGCCGCTGCCGATGAGGCCGGCGAAGCCCAGACCCAGCACGATGGCGGCGACCCGCTGGCCGCGCAGCGTCTCGATGAGCGAGTCGGAGGCGTCCCGGCCGACGAGCATGAGCACGAACAGGAACAGCATCATGATCGCGCCGGTGTAGACGATGATCTGCACCATGCCGATGAACGGCCCGGCCTGGAGCACGTAGAACACGCCCAGGCAGAGCATGGTGAGCACCAGCCACAGCGCCGAGTGCACTGCGTTGCGGGCGGCCACCATCCCGATCGCGCCGATCAGCGCGAGCGGCGCGAGGATCCAGAAGGTGACCTGCTCGCCGCCGGACACCCCGCCCGCCGCGGCCAGCACCGTAGACGTGGTCATGCTCCCTCTCCCTTGCCGGCCGCCGCACGCTGGGCGGCCTGCTCGGCACCCGGGAACGTCACGCCGGGGTGCTCCTCGACCTTGTAGCGGCCGGGGCCCATCGGGGACGTCTCGGCACCGGCGGAGGTGCCCGGGTTGTCGAGCGCGCCGACGTAGTAGTCCTTCTCGCTGTCGCCCAACCGCATCGGGTGCGGCGGCTGCTCCATGCCCTCGAGCAGCGGTGCCAGCAACTGCTCCTTCGTGAAGATCAGATCCTGCCGGTTGTCCCGGGCCAGCTCGTACTCGTTGCTCATCGTGAGCGACCGGGTCGGGCAGGCCTCGATGCACAGTCCGCAGAAGATGCACCGGGCGTAGTTGATCTGGTAGATGCTGGCGTACCGCTCACCCGGCGAGAAGCGCTGCTCGTCGGTGTTGTCGCCACCCTCGACGTAGATCGCGTCCGCCGGGCAGGCCCAGGCGCACAGCTCACAGCCGATGCACTTCTCCAGGCCGTCCGGGTGCCGGTTGAGGATGTGCCGCCCGTGGTAGCGCGGCGCCGAAACCGGCGGCTTGAACGGATAGTCGGTGGTGACGACCTTCCTGAACATGTGCGAGAAGGTGACCCCGAATCCCTTGAACGTTCCGGTGATCGCGCCCACGTCACACCTCCCTGGAGTCCGAGCCGGCGGCGATGTTGGCCGGCTCCCGCTCGGCGACCACGCGCGTGATACGCGGGCTCGGTGGTACCTGTAGATCCATCGGTGGCAGCGGGAAGCTCCCGTACGGCCGGCTGTCCACCTGTTCCTGCGGCGTCTGCGTCGGCTTGGGCTTGCGGCTCGGCCAGAACAGCGTGGCGATCAGCAGGATGCCGGCCGGGATGCCGACCGCGATGAGCTTGCCCTGCGAGTCCCAGTCCTCGATGGAGCGCAGGCCCGCCAGGACCAGGATCCAGACCAGGTTGATCGGCAGCAGCACCCGCCAGCCCAGCCGCATGAACTGGTCGTACCGGAGCCGGGGCAGCGTGCCGCGCAGCCAGACGAAGACGAAGACCAGCGCGACGACCTTGCCGAAGAACCAGAGCATCGGCCACCAACCGGAGTTGGCGCCCTCCCAGATCGTGATCGGCCACGGCGCGTGCCAGCCGCCGAGGAAGAGCGTCACTGTGAACGCCGACATCGTCACCATCGCGACGTACTCGCTGAGCATGAACAGCGCGAACTTCAGCGAGCTGTACTCGGTCTGGAAGCCCGCCACCAGCTCGGACTCCGCCTCGGGCAGGTCGAACGGCGCCCGGTTGGTCTCACCGACGATGGCGATGAAGAACATGACGAAGCTCGGCAGCAGCAGCAGCCCGTACCAGCCGGGGGCCGGGACCGTGAAGTCACCGAAGCTGAGCTGCGTGGCGTCGCCCTGTGCGGCGACGATGCCGCTTGTGGACATCGTGCCCGCCGTCATGAACACCGCGACGACGCTCAGGCCCAGCGTGACCTCGTAGGAGACCAGTTGGGCGGCGGAGCGCAGGCCGCCGAGCAGCGGGTACGTGGAGCCGGACGCCCAGCCGCCGAGCACGATGCCGTACACCGCGAGCGACGACAGGGCCAGCACCAGCAGGACGGCCACCGGCACGTCGGTGACCTGTAGTGGCGTCCGGTGCCCGAAGATGCTGACCATCGGGCCGAACGGCATCACCGACAGCGCGGTGACCGCGCAGACCACCGAGATCACCGGCGCGAAGAAGTAGACGACCTTGTCCGCCGCCTTCGGCAGGATGTCTTCCTTGAACGCCAGCTTCAGGCCGTCGGCGAGGGTTTGCAGCAGACCGAACGGACCGACCTGGTTGGGGCCGGGCCGCACCTGCATGTAACCCACCACGCGCCGCTCGAACCAGACACCGAGCAGGGTGGCCAGCACGGCGAAGACGAACGCGAAGAGGATCTTGATGAGTACCAGCCACCACGGATCCCGGCCGAAGTCGGCAAGCGTCGGATCCTGGGCCAGGTATGACGGGCTCACTGGTTACCCCCAGCGCTGTTGAGGAGCGGACCCGGGAGACCGGCCTCGTCGGCCGCCACCCGCCCGGCCGGCACGGCCGCGCTCGCTGCCGGAACGGAGATCCGGACGACAGCGCCGGACGTCGCCCCGAGGCTGCGACGCACTGTCGAGCCCGGCGAGTTCGTCGGCACCCAGACGACGCCGTCCGGCATCTCGGTGAGAGCCGCCGGCAGGGTCACTGCCCCCCGGTCGGTGCCGACAGTCACCGCGTCGCCGTCGGCGACACCGAGGGCCTCGGCGGTGCCCTTGCCCAGCCGGACGACCGGAGGGCGGGCAGTGCCGGCGAGGTGCTCGTCGCCCTCGGTCAGAGTGCCGAGGTCGACCAACTGGTGCCAGGTGGACAGCACGGCCTCCCCGGCGCGCGGCTGCGGCGTCGCGCCCGGCGACACCGACGGCGGCGTCGGCCGCTGGGTACGCGTGGCCGGCAGCGAGCCCAGTTCACGACGCACGCTCGGCACGTCGGCCGTGCCCAGTCGCACGTCCAGCAGAGCGGCGAGCGCGTCGAGCACCCGGCCGTCGTTCATCGCCGCGGTGTTCAGCACCGCATCGAACGGACGCAGCCGGCCCTCCCAGTCCAGGAAGCTGCCGGACTTCTCGACCACCGGCGCGACAGGCAGGACCACGTTCGCCCGCCGGGTCACAGCGCTGCCGCGCAGCTCCAGGCTGACAAGGAACGGCACCGCGTCCAGCGCGGTCTCGGCCAGCCGCGGGTCGGCCAGGTCGGCCGGGTCGACCCCGCCGACCACAAGCGCGCCGAGCTGACCGTTGGCGGCCGCCGCCAGAATGCCGTCGGTGTCCCGACCGGCCTGGCTCGGGATCACCCCGGCCGGGATGTCCCACGCCTCGCCCAGCTCGGCCCGCGCTGCCGGCTCGGTGACCAGCCGGCCACCGGGGAGCAGGTTGGGCAGGCAGCCCGCGTCGACAGCACCGCGGTCACCCGCGCGCCGCGGCACCCAGGCCACCTTCGCGCCGGTACGCCGTGCCACGTCCGCCGCGGCGGAGAGCCCACCCGGCACACTCGCCAACCGCTCGCCGACGAGAAGGATCGCGCCCGGCGCGCTCAGCGCCTCGGCGACTGTGGCGTGCTCGGCGAGAACGCTCGCCTCCTCGCCCGGCACCACCCGGGCCAGCTTGGCACCGAGCTTCTCCAGGCCGCGGGTGGCGAACGGCGCCAGCGCGTACACCGTCAGGGTCTTCTTCAGGTACGCCTTGCGCAGCCGCAGGAAGAGGATCGGGCACTCCTCCTCCGGCTCCAGGCCGACGAGCACCACAGCCGGCGCGTTCTCCACGTCGGTGTAGGTGACGTCGGTGACCCCGGCGACCGAGCTGGCCAGGAAGTCGGCCTCCTCGCGGGAGACCGGCCGTGCCCGGAAGTCGATGTCGTTGGTGTTCAGCGCGACCCGTGCGAACTTCGCGTACGCGTACGCGTCCTCGACGGTCAGCCGGCCGCCGGTGAGCACCGCCGTGCCCTGGCCGCTGTCGCGGGCCGCGCGCAGCCCGTCGGCGGCCACGGTGAGCGCCTCACTCCAGGACGCCTCGCGCAGCTCACCGGTGCGCTCGTCGCGCACCAGCGGGGTGGTCAGCCGGTCGGTGGCCCGGGTGTACTGGAAGCCCCACCGACCCTTGTCGCAGTTCCACTCCTCGTTGACCGCCGGCTCGTCGCCGGCCAGCCGGCGCAGGACCTTGCCGCGCCGCCAGTCGGTGCGCTGCCCGCAGCCGGCCGAGCAGTGCTCGCAGACGCTCGGGCTGGAGACCAGGTCGAACGGGCGGGCCCGGAAGCGGTACTGGGCGCCGGTCAGCGCACCCACCGGACAGATCTGCACGGTGTTGCCGGAGAAGTAGGAGTTGAACGGCACGTCGCCGGCGTCGCCCTCCTCGCCGTACGCGTCGTCCCGGTAGATGTTGATCTCCTCGGCGGACGACCGGCCCATCAGGTCGATGAACTTGTCGCCGGCGATCTCCTCGGAGAACCGGGTGCAGCGCTGGCACAGCACGCAACGCTCGCGGTCCAGCAGCACCTGGCTGCTGATCGCCATCGGCTTCTCGTACTCCCGCTTGTGCTCGTGGAAGCGCGAGTCGGTGCGGCCTGTGGACATCGCCTGGTTCTGCAGCGGGCACTCGCCGCCCTTGTCGCACATCGGGCAGTCCAGCGGGTGATTGAGCAGGAGAAGCTCCATCACCCCCTCCTGCGCCTTCTTGGCGACGGGCGAGGTGAGCTGGGTGCGGACCACCATGCCGTCGGCGACGGTCTGGGTGCAGGAGGCAACAGGCTTGCGCTGCCCCTCCACCTCGACCAGGCACTGCCGGCACGCACCGGCCGGGGCCAGCAGCGGGTGGTCGCAGAACCGGGGGATCTCGGTGCCCATCTGCTCGGCGACCCGGATCAGCAGCGTCCCCTTGGGGGCGGTGACCTCGACGCCGTCGATGGTGAGGGTGACGGTCTCGGTCTGCTTGGCTACGTCCGTCATCAGTGAGCTCCAACCAGCTGCTTGTCGGAGAGCTTCGGCGCGGTACGTCCCTCGATGTAGTCGAGGTAGTCCTGCTTGAAGTACTTCAGCGACGAGGTCACCGAGCTGGTCGCACCGTCACCGAGGCCGCAGAACGAACGGCCCAGGATGTTGTCGCAGGTGTCCAGCAGGGTTTCCAGGTCCTCGTGGGTGCCCTGACCGGAGAGGATCCGCCGGTAGACCCGGACCATCCAGTAGTTGCCCTCGCGGCACGGGGTGCACTTCCCGCACGACTCGTGGTGGTAGAACTCCAGCCACCGGTAGGTCGCGTAGACCGGGCAGTCCTGGTCGGAGAAGATCTGCGTGGCCGTGGTGCCGAGGATCGAGCCGGCCGCCGCCACGCCCTCGAAGTCCAGCGGGACGTCCAGGTGCTCGGCGGCGAGCAGCGGGGTGGACGAGCCGCCCGGGGTCCAGAACCTCAGGTTGTGGCCCGGCTGCATCCCGCCGGCAAGCTCCAGCAGCTCGCGCAGCGTCACGCCCATCGAGCACTCGTACTGGCCGGGGTTCACGATCCGGCCGGAGAGCGAGTAGATCATCGGCCCGGACGACTTCTCCGTGCCCATGGACTTCCACCAGTCCGCCCCGCCGAGCACGATCGGCGGCACGCTGGCGATGGTGCCGACGTTGTTCACCACCGTCGGGCTGGCGTACAGGCCGTGGGTGGCCGGGAACGGCGGACGCAGCCGGGGCTGGCCGCGGAACCCCTCCAGGGAGTCCAGCAGCGCCGTCTCCTCGCCACAGATGTACGCCCCGGCGCCGGAGTGCACCACCAGCTCCAGGTCGAAGCCGCTGCGCAGGATGTTCCGGCCCAGGTAGCCCTTGTCGTACGCCTCCTGGACAGCGTTGCGCAGCCGGCGCGCGGCGTGCACCGCCTCGCCCCGGATGTAGATGTAGGCGCGGCTGGCCCGGATCGCGTACGACGCGATGATCACGCCTTCGACCAGCGCGTGCGGGTCGTGGGTCATCAGCGGCAGGTCCTTGCAGGTCCCCGGCTCGCCCTCGTCGGCGTTGACCACCAGGTAGTGCGGCTTGCCGTCGCCCTGCGGGATGAAGCCCCACTTCAGACCGGTGGGGAAGCCCGCGCCACCCCGGCCGCGCAGCCCGGAGTCCTTGATCAGTTGGATCAGGTCGTCCGGGTGGGCCTTGAGGGCCTTGCGCAGCGCGGCGTAGCCGTCCAACTGCTCGTAGGTGCCGATCCGCCAGGCATCCGGCGACAGCCAGCGCTTGGTCAGCACCGGCGTCAGCTTGGCCAGCGTCTCCGGGCGGGGAGTGGTCACTTCTGTGCCCCCGTTTCGGTAGCGGCGGCGTTGTTCGCGCCATCAGCGCTCGCCGACGCTTCGGTGAGGTTGCGCTCCTGCGCGTCAGTGGAGTCACCGGCGGGCTTGCCGTCGCCGGCCGGCTCGTTGGCCGCCACACCGGCGGCCTCCGCCTTCCGCGCGTCGCGCGGGCCCGGCGGCGAGGTCTCCGCCGGGACCTTCGTGCCGGGTGCGTCCGGCACTGCGGTCTCCGCGTCCGGCTGCCGGGTCTCGGCGGCACGCACCTGCGGCGACTTGTCGTCCGGTGCCTTCACGTCCGGTGCGGTGCTGCCGGTCGCCGCGGCGGCGGGAGTCCGCTCGCCCGTGCCGGCCTTACCTGTCGCGTCGCCGGACTGCACGGGCGTCGCCGGCTTGGCGGCCTCGGCGGCGGCCTTCGCCTTCGCCGCCTCCTTGTCCGCCTCGGCCTTGCTGCGGATCGGCGTGTTCGGGTCGAAGCCCGGCACCGAGACGCCGTGCTCCTGCGCCAGCCGCAGCCCGCGCAGAGTGGCCTCGCCCGGCCCGCCGTCGGCGACCGCGCCGTCCCGCTCGTCGGCGAAACCGGCGAGCTGCACCGCCATCTCCTTGAGCGTGCAGAGCCGGGCGCCACGGGTCGGCATCGGCCGGCCACCGGCACGCAGCTCGTCGACCACACCTACCGCAGTGGACGGGTCGACGCCGTCGAAGAAGTCGTAGTTGACGGTCATCACCGGCCCGTAGTCGCAGGCCGCCAGGCACTCGGCGTGCTCCAGCGTGATCGTCCCGTCGGCGGTCGTCTCGTCGTGCCCGACGCCCAGGTGCTCGGAGAGCGTGTCGTAGACCTCCTGACCGCCCAGCACGTTGCACATGGTGTTGGTGCAGACGCTGACCAGGAAGTCACCTGTCGGCTTGCGCTTGTACATCGTGTAGAAGGTGGCCACCGCGCCGACCTGGGCCTTGTTCAGGCCGAGCACCTCGGCGCAGAACGTGACACCAGCCGGCGAGACGTACCCCTCCTCGGACTGGACCAGGTGCAGCAGCGGCAGCAGCGCCGAGCGGGACCGGTCCGCCGGGTAGCGGGCGATGATCTCGCGCGCCCGCTCCCGGGTCTCGTCAGTGAACGTCGTCGTCATCGGTCACAACCACCCATCACGGGATCCAGCGAGGCGCCGCCGGCGATCACGTCGGCGATCAGGCCGCCCTCGGCCATCGCCGGCAGGGCCTGAAGGTTGACGAAGCTCGGCTCCCGGTAGTGCACCCGGTACGGCCGGGTACCACCGTCGGAGACCGCGTGCACGCCCAGCTCGCCGCGAGGCGACTCGATGCCGACGTACACCTGGCCGGGCGGGACCCGGAAGCCCTCGGTGACCAGCTTGAAGTGGTGGATCAGCGACTCCATCGACTGACCCATGATCTTCGCGACGTGCTCCAGCGAGTTACCCATGCCGTCGACACCGATGGCGAGCTGGGCCGGCCACGCGATCTTGCGATCGGCGACCATTACCGGACCCGGCTTCAGCCGGTCCAGCGCCTGCTCGACGAGCTTCATGGACTCCCGGATCTCGGCGAGCCGGACAATGTAGCGGCCCCACACGTCACCGTCGGTGTGGGTCGGCACGTCGAACTCGTAGGTCTCGTAGCCGCAGTACGGCATGGTCTTGCGCAGGTCCCAGGCGAGCCCGGCGGAGCGCAGCACCGGCCCGGTGACGCCGAGCGCCACACAGCCGGTGACGTCGAGGACCGCGACGTTCTTCGTCCGCTCCAGCCAGATCGGCTGGCCGGACAGCAGGTCCTCGTACTCCTTGAGCTTCTTCGGCATCATCTTGAGGAAGTCACGGATCTTGACGATGGCCTCGTCCGGAACGTCCTGCGCCACACCGCCCGGCCGGACGTACGCGTGGTTCATCCGCAGACCGGTGATGGTCTCGAAGATGTCCAGGATGTACTCCCGCTCGCGGAAGCCGTAGAGCATGATCGAGATCGCGCCCAGCTCCATGCCGGTGGTGGCCAGCCAGACCAGGTGCGACGAGATCCGGTTGAGCTCCATCATCAGCACGCGGATGGTGGTGGCGCGCTCGGTGATGTCGTCGGTGATGCCGAGCAGCTTCTCGACCGCGAGGGCGTACGCCGTCTCGTTGAAGATCGGGGCGAGATAGTCCATCCGGGTCACGAACGTCGAGCCCTGCACCCAGTTGCGGTATTCGAGGTTCTTCTCGATGCCGGTGTGCAGGTAGCCGACGACCGAGCGGGCCTCGCGGACCGTCTCGCCCTCAAGCTCCAGGATCAGGCGCAGCACCCCGTGCGTGGACGGGTGCTGCGGACCCATGTTGACCACGATCCGCTCGTCGTTGATCGGGTCGGTGCCCGAGACGACGGTGTCCCAGTCGCCACCGGTGACGGTGAAGACCCGACCCTCGGTGGTCTCGCGCTCGGTTGCGTAGTTCGACGTGGTCATTGGTAGGACCTCCTCCGGTCCGGCGGCGGGATCTCGGCGCCCTTGTACTCGACGGGCACCCCACCGAGCGGGTAGTCCTTGCGCTGCGGGTGGCCCTCCCAGTCGTCCGGCATGAGGATCCGGGTCAGGGCGGGGTGGCCGTCGAAGACGATGCCGAACATGTCGTACGCCTCCCGCTCCTGCCAGTCCGCAGTCGGGTAGACGGCGGTCACGCTGGGCAGGTGCGGCTGCTCGACGGAGACCGCGGCCTCCAGCCGGACCCGACGCCGGTAGGTCATCGAGGTGAGCAGGTAGACCACGTGCAGCCGGCGTTCGTCGGCGCCGAGGTAGTCCACACCGGACACCGAGGAACACAGCTCGAAGCGCAGCGCCATGTCGTCCCGCAGCACCTGGCAGACCTCGGCGATCCGCTCCGGGCGGACGTGCAGGGTCAGCTCGCCCCGGTCGACGACGACCTTCTCAATCGCGTCTCCGAAGGCCGGGTACGCCTCCTCCAGCGCGTCGCGGACCTCGTCGAAGTAACCGCCGTACGGCCGGGCGGCCTCCTCGATGGGCTGGCGCTGGCGGACCAGGCCGCCGTAGCCGGACACGTCGCCGGTGCCCTGGTTGCCGAACATCCCGCGGCCGGCCGGGCTGGACGGCGGGTATTCGGCCGGGGCGGTGCCGCTGGCGCCGGCCGGGGTGACCGGCACCGGCACACCGCCGTCGTTGGTCCTGTCGTTAGGTGCGGTCACTTCGGGCCCCTGTGCGCGTGGAGGTGGTTCTGAGCGTTCATCCAGTTCTCGATACGCAGTTGCTCCTCGCGGCCCTCGCGGACGGCCTGGGTCCACTCGGCACGCCGGGCCTTGTCGCTGCGGTACGAGGACGGCATGGAGCCGTACGGCACGACCGGCACGTCACCGCGCGCCTGGCGGGCCTCAAGCATCTTGCGGCCGTTCGCACCCAGCGGCTCGTACATGATCTTCTCGCGGAGCTTGAGGATCGCGTCGATGAGCATCTCGGGCCGGGGCGGGCAGCCGGGCAGGTACATGTCGACCGGTACGACGTGGTCGACGCCCTGCACGATGGCGTAGTTGTTGAACATGCCGCCGCTGCTGGCGCAGACGCCCATCGAAAGCACCCAGCGGGGCTCGGCCATCTGGTCGTAGATCTGGCGCAGCACGGGTGCCATCTTCTGGCTCACCCGGCCGGCCACGATCATCAGGTCGGCCTGCCGGGGCGAGGCCCGGAAGACCTCCATGCCCCAGCGGCCCATGTCGTAGTGCGGACCACCGGCGGCCATCATCTCGATGGCGCAGCAGGCCAGGCCGAAGGTGGCGCCCCACACGGACGACTTCCGGGACCAGTTGACCAGCTTCTCCACCGAGGTGAGCAGGACGCCGGCGGGAAGCTTCTCCTCGATGCCCATCTGACGTTCCTTCCTCAGTCCCAGTCCAGGCCGCCGCGCCGCCACACGTAGGCGTACGCGACGAAGACCGCGACGATGAACAGGACCATCTCCACAAAGCCGAAGATCGGCAGAGCGTCGAACGAGACCGCCCAGGGGTAGAGGAAGATGATCTCGATGTCGAAGACGATGAAGAGCATCGCCGTCAGGTAGAACTTGATCGGGAAACGCCCGCCGCCAACCGGCTGCGGACTGGGCTCGATGCCACACTCATAGGCTTCGAGCTTTGCCTTGTTGTATCGACGGGGGCCAGTTATCCGGGCAGCGCCGACAGAGAACAGCGCGAACGCCGCGGCGAGGGCGAAGAGCCCGATGATCGGTGCGTAAGGCGAGAGCGACATCTTTTCTCCTGCTCGTCCTTCCCTGCCCTCGGTGCTTGACAAAATTCACACTATTCACATCCCTGCCGGTGGCTGCCAGCGGGGGTCGATCTCTGTCCGAATCGGAACTGTCACCAGCGTCGACACGGTTTTTCAGCCGCCCCCCGCCGACGTCGGTGACGGCGGGAAGTGCGGTTCATCGGCTTCATTTACACGGCTGGAGCCGCCTTCGTCATCGCGTTGATGACCCGGTCCATCGCGTCCCCACCACGGGGGTCGGTCAGGTTGGCCAGCAGTTTGAGCACGAATCGCATCAGCGTCGGATGCGGCATTCCGTGTTTGGTGGCGATCCGCATGATCTCCGGACGGCCGATCAGCTTCACGAAGATGCCGCCCAGCCGGTAGTAGCCACCGAGGCGGGCCTTCAGCTCGTTCGGGTACGCCATCAGCGCCCGCTCCCGCTCCGGGCCGGCCGGTCGGGCGAGCGCCTGCACCATGGCCTCGGCGGCCAGTTCACCGGACTCCATCGCGTACGCGATGCCCTCGCCGTTGAACGGGTTGACCATGCCGCCGGAGTCACCGACGAGCAGCACGCCCCGGGTGTAGTGCGGCACCCGGTTGAAGCCCATCGGCAGCGCGGCGCCGAGGATGGGACCGTCGGCGTTCGCCTCGTCGGTCATGCCCCACTCGGCGGGGGTGTTGGCGAGCCAGTCGGTGAGCAGCCGACGGTAGTTGGTCTTGCCGAACGCGGACGACGAGTTGAGCACGCCGAGACCCACGTTCACCCGCCCGTCGCCGAGGCCGAAGATCCAGCCGTACCCGGGCAGCAGGTTGTCACCGCTGTCCTTGCTGCGCAGCTCCAGCCACGACTCCAGGTAGTTGTCGTCGTGCTTGAGCGGGGACCGGTAGTAGCGGCGGACGGCCACGCCGATCGGCCGGTCCTCCCGCTTGGCCAGCCCGAGCGCCAGCGGGAACCGACCCGAGACGCCGTCGGCGGCGACGACCAGCGGGGCGCGGAAGGTCGCGGGCTCCTTGCCGGGCCCCACCTCGGCCTCGACACCTGTCACGCGGCCGTCGCCGTCGAGCACCGGGCCGAGCACGTTGACGTTGGTGCGGAGTTTCGCGCCGGCGGCCACCGCGCGCTGGGCGAGCAGGTCGTCGAAGTCGAGCCGGGTGCGCACCAGACCGTAGTTGGGGAAGCTCGCCAGCTCGGGCCAGTCCAGCTCCAGGCGGACGCCGCCGCCGATCACCCGCAGGCCACGGTTGTGCAGCCAGCCGGCCTCGGGCGAGGTGTCCACGCCCATCCGGATGAGCTGCCGCACCGCGCGCGGGGTCAGCCCGTCGCCGCAGACCTTCTCCCGAGGGAACTCGGTCTTCTCCAGCACCAGCACGCGTACGCCGTGCCGGGCCAGGTGGTACGCAGTCGCCGATCCACCGGGGCCGGCGCCAACGACGATGACGTCGGCGTCGTGTTCCACCGCGGTCATTCGCACCTCCTCCCGCACGCTCGTGAAATGCTTCACAAGCCAGACGAGACGAGTGTATGACCGGTGTCATACCTGCGCAGGGTCAGGGGTACCTAAGTCGCTGGTGTTACAGCCGGTGACCGTCCACAGTGGTCAGGTGTCAGATCCGACTGGGCGCTTCCAGGCCCGCGTCAACCCGGATGGTTTCCGGCAAATGCTCACGTAACGCACCCCCGGCGGCCCGGTCCAGCGCGGCCAACACCTCGGCGACGACCTGCCGCACCTCCGTCGGGTCGGCGCCAGCCAATGCGCGCAGTTGCGCGACGAGCTCGGCCGCGTCGTCGTCGGTGGCGGTCGCCGGGCCCGCCGGGTCTGCTCCGGTCATGCCGGCAAGCGTACCGGGCAAATTGGACCAAAATCCGACATTGGCGAAATACAAGCAACATTCGGGTACGGCCGCGGAGCCGCCTACTCGCGGATCCCCCGGTGCAGGGCGACCACGCCGCCGGTCAGGTTGCGCCACGCCACCCGTCCCCAGCCGGCGGCACCGATCCGTCCGGCCAACGCGGACTGGTCCGGCCACGCCCGGATCGACTCGGCCAGGTAGACGTACGCCTCCGGGTTGCTCGACACCGCACGGGCAACCGCCGGCAGCGACCGCATCAGGTACGACAGATAGACCGTCCGGAACGCCGGGTTGACAGGTGTGCTGAACTCGCACACCACGAGCCGCCCGCCCGGCCGGGTGACCCGGGCCAGCTCGCGCAGAGCCGCGTCGGTGTCGTTGACGTTGCGCAGTGCGAACGAGATGGTCACCGCGTCGAAGCTGGCGTCGGCGAACGGCAGTCGCAGCGCGTCCCCGGCCAGCAGCGGCACCTCCGGTCGCGCCCGCTTGCCCGCGTACAACATGCCCAGCGACAGATCCGCCCCGACCGCGTACGCCCCGGAATGCGCCAGCTCGCGCGTCGATACACCGGTGCCCGCCCCCACGTCCAGCACCCGCTCGCCGGGCCGTAGGCCGAGCGCGGCGCGGGTGGACCGACGCCAGGAACGATCCTGGCCGAAGGAGAGCACGGTGTTCGTCAGGTCGTAACGCTCCGCCACGTCGTCGAACATCGCGGCGACCTCGTGCGGCTGCTTGTCCAGGCTGGCTCGCTGGCCCTGCGGGGTACGGCTCACCCCTTCACTCTGCCAGCCGTCCGCCAAACGACGAGCGCTGGGTCTGCGTACCCCGATCGGCCGGAAGCATCGGCGCTGCCGGCGGCGGCCGAGCAGGCACGGCGGGCGCCCTGGCACGCGAAAGGGCGGGGTGGTCGCCCACCCCGCCCTTCACGTCACGCCTCGGTCAGTCGGTCGACTTCTCGTCGCCCGGGGCGACCAGGACGACCTTGCGCCGCCGGGAGAGCACCAGCAGGGCCCCACCCACGAGCAGGATCATGCCGCCGATGCCGCCGATCAGGCCGACCTGCACACCGGTCACCGGGAGACCGCCGCCACCGGAACCGCCACCACCGGTACCCGGCGACGTGGTCACGCCGGGAGACGTCGTCGTACCCGGTGACGTCGTGCCACCCGGGGTCGGCGTGGCCGTCGGCGAGGGCGTGGCCGTCGGCGTCGGGGTGGGCTGCACGGTCAGGTCGACGAAGACGTCGAACTGCGCGCTGTTGTCCACCTCGTCGACCTCGGTGAACGCCTTGCGCTGCGCGCCGGTGGCCACCTTCGGCTGCTCCTCGGGGCTACCCGCGGACGCGTCCAGACCGGCGGCCCACAGGAAGCCGGGCCGGAGCACCGACTCGGTGACGCCCGAGCCGACCTTCACCCGGACGCCCGCCGTGTAGAACTGCCCCGGCTTGAGCACCACGCCGGTGTCCTCGCAGTACGCGTTCGCGAAGCCGCCCAGCGGCTGCTCGATGCAGCCCTCCGGCAGCTCGGCGAAGGTGACGCCGGCCGGCAGGGTGATCCCGTACGCCACACCGGTCGCCTTGCGGCTGCCGTCGTTGTAGATCGCCCAGTCCAGCGGCGCGGTCTCGCCCAGCTTCACAGCCTGCAGGTCGGACTCGCCGACCTCGTCCCCGTCCACAGTCACGTTGGCGTAGACGTCCTGCACCCAGGCGGTCAGGTCGTAGCCGGGTTCGGTGACGGTGATGTCGTGCTCGACGGTGTTGTCGTCGAGGTTGGGGTCGGTGGTGGCGGAGCTGATGGTGACGACGAGCGTGCCGCCGTTACCGCGACCACCGGTGGAGAAGAGCGGGATACCGAAGTCCTCGGTGGTGCCGGCGGCCAGATCGCCGAGCAGACAGGTGAACTTCGTGCCGGTGACGTCGCACCCGATCGGGACGAGGTAGCCCACCTTGCGGTTCTTGAGGCCCTTCGTCTCCACGGTGACCCGGACGTCCTTGGCGTCGACAGTGCTCCGGGTGTTGTCGACCTGGAACTTGAACGGCTTGGCCTTGGCCTCCTTGACGCCCTTGGCCAGCTGGTAGCTCAACGGCTGCAGCGCGAGGTCGGCTCCGGCGGCGGCCTGCGCCGGGGCGGCGACGGTGGCCAGGCCACCGGCCGCGAGCAGAGCCACGACGCCGGCGCGAGCCAGAGTCGAGCGGTGGAACGGTGTCATCAGTCCCCCGGGGGATAGGGAAGGCAATGGTTGTGGGAACGAGCGGACGTTATCGAAGGTCGATCTCCCGCGCCAGCGTGGGAGCCGCATTTCCGCTGTCTTTACCGGACCGGGCAGACGGTACGGGCGGAATGGTCACCCATCCCGCCCGTACCGCCGTGCGTTATATGAACGACCCTCATGGGTCGATGGAGGACTACCCCGGTCCGGCACCCGTCCGACCACCGCCACCAGCGCGGCGTGCGAAATCCGCCGATCCGCGCGCCTGGGCGGCGGGTGGTGAGAACGGGTATGGCCGGGACGGTAGCCGCCCACGATCACCTCCACCAGCCCCGCAGCGGGCAGCCTGGCGCTGCGACGGCACTGTCGACCCGTACCGCCGAGGCACCGGCGCAGGAGCACGACCCCTGATCAACCGAACGGCCGTGCCGGGGGGACCATCCCCTGGTCAACCGAACGGTCGGGCTGCGACCTGCCTCAGTTGACCTCGACCAGGGGGAGCGACCGGCCGGCGCCGCCACCGGGCAGCGCGATCGACGAGAAGTGCGAGACCACCCGCTCGTCGGTCGGGTCGTCGGCCGGGGTGTGGTGCACCGCCAGCCGGTTGTAGAGGGTGTCCCGCTGGGCCGGAATCCGGTCGGCGGAGCGGATCATCCCGATCAGCTCGTGCAGGTTGGAGCGGTGCCGAGCGCCGGCGGAGGAGATGACGTTCTCCTCCAGCATGATCGAGCCGAGGTCGTCCACGCCCATGTGCAGCGCGAGCTGCCCGACGTCCTTGCCGGTGGTCAGCCAGGACGCCTGAAGGTGCGGCACGGTCTCGAAGAAGAGCCGGGCCACCGCGACCAGGCGCAGGTATTCCAGCGTGGTCGCCTGGGTGCGGCCCTTGAGGTGGTTGTTCTCCGGCTGGTACGTCCACGGGATGAACGACCGGAAGCCACGGGTGCGGTCCTGCACGTCGCGGATCATGCGGAGGTGCTCGATCCGCTCGGCGTGCGTCTCGCCGGTGCCCATCATCATGGTGGCGGTCGACTCGATACCCTGCCGGTGGGCCAGCTCCATGACCTCCAGCCAGCGCTCACCCGACTCCTTGAGCGGCGCGATGGCCTTACGCGGGCGCTCGGGCAGCATCTCCGCGCCAGCACCGGCGATGGAGTCCAGACCGGCGGCCTTGATCCGGGCGATGGCCTCGTCCAGGCTCACGCCGGACACCTTGGCCATGTGCAGGATCTCGCTCGGGCCGATCGAGTGGATGACGAGCTGGGGGTACGCCTGCTTGACCGAGGAGAACAGCTCCTCGTAGTACTCGACGCCGTAGTCCGGGTGGTGCCCGCCCTGGAGCATGACCTGGGTGGCGCCCAGCTCGACCGCCTCGCCGCAGCGACGCAGGATCTCCTCGGTCGGGTGGGTCCATCCCTCGGAGTGCTTGGGTGCCCTGTAGAACGCGCAGAACTTGCACGCCGTCACGCAGACGTTCGTGTAGTTGATGTTGCGATCGATCAGGTAGGTGACGACGTTGTCCGGGTAGCGCCGCCGGCGCACCGCGTCCGCCGCCTCGCCCAACGCGTGAAAGGGCGCCTCGGTGTAGAGCAGCAGCGCCTCCTCGGGCGTGATCCGCCCGCCGTCCGCGCCGCGTTGCAGGATGTCGTCGATCTCGCGGTTCGCCGTCACACCCCGAGCCTACGTCGGCCCCTCAGCGGCCGGCACGCCCCTCCGACTCCAGTGACGGGAACCCCTCGAGTCGACCTCAGTCCATCCCCGGGCTCGCGACCGGCAGCCCCACACTCTTTGCCGCGTCCAGGAGGCGACGGTCGTAGGTTACGAAGGCGGCGAAGTCCGACCCGGACTGCGCGGCGAGGACCTCCGCCGTGGCGAGGTGAATGGCATCGAGGCTCCGCAACAGCGGATCGCCGTACGCCCCGGCGGCAGCACGGACGGTGGCGTCGATCTCCACGCGATACAGGCGGGCCAGCGCCCCCGGCACGCCAGCCAGGGCGAGCGGCGCCGACCGACGCAACGCCCTCGGCACCTCGACTTCCACAAGCGCGGAAGCGACGAGCGACATGCCGGACCGCTCGTTCAGCCAAGCGATCAACTGCTCGGTCGCCGGCTCGCGGCGAAGTAGCTTGATGATCGCGGCCGAGTCGAGGTAGATCACCAGCGCTCTTCCTCACGCGCGGCGGCGAGCCCGGCGGCCACGTCGATCGCAGGGTCACCGAGCACAGGAGGTAGCGGCAGCGGGCCGCCGTCCGTCGGCGCCGTCGCCCTTCCCTCCGAGACCAGCCGGGACAGCAGAGCCCCACCGGCGACAATCGGTACCAGCCGGGCAATGGGTTCGCCGCGATCCGTCACCTCGACGGTCTCGCCGGCACGCACGCGGGCCAGCACCCGGCTGGTGTGCTGGTTCAGCTCTCGAACCGCGACCTGCTCCATGCGACGAGTGTAGTACGAGATGTCCTACACGTCACGCATCGTAGTCGACGGTGAGCCTGTCGGTGGTCGGGCTGGACTGGCAGGTCAGGACGTAACCGGCCGCCAACTCGTCGGGCTCCAGGGCATAGTTGCGGGCCATCGTGACCGCGCCGTCGACGACCTTCGCCTTGCAGGTCGAGCAGACACCACCCTTGCAGGCGTACGGCAACTCGCCGCGCACCTTCAGCGCGGCGTCAAGCACCCGCTCCTCACGGCCCATCGTGAAGTTCGACGACCGGCCGTCCAGCACGATGGTGACCTCCGCGCCTGCGCCCGGCTGGTCGCCGGGGCGTACCACAGGCTCCGGCGGCGCGTCGACGTGAAACAACTCGGTACGGACCGCCGACTCGGGCAGCCCGCGCCCGGTCAGCACGTCGCGGGCATCGACCACCATGGCGTACGGGCCGCAGAGGAACCACTCCTCGATGACGTCGCCCGGCACGATGGTCTCCAGCAGACGGGCCAGCCGGTCGGCGTCGATCCGCCCGGAGAGCAGCGGCGACTCGCCCTGCTCGCGGGACAGCACGTGCACGAGGTGCAGCCGGGTGGGGTAGCGGTCCTTCAGGTCGGCCAACTCCTCGGCGAACATCACCGTGTTCGCCGTGCGGTTGCCGTACACCAGTGTGAAGGTGCTGGCCGGCTCGACGGCCAGGGCCGTCGCGACGAGCCCGAGCACCGGCGTGATCCCGGAACCGGCGACGACCGCGCCGTAGTGCCGCACCCGGTCCGGCGCGAACGCCGTGGTGAACGTGCCAAGCGGCGGCAGCACCTCGACCGTGTCGCCGCCGCGCAGCGCGCCGCACGCGAACGCCGAGAACGCGCCGCCGGGGATCTCCCGCACGCCGATCCGCAGCCGCCCGTGCCGGGCCAGGTCGTCGGGGGTGGAGCAGATCGAGTACGACCGTCGCACGTCCTCGCCGCCGTCGGTCACCCGGCGCACCGTGAGGTGCTGGCCCGCGCGGAACGCGAAGGTGTCGCGCAACTCCTCGGGTACGGCGAACGTGACAGCCACCGAATCGTCGGTGAGCCTGTCGACTGCGGAGACCGGCAGCGGATGGAAGACCGGCCGGCGGCGGACCGGCCTGGTGATGGTGGCTGTCACAGTGCCTTCAGGTGGTCGAAGGGTTCGGAGCACGAACGGCAACGCCACAGCGCCTTGCAGGCTGTCGAGCCGAACCGGCTCACCTGCTCGGTCTCCGGCGACCCGCAGCGCGGGCAGCGGACCGCCAGGGTCAGCGACACGACGCCGGGGACGCGTACCGGCGACGGCGGGGCGATCCCCGCGGCGGCGAGCTTGGCCCGCCCACCGTCGGAGATCCAGTCGGTGCTCCAGGCCGGGCTGTAGACCGTGCGGACCTCTACGTCCGGGTGCCCGGCGGCGGCAAGCGCACGCCGGATGTCGGCCCGGATCACGTCCATGGCCGGGCAGCCGGTGTAGGTCGGTGTGATGGTCACTGTGACCCGCCCGGTGGCGGGGTCCTCCTCGACCGCGCGCAGGATCCCCAGCTCGTCGATCGTGATGACCCGGATCTCCGGGTCCACCACCGCCGCGACGGCAGTACGCGGATCGACAGGCACGCGGTCACCGGCTGCGGGGCTGGGCCGCGTCGCGCTCCGCGCGCTCACCAGGCCGCCCCCGGGTGAGCGCGGTGCAGCACCTGCATCTCGGCGAGCAGGTACGACAGGTGCTCGGTGTGCACACCGGCCCGCCCGCCGCCCGGCGCCCAACCGCCCTCCGGCCGGCTGAGCGTCGCCTCGGCCAGCACCGGGCCGACGGTGTCGTCGAACGCCTGCCGCAGCGTGGCCGGGTCGACCGGTGCCGCCGGGTCCGCGACGAACAACTCGTGGGTGTACGGCCAGACGTGGTCGACGGCCGCCTGCATCCGGCGGTGCGACTCCTCGGTGCCGTCACCGAGCCGCTTCACCCACAGGGAGCCGTGGTCCAGGTGGTACGCCGACTCCTTGCGGGCCTTCGCGCCGATAGCGGCCAGTCGCTCGTCCGCGCATCCGGCGAGCGCCGTGTAGAGCGGCACCTGGTACGCCGCCAGGAAGAACAGTTTCGCCATGGTCACCGCGAAGTCGCCGTTTGGCAGCTCGACCAGGAGCACGTTGCGGAACTCGCGGTCGTCGCGCAGGTACGCAAGCGCGTCCTCGTCGCGGCCGGCGCCCTCCAGCTCACCCGCGTACGACAGCAGCAGTCGGGCCGCGCCGAGCTGGTCGAGGGCGATGTTCGCAAGCGCGATGTCCTCTTCCATCTCCGGCGCACGGGTGGTCCACTCGGCCAGCCGCTGCGCCGCGATCAGCGCGTCGTCACCGAGGGCGACTGTGAAGTCGAACGGCCCGTTCACAGGTGGGCCACCCCGTCCGGCACCTCGTAGAACGTGGGATGGCGGTAGACCTTGTCGGCCGCCGGGTCGAAGAAGGCGTCCTTCTCGTCCGGGCTCGACGCGGTGATCGCGCTCGCCGGCACCACCCAGATCGACACACCCTCCTGCCTGCGGGTGTAGAGGTCCCTGGCGTTGCGCAGGGCCAGCTCGGCATCGGGGGCGTGCAGGCTGCCGACGTGGGTGTGCGACAGCCCGCGCCGCGCCCGTACGAAGACCTCCCACAGCGGCGAGTGTTCGGTGCTCACGCGGCTACCTTCTCCCTCTTCTCCGCCCGCTTGGCGGCGTACGCCGCGGCGGCCTCGCGTACCCATGCGCCGTCGGCGTGGGCGGCCCGGCGGTGCGCCATCCGTTCCCGGTTGCACGGCCCGTCGCCCGAGATCACCCGCATCAGCTCGTCGTAGTCCGGCTGGGTGTAGTCGTACGCCTGCCGTTGCTCGTTCCAGCGCAGGTCGTCGTCGGGGATACGCAGCCCGAGGACCTCGGCCTGCTGGACGCACATGTCGACGAAGCGCTGCCGCAGGTCGTCGTTCGAGAAGCGCTTGATCTTCCAGGCCATCGACTGGGTGGAGTGGGTGGAGTCGCCGTCCGGCGGGCCGAACATCGCAAGCGACGGGTACCACCAGCGGTCCACGGCGTCCTGGGCCATCGCCTGCTGCGCGGGGGTGCCGTGCGCGAGGGTGTGCAGGATCTCGTAGCCCTGGCGCTGGTGGAACGACTCCTCTTTGCAGACCCGGATCATCGCTCGCGCGTACGGGCCGTAGGAGCAGCGGCACAGCGGCACCTGGTTGACGATCGCCGCGCCGTCCACCAGCCAGCCGATCGCGCCCACGTCGGCCCAGGTCAGGGTGGGGTAGTTGAAGATCGAGCTGTACTTCTGCCTTCCGTCGAGCAGCAGTTGCACAAGCTCGTCGCGGGTGATGCCGAGGGTCTCCGCGGCGGCGTAGAGGTAGAGCCCGTGGCCCGCCTCGTCCTGCACCTTGGCCAGCAGGATCGCCTTGCGCTTGAGCGACGGCGCCCGGCTGATCCAGTTGCCTTCCGGCTGCATGCCGATGATCTCGGAGTGGGCGTGCTGGGCGATCTGCCGGATCAACGTCCGGCGGTACGCCTCGGGCATCCAGTCACGCGGCTCGATCTTTTGCTCCGCGTCGACGACCTCGGCGAAGTACGCAGCCAGGTCCTCGTCCGGTGCCGGGCCGCCCCGGCGCTGACGAGCGGCGGCCGCCCGCAGGTCTGCCTCGGCCGCCTCGACCTCACCGAGCAGGCCAGCGCCGGGTGCGTCGTCCGGTGCGGAGAAGTCGTTGCCATACATGAGGACAAGTGTTACAGCTTGCGCCCTGATGCACTAGGGGGTGTAACAGGAAACCCGAGTCACCTACCGTAACGGATGGGCACTTTTTGACCACGCATCGCTACGGGCTGCCTATGACTTGAGTCACTGCCGAAACGTGAATCCTCACACAAGACGCATATAAGCCTGATTTCCCACGGAAATGGCGTGTCACCAGGTGTCGAGGTCTGCCGTTCGGTCAGTCCGGACGTAGACTTCTGCCGGTCAACCGATCGGCTGCCACCAATCGCCGGCTCCACAGAGGCCACCGTCCCCCGCGCCTCGGCGAACGCACCGATCGCCCGGACAACAAGCCGGTCCCCCGGCCCTGACATCTGGAGCTCACCCAAATCATGCGATCCCGCGTGACCATGGTGTTCGCCGTCGTAGCGGTCCTTCTCGGTGGCGTCCTGCTGGTCCCCACCGCGTACGCCCGACTCTCCAACGGCGACAGCAGCGGAGGTGGCGGTGGCGCCGCCTCCGTCGCCGCGCCCTCGCCCACTCCGCCGCCGCCACCCACGCTGGCCGCCGGCCCGGTGTCGGTGAGCTTCAAGGGCGAGTTCTTCTCGTGGGCTCTGCTGGAGCGGGAGACGGGCAAGATCTCCGGGTCGCCGAACATGACAGCGACCAGCTCCACCGAGTCGATGATCAAGGCGTGGATCGTCGCGGACTACCTGCGGCAACTCGGGGACAAGGAGCCGACCGAAGCTCTCAAGAAGGCGTCGGTACTGGCCATCCGGGACAGCAACGACGCGGCTGCCAACAAGGTCTACGCCGCTGCCGGTGGCTCCTACAAGACACCGCCGAACGGGCAGCCGGGCCCGGTCATCCAGCGGGCGATCAAGATCTGCGGGCTGACCGACACCAAGCGGGGCAATGTGCCGAAGTACGAGGGCTGGTGGAGTTTCACCCGGATGTCACCCCGGGACGCCGCCCGGCTCGGCGACTGCATCGCCAGCGGTAAGGCCGCCGGCCCGAAGTGGACCGAGTGGGTGCTCAGCGAGATGAGCAAGGTTCGCGGCACCACCGCGGACAAGGACCAGAAGGCTGATTCGGGCGGTGGGCGCTGGGGGATCATCGACGGCCTGCCGAAGTCGATCACCGCGCAGGGCCCGGTCAGCATGAAGAACGGTTGGACCCGCCTGTACTACGACGGCAACTGGCACGTCAATTGCCTTGCTGTCACCGACAAGTGGAGCCTCGCGGTGATGATGCGTTACCCCATCAGGTCCAGCCTCGACTACGGCGCGCAGGCCTGCGCCAGCGTGGCCACCCAACTCGTCACCCCGCAGCCGGGCGCCGCGCTGAAGGTGCCACAGCCTGCTGAGGCCCTCTGATGCCCGGGAGTCGCCGGGCGGACCGCCGAGACGAGGGCGAGAGCTCCCCGTTACGGCTGATCGCCGTCGCGGTCATCCTTGTCGGGCTGGTGCTGGTGTCACTGCGGCTGCTGCCCGGGTCACCGTTCGAGTCGTCCGCCGCCGCCAAGTGGGGTGAGTCGGACGCGAGCAGCGGCCGGTCCACAAGTGGCGCGACCGACCGCAGCGCCCGCCAGCCCGCAGCGCCGTCGACGAGCCCCAGTCCGGCGCTGGCACCGCTGCCGTTCGCGGCCAAGGACCTCGACCTGGACATCGAGGGCTGGTACGGCTGGAGCGTGCTCGACCGCCGGACCGGAAAGATCATCGGTTCGAAGAACATGGACGAGACGAGCACCACCGCCTCGATGATCAAGTCGTGGATCGTCGCCGACTACCTCCGCCGGGCCGCCGACGCCGGCCAGACGCCGAGCGACGCGAAGCTTGACGACGCCACGAGGATCATCCGGGACAGCGACAACACCCGGGCCGAGCAGTTCTACAACTCGGTCGGCCGGGACGCCTCGATCAAGCGGCTGATCTCCATGTGCAAGCTCACCGACAGCAGCGTCGCCCCCGACAAGGGCTGGAGCCGTACGGCGCTTTCCCCCCGCGACACCGCCCGGCTGGGCAACTGCATCGCCACCGGCACGGCCGCCGGTCCCAAGTGGACCAAGTGGCTGCTCAACGAGATGAAGCTGGTCCGCGGCGCCGGTGACTTCGGCATCCGCAAGGCGTTCCCGGCCGCCAGGCAGAAGCAGATCGCCATCAAGAACGGGTGGATCGACAGGACCCGCGAGCAGCAGATGCACATCAACTGCCTGGCCATCGGCGACACCTGGACGATGGGCGTGATGGTCAAGTACCCGATCGACATGGGCTACGACTACGGCATGAAGAACTGCGAGAAGATCACCGAGGCGCTGCTCAGCCCCGGCACCTGACCGCCGACGGCTGGGTCGTTCGCGGTCGGCGGCTTGGTCTCTTTGTGGGGTCGCTTCGCCGGGCGGTTCAGCTGGCGAAGAACTCGGGGCCGTCGACCGGCAGCGCCGGCACCTCGCCGATCGCGGCGGCACGCCTGGCGAACTCCCGCAGCCCGGCGACCTGCCGGTCACCGAGCGAGAAGTCCAAGGTCCGGAAGTACGTGGCCAGCGTCGCGGCGTCGAACGTCTCCCACCGAGCCGCCGCCTCGGCGACCTGGTCCAACTCGGCCAGGCAGAGGTCACGCGACCGCAGGAACGCCTCGTGCACCTCCTTCACCATGCCCGGGTGCGCGGCGGCGAAGTCGCGGCGTACCGCCCAGACGGCGAAGACCATCGGCAGCCCGCTCCACTCCCGCCACGCCTGCCCGAGGTCGGTGACGGTGACGCCCCGCTGCGGCGCCTCGTAAAGCGCCCGCAGCGCCACGTCGCCGATCAGCACGCCGGCGTCGGCCTCCAGGAGCATCTGCGTGAGGTCCGGCGGGCAACGGTAGTAGTCGGGGCGTACGTTGTAGCGCTCGGCGAGCAGCAGCTGCGCCAGCATCACCCCGGTCCGCGAGGTCGAGCCGAGCGCCACCCGCGCGCCGTCCAGCTCAGCGAGGGGTCGGGTCGAGACCACGTTCACCGAGAGCACGGGCCCGTCACTGCCCACGGCCAGGTCCGGCAGGAGCAGCAACTCGTCGGCGTGCCGCAGGTACTCCACCAGCGAGATCGGCCCGATGTCCAGGTCACCGGCGACAAGCGCGGCATTCAACTGGTCGGGCGAATCCTTGTGCAGATCCACGTCGAGCAGGGCACCGGAGCGCATCAGACCCCAGTAGATCGGCAGGCAGTTCAGGAACTGGATGTGCCCGACCCGCGGGCGTGCGATGCGCTCAGCCATGACCCGACCGTATCCCCGCCGCCCGACTCCGGCTCGGCGGGCCGGCCCAGAGTGGCCAACCCCGCATCGTCCGCGCGCTGCGACGACCGGGCGGCCTGACTCTCCCGGTCCTCGATCGCCGGACGGCGTACCGCACGGGCGACGACCGGCACGAAAGCCAGCGCCACCAGGAGCCCGGCCGCCCCTGCCGCAGCGATCAACGGCCGAGGTGAAACGACAGTGAGCAGCAGGCCACCGAGCAGGTAGCCGGTCATCGAGCCGCCCTGCACCGCCGCGCCGTAGCTGGCGTACGCGCGGGCGCGCATCGACTCCGGTGCCCGGCGAGCGGTGAGGAGGTTGGCGAACACGTTCTGGGCGCCGTTGGCAGCGCCCGCCACCAGCCAGAGCGGCACCAGCAGGGTCGCCGTCGGCACCGTGGACGCCAGCAGCACCATGAGGCTGCACCCGGCCAACGTGACAAGCACGCCACGGACCAACGCGCCGTCGTCGTCGAGCCGTCGTACGAGTCGGGCCGCGAACCAGCCGCCGGGCAACAGACCGGCCATCCAGGCGGCCCCGACCAGGCCGTACATGGTGGCGGAGCCGTTCAGCGTTTCCCGGATGAAGAAGACCTCGATCACGTTGATACCGCCGATCGCCGTGATCACCACGGCGATGCACGCCACCATGACCACCATCAGCGGATCCCGGCGAATCCGCCAGCCCTCGGCCGTACCCGTAGCCCTCTTGGCAGCCGGCGGCACGGCCTGGACCTGCGCGGTTGGCAGCTCAGGCGGGGTGGCGGTGGCCGGCCGGCCACCACGCCGGGTCCGCAGCAGCAGGCCGGCGACCACAAGCGCCAGGTAGGTCGCGGCGTCGACAAGCAGCGGTACGCGGGTGCCGAACTGCCCCACCAGCAGCCCGGCCAGCACCGGGCCACCGAGCGCGCCGAGGGACACGGCTGTCTGGGTGATGGCGCTCGCCCGGGGCAGGTCACCCGGACGGACCATGGCCGGGAGCAGCGCCGCCAGGCAGGGCTGAGTCACCGCGAGCCCACAGGCGAGCAGCGCGACGAGCCCGATGACCAGGACCGGGTGGGTGGCGACGGCGAGCATCGTGCAGATCGCGGCCTGGGCCAACCCGACGGCCACCAGCAGGGTACGGCTGTCCACCCGGTCGGCGAGCCGGCCAGCGAGCGGGGCCAGCACCACCAGCGGCAGGGTGGCCGCGAGCAACAGCCCCGAGACGGCGAGCCCACCGGCACCGGCATTCTGTAGGGCCAGCGCCAGCGCTGTGGCCGCGAGGAAGTCGCCGCAGATCGTGGTGCCCCGAGCCGTGGCGGCCAACCAGACGTCCGACCAGCGCGACTCACCAGTTGTGAAGGACATACTTCGAAAATAATCCTTCACAACTCGTCGACACAACCCCCCTCAGGCCAGCGGCACCACCCGGTACTGCACCGCCACGGAACGAGCACCCTCCGGCGGATCGGTACGCCGACGCGGGTAATACGGCCTGAGCAGCGCCAGAACGGCCTCGTTCAGCTCCGCCAACTCGTCCGCCGTCACCAGGAGCAGCGTGTCGTTGAACAGCGCAACGTCGTACCACTCGGCGGGCTCGTCCCCGGCGCGCCGCAACCAGTCCCGGGTCCGCTCCATGGCCCGGACGGCGTGCGCCTCCACAAGCGCCTGCTCCGCAGCCCGCGCCTCGGGCCCGGCCTCGCGGCCCGCATCGACCATCACACTGGCGTTCACCGAGCGCCAGACCCGCTCGCGCGCATCTCCCCGGCTCGGCGCCTGCTCCACCAGGCCGAACTTTGCCAGCGCCCGCAGGTGATAGCTGGTCGCGCTCGGCGACAGCCCGACGATCTCCGCGCACTCGGTGGCGGTGCCGCCACCATCACGGCTGCTCAGATACTCCATGATCGCGATCCGGGCCGGATGGGCGAGCGCCCGCATCACCTGAGGGTCGCTGATCATTCGACGCGGTTCGGGACGGGCCTCGGTCATGTGCCCATGATCCCGTCCGGCCACCCGACCCGCCATCACCCCCGCACCCCGCCCATCCCCCACCCTCAAGAATTGTCGTACGTATGTTCTATCGTCTCCTCATGTTGCAGGCGTTGTCGCAGGCGAGCGGTGCCGTCGACGACTGCGCCTCGGCCTCCCTGTGGGCGCTTTCCGACGCCGAGTTGCTCGCATCGCTCGACGCGGCGCACGGGGCGTCGCAGCGGCTGGCCGCCGTCGAGCTGGGTCTGGTGCGCGAGCTGGACGCCCGCGGCCTGGCCCTCACCGAAGGCGCCACGTCCACCGCGGTCTGGCTGCGGGATCGACTCCGGCTCTCCGGTCGGTCCGCCCGCCAGCTCGTTCAGCTCGCTGCCACTCTCGACGCCGCGCCGACAGCAGTCCGCGACGCCGTGCATGCCGGCGCCATCAGTGTCGAGCAGGGCCGCGTCGTGGCAGAAGCCGTCGCCGCTCTTCCGGCCGAGGCAGCCCCGGAGGTCGCCGACAAGGCCACCCATCTCCTGATCGCGTGGGCCGACCGGTTCGATCCGGCCACCCTGAGCCGTCTCGGGGAGCGCGTTCTCGCCCATGTCGCGCCCGACCTGGCCGACCAGGCTGAGCTGGCGGCCCTCGACCGGGCCGCCGCACGGGCCGAGGCCCGCAGGCACGTCACCCTCTCCGACCAACAGGACGGGCAGGTACGCCTCAGCGGCAGCCTCGACACCGAAACGGCGAGCCTGCTACGCGAGGCGATCGATCCGCTGTGCGGCCCGACAGGCGCGCACGATGACCGCAGTCCCGGCGAGCGTCGGGCGGACGCGCTCGGCGAGATCTGCCGGCTGGCGCTGCGCACCGGAGGCCTGCCCGACAACGGAGGCGACCGGCCACAACTCGTGGTGACCGTTTCGCTGGACGCGCTGGTAAACGGCGTACGCGCCGGCACGCTGGAGACGGGCGGGCGCCTCACGCCAGGCGCGATCCGTCGACTCGCCTGCGATGCCGCCGTGCTGCCGGCCGTGCTGGGCGGCGACAGCCAGATCCTTGACGTCGGGCGTCAGCGCCGCCTGTTCACCGGGCCGCTGCGCCGCGCGCTGGTGCTGCGCGACGGCGGCTGCGCGTTTCCCGGCTGCGACCGGCCGTCCCGATGGTGTGAGGGCCACCATGTCCATCACTGGGCCGACGGTGGCACGACAGCGTTGGGTAACGCGGTTCTGCTCTGCGGCCACCACCACCGGCTCCTCCACCAGGGCGACTGGGCGGTCCGCATCGCACCCGACGGCAGGCCCGAGTTCCTCCCACCCCGCTGGCTCGATCCGCTCCGCGTCCCACGACGAAACCTCTACCACCGCCGCTGCTGAGAGCCGAGAGCACCGGATATCCAGCGCGGACCTGGGCGGACGATCCAACAGCTGGCGTTCCCCCGTCCCGCCGCCACGCCACGCCACGCCACGCCACGCCACGCGACGCCTCGCCACGCCACGCCGACTCTTCCGGGTGGTCGCTTCGGTAATTCGGTGGAAGGGCGCGGCTCGGGAGCGTAGGGTTGCAGCCCGCTTGACGGCCGAGGTGAGCTGCACCGGAACGGGCGTCGTCGCGCCGGGCGGCCGGCCATCCGCCCCCGGACACGCGAGCGAGCAGCAGATGTGAACGATGGGACGTCAGCATGCCCGCACCCGACCTCGACACCGACGTAAGCACCCGCCTCGACACGGACCTGGCCGCCGAGCGCGCACACCTGGCCACCTCCCGGGCGGCACTCGCACGGATGCGGGAACGCGCCGAATCCCTCTTCGCGACGGGTGACCAGGTGGCCGGCGACGCCTACGCGGCGGAGACCCTCGGTCGTACGCTGGCACGCCGGGTCGCCGAACTGGCCGACGATCCGACCACACCGCTCTTCTTCGGCCGCCTCGACTTCGCCGAAGTCCCGGACCACGAAGCCACGAACAGCGAAGACACCAGCAGCGGCGACACCAGCAGCGGCGATCATGGCGGTCGGCGGTATCACGTCGGGCGGCGGCATGTCACTGACGAGGGCGGCGAGCCGCTGGTGCTGGACTGGCGGGCACCGGTTTCCCGCTCGTTCTACAGGGCCAGCGCGCGTGACCCGCAGGGGGTGGCGGTTCGGCGGCGGTTCGGATTCAGCAACGGGATGCTCACCAGCTTCGAGGATGAGCGGCTGGATCGGGGCGAGGAGTTGGGCACGACAAGCCGGATCCTCACCGCCGAGATCGAGCGGCCGCGCGTCGGGCCGATGCGGGACATCGTGGCAACGATCCAACCCGAGCAGGACGAGTTGGTCCGGGCTGACCTGGCCGACTCGATCTGTGTGCAGGGCGCTCCCGGCACCGGGAAGACGGCGGTCGGCCTGCACCGGGCCGCGTACCTGCTCTATCTGCACCGGGAGCGGTTGCGGCGGGCCGGCGTGCTGATCGTGGGGCCGAACCGGGCGTTCCTGTCGTACATCGCGGCGGTGCTGCCGGCGCTCGGCGAGGTCGAGGTCGAGCAGGCCACGGTCGAGGAGTTGATCGCGCGGGTGCCGGTCCGGGCGGTCGAGGCGTCCGCGGTCGCCGCGCTCAAGCACGACGCGCGGATGGCCGACGTGCTGCGCCGCGCGGTGCAGGCGCAGATCGGCACGCCTGCCGACTCGATCACCGTGTCGGACGGTTCGTTCCGGTGGCGGATCGGGCTGGAGCCGCTGCACCGGATCGTCGAGGAGACCCGTCGGGAAGGGCTGCCGTACGGCACGGGCCGCGAGCGGGTCCGGGCACGGGTGGTGGGTCTGCTGCAACGGCAGGCCGAGGCGCGGCGGGCCGAGTCGCCAAGCGACGCGTGGCTGCGCCGGATGGGCCGCTGCCGACCGGTTGTCGACTTCCTGGACGCGGTCTGGCCGGCGCTCACCCCGGAAGGGCTGGTGCACAGCCTGCTCTCCGACCCTGCTCGACTCGCCGCCGCCGCGGACGGCCTGCTCACCGACGCCGAGCAGGCGCTGCTGACCTGGGTGAAGCCGGCCCGTACCGCGAAGGCGACCCGCTGGACCGCCGCGGACGCCGTGCTGATCGACGAGGCGTCGGGGTTGCTGGAGCGGGCCTCCGGGTTCGGGCACGTCGTGGTGGACGAAGCCCAGGACCTCTCCCCGATGCAGTGTCGGGCCATCGCCCGGCGCAGCGAGCACGGCTCGGTCACCCTCCTCGGCGACCTGGCCCAGGGCACCGCGCCGTGGGCTGCCACCGATTGGCGGGAGTCCCTTGCCCACCTGGGCAAACCCGACGCGGCAGTGGTCCCGTTGACTGTCGGTTTCCGGGTGCCCGCAGCAGTGGTGGCGTTCGCCAACCTGCTGCTGCCGGCGCTGGCAGTGAACGTACCGGCGGCCGAGTCACTGCGTCGCGACGGCGGCCTGGACGTGCGTACCGTTGCCGATCTGACCGCCGCGACGGTGACCGAGGTGCGGGCGGCGCTCGCGCACGACGGCTCGGTCGGGGTGATCGCCGCGGACGAGGCGGTCGACGCGCTACGGGCGGCGCTTACCGCCGACGGCGTCGCCACCGCGACCGCCGACGACGTCACGACCGCGGAGCGGGTCACTGTGGTGCCCGCGACGCTTGTCAAGGGCCTGGAGTACGACCACGTGGTGGTGGTCGAGCCGGCCGCGATCGTCGCGGCCGAGCCACGCGGGCTGCACCGGCTGTACGTGGTGCTGACCCGCGCGGTGTCCCGGCTCTCGGTGCTGCACAGTGAACCACTGCCCGAGCCGCTGCGGACGGCACCGCGGCAAGCAACTCGGGTCAGCGGGTGGTGAGGGCTGCGGCTATCTCGCGCAGAGGCTTGCCGGGCTCGGCGATGGGCACTGTGAAGGCCAGCCACGAGCCGTCGACGAAATCGATCCGGAGTCGCTTCGGGTTGAGCCGGTGCCAACCGACGCGCGCGCCGGCAATCGCTGCGCGGGGCGTCGACCACACGATCCGGGTTTCGGCCACCGCCCGCTCGTCGTCAGCGCTGCTCGACCAGAGCTTCAGCGGCCCGGACGCGCACACGAGCAGCCGCTGGTCGGTGACGGCGAGGATGGTGGCCTCGACGGTGATCGCCGGGGGTACCGGCCGCCGGGAGTGTTGCAGCGTGGAGGCGGACGAGCCGGGCGCGCCCCGGCCGGCGATCCCGTAGGCGATGCGGTCGACGAGCCGGTCCCCCGCTGGGAAGGAGATCAGCGGCGAGAGCAGGTTGAGCAGAGCCCCGGAGACGCCACCCCCACCGCTGGAGCTGACCTGATGCTCCTCGACCGGCGGGTCGTGCGGCAGCGCGCCCTGGGCGATGCGCGCCTTCGCGACGGCGAGCAGCCGCTCGCCCGGCTCGACGAGTTGGGTCAGCCGTTGCTGGTAACTGGTGTCGGCCATCGGCTCAGTATCGGTCCGGGTCGTCCTCGGCCGCTTTTCTGGCACCGGGCGCGTCGCCGATCACCTCGCCCACGAGCTCGCTGACCCGGGCGGCGGCCGCCTCCTGGGCGCGGGCAGCCGCGGCGGTGAACTCCTCCGCCAGCGTGTACGAGTCGAGGCGCATGGCCCGCGCGTCGATCTCGGTCGACATGATCGTGCCGTCGGCGGCGGCGGTGACCCGGACCAGCCCGGAGTCGCTCGTGCCCTCGGCGTTGCTCTGCTCGATCTCGGCCATCTTGCGGGCCAGCTCACGTTGCCAGCCGTCCAGGTTGCGGGCCAGCGCCTCGATGCGGTCCAGACCGGGAAAGGTCATGTCGGGCCCTCTCAGGTCAGGATTGAGTCGAAGACATTCTGCACACCCTTGGCGTACGGGCCTAGATCATCGCTGTACGTACCGTCCACCAGGTAGTTGCGCTCCTTGGTGCCGTCGGAGATGTCATGCAGACCGACGCCGGTGTCAAGCACGGCACCACCGATGCCCGGGATGTTCACAGGAGACACCTGGTTGACGAGGAACTTGCCGGGAAAGAGCGTCTTGAATTTCTCGATCTGGAACGCCCGGGCCTCAGCCGTCCAGCCGGACTTGTTCCACGCCCGGTACGCCTTCTTCGCCTCGCGGACTTTCAGCACCGTCTCGCGGTACGTCATCAGCATCTCGGCGACGTTCTTCATCTTGGCGGCGAGTTTCGTCAGGATCTCGCCGAACCGCGCGACGATCTTGACCATCCGGCCGACGGTGGTGGCGAGCTTGCCGAGCACCCGGACGACCGTCGCCGCGAGCGAGATGCCCGCGCTGAGCGCCGCAGCCACCGCCGCGATGATCACTTCGGTGAGGAACCAGAGCAGGAATTCGAGGATCAGCTCGACAAGCAGGTTGAACGCGTCGACGGCCGCGTTGGCCGCGTCGACGAGCACCTCCTTGGTGCCGTCCAGCCCACGGGCCAGTTCCTCGATCGCCTCCTCCACCGACTCCATCGAGGCGTTGAAACTCTCGGCGGCGTCGCCCTTCCAGGAACCGCGCAGGCGAGCCCGCTGCTGCACCTGCTCATCGGCGATCTCGCGGACCGCAGCACCGGCGGTCAAGCAGCGCTCAGCAGCGCGCATCAGGTCGTCCGGTTCGCCGGCGACGAGTTCGAGCAACTGCTCGAAGGGCCACAACACCGCGTTCGACAGCGGCTTGAACGGGTCTGGGGTGCCGGAGACGATCTGCTCGAAGTACGTCTTGTTGCGCTGCAACGCCTCGGTGCTCACAACGGCACCTGCCCACTCGGGCCAGCGCCGGGCGAGGAGGGGCCCGGCGACCAGGGCCCGGGCGCCAGGACGTCGGGCGCGGCCGGACGCCCGGGCACGAACAGGTCCGTGTTTGCCACATCGGAGCCGGTGTAGGCGTCGGCGGAGTCGATGAGCCCTTCGGCGATGTCCGCCATGACGTCGGCACCGTCGGCCAGCCCCTGCAGGCACGCCTCGAACTGCTCGGCGTACGTCGCCGAGAGGCTGAACGACGCCGGCATCACGCCGAAGGCGTGCCGTGGCACGTTTCCGTCACCGAACGAGCGGTGCAGCTCGCGGAAGCGGGCCGCCCGGTCGGTGGAAGCCGACGCGAACGCCTTCAGGGCTTCCGGATCGACCTCCGTCTCATTGCTCGGGCTCGACACGGACCCTCCCCTGTGTCCTGTGCGACCAATCAGTCGCCACGGCCTCCCACCATAGGCACCCCGCGCCGCTGTCGGTGCCCCGGCAGGGGAACAGGATGCCGCCCGAGCACTCCAGCAGTGCGACCACCTGCGGACACCGGGCCTTGACTTTGCAGCGTAAAGTAGTTTGCGTGGAACCCAACGATGATCTGCCGCCCTCCGACGCGGCAGCCGCACTCCAGCTGATCCGGGACCAGCAGGCGGCCACCGCACGTCGGCTGGAGCCGGACGCCCGGCTGGTCTACTGGCCGTGGGGTGTGGCCTGGCTGATCGGCTTCGGGCTGTTCTTCCTGCGCTTCGCACCCGATGGTCGGGTGCTGGTCCGGCTACCGGATTGGCTGCCGTTGACCGTCCTGTTCGTCCTGCTCGCGGCTGCCGCAGCGGTCCAGGCGGTCGCCAGCGCGCGGGCGTACGGGCAGGTCAGTGGCGACTCCGCGGTGCGCGGCCGCTGGTACGGCTGCGCCTGGGCCCTGGGGTCGGTGAGCGTGTACGCGGCGGTCGGGCGAATCTCCGAGCACCTGCCAGCCGACCAGGCCAGCCTGCTCTGGTCGGCGACCGCTGTCGGGCTGACCGGTGCCCTGCACATGGCCGGCGGAGCCATCTGGCTGGACCGCGACCTCTTCCGGCTGGGCGCCTGGATCAGCGTGATCAACGTGGTCGGCACGATCGCCGGGCCCAGCTGGCACGCGCTGGTCATCGCGGTGGCCGGCGGAGGCGGAATCCTTGCCGCCGGAGCGGTCGCCCGACGACGACAGCGGCAACGGTCGTGACCGAACTGGACCCGGTCATCCACGCGCAGGCACGGCTGCGGGTGGTCGCCACCCTCTCCACGCTCAACGACGGCGACCGGATCGCCTTTCCCCGCCTGCAGGATCTGCTCGCCATGACGCCCGGCAACCTCTCCGTGCACCTGCGCAAGTTGGAGGACGCCGGCTACGTGGAAGTCACGAAGACCCACCGTGGACGCACCCCGGCCACGCTGATCCGGCTCAGCAGACGCGGTCGGCTGGCGTTCGAGGAATACACGGAGGCCATCCGCACCCTGCTCGACCCCACCCAGCTCGATCCGACCCCGTCGAAGGAGCAGCAATGACACTCGCACGCGCCGACCAGGCCAGCCGCCGGTACGGCGACGTCCTCGCTCTCGACCGGGTCGACCTGGAGGTCCGAGCCGGTGAACTCGTCGGCCTGCTCGGCCCCAACGGCGCCGGCAAGAGCACCCTCATGAACCTGCTTGTCGGCCTGCGCCGCCCCAGCTCCGGCCGGGTCGAGTTGAACGGCCGCGACCCCCGCGACCCGACCTCCCGTCGACAGATCGGCGTCACCCCGCAGGAGACCGGCCTGCCGGGCACGCTGCGCGTCGGCGAGGTCGTCGACTTCGTCTCCGCGCACTACCCGGACCCGGTGCCCCGGGGTGAACTCCTCGACCGCTTCGGCCTGGGCGACCTCGCCCGGCGGCAGACCGGTGGGCTCTCCGGTGGGCAACGACGTCGGCTGGCTGTGGCGTTGGCGTTCGTTGGCCGACCCCGGCTCGTGCTGCTCGACGAGCCGACCACCGGCCTGGACGTGTCCGCCCGGCACACCCTCTGGGACGCGATCCGCGCGTTCCACGACGACGGCGGGACCGTCCTGTTGAGCAGCCACTACCTGGAGGAGGTGGAGGCGCTGGCCCGCCGTGTGGTGGTGATCGGGCAGGGCCGGGTGCTCGCCGACGACACGGTGGAGGCGGTACGCGGCATCGTCGGCGTACGCCGGGTCAGCCTGGTCGCCGACGCGCTGCCAGGGCTGCCCGGTGTGGTACGCACCGAACGGATCGACGGCCGGCTGCACCTGCTCACCACCGACGCCGACGAGTTGGTCCGGGCGCTTGTCACCTCCGGGGCCACCTTCGCGGACCTTGAGGTGCGGCCGACCTCGCTGGAGGAGGCGTTCCTCGCCATCACCGGCACCGACCAGCACGTTGCCGAAAACCAGACCTCCGCCGTCGCTGCCGGCGGCCGACCCACCGCCGTTTGAGGAGGCGCACCGTGCAGCTCGCCCTGGTCCACGCCCGCTACCAGCTTCTGGAGATCATCCGGATTCCGGTGGCCGTCTTCGGCAGCGCCTTCTTCCCGGCCGCCGCCATGATCTTCTTTGTGGTGCCGTTCGCCGGTGACGATCCGGTCGGCGCCACGTTCGCCACCGCGTCGATGGTGACGTTCTCGGTGATGAGCGCCAACATCTTCCAGTACGGCGTCGGGGTCGCCGAGGACCGCGACCAGCCGTGGAATCCGTACACCCGGACCCTGCCGGCCGGGTCGGCACCCCGGTTCGCCGGTCGGGTGCTGGCCGGCCTGGCGTTGACGTACCTGTCGCTGATCCCGGTCGTGGTGATCGGCGCGACCCTTACCGCGGCCCGGATCACCCCGCTGGCGTTCCTGTTGTCCGCCCTCACAGTGGGCCTCATCTCGGTGCCGTTCACCCTCATGGGGCTCGCCATCGGCTATTCGATGCCGAGCAAGGCAGCCATCGTGGTGGCGCAGGTCGTCTTCCTGCCGCTGGCGTTCGGCGGTGGGTTGCTGTCCGCGCCGGGCGAAGCGCCCGGGTTCATCGAGACGATCGCGCCGTTCCTGCCCACCCGGGGTGCGGCCGAGCTGATGTGGTCGGCCGTCGGCGACTACACGGTCCAGCCACTGGCACTGATCATGCTCGGCGTCTGGGTGGTGCTGCTCGCGGCGCTCGCCGGCTGGGCGTACCGGCGGGACGAGGGTCGCCGGTTCAGCTGACGATTCGTCCGTTTCCGCCCCGAGCCGCGGCGGGACGGTGCCAGGATTCCGGCAGGGGTGCCGTCGTGGTCACCCCGGCTGAGAGGGGTCTTGACGTGAGCACCGTCCCGCCGGGTACGCCCTGCTGGGCCGACCTGGCCACCCCGGACCTGGCCGACGCGCGGCGGTTCTACCCCGAGCTGTTCGGCTGGACCGGGCGGGTGACACCGGAACCCGAGGCTGGCGGCTACACGGTCTTCCTGCTCGACGGACAGCCGGTCGCCGGAGTGGGACCACCCGCGATCCCCGACCAGGTGCCGATCTGGTCGACGTACCTCGCCACCGACGACGCGGAACTCGTCGCCGGTCGGGTCGAGCGGGCCGGCGGGCAGGTCGTGGTGCCGCCGTTCGAGGTCTTCGACCGTGGGCGGATGGCGGTGTTCGCCGACCCGGCGGGCGCCACGTTCAGCGTCTGGCAACCGCAGGCCATGGCGGGCGCCGAGGTGTTCAACGTGCCCGGCGCGATGAGCTGGAACGAACTGGTCACCCCCGACCCGGAGGGCGCGAAGGTCTTCTACGAGCTGGTGTTCGGCTGGCAGCCGGACGAGCAGCCGATCGGCGGCATGACGTACACCGGGTGGCGGCTCGGCGCGCGGATCGTCGCCGGGATGATGCCGCCGTTCGCCGACGACTTCCCGGCCGACCTGCCCGCGTACTGGACCGTGTACTTCGCCGTGGCCGACGCGGACGCGGCAGCTGCCCGTGCCGCCGAGCTGGGCGGGACCATCCTCGTCCCGCCGCGCGACATCCCGACCGGCCGGTTCGCCTCCCTGCGCGACCCCCAGGGCGCCCTCTTCTCGGTGATCGACCTGGGCCCCTGACCAGCCCCGCGCTCGACACCCGGGAGGGTCAGGGGGTGGGACGGGGGCGGACGGGGACCACGAGGGGGCCGTGGGTGCCGGGGACGACGCGGACGCTGGCCCGGTAGTGGGTGGCGAGGAGATGTTCGGTGAGTACCTCCCGGGGGGTGCCCGTCGCCACCACCTGACCGTCGGCGAGCATCACCATCCGGTCGGCGTACTCGCCGGCCAGGGAAAGATCGTGCATGGTGGCCAGCACTGTCAGGCCGTGCGCGTGGCGGAGCTGGTCGACGAGTTCCAGCACCTCCTGCTGGTGGCCGATGTCAAGCGCGCTCGTCGGTTCGTCGAGCAGCAGCAGCGTCGCGCCCTGGGCGAGCGCCCGCGCGAGGAAGACCCGCTGCCGTTCGCCGCCGGAGAGGGTGGCCAGCTCGCGGTTGTGGAAGCCGGCGAGGTCCAGCCGGTCCAGCACCTCGTGGGCGGCTTCGACGTCCGCGGCCGACTCCCGACCCAGCGGCGAGATGTACGGGGTACGGCCGAGCAGCACGTAGTCCAGCACCGGCATGCCGGGTGGCACCACCGGGGACTGCGTCACGGTGGCCACCACCCGGGCGCGGTCCCTGCGGCGCAGCGCGGCGCTCGGCGTACCGAAGAGGGTGATCATGCCCTGCGCGGGCAGCAGGCCGCCGACGGCGCGCAACAGGGTCGACTTGCCGGCGCCGTTCGGGCCGATCACGGTGACCCACTCGCCGGCGGCGACGGTCAGGTCGACGCCGGTGAGGATGGGGTTGCCGTCCAGGCTGACGTGCAGCCCACGCACCTCGACGGCCGCCGCGCCGACCTCCCGGGGGGCGGGCACGGGGCTCATGTGAGCACCCGCCGGGCGGTGCGCAGCACGAGGACGAAGAACGGACCGCCGAGCAGTGCGGTGACCACCCCGATGGGCACCTCGGCCGGGGCGGCGGCGGTCCGTGCCACCACGTCGGTCAGTGCCAGGAAGGCTGCGCCGAACAGCATCGACAGCGGCAGGATCACCCGGTAGCTCGATCCGAAGAGCAGCCGAACGGTGTGCGGGACGATGATGCCGACGAAGCCGATCAGGCCGGTCGCGGAGACCGCCGCGGCGGTACCGAGTGACGCGGCGGCGATCAGCAGGTAGCGGGAGCGCTGCGGGTGCAGGCCGAGGCTCCGCGCCTCGTCGTCGCCGAGCGCGAGGACGTCCAGCTCGCGGCGGTGCAGCAGCACGACCACGATGGTCAGGGCGGCGTACGGCAGCACCAGCAGCACGTCGTGCCAGCCGGCGGTGGCCAGCCGGCCGAGCAGCCAGGAGTAGACCGACTGGATGCTGTCGGCGTGCCGTTGCAGCAGGTACGTCTGCCCGGCGGAGAGGAACGCGGAGACCGCCACCCCGGCCAGGATCAGCATCGCCGGGGACCGGCTCCGTCCACCGGCCGCGCCCAGCAGGTAGGTCATCGTCACGGCGAGCATCGACCCGACGAACGCCGCCAACGGGATCGTGAGCGGCAGCCCGGAGATCGCGCCCTGCCGGCCGGCACCACCGAGGGCGATCACCGCGGTGACCGCGAGGCCCGCGCCAGCGGCCACCCCGAGCAGGTACGGGTCGGCGAGCGGGTTGCGGAACACGCCCTGGTAGCAGCCGCCCGCGAGGGCGAGCAGGCCACCGACGAGCAGACCCAGCACGACCCGGGGCAGCCGCAGCTCGGTCACGATGGCGATCTCCCGCTCGGTCAACCCGCTCTCCAGGTGCACCCCGGGGATCAGGTTGAGCAGCTCGGCGGCGACGCTGCCCGGCGGCAGGCTGACCGGGCCGAGCGACACACCGGCGACGAGCGCGACGAGCACCGCGAACACCCCGGCGACCAGCCAGCGTTTGCGCAGGCCGGCGGGCCGGGACGCGAGCTGCGTCCCGGTCCGCCGGGTGGTTGGTGCCGGAGTGGACACCGTGGGCACTCCGGTCACCGACGGACGTCGGTCACGCGGGCACCTTGGCGACCGCGTCGATGACGACCCGGAGCAGGTCCACGATCCGCGGGCCCCAGCGGGAGGCGATGTCGTCGTCCAGCGCCACGACCTGGTTGTTCTTCACTGCCGTGACCCCTGCCCAGCCGCTGCGGGCCTTTACCGAGTCGGCGTTCTGCTGGCAGCACTTGGCGTCGGCCAGGAAGACGAAGTCCGGGTCGGCCTTGACGATGAACTCCTGGGACAGCTGCGGGTAGCCGGCGCTCTTACCGTCCGCGTCGGCCGGGTCGGCGATGTTGGTCAGGCCGGCCAGGTCGTAGATCGAGCCGATGAAGGTCTTGCTCGTGGCGCTGTACAACTCCGGGCCCAGCTCGTGGAAGTAGGTGAGCTTCTCGGCGCGCTGCGGCAGGTCCTTGGTGAGCTTGGTGATGTCGTCCTTCATCCGGGTGGTGACATCGGTGGCCTGGTCGGCGTGCCCGGTGAGCGTGCCCAGGTCGGTGATCTGCCGGTAGGTGTCGTCGAGCGTGGTCGCCGCCGGGGTCAGGTAGACAGGGATCTTCAGTTTGCCGAGCTGGTCGACGATCTTGTTCCGGTCGTCGGAGAGCACCACCAGGTCGGGGTTCTTGCTGGCGATCGCCTCGGCGTTCGGCTGGAAGCCGGACAGGTCGCTCTTGGGCGCGTCGGCCGGGTAGGTGGACTGGTCGTCGACAGCTGTGACCTGTGGGCCGGCGCCGATGGCGAAGAGCATCTCGGTGGCGGTGGGCGCCAGCGACACGATCTTCTCGGGCCGCTTGTCGAGGGTGAGCGAGCCGACCGTCACCGGGAAGCTGGCACTCGCCGAACTGCCGCCGGCCGCCGGCTGGTTGTCGGCCTTCTCGGCGCACGCGCCGAGGGCGAGCGCGGCGACCGCGAGGGTCGCGGCGAGGAGCCGGGGGGTACGTCTGGACATCGAACCTCCTGTCGGTCGAGGAGTGTGGTGCTTCGCCGACAGGGCTTCCGTACGCCCGCCCGCGAGGCGCCCTTCCTCGAGAGCGCGTTTCGCGACCTATCCGCAGGCGACCTGGCTCGTCCTCACCGTCAGGTGAGGCATCACAGTTGCGGGACAGCGCCGGGTTGAGCACCGGCTTCGCTGCGGAGTGGTCGGTTAGACGGTAGCGCACCGCTGGATCTGGAGGCTCGGAGCGGGTGGTGGGGCCCCGCAGGGGCGGAACGGGGCCCCACCCGATCAGGAGGCGGTGATGGTGACGTTGTCCACAGCCGCCTCCACGAGGCTCGCGCCGGAGGCGTCCGCGGCCTCGACGAGGATCCGCACGGACTGGCCGGCGTACGGGGTGAGGTTGAGGTTCGCCACAGCCCAGCTGGCGTTGCGGTTGGCCGCCGCGCCGGCCTGGGTGAGCAGCACCGTGGTGCCGCCGTTGTGCACCACGCTCACCCGCAGGTAGTCGGCCGACGACGAGTTCGAGCCGTGGGCCAGGTACCAGGCCAGCGAGAGGGTAAGCGTCCCCGAGGACGGCAGGGTCACCGCCGGGGACCGGGCACTTGTCACTCCGCCGTCGACGTCGTAGTCACCGGCAGCCGAGCCCGCGAGCCGGCCGGTGACCAGGTCGTTGGAGCCGGCGTACGGGGTGAGCTGCTTGGCGCCCGAGGAGTTGGTCGCCTGGGCGGCGCCCCGCTCCCACGCCCCGCTGGTGGCGGCGTCGGTGCCGGACGGGTTGGTGGTCCAGCCGGTGGAGGTCTCGAAGGTGTCCGACCAGACCGTGGTGCCACCACCACCGCTGCCGCAGTACTGCGCCTGCTTGCCGATGACCCGGTACGGGCAGTCGGCGTACTCGCTGAGCAGCAGCACGGCCTCGCGGTTGCGGCTGGTCTGCGCGGGGATCACCTCGTCGGGCGGGTAGAAGCCGCCGCCGCTTGCCGATCCCGGATACATCTCGAAGGTGTACGCCCAGATGTTGTGGGTGGCCCACATCCAGTCGATGCTGTCACCGTCGGTGATGTAGAGGTCGCTGGACTGCTCCGGCGTGTAGTTGTTGGTGGCCGCCATCTGCTGTCCGAGGGTGGCGAAGGTGTTGTACTGGTCGGCGCTCATTCCGGTCGCAGTGTTCGCCGTGGTGTAGCCGTAGGGCCAGAGCACCAGCTGTGAGTACGTGTGGAAGTCGATGTTCGCCTTGATCTGCTGTGTTCCGCCGACCACCCGACTGTTGACGAAGTTGCGCAGCGCCTGCGTCTCCGGTGCGGAGAACGCCGACGGGCCGCGGTAGGTCTCCGACGAGGTCGAGCCGGACGAGCCGCCGCAGCAGCCCCAGTTGTAGCCCCAGTTTCGGTTCAGGTCGGTGCCGACGTTCGACGAGCCGCTGTTGGGCTGCCGGTTCTTGCGCCACGACCGGTACGAACCGGTGGCGATGTCGTACTCGCTGCCGTCGGGGTTGACGGTCGGCACGATCCAGATCTCCCGGGAGTTGACGATGTTGGTGATCCGGGAGTCGCTGTTGTAGCTGTCGGTGAAGAGGTTGAGCAGGTAGATCGCCATTTCGACGGTCAGGTGCTCGCGGGCGTGCTGTTGGGAGTTGAACAGGATCTCCGGCTCGTTCTCGTCGGTACCGACATTGTCGGAGATCTTCACCGCCATCAGGTCGCGGCCCTCGTACGACGTACCAATGCTGATCTTGCGAGCGATGGACGGGTGGTCCGCGACGACCTGGTTCACGACGGCGGTCAGCTCGGCGTAGTCGTGGTAGTTGGAGTCGGCGGGCGGGAAGGCGAGCGTGCCCACCTCGCCGGCGCCGCGTTCGGCGTTCGGTGGCGGGGCGAGCGGTTCCAGGCGGAATCCGAGCCTGCCGATCGCGGCGGCTTCGGCGGCGGTGGCCGAGATGTGCAGGACGCCGTGCTCGGAATAGTCGATGGCGGCCCCGGTGCGGGCCACCGCGTTGCGGTCGGCGAGGGTTCGGGGCCCCAGCACCCGGTAGCTGGCGGCGGCCGATGCGGCGGTGCGATCCGGCGCCGGTTTCGCGGCGACCGGTCCGGCGGCCACTGTGACGATGCCCAGCCCGGCGACGACAGCGAACGCCAGGGCACGGCGGAGAGGATTGGGCGTGCGGAGGGCCATGTACTACCTCCTCGGAGGGCGGGACATCCCGCTCGGTGATGCACACTTCACCACCAGCGACATGGTCATATCAATATCCATCGCTGCCTTATGCATCCCAGATTGACCATCGCGGTGGCAATGATTTTCTGCGCTCGAACATCTGGCGAAACTTCCCGCCAAGCGAGAAACTGACCAGCGACGATGCCCCTCTCGACACCGCGGAGCACCCATGGCCAGACCCCGCCTGCACGCGGCCGCCCTCGCCGGCGTCAGCGCGCTCACCCTGCTCGCCACCATGGCCCCCGCGTCAGCGGGGCGACCGCCCACCCCCACCCACGACGAGCAGATCACCTTCCAGGACTGGTCCGGCCCCGCCGACTGGCACCGCGGCAGCCAGGCCGGCACCCGCGTCGTGCCCGGCGCGCGATCCGGGGTCACCCTGGCCCGACCGGCCGGCACCATCGAGTACGCCGACCCGCACACCGGCACCACACGCACCTGGGAGTACGGCACCTGGACCTCGCCGGTCACCCGGATCGGCTTCGACGCCACCGAGCTGATCGCCTCCTGGAACGCCGAGACCCCCGCCGGCACCTGGATCCAGGTGGAGATGCAGGGCAGCTACACCACAGGCGACCAGACGCCCTGGTACGTCCTGGGTCGCTGGGCCTCCCGAGACACCGACATCAAACGGACAAGCGTCAACAGGCAGGGCGATCCGTGGTCGACGATCTGGACCGACACGTTCAGCATCGACGACGCCGCCGCCGGTGTGCTGCTGCGGTCGTACCAACTGCGGCTGACCCTCTACCGGGCGCCCGGGCAGACCGCCGCGCCGGTGGTCCGGATGCTCGGTGCCATGAGTTCCACAGTGCCGGACCGGTTCACAGTCACGCCGAGCGCCGGGCGCATCGCCTGGGGCGTCGAGCTGCCGGTGCCCCGCTACTCGCAGAACGTGCACAGCGGGCACTACCCCGAGTACGACGGTGGCGGTGAGGCGTGGTGCTCGCCCACCTCCACGGAGATGGTCGTCGAGTACTGGGGGCGTAAGCCGTCGGCGGCCGACACCTCCTGGGTGGACCCGACCTACCCCGACCCGACCGTCAACCACGCCGCGCGGATGACCTTCGACTACGCGTACGACGGCGCTGGCAACTGGCCGTTCAACACCGCGTACGCGGCCAGTTTCCCCGGCCTGGAGGGTCGGGTCACCAGACTGCACTCACTTGACGAGCTGGAGCGTTTCATCGCCGCCGGCATCCCGGTGGTGACCAGTCAGTCCTTCCTGGCCAGTGAACTGGACGGGGCGAACTACGGCACCTCAGGGCACCTGTTCGTGGTGGTCGGCTTCACCGCCGAGGGCGACGTGATCGTCAACGACCCCGCCTCGTCCAGCAACGACGTGGTGCGCAACGTCTACAAGCGCGCCCAGTTCGAGCAGATCTGGCTGCGTACCAAGCGCATCAACGCCACAGGCGGCGTCTCGGGCGGCTCCGGCGGCATCGCGTACCTGATCAAGCCGGTTTCAAAGCCCTGGCCCCGGGTCGCCGGTTCCACGAACTGGTAGCGGGTGATCAAGAGGTCCGCGTCACGGGGAGAGCCTCCCTGGTGACGCGGACCTTTTGATCAACGCGAGGGTCGGTCCGTGGGGGGATCGCTGTCAGCGTCGGGGTCGGAGGTCGAGGGCTGGTCGTCGCCGGCCAGGGCGGAGCGCAGGCGCTCCTTCTCCGTACGGCGGCGCTCCGCCGCTTCGGCCATCTCCTGGGCCATCTCGTCCCGGAAGCCGCGCAGCAGGAAGAAGGAGAGCGCGGCGGAGAACGCCAGCGCCAGAATCAGCTTCAGGAAGATGTCCATGTCGACGAACCAGAGGCCCGCCAGCACGGCGACGAACAGCCCGAGCCGGCCCAGCGTGTACTTGACCGCCGCGCTCACCTGCACCACTCCGTTCCCTTGCTTGCCCGCCGTGCGGCGGAAAGATCGACCCACCCGGCGGGCGGTCGGGGTCAGCCGGTCCGGCGGGCCAACCAGCGGACGCCCGTAAACCACACAGCCGCGTACGCAACGGTGAACGCCGCCGCCGCCAACGCGCCGGACAGCAGCGGCGGCAACCCGGAGCCCAGCCCGGCGATCAGCAGACCCGAGACCACACCGACAGCCGCCGCGACAAGCGCCGCCACCACCCGGGCGGCACCGAACTCCCACGCCCGGAAGTCGTCCCAGAACAGCCAGGCCGGCAGGATCACCGCCAGCCAACCGTTTGTGTTGCCGAAATCACCGGCACCGAACGAGGCGAACGCCAACTCGAACACCACGAGCGCCAGCACGCCGATGACCAGACCGGCCAGGCACACGCCCAGCAGGTCGGCCAGGGTACGGATACGCCCCTGGTCGTCCCGACGGGGAAACCCGCCCTGCTTCTCGGACTCGCGCTGCTCGGTCATCGACTGCGAGGGTACGTGGTGACTCAGGCCCAGACCTGCTGCGGTTCGGCGCGGCGCTCGGCCAGCGACGGCGCCTTGTCGTACTCCCGAACCACGTTGTAGCGGGTGTCCCGCTCGACCGGCTGGAAACCGGCGTCCCAGATCAGGTGCAGCAGGTCGTCGCGGTGCATCGTGTTCGGGGTGCCGTACGAGTCGGCGTCATGGGTGATCTTGTATTCGACCACCGAGCCGTCCAGGTCGTCCACGCCGAAGTTCAGCGAGAGCTGAGCCACCGAGAGGCCGTGCATCACCCAGAAGTTCTTCAGGTGCGGAACGTTGTCGAACAGCAGCCGCGAGACGGCGAACGTCTTCAGCGACTCGGCCGGCGACGCCATCGTGGTACGCGCCTGGATCCGGTTACGGATCTTGCCGTCCGCCGAGTCCACGAAGTCGTGCTGGTAACGCAGCGGGATGAAGACCGCGAAGCCGCCCGTCTCGTCCTGCAACTCCCGCAACCGCAGCACGTGGTCGACGCGGTGCCGGGGCTCCTCGATGTGGCCGTACAGCATTGTCGCCGGGGTCTTCATGCCCTTGCTGTGCGCCAGCGCGTGGATGCGCGACCAGTCCTCCCAGTGGCAGGCGTGGTCGACGATGTGCTGCCGGACCTCCCAGTCGAAGATCTCCGCGCCACCGCCGGTCAGCGACTCCAGGCCGGCGTCCATCAGCTCGTCGAGGATCTCGTCGGCGCTCAGGCCACTGATCTTCTCGAACCACTGCACCTCGGTCGCTGTGAAGCACTTGAGCTTGACGTTCGGCAGCGCCGCCTTCAGCTCACGCAGCACCTTCGGGTAGTAACGCCACGGCAGCGTCGGGTGCAGGCCGTTGACGATGTGCAGCTCGGTGAGCTGCTCACCCTCCATCTCCTTGGCCTTGCGGACCGCCTCGTCGATGCGCATCGTGTACGCGTCCTTCTCGCCCGGCTTGCGCTGGAACGAGCAGTACGCACAGGACGCCGAACAGACGTTCGTCAGGTTGAGGTGCCGGTTGACGTTGAACATCACCCGGTCACCGTTCAGCTCGGTGCGCTTGTGGTGCGCCAACCGACCCAACCAGGTCAGGTCGTCACTCTCGTAGAGCGCGACCCCGTCCTCCCGGGTCAGCCGTTCACCGGCGTACACCTTCGCTTCGAGCTCGCGCTTGAGTCCGGCGTCCATGGCACGTCCCTTCCACCTGCGGTCCCGGTCGAGCGTACGTCGGCGCTCCGGCACTCGCGGCGGCACGGTCGGCGACAGCGATCCGCCCAACCGGCTCGACGACCCTCTCAACAGACTCTCAGCCTCCCGTAACCCGGCGACGCATCGACAACGTTGGCGGGGTGCGGTAAGACAGGGTGGGGCGGAACTCACACTGGTACCGTCCCGGCGGCCGCGCCCAACCGAGCGCGGAGGCGAGCACGGGACGGGAGCGGAATGGTCGACAGCGAGCGCGGGCGACGGCAGCGACGACGGAGCCCGGTGATCTCGCCGGTGCTGCGGCCGAAGCTCTGGGCCGCCCTGCTCGGCGCGATCGCCGCCGCCGTGCTGGCCACCCCCGCGTACGCCGATCCGGCAGTGCCCGCCACGGTGCCGGACACCGGCTCCCGACCCGCGGCGGTCGGTGAGCTTCGACTGCCCGGCAGCGCACCCGGCGCCGGCGTCCCCGTCCCGCCGGTGGTCAACATCGGCGCCGGCCCGCTGGCCGCCCAGATCGCCGCCGCCGAGAGTCAGGTCGGCCTCCTCGGTGACGGGTTACTACAGAGCCGGCAGAAACGCACCGACGCGCAGGCCAAGCTCCAAGCCGCCGGCAAGGCGCTGGAGACCGCGCAGGACGCCGTGCTCCGCGCCCAGCAGGCGGCCGACTCGGCTGCCTCCGACGCGGTCAAGGCCGCCGCCGCGCTGCCGCCCGGCGACTTCGTCAACGACATTCAGGGGTTGAGCCGCCTCCAACGGATCAACCGTGGCGAAAAGGTCGAGGGGGCCACCGCCGGCGTGGCCGGTGAGCTGACGCGGGCACGTGCCGGCGAGCAGAAGGCGTACGAGGCGCACGCCGCCGCCAAGACCGCGCTCGAGGCCGCCGAGGCGGAGTTCACCACCGGCGAGAAGGCTCTGCGCACCGCCGAGGCCAGCCTGGTCACCCTCCGCAAGAACAACGCGGCGCAGCTCATCGAGCTCGAACGCCAGCAGGAAGCCACCGAGCAGCAGCTCGGAGCGGGTTACGTCGCCGGCCAGAGCACAAACGGGATGGCCGCGCACCCGCGGGCGCTGGCCGCCGTCCGGTACGCGCTCGCCCAGCTCGGCGACCCGTACAAGTGGTCGGAGGAGGGTCCGAATTCGTTCGACTGCTCCGGCCTGATGTGGGCGGCGTACCGGTCGCCGGGTGCCGACTACTTCGACCTGCCCCGGGTCTCCCGCGACCAGTACGCGGCCACCCGGGCCCGTACGGTGCCGCAGAGCGCACTGCTCCCCGGCGACCTGCTGTTCTTCGCCTCAGGCAGCAGTTACACCACGATCCACCACGTCGGCATGTACATCGGCAACGGCAAGATGGTGCAGGCGCCCACCACCGGCGACGTGGTCAAGATCTCGGTAGTCCGCTGGTCGCGGCTCTACGCAGCCACCCGGGTGATCGGCGCGGTGCCCGCACCGGCCGTACCGACAGTGCCGGTTCCGCCGGTGCCGCCAGCTCCGCCGACGAAGCCGACGCCCACCACGAAGCCGACCCCCACCACCAAGCCGACGCCGACGACGAAGCCGACTCCCACACCGACCACGCCGACCACGCCCAGCCCGACGCCGACGCCGACGGGCGGCACCACGCCGACCCCGACGAGCGGCCCGGGCGGCAGGCCGACGACGACGCCTCCGCCGCCGACCACGGCACCGGCCAGCGCATCGGCCACCGCAACGACGACCGCCACGCCCGAGACCAGCAAGAGCGGGTCCACCAGCACCAGCCCGACGGGCAGCCCGAGCACCGACGGCTGACCCGCCACCGCCGCCTCTGGCTGTCCGCTCGGGACGATCTGTGGCACGGTGACAACCAGGCACATCCGGTCCGACGTCACGGGCGCGGGTGCGAGCGTGGCGCGGAGGGCGGAAATGGCCGAGCAGAGAGATCCGGCGGAGACTGTCGACCCCGTCCTGGATCGGGCCGACCCGCCGAGGCCAGGCACCGCCGACCCGGCAGCCGCTAGTGCCGTCGACGGTGCCCCGGACGCTGACGCCAGCCCTGACGCCGCCAGTTCGGACGCCGCCAGCTCCGATCCCGACGGCGCTGCGGCAGGTGCCGCGACCGCTACCGACGCGGCAGACTCCGCCGACGCCGACGCCGCAGCCAGAGCCGAGGCGGCTGCTGGCACCGAGGCGGCAGCCGACGCCAACGCCAAAGCTGAATCCGGGGCCGCCGCTGAATCCGGGGCCGCCTCCGAGATTGACGCCCCGGCCCGTGCTGCCGTCTCCGCCGGCACCATCGCGGCCGGCAGCGCACCCGAAGCGGACGTGGAGCGCCCAGCGGCCGGCGATGCCCGCCCAGGTTCGGCGGCTGCCGGCCCGGTGCGGGCGCGGGCCAGTGTCGCGACCGTGTCCACGCCGGCCGGTGATCTCCCCGCCAGCGCCCCGGCCACCGCTACCACCTACCGGGCGAAGGGCTCGGCCAGCCCAGCCAGCACCCCACTGCCCGGCCAGCGGGACGGCTCGGCCTCCTCGGCGCGGGCCAGCGCCACGGTGCCCGACAGCAGTCGCCTCACGTCCGCCACCAGGGATACGCCGCAAGCCCACGCCGGCACACCCGCCGTGTACCGGTCCGGTCCGAGCCCCGAGCCGGCGCAGCACGCGGAGCCTCTTCCGCCGTCGGCACCGGAGCCGACGCCTGCGGAGCCCGAGCCGAGCGGGCCCGGCGAGCCCGATCCGGCACCCAGCCCCGGGCCGTACCCGCCCGGGCCGGTGCCGAAGCCGGAGCCCACCCCGCCAGCGCCCGGCCCTGTGCCGCCGCCGGTGCCGGGTCCGCCGGTGCCGCCGCCCTCGCCGCTGCCGCCCATTCCAGGCCCACCGACGCCGCCTGTTCCCGGCCCTCCGGCGCCGCCGCCCGGCCCGCCGGTGCCCGCGCCACCGCCCGGCCCGAGGCCGGCACCACCGTTTCCGCCACCTCCGGCGATGACGGGTACGCCGGGCGCACGGGCCACCGCCTCGGTCTCCGCACCGCCGGCCGGCTGGGCGTCCGCCAACCAACCAGCGCGCCGGACCCCGGACACGGCCCAGCCGGCGACCGCCCAGCCGGTGGCTGCACACCGCACCCCCGACACCGCACAGCGCACCCCGAGCGGGGTGCCGTGGACCTCTCCCGGGGTGCCGTCGACCCACGCTGCGACTCCGTCGACTCCGGGCGGCGCAACACAGGCCGCGCCGGGTGGCGCGTGGGCCGAGGCGCCCGCCTCGGCGCCCGTGGTGCCCGCACCCGCACTGCCCAGTTGGCCCCCGTCGACCACTGGCGCCCCCACACCAGTCAGCGCTCCCGCACCAGGTGGCGTCGGCGGGTCCCGAGCCGCCACGTCCTCGACCTATCCGGCGGGTGAACGCGCCACGCGGGGTACGGCGGCGGCCGGTGCGCAGCACGGGAAGCGCGACGGCCGCTCGGATCTGTCGGGCACCGTCTACGGCGGCGGTGAGGGGCCGGGCTTCGCCACGATTGCGCTTCCGGCGAACGCGGCGGTGGAGAATTCCGGCTCACTGACCGGGCACATTCTGGCCCAGGGCTGGGCGGACACACCGGCCGAACCGTCCCGCAACACGCGCGTGGTGATCGTCCTGATCGCGGCTCTGGGGCTGCTGGTGGCGATCAGCGTGCTCGTCGTCCTGCTGGCGGGCGACGCCATGGACAGCCTGGTCGGCAGCGTCCTCAGCGGCTGAGCCGTTCAGCAGCGACGATGGTGAGTCCGCCCACTACGGTCGGGCAACCCGCTGGCGAGTCTGGCGAACGGCCGTACACTGGTCAGGATCACTGACCCGGCGCGTGTGGTGCGCGCCCCTGGGCGGTCTTGCGGGCGATCCGGCGGCACAGCCGCGGCAGGCCATCGCGAAGATGCGCCCCGCTCGAAAGGCATTTGTTGACCACCTCTGCTGACACCAGCAACGTTCCGACCGTTTTCGACCCCAGTGCCGTGGCGCGCGACGCCGCCCCGGCAACCCCCGACGCCGCCCCGGCTCAGGCCGCGCCGGCAGCGACCTCCATCGACCCGACCGAGACTGCTCCGGGCGGGGCCACGGCCGTCGAGCCCACGTCGCCCGAGATCATCGAGGCGGTCGGCTTCGCCGGCCTCGGCCTGCCCGAGCCGTTGGTTCGCGCGCTGGCCCGGCAGGGCATCACCTCCCCGTTCGAGATCCAGCGGGCCACCGTTCCGGACGCGCTCGCAGGCCGGGACGTCCTGGGCCGTGGGCAGACCGGGTCGGGCAAGACGCTCGCCTTCGGCCTGCCGATGATCGCCCGGCTCGCCAACCGCAACCGGGCCCGGCCACTGCGGCCCCGCGCCCTGGTCCTGGTCCCCACCCGCGAGCTGGCCATGCAGGTCAACGACGCCTTGGTGCCGCTGGGCAAGGCCGTCGGCATCTTCCTCAAGACCGCCGTCGGCGGGGTTCCGTACGACCGCCAGATCGACGCGCTCCGACGCGGCGTGGAGATCATCGTGGCGACCCCGGGCCGGCTCGGCGACCTGATCGAGCGGGGCATCTGCCAGCTCGACGACGTCGAGGTCACGGTGCTCGACGAGGCCGACCAGATGGCCGACATGGGCTTCCTGCCCGAGGTGACCGAACTGCTGGCGAAGACGCCCGCCGGTAGTCAGCGTCTGCTCTTCTCTGCCACCCTCGACGGCGACGTCGACGCGCTGGTCCGGCGGTTCATGAACGACCCGGTGACCCACTCCACCGCGCCGTCGACCGCATCGGTGTCCACCATGGACCACCACATGCTGCTGATCCCGCCGCACGAGAAGTTCCCGGTGGCCGCCTCGATCGCCGCCCGTGACGGCCGGACCATGGTCTTCGCACGTACCCAACTGGGTGTGGACCGGCTTGTCGAGCAGCTCGCGGCCGTCGGCGTACGCGCCGGTGGGCTGCACGGCGGCAAGACCCAGCGGATGCGGACGAAGACCCTCGCCGAGTTCCGTGAGGGTCGGATGAACGTCCTGGTCGCCACGGACGTGGCGGCGCGCGGCATCCACGTCGACGGGGTGACCCTCGTGTTGCACGTCGACCCGCCGAAGGACCCGAAGGACTACCTGCACCGTGCCGGGCGCACCGCCCGCGCCGGCGAGTCGGGCGCGGTCGCCACGTTGGTGCTTCCCAAGCAGCGTCGTACGACCCTCGCCATGTTGGAGAAGGCCGGCGTGGAACCGGCCGAGGCCCGGGTCCGGCTCGGCGACCCGGTGCTGGCCGAGTTGATCGGTGCCCGCGAGCCCAGCGGCGTCCCGGTCCGGGTGGAGGCGGAGCCTCGGGGCTACGGCGACCGCTCCGGCGGCTCGCGCCGCTTCGACGACCGTTCCGGCGGTCCGCGCCGCTTCGGCGACCGTCCGCAGGGCGAGCGGCGCTACGGTGACCGCCCCACCGGTGAGCGGCGCTTCGGCGACCGCCCGACCGGCGACCGGCAGTACGGCAACCGTCCGACCGGCGAGCGTGGCTACGGCGACCGCCCGCAGGGCGAGCGTGGCTACGCCGACCGGGACAGCCGGGGCTACGGCGACCGGCCCACCGGTGAGCGCCGCTTCGGCGATCGTCAGCAGTTCGGTGACCGGGGCGACCGTCCTGGTGGCGAGCGGCGCTTCGGCGACCGACCGCAGGGTGACAGGCAGTACGGCGACCGGCCGACCGGCGAGCGCCGCTACAGCGACCGTCCCACCGGCGACCGGCAGTACGGCGACCGGCCCAGCGGCGAGCGCGGTTACGGTGACCGTCCGCAGGGTGAGCGGCGCTACGGCGACCGGCAGTACGGCGACCGTCCCACCGGCGAGCGGCGCTTCGGTGACCGCCCGCAGGCTGACCGGGGTGACCGGCCGGCCGGCGAGCGGCGTTTCGCGGACCGGGACACCCGGGGTGGTTACCGCCCCGAGGGTCGTACTCGGGACGACCGGCCACGTGACGACCGGCCGCGGGATGACCGGCGCGGCTTCGGCGGGCGTCCGCCGGCGCGTACCCACTGATCATTTGAACTGACGGACGCCGCCGCGGAGCCTTGCTCCGCGGCGGCGTTCGCGCATGCGCTGCCAAGGGCGGCGCGGTCGCGTAACGTCCGGCTCATGGCGACCATGCCGAAGTCGATCTTCTGGTCCCGAACGGACACCGCCGGCAGTGAGCAGGCCCTGCTCGACGACAGGAACGGGTTGTCGGCCCGGGGCACGTTGCTGGCGGTCGACCCGGTGCCCTTCACGGCCCGCTACCAGGTGGCCACCGCGGCCGACTGGAGCGCGTCCCGCGTCGAGGTCGAAGCCGAGGGTTCGGGCTGGATGCGCAGGGTGACGTTGGAGCGGGCGGCGGGCCGGTGGCGGGTGACCACCGCCGAGCAGGGTGACCTGGACGCGGCGCTTGTCGCGGCCGGGCATCACCGGGCCGGCCTGCCGGGCACCGACGATCCGGACCGGCTTGGCGACGCGATCGACGTGGACCTGAGTGGTTCACCGCTGTTCAACGCGCTGCCGGTGCGCCGGCTCGGGCTGGCCGGCACTCCGGCCGACATGCCACGGCGGATCACCGTCGCCTGGGTGCTGCTGCCGGGCCTGGAGGTGGTACCGGCCGAGCAGATCTACACCGGGATCGGGCCGGGCCGCGTACGGTTCGCCAGCGGCACGTTCACCGCCGACATCGACGTGGACGCCGACGGCTACGTGGTGCGCTACCCCGGGCTGGCCGAGCGCATCGACCCGCGCTAGGCGAGCACGTTCACGGCGCCCAGGTGCCGCTGGACAGGAAACGGTCGATGGTGGCCGCGTGCGGTGCCAGGTCGAGGCCCTGCGCGGCCAACCAGTCGTCGGCGTAGTACGTGTCGGCGTACCTGTCACCGGGGTCGCAGATCAGTGTGACGACCGAGCCGGTCCGGCCCTCGGCGATCATCTCGGCGATCAGACCGAAGGCGCCCCACAGGTTGGTGCCGGTGGAGCCGCCGACCCGGCGGCCGAGCACCGCCGACCCGGCGCGCATGGCGGCGAGCGAGGCCGCGTCCGGCACCTGGACCATCCGGTCCACCACGGCGGGTACGAAGGACGCCTCTACTGTGGGACGACCGATCCCCTCGATGCGGGAACCTTTGCCGGTCTCCACCGACCAGTCGGCCGCCAGCCAGGCCGGATAGAAGGCGGAGTTCTCCGGGTCCACCACGCAGAGCTTGGTGGACAGCCGGCGGTAGCGGGCGTACCGGCCGACGGTCGCGCTGGTGCCACCGGTGCCGGCGCCCACCACCACCCAGGCCGGGATGGGGTGCCGTTCCAGCTCCAACTGCGCGTAGATCGACTCGGCGATGTTGTTGTTGCCCCGCCAGTCGGTGGCCCGCTCGGCGTACGTGAACTGGTCCATGAAGTGACCGCCGGAGTCCTCGGCCAGCCAGCGGGCCTCGACCACGACGCTCGCCGGATCGTCCACCAGGTGACACCGACCGCCCTGGAACTCGATCTGCGCGATCTTCTCCGGTGACGTGGAGGCGGGCATCACGGCGATGAACGGCAGCCCGAGCATCCGCGCGAAGTACGCCTCGGAGACCGCCGTGGAGCCAGAGGACGCCTCGATGATCGTCGTGCGCGGCCCGATCCAGCCGTTGCAGAGCCCGTAGAGGAAGAGCGAGCGGGCCAGCCGGTGCTTGAGCGAGCCGGTGGGGTGTGACGACTCGTCCTTGAGGTACAGGTCGATCCCCCAGGAGCGGGGCAGCGGAAACGGCAGCAGGTGGGTGTCGGCCGAGCGGTTCGCGTCCGCCTCGACGGCGGCGATGGCCTCGGTCACCCAGCTGCGGCTGGCCTCGTCGCACCTGTCGAGATGAGTCACGCCGGAAACCTAGCAAGCAGGCATGCGGTGGTCAGTTCCGGTCCGTTGGGGCAGTTCGTCGGCTTTGGCGGCGTTGTCCGGCCCGGCCGACGGCCTGGACGAGGGGGGTCAGCCCGACGGCCAGCCGGGGCAGGGTATCCAGAAGCCGGACCTGGGCGCCGCGCCAGCGGGGCAGGCTGACGACCGGGCGTGGTCGGCGTGCCAGTCGGGCGGCCCTGGCGGCCACCCGCTGCGGGGTCAGCATCGACCCGGTGAACGAGGCCGCCGCGCCGGGGTCGTCCAGCCGGTCGTGCAGCATCGGCGTCCAGATGCCGTCCGGGCAGAGGCAGGAGACGTGCACCCGCCCGTACCCGGCCATCCGCAGGTCGCTCAGCGTGCCGAGGCTGAACGCCAGCAGGGCGTGCTTGCTGGCGGCGTACACCGTCTCGCCGGGCGCGGCGATGAGCCCGGCCAGCGAGACGATGTTCAGGACGTGGCCGTGACCCTGCCCGCGCATCACAGCGAGCGCGGCCAGCGTCCCGTTGATGGCCCCGTGGGTGTTGACGTCGAACACGCGGCGGCGGGTCGGCCCGTCGTGCTCCCAGGAGTGCCCGGTGACCAGGATGCCCGCGTTGTTGACCCAGAGGCCGAGGTCGCCCCGGCTCGCGGCGGTCGCCGCGATCTCGGCGCAGGCGGCCTCGTCGCGGACGTCCAGGGCTGCCGACCAGCCGCCGAGCGGCGCGGCGGCAGCGGCTGCCGCGTCCGGGTCGAGGTCGGTGAGCAGCACCGGCCAGCCGTCGGCGTGCAGCGCGGCGGCGACGGCGCGGCCCAGGCCGCCGGCGGCCCCTGTCACCACGGCCACTCCGGGTCCCGGCGAGGTCATCGGCGCACGTTACCGCCGCACGGCGGCCCGACACCAGGGGGTACGCGGGTCAGGCGGGCGGTTGGCCGACCGGCTGAGGGCGGTTCTCCCACTTGGTCGACAGGGCGATGGCGGTGCGGGTGGAGGCGACCCCGGGGGTCCGGTTCAGCCGCACGATCAGCTGCTCCAACTCGGCGATCGTGCCGACCCGCGCCTTGAGCAGGAACGACTCGACGCCCGCCATGAAGTAGCAGGACTCGATCTCGGGCAGCACCCGCAGCGATTCCAGCATGTCGTCGGAGTCGGCGCCGGAGTCCTCGACGATGCCGATCAGTGCCGTGACGCCCAGCCCGATCGACTCGGGTGCCACGTCGGCGCGGTAGCCGCGGATCACGCCGTTGCTCTCCAGCTTGCCGACACGCTCGTGGACGGCGGGGGCGGAGAGGCCCACCTGCCGGGCCAGTTCGGCGTACGAGAGGCGGGCGTTGCCGCGCAACAGATCGACGAGACTCAGGTCGATGGCGTCCACGGAGAGTGACCTTAACGGGTTGGGCGTAACGCGATGCCTCCGGCACCCGTTGGACAGAACAGTGAGTGACTGTTCACAAACCGACTGTCAAGGCAGGGGTTGCACCAGTACCATTTACTAACTTCCCACTCAGTGCATTTTTCGCGTTTGGCGGACAGGCCAGGTCCCTGGTGCTGTAATTGCCATACGTCCCTCATGACGGCTCTGGGCTCGCACCAGCCGGGGGCAGTGTGTTCAGCCAGGGGCTTCGTCGACGCGAGGAGGGGGCTGTGGACACTGGAGATCGCCTGCTGACACCGGGTGAGGTCGCCGCGCTGTTTCGGGTGGACCCGAAGACTGTGACGCGATGGGCGGCGGCCGGCCGGATAGGAAGCATCCGGACTCCAGGCGGGCATCGCCGTTTTCGGGAATCCGAGGTGCGAGCCCTGCTTGAGGGGGAGGGCATGCTTGACGAGGTGGACGAGGTCGGAAAGCCACGCAACGTGGGTCCGGCCGCATCCACAGGGCCGGGTCCGGCCAACGCGGGCATGTACTGAACTGGTGCGGACATCGTCACGCGGACCGGGCGCCAGTCCGGTCCGCGTCCCGCAATGACGGCCCGTCTGCCGGCGTGACCGGGCAGGCTGTGCGGAATGCTCAGCTCCGGCTCGCGCCGAGCTGACCGGACCACCGCCGGAACAGGGTGTGTGGCACGCCGAGCGCGTCCAGTACCTTGCCGGCCACGAAGTCGACCAACTGCTGTGCGCTCGCCGCCGCGCCCGCGCCGTAGAAACCTGGGCTCGCCGGCAGCACCACGGCACCGGCGTCGTGCAGTTCGATGAGATGTTCCAGGTGGCTGCGCGTCACAGGGGTCTCCCGGGGCACCACCACCACAGGTCGACGCTCCTTGAGGTTCACCTCGGCGGCACGCTGCAACAGATCCTTGGAGAGCCCGATCGCGATGCCCGCGCACGCCGCCGTGCTGGCCGGCACCACTGCCATTCCGCGTACCCGGTAGGAGCCGCTGCTCGGCCCGGCCGCCAGGTCACCCGCCGGCCAGTGCCGCACGTCCGCGCCGGTCAGGTCCCGGCCGAGCCAGGCCGCGAGGTCTTCGGCCCAGTGCGCGTCGCGGAACGGCCGGCCGGTCTCGTCGAGCACTGTGAGTCGCGCCGCCCGGGACACGATCAGGTCCACCGACTCCCCCGCGTCCAGGAGCCCGCCGATGACCGCCGCCGCGTACGGCGTTCCGGAGGCTCCGGACACACCGACCACCCATGGTTCGCGCATGCCCCAAGCCTGCCTGGTCCGCGCATGCGCCGCGCCGTGACCCCCGCCCTGGCCCCTCCGCCGTGCCCACACGGGGGACATCATCGGCACCTGACTTCTGCCATGCTCGGACGGGGAGGATCACCGCTGTGCAGCGACCCGAGGGGCGGTACGACCGATGACGGCGGCGGCAGCCCGCACGCTACGGGCCGAATGCCCCCTTCCCTCACGGTGCTCCCCGCACGCGCAGGCGACCCAGGTGTGGCTGGCCGGCTGGGTACGACGCTTCGGCCTGCCCCTGGACGACGTCGCCCTGCGTGAGCTGGACGCCGGCCGCATCGCCTGGTATGCCGGCCGGCTCTATCCCGAGGCCAGCGCCGCAGACCTGCGTACGGTCGCCGCGCTGTGGACCTGGTTCTTCCTGCTCGACGACGCCTGCGACGGGCCACACCGCGCCAGCGGGGCGGACGTCGCGGCACTGCGGGACGGGGTCCTCGAGGTGCTGCGCCAGGGCCCTCACGTCCGCCCGGCCGGGTTCCGGGGCCCGCTACGACAGATGCTCGTGGACGCGTGGCAAGCCCCGAGGGCGCGGATGCCACAGCCCTGGCAGCAGCGTTTCGCCGACGCCGTGGCCGACCACCTGGCCGGCAACCGCACGGAGGCGGACAACAAGACCCGGGGCCACCTTCCCGGGATTACCGAGTACGTCGCGCTGCGCCGGGCCACCTCGGCGGCGTACGTGTCGTACACCATGATCGAGTTTGTGACCGGTCACGCGCTGCCGGACGCCGTCTACCACCACCCGGCGCTGCGGGAGCTGGCTGCCGCCGGCAACGACCTGCTCTCCTGGTTCAACGACCTGGTGTCGTTGGAGAGGGACCGGGCCACCTCGGGCGGGCACAACCTGGTGCTTGCCATCGCGCGGGAGCAGCACGTGCCGCACGAGCGGGCCGTGGAGGCTGTGGTGGACCGCTGGCGTACGGCGATGGGCCGGTTCATGGAGCTGCGGGCCACGATGCCGTCCTTCGGCCCCGAGCTGGCCCCGGCTGTCGCCGCGCACGTGGAGGGAATCGCCCGCTCGGTGCGTGGCACGATCGACTGGTCGCTGGAGAGTGACAGGTACTCGGCGTCCCGGAGCTGACCGGGGATGCGCCGCCGGGTCACAGGGCCTGGCGGTGCCGATCGGCGAGGGTGTTGAGCAGCGCGGCAGCGGTGCCGGCGTCGGCCACCGTGACGACGATCGAGCGCCCGCCGGTCCGCTCGACAAGCAGACCCTCGCCGGTCCGCAGGACGATGCCGACCCGGCCGCCGCGGCCCACCCGCCAGCCCCAGCCGCCGAACTCGCGCAGCGGGTGGACCTGGACGGAGCTGGCGCGTAGCACCTCGTCGATGGGGACGTGGGTACGCGGCCAGCCTGCCGACGACCGGACCAGCAGTCCGCTCTCGTCGACCCGGACGGTGAAGGCGAACATCGCCACGAAGACCCCGACCAGCAGCGCCGCGACGATCAGCAGGCCCCACACGCCGCTGACGACGGCGAGCGTGACCAGGACGACGATGGCTACGGCACCCAGGGCGATACCCGGCCCGGTGCCGGTGTGCCCGATCCAGACCGCCCGCTCGCTCGCCGACAGGGGGACGCGGGGTGCCTCGGGCGCGACGGGGGCATCCGCCGGCTGCGGCGGGTCACCGGGCAGGAGCACGCCGACGAGTACGGCCGGCACGAGGGAGCCGACGATCGCCACTGTGAGCGCACCACCGATCTCGCCGGCACCGCGCGCGTCGGTCAGCCCGCGCTGGACGTGCAGCGCGCCGAGCTGCACGAGGGCGAGAAAGAGCGCCACCCAGATGGTGGTGGCCGCGCCGATGCGGCGGCTGCCAGCCGACTGCCCCCACAGCGTGGTGACCGCGCCGAAGCCGAGCACCAGGAGAGCGCCCAGGCCGGAGCAGGCCCAGAGGAACGCACCGAGGGACATGAAGCCGTCGGGCCGGCCCTGGGCTCCCCAGTGTGTCGCCACCGGGTCGGGCAGGTCGCCACGCCAGGAGAGGGCCACAGCGGCGGCCACGGCAAGGATCACGAGCCCGGAGATGGTGACCGCCAGGCCGACGGGGCGCATCCGCAGGTGCAGGGGGCGGGCGGACTCGGTGCCGGTGGTCATGATGAGAACGCCTCCTTGAGGAGTGTGGCTGTGGCTTCCGGGGAGAAGTGCAGAGCGCGCGCCTCGCGTACGACCTCGTCGATGGCGGCCAGCAGCTTGGCGTGGTCGGCTGCGGGCCGGGCGGTGACGATGGCCCCGCGTCCGCGTCGCAGCTCGATCAGCCCGTCGTCCCGGAGCAGTTGGTAGGCCCGCAGGACTGTGTGCACGTTGAGATCGAGCGACGCGGCGAGCTCGCGGGCGGCGGGCAGCCGTTCGCCGGGCTGGAGCACGCCCTGGGCCACGGCGAGGCGTACCTGAGTGACGAGCTGGGCGAACAGCGTCTCGTCGAGCGAGGGGTCGATGCGGAAGAGCACGCTCAAAGAATACTTGTTCTAGTGTTGTTAGAACAATGTGGGTCGCGGCACGCGAACGGCGGCGGTGCCGAGAGCACCGCCGCCGCCTGTCGCTGTCACCGCTGTCAGGGGCGCAGGCCGAGCCGGATCACCAGGTCGAGCAGGGCGAACACGAACAGCGCGATGCCGACGAACCCGTTGGCGGTGAAGAACGCCCGATTGACCTTGCTGAGGTCGGTCGGGGTGACAACCAGGTGCTGGTAGGCGAACGCCACGGCGGTAAGCGCCAGGCCGACCCACCAGAGCCAGCCGAACCCGACAAGCGCCCCGAACCACACGAAGAGCCCGAAGGTCACCACGTGCGCCACTGTGGAGGCGTGCAGCGCGAAGCGCCTGCCGTAGCGGGCAGGCACGCTGTGCACGCCGATCTCCTTGTCGATCTCGGAGTCCTGGCAGGCGTAGATCAGGTCGAAGCCGCCGATCCACAGCCCGACCGCCGCACCGAGCAACCATGCCGGCCAGGACCCGTCGAGGGTGCCGGTGACCGCGAGCCACGCGCCGACCGGCCCGACCGCCTGGGCGATCGCCAGGATGGCGTGCGGCCAGTTGGTGAACCGCTTGCCGTACGGATAGACCACGAGCGGCACCACGGCGAGCGGCGCCAGCACAAGGCAGAGCGGGTTGAGCAGCGCGGCGGCACCGAGGAAGACGACAAGCGCGACGGCCGCGCCGGTCCAGGCCGTGCGCACGCTCACCGCCCCGGTGACCAGTTCCCGTCCGGCGGTACGCGGGTTCCGCGCGTCGATCTGCCGGTCGAGGATCCGGTTGGCGGCCATCGCGAACGTCCGCGCCCCGACCATGGCCACGGTGATCAGCAGCAGGTCCCACCAGCGCACCCGCCCGCCGTTGACCTGCATGGCGGTCAACGCCGACAGGAAGGCGAACGGCAGCGCGAAAACGGAGTGCTCGATGGCGACAAGGTCCAGGAACGCCCGCACCCTCCCCCGCGATCTTGCACTTTCTGCCGGGGCGGAAGGGGAGGAAGAGGGCGAATCGGGGGCCGAAAGTGCAAGATCGCGGGAGTCGTCGACGGGCATCAGATCCCGTACTCCTTCCAGCGCTTGTCCACCAGGGCCGTCACCTCGGGAGCCATGGTCATCTCCTCCGGCCAGCCCCGGGTGTAGCCCTCGGTGGGGAGCTTGCGGGTCGCGTCGACGCCCGCCTTGCCACCCCAGAACTGCTGGTACGAAGCGTGGTCGAGGTGGTCGACCGGCCCTTCGGTGAGCAGCAGGTCGCGGGCGTAGTCCACGTTGCCGAAGGCGCGGAACGCCACCTCGTTGTAGTCGTGGACGTCGCAGTCCTCGTCCACGATCACGATCAGCTTGGTCAGCGACATCATGTGCGCGCCCCAGATCGCGTTCATGACCTTCTGCGCGTGCTTCGGGTAGCGCTTGCGGATCGACACGATCGCACAGTTGTGGAAGACACCGGCGGCCGGAAGGTCGTAGTCGACGATGTCCGGGATCAGGAAGCGCAGCAGCGGCGCGAAGATCCGCTCGGTGGCCTTGCCGAGGCCGTGGTCCTCCTGCGGCGGCTGGGACGTGACGATCGAGTGGTAGACCGGGTCGCGCTGCATGGTCATGCACTCGATGTGCATCACCGGGAACGGCTCGACAGGCGTGTAGAAGCCGGTGTGGTCGCCGAACGGCCCCTCCGGCATCCGCTCGCCCGGTTCGATGTAGCCCTCCAGCACGATCTGCGCGTGCGCCGGCACCTGCAACGGCACGGTCAGACAGTCCACCATCTCGACGCGCTCGCCCCGCAGGTACCCGGCGAACAGGTACTCGTCGATCTCGGCGGGAAGCGGCGCGCTGGCCGAGTAGGCGACCGCCGGGTCGGCGCCGATGGCGATGGCAACCGGCAGCCGCTGCCCGAGCCGCTCGGCGACCGCGTGGTGCGCCGTGGAGTTCTTGTGGATCTGCCAGTGCATGCCGATCGTGTTGTGCGAGTGCTGCTGGAGCCGGTAGAGCCCGAGGTTGCGCTTGCCGGTCTCCGGGTCCTTCGTGTGGGTCAGCCCGAAGTTGTGAAAGATCCCGCCGTCACCGGGCCAGACCTGCAACCCCGGCAGCCGGTTGAGGTCGACGTCGTCGCCGCGGTAGACGACCTGCTGGCACGCGGCGGTCTTGACCTTCTTGGGCGGCATCGACTTGAGCTGCATGACCTTGCCGAGCCCGCCCATCATGCCCGAGAAGCCCTGCGGCAGCTCCGGCTTGAGCATCTCGCCGATCCGCTGGCCGATCTCGTCGAGGTTCTCCACCCCGAGAGCCATGGCCATCCGCTTCTCGGTGCCGAACAGGTTGATCGCCACAGGCATTTCGCCCCGGGTCGGACGTTCGAAGAGCAGCGCCGGCCCACCGGCACGCACTGTGCGGGTGACCACCTCGCTGATCTCCAGGGTGGGGTCGACAGGGACGTCGACCCGGCGTAGTTCCCCAGCGCGCTCCAGCGCCGCGAGGAAGTCCTTGAGATCGTTGTAGGGGAAGCCACGAGCCGCCATGCCGCCCAGTCTCCCGCACCGGGTGCCCCGCCGACGAAGCCGGGTGGTGTGACACCTGCGATGACCGGGGCCGCAGCCTTGATCCACTCGACTTCCGTGAAATCGGGGTGTCCGGCAGCCGGGGATACGCCGGCTTCACGGAAGTCGAGTGGATCAAGAGCGACCTGGGCGGCGGGTCAGGCCGCAGGCGTCCACGCGTGGGGAGACAGCGGCGGGTCGAGTGGTGCGCGGGTGAGCCGGTTGGCGAATGTCGAGATGGTGTACGTCCCTACGCCGAGCACCACGTCCAGCGCGTGCCGAGGTTGGTAGCCGGCGACCAGGAAGTCCTCCAACTCGTCGTCGGGCACCGCTCCCCGGTGGTCGAGCACGGCGAGCGTGAACCGGCGCAGCGCCTCCAGCCGCGGCTCGGGCAACGGGCTCCCGGAGCGCAGCGCGGTGACCATCTCGGCCGTCGCGCCGAGGCTGGTGAGCGCGCCGGTGTGCAGGGCGACGCAGACGTGGCACTCGTTGGTGGTGGCGACGGCGAACACGACGACCTCCCGCTCCAGCGGCGAGAGGTCGGTCTGTTCGAAGCCCTTGTTGGCGGTGAGGAAACCGCTGAGCAGCTGGGGAGACTCGGCCATCAGGGCAACCGGAGCGGGCAGCCAGCCGAACCGACGGCGTACCCCCTCGATGGTCCGCCGGGCGGCGGCGGGCGCGGTGTCGGCGGTGTGTGCGGTGAAGACGGGCACGGCTACCTGCTCTCGCGGCGTGGGTGGGGACGCCGAGGACACGTCCCGTAGGATAGTCAACGTGGTTGACGAAATAGTAAACGTGGTTGTCGAACATGGCAACCGCTGAACCCGCGCGGCCCGGCTACGCGTTGCCGCTGCTCCTGCTGGCCGGCTTCCGCACGCTCATCGACGACCTGCACGCCGAGCTGGCCCGGCAGGGGCACCCGGAACTGCGACCACTGCACGGCTTCGTACTCCAGGCCGTGGGGATGGACGGCACCACCGCCACCGAACTGGGCCAACGGCTCGGCATCTCGAAACAGGCCGCCGGCAAGACTGTCGACAGGCTCGTCGCCGCCGGCTACCTGGAACGGATCGACGATCCCGCCGACGCCCGCCGACGGCTGGTCCGGGTGACACCACGCGGCGCCGACGGGCTGCACCGCTCGGCGCAGATCTTCGACCAGCTTCGGGAGCGTTGGGCGGCGATCCTCGGCCCGGACCGGGTCGCCGCCCTGGAGGACGACCTGAGCACTGTGGCCTCCGCCAACTGGTTCCGCCTCGACATGCCGGGCTGGTTCGGCGGCTGACCGCGCCCGCAGGCGACACCTCGCAGACTGGCGACCCCGCTAACCGGCGTCCAAGTTGAGTCGTTGACCAGTCGGCGACGACGAGGGGAGACGACCTGTCCCGGGTGGCGAACTGGTTGCGCGGCGCGTGGGCTCACCTGCGGAACGGCTGGCCGCTTGTGGCACAGGTGACGCTCGCCGCCACCCTCTCCTGGTTCGTCGCCAGCCGCCTGCTCAGCGGCGGCGGCTACAGCGGGCCGTTCTACGCCCCGGCCGCCGCGCTTATCGTGCTGGCCCAGGCCCGAGGCACACGACTGCGCCGGGCGCTCGCGACCCTGATCGGCGTCACCGTCGGGGCGCTCCTCGGCGAGGTCGCCATCGAGGCGCTCGGAGCCCGCTCCACCGCAAGCATCTTCGTCGTCATCCTGGTCGCGGCCGGTCTCTCCGTGGCCGCCGGAGCCGCCGGCGTCGTCCGCAACCAATTGACCATGTCCGCGCTCTTCCTGGTCGCCGTGGTGCCCCCGGGCAACCAGGACCAGGCACCCACCCGCTTCTACGACGCGCTGATCGGCGGATCGATCGCACTGCTGATCAGTCAGATCGCCGTCGGACGCTCACCGCTGGCACCGCTGCACACCGAGGGACGGCGGGCATTCAGCGAATTGGCCGAGGTGTTGGACGGCATCCGCCAGGCGCTGCGGCGGCACGACCAGCAGGCCGCCCGGACCGTGTACCACCAGGCCCGGCAACTGGACTCGCGCACCGAGGCGCTGCGCAAGGCCGTGCTGGTCGCCGACGAGAACCTCCGGCTCGCGCCGTGGGACCGGCACAGCCGCCCGCGGGTCGACGCGGCGCGGACCGCCGTCGACCATGTCGACTACGCCGTACGCAACACCCGGACGCTGGCGCGCACGACCATCATGGTCACCCGGCTGCCGCAGGCCACACCTGCCCAGCTCGACGCCGCGCTGGCCGCCCTGCACGAACTGACGACGTGCGCCGCCGAGGTGTTCGCCGCCGCCGTCTCCGGCGACCGCGACACGGCCCACAAGCACGTCGACCGGACAGGTGACATCGCTGTCGACGCCGTGCGGACTGTGGCGCCGCTGCTCCGGCACGAGCAACCGCTACCGGTCAGCACGATGATCGGTCAGCTCCGCATGATCGTCCTCGACCTGCTGCGCAGCGCAGGCGCGGACCGGCCGGACGTACTCAACGCGATCGACGGCGCACTCGACCTGCCGACCGCCGGGAAGCAGCACTGAAGCAGCGTCGGCCGCAGCCCTGCCGTCAGCGCCCGGAAGCGGCAGCCGCGTCGACGGTCAGTCCAGACCGCCGTACGAGTGCAGGCCCGTGAAGAAGATGTTCACGCCGAACAGGTTCATCAGCACGGTGAGGACGCCGAGCACCGCCAGCCAGGTGGCCACGTTGCGCTTGACGCTGGGCGTGGCCCGCGCGTGCAGGTAGCCGGCGTACACCACCCAGGAGATGAACGCCCAGGTCTCCTTCGGGTCCCAACCCCACGGCCGACCCCAGGCCGCCTCGGCCCAGATCGCGCCCGCGATCACCGCGAAGGTGAAGATCGGGAAGGAGAACGCGTGCAGCACGAAGGTCAGCCGCTCCAGGCTGCCCGCGTCGGGCAACCGCTTGGCCAGGGTGTACGGGAAGCTGCGCTTGCCCTGCTCGTACCCGTTGCGCATCAGGAAGCCGACCGCCGGCACCGCGCCGAAGATGAAGATGCCGGACGCGAACACGATCGTCGACACGTGGATGACGAACCAGTACGAGTTCAGAGCCGGCACCAGCGGCACGATCGGCACGTACAGCACCAGTTCGGCGGTGGCCACCAGCAGCACCATCACCAGGGTCAGGAACAGCCCGAGCTTGCGCAGCGACGGCAGCTTCCAGAGCACCCCGAGCCAGGCCACGACCCCGATGAAGGTCACGGTGAGCACGAACTCGTACATGTTGCCCCAGGGCATCCGGTCAGCGGCGATGCCGCGGGTGACCAGGGCCGCGAGGTGCAGCACGGCGGCGACCCCGGTGGCGGCCACCGCGATCAGGCCGGCGATCCGGGCACGCCGCGCCGAGCTGTGGACCACGGCCGGCGGCGGGGGTGGCGTCGACGGCGTCGAGCCGGTGCCACCGACCCCGGCGCCGACAAGCTCACGCTCGGCAGCCGGTACGGCCACCCGGGCACGCGCGTTGCCGAGCGCGTACTCCACGGCGTGGCTGATCATCGCGATCAGGTACACAAGGATCGCGAAGGTCACCAGATTGTCGGAGAGCGCGGACATCACTCGGTCCCTTCTCGCACACCGGCCCGGCCACTGGATTCAGTGTCGGTGCCTGCCCGTCCGGCCGCCTTGTCGTCTCCGCCCACAGCGGTGACGAGCTGGGCGAACTCGTCGGCGAACCCTGGATAGTCGGTGCGCGGCAACCCACCGGCCTCCATCAAGCTACTACCGCCCGTCGGAGATCCTTCTCCGGGGTCGGCCGGCAGCACCCGGAACCACACCCGGCGACGCCGCCCGAACAGCGAGCCCATCAGCCCGACCAGCAGGAAACCACAGCTCACCAGCAGGATCGTCGAACCGGGGTCGTACCGGACGGAGAGCGTGACGTACCGCTCGGTGCCCAGGAACTCGACGGTCGTGCCGTCGTCGAGCGTCCAGGTCTCGCCCTTGCGCAGCACCTTCGTACCGATCTCCTTGACCTTGCCGGCGTTCACCTGCCGCTGGTCGAGTTGGTAGACCGAGTTGGGGATGCCCGCGTCCATACCGAGGTTGCCCCGGTACGCGACCAGGTTCAGCAACGGGTTGCGCTCCGTCGGGTACTCCGAGCGGACGAACGGCGCCTCCTGCGGGGCCGTGGGCAGGTAGATGCCTGTGAACGCCACCTGCTGATCAGGTACGCGCTGCCCGGTGCCGGGGTCGACGTTCGCGTCCGGGAAGGCGGCCAGGCCCTCGCTGGTCAGACCCATGTCCCCGGTGGTGAGGAACGGAAGGTCGCTTGTCTGGCTGTTGCCGAACCGGTCGGTGTAGCGGATCAGCGGGGCGTACCCGTGGCCGAGCAGGTAGACGTTCGCCCCGTTCAGCCGCAGCGGCGAGTTCACCGAGAAGTCCGCCTGGCGCGTCGGCTCGTCCGGGCCGTCGACTGTCACAGTGGCGTTGAAGAACTCCGGCTGGCCCGACGGCAGGAACCGGGCCTGGAAGTCGTCCAACCGCAGGCAGAAGCCGGGCAGGTCGGCGCTGTCCACCTGCGGGCCGAGGTTCGCCTCGGCGTACTGCTGACGGGTGTTGCAGAAGGCGTTGTCCGCGCCGGCCACCAGCAGCCGGTTGCCGCTCCAGCCGTACCACGACCCGAGGGCGACACCGATCAGCACCGCGATCAGCGAGGTGTGGAACAGCAGGTTGCCGGTCTCCTTGAGGTAGCCCTTTTCGGCGGACACCTCGTCGCCGCGCACCTCCACCCGCCAGCGCCGCTTGCGCAGCACCTCGGCGACAGCAGCCGCGCCACCGGCCGGGGCGGGCAGCACCGCGTGCTGCGGCAGCCGCGCCATCCGCCTGGGCGCCGCCGGGGGCCGGGACCGCAGCGCCCGGACGTGGTCACGCAGCCGGGGCGTGATGCAGCCGATCAGCGAGGTGAACAGCAGCAGGTAGATCGCCGAGAACCAGACCGAGCCGAAGACCTCGAACGCGCCGATCCGGTCCAACCGGGGCGCCCACTCCGGGTGGTCGATGAAGTACTGGTTGACCCCCTCCGGGCTGACCCCACGCTGCGGCAGCACCGAGCCGGGGATGGCGGCCACCGCGAGCAGGAACAGCAGAATCAGCGCCGTACGCATGCTTGTCAGTTGCCGCCACGAGTTACGCAGCAACGCCAGCAGCCGGTTGGGACGGCGCCGGGGCGCCGGGGCCTCGGTCTGCGGCCGGTCGTCGACGGCCGTCATCAGATGCTCACCTCGCCCACCCCGACGGTGGTCTGCAGCCAGATCACGAAGTTCTGCCACCCGCCGGTGACCAGCGCCAGGCCGATCAGCAGGAGCAGGGCGCCGCCGATCCGGGTGACCCAGCGGCTGTTACGCCGGACGGCGCGGAAGACCCCGAGCAGGCGCTGGAAGCCCAGCCCGAAGACGATGAACGGTATCCCCAGCCCGAGGCAGTACGCCACGGCGAGCACCACGGCACGGTCGCTCTGACCGCTGGTGGCAGCCATGCCCATCACCGCGCCGAGCGTCGGGCCGGTGCAGGGCACCCAACTGAGCGCGAAGACCGCCCCGACGACCGGAGCGCCGAGCAGCCCGGCCGACGGCAGCCGGGAGATCCGGAACTCGCGTTGCAGAGCGGGGATCAGCCCCAGGTAGCCCAACCCGAGCACGATGATCAGCGCGCCGACGACGATCTCCAGCTGCCGCTCGTACTCGAAGAAGACCCGGCCGATGCCGGCGAACAGGATCGCGGTGGCGACGAAGACCACAGTGAAGCCGGCGATGAAGAGCAACGTCCCGGCGAGCACCCGGCCCTTGACGGCGACCGTCGCGGTCCGCTCGCGTACGGCGACACCTCCACCACCGTCGCCGTCGGCTGAAGCGTTAGGAAGGGCCCCTTCCTCTACCCCAGGCGTTAACAAGGTGCCCTTCCTTGCACTGCCTTCGAGGTCGGCGCCGGCCAGGCCGGTGACGTACGAGAGGTAGCCGGGAACCAGCGGAAGCACGCACGGCGACAGGAAGCTGACCAGACCGGCCAGCGCCGCCGCGCCGATGGCCAGCAGCAGCGGCCCGCTCAGCGCCAGTTCCCGGAAGGTCTCGCCCATCAGTCCGGCGCCGGTTTCTCGCCGGCGACCCGCTCGACGATCGGTTGCAGACCCTCCTGCTTGACTGCGGCCCGGATCACCACCGCGACCCGGCCCTCCCGGTCGAGCACCACAGTCGCCGGGACGGTGTTCGGCGGGATGTCCAGGTCGAGCGCCAGCCGGCTGGCCGGATCGAACAGGCTCGGATAGGTGACCCGGCCCTCCTCGAACGCCTTGGCCTTGTCCCGCTGGTCCTGGACGTTGATCCCGAGGAACGCCACCCCGGAGCCCTTTGTCGCCTGGTAGACGGCCTCAAGGTCGTCGGCCTCGGCACGGCACGGCGCGCACCAGGAACCCCAGAAGTTGACCACAACGACCTGGCCACGGGCCTCGCTGATGTCGTACGTGCCGCCGGTGAGCAGCTCACCTGCCAGCTTCGGCGGCGCCGACCGCTGATCCGCGGCGCACTCGATGATCCCCTCGGCGGTGGTCGTGCAGGCCTTCTCCCGCCCCTGCGCCGACGTACAGCCGGCCAGCGCCACCGTCGCAACGGCGGCGAGCAGACCGGCGGTCCACCTACGGGCGTTCATCAGGCCCCCTTGGCCGTCCGGGCTGTCGCGGAGAGAGCGATCAGGTGCGCGGCCGGCTCGCTGTAGCCGATGCCCACCACCTTCGCGCCGTCGAAGTGGAACGAGGTCAGGCTCGCAAGGCCACACTGCCGCTTGCGCGGGTCGTGCCAGAGCCGCTTGCGCTCGACGTAACGGCGCAGCGTCCAGATCGGGAGCTGATGCGAAACCAGCACCGCCTCACGCCCCTCGGCGGCGACCCGGGCGGCGTGCACGGCGGCGAACATCCGCTCGGCGATCACCCGGTACGCCTCACCCCAGGACGGCGTCACCGGATCGCGCAGCACCCACCAGTTGCGGGGATCACGGAACGACCCGTCACCCGGAGACACCTTCTTGCCCTCGAACCAGTTGGCGCTCTCGATCAGGCGCTCGTCCACCCCCACGGGCAGCCCGAACTGGGCGGCGATGGGCTCGGCGGTCTGCTGTGCGCGCTCCAGCGGGCTAGCCACCACGTGCACGATCTCCCGGTCGGCCAGGCCCTGCGCGGCGGCCTTGGCCATCTGCACACCCAGCTCGGAGAGACGGAAACCGGGCAGCCGGCCGTAGAGGATCTGGTCGGGATTGTGCACCTCGCCGTGCCGAAGCACGTGGACCACCGTCTTGCTCACCGCTGTGCCCCCTCTGCTCGCGACTGCGGGGCTCGCAACACCGGCTCACTCCTCGCGCTCACCGCAGCCGCCTTCGTTCGCGACTGCGGGGCTCGCAAAACCGGCTCACTCCTCGCGCTCACCGCAGCCTCTTTCGTTCGCGACTGCGGGGCTCGCAAAACCGGCTCACTCCTCGCGCTCACCGCTAACCCCCTTGACCGGCCGCTGCCGCCGCATTCGCCGCCGTCGGCAGCGCGTTGGCGATGTGCTCCAGCGCGGCGTCGTCGATCGCCGCCGACACGAACCAGGACTCGAACGCGCTCGGCGGCAGGTAGACGCCGGCGGCGAGCATCGCGTGGAAGAACGCCTTGAACGCCGGCACCTGCTGGGTGCGTGCGCTGTCGTAGTCGACGACGTCGGCGTCGGTGAAGAAGATCGAGAACATGCTGCCCGCGTACGACAGGCGGTGCGGGACCCCGGCGGCGGCAAGCGCGTCGGAGGCCAGCTTGCCCACGACGGCGGCCGTGTCGTCGAGGCGCTGGTAGAGCGCGTCATCGGCAAGCCGCAGCGTGGCCAGGCCGGCGGCGCAGGCCAGCGGGTTACCGGAGAGCGTGCCCGCCTGGTAGACCGGGCCGGCCGGGGCCAGTCGCGCCATGATCTCCGCCCGCCCGCCGAACGCCGCGGCGGGCAGGCCACCACCCATGACCTTGCCGTACGTCCACAGGTCGGCGTCGGTGGGGTCGAGGCCGTGCCAGCCGGCGCGGGACACCCGGAACCCGGTCATCACCTCGTCGATGACGAGCAGGGCGCCGTGCGCGTGCGCGATCCGCGCCAGCTGGGAGTTGAAGCCGTCGCGGGGGGCCACCACGCCCATGTTGCCGGCCGCAGCCTCGGTGATCACCGCGGCGATGTGCTGGCCCTCGGCGGCGAAGACCTCCTCGACGGCGCGGATGTCGTTGTACGGAAGAACGATCGTCTCGCTCGCCGCCGCGCCGGTGACACCTGGCGAGTCGGGCAGGCCGAGGGTCGCCACGCCGGATCCGGCGGCGGCGAGCAGGGCGTCGACGTGCCCGTGGTAGCAGCCGGCGAACTTGACGATCTTGGAGCGTCCGGTGAAGCCGCGGGCGAGCCGGATCGCCGACATGGTGGCCTCGGTGCCCGAGTTGACGAGGCGTACCTGCTCGACCGGAGTCCGGTCGACGATCTCGGCGGCCAACTCCACCTCGCCCGGGGTGGGGGTGCCGAAGCTGGTGCCACGGGCGGCGGCGGCCTGCACGGCGCCGACCACCTCCGGGTGGGCGTGGCCGAGAATCAGCGGCCCCCACGAGCAGACCAGGTCGACGTACCGGCGGTCGTCGGCGTCGTACAGCCAGGGGCCTTCGCCACGCACCATGAAGCGCGGGGTGCCGCCGACCGCCTGGAAGGCGCGTACGGGGGAGTTCACCCCGCCCGGCACGATGGCGCGAGCGCGGTGGAACAGGGCCTCGGAGGCCGGCGCATCGGCCGGGTAACGGCCAGGTCCGGCGGAAACGATGTCGGTCACGATGCGGCCATTGTGTCAGCGCCGACCTGCCAATCCGCAGCCACCCCACGCAGGGGTTACCCGGCTCACCCGCCCCGGGCGCTCAGCAGCGGCATCGACGCGGGGCTGCCAAGAGGGCGAAACGGAGCTGAAGTGGGGGCCGGCGCGCGGGCTCACGGCTCTCGACAGGCCGGGTCGTGCGGATCGCGCTAGGCTGGCCGGGTGGATCGTGCCGAACTGTCCATCACGTTACACCGGACGGGCGACGAAGCAGTGCTGCGCCTGGCCGGTGAGATCGACATGCTCACGGCCGCCCAGCTCTCCACGGTCGTCAATGAGGTGCTCGCCGACCCGCCCCCACGGATCGTTCTCGACCTCGGCGGCGTCACCTTCTGCGACTCGCAGGGCCTGGGCACCCTCGTCGTCCTCAGCCGCAAGGCCAGCCACGCACAGAGCCTGCTGATGCTCACCCACGTGGGCGATTTCCTGATCCGCGTCCTGGACATCACCGGCCTGCGCAGCGCCCTGATGATCCGCAACGACCAACCCGCCGGCTGACCCCACCCCCGGCCACCGGGCCGAAGGTGGGGTTGACGGTTCTACGGGGTGGAGCCCCAGCGGGCTTGTTCCAGCATCTCCATCGCTCGTTCGCGGCTCTCCGGGTCACCGGAGCGGAGCAGGGCCGTTGCCTCGTCGACAGCGTCGGTGAGGCGTCGCCACTGCGTGTCGCGCTCCCGGACCAGGTCCGACTGTGCGGCCAACTGCCGAGTCTTCACCCACAGCTCGACGAAGACCGACACCTTGGCCCGCAGGACCCAGGGGTCGAAGGGCTTGGTCAGGTAGTCGACGGCCCCCACCTGATAACCGCGCAGGGCCAGCTGGGCGTCCCGGTCGGCGGCGGTGAGGAAGATGATCGGTACGTGCCGGGTCCGCTCCCGGCGCTTGATGTGGCTGGCCGTCTCGAAGCCGTCCATGTCCGGCATCTGCGCGTCCAACAGGATCACCGCGAAGTCGTCCACCAACAACTGCTTGAGAGCCGCCTCACCGCTCTCCACCGCCACCGACTGAACCGGCAGGCCCTGAAGGATCGCCTCCAGCGCCGTCAGATTCTGCCGCCGGTCGTCCACGAGCAGCGCCTTGGCCATCTGGGTCACGACGTCTCCTCGTTGCGGCTTCCGTTGATCCAGGACGACATCAACTCGATCAGATCGTCGAGGTCGACCGGCTTGGTGATGTAGTCGCTTCCCCCGGCCGCGAGCGCCGACTCGCGGTCACCCGGCATCGCCTTCGCGGTAAGGAAGACGACGGGAAGGTCGGCGAACCGGTGGTTACGGCGGATCTGCCGGGTCGTCTCGTATCCGTCCTGGTCCGGCATCATGGCGTCCATCAACACGATGTCCACCTCCGGGTGCTCGGCCAGCAGGCGGACGCCGTCCGCCCCGTTGTCCGAGTACAACACGGTCATGCCGTGCAGCTCCAACGCGCTGGTCAGAGCGAAGACATTTCGCACGTCGTCGTCCACGATGAGTACCGTGGCGCCGTCCAACTGGCGGGTCGCCGGTGCCTCCGGCCGCTCCGGCAGCAGCTCCAAAGGCGGCATCAGCAGCGACGACGGCAGGCCGGCGCGCTGCGGTGACGGCGGTGCCGGCGCGACCACCGCGTCCGGTGCCAACACCTGCGGTACGAACAGGGTGAATGTCGAACCCTGACCGGGCGCCGACGACACGGTGATGGTGCCGCCGATGAGTCGGGCCAGATCGCGGCTGATCGACAGGCCCAGGCCGGTGCCCCCGTAGCGGCGGCTGGTCGTGCCGTCCGCCTGCTGGAACGCCTCGAAGATGATCGACAGCTTGTCGTCGGAGATGCCGATCCCGGTGTCGATCACGGTGAAGGCGATGACCTGCTGGGCGTTCGTCAACGCCGGTACGTCGAAGACCACGTTCTCCGCCGCCGGGGCGATCCGCAGCGTCACCGCGCCGTTGTCGGTGAACTTCACGGCGTTGGAGAGCAGGTTGCGCAGGATCTGCTGCAACCGCTGCGCGTCGGTGACCAGCGCGGGCGGCAGGTCGTTGCTGACGCGTACCTGGAAGTCCAGGTTCTTCTCCTCCGCCTGCGGCGCGAACGCCTGCTCGACGTAACTGCGGATCTCGGCGAACCGGATCTCGGTCGGTTCGACGTCCATCCGACCCGCCTCGATCTTGGACAGGTCGAGGATGTCGTCGATCAGGCGCAGCAGGTCCGAGCCGGATCCGTGGATCGTACGGGCGAACTCGATCTGCTTCGGGTTGAGGTTCTGCTCCGAGTTCTCCGCCAGCAGGCGTGCCAGCAGCAGCAGCGAGTTCAACGGCGTACGCAGCTCGTGGCTCATGTTGGCCAGGAACTCCGACTTGTACGCCGAGGCACGGGTGAGCTGCTGCGCCTTCTCCTCCAGGCCGAGGCGGGCCAGCTCGATCTCCCGGTTCTTCGTCTCGATGTTGCCCTTCTGCTCGGAGAGCAGTGTGGCCTTCTCCTCAAGCTCGGCGTTGGTGCGCTGCAACTCCGCGGACTGCTCCTGGAGCTCGTGCGCCAGCCGTTGCGACTGGGCGAGCAGCTCCTCCGTACGCCGGTTGGCCTGGATGGTGTTGACCGCGATGCCGATGGTGAGCACGAGCCGCTCCAGGAACGACAGGTGCAGCTCGGAGAATGCCGCCACGCTGGCGAACTCGATCACCCCGAGCAACTCGCCCTCGAAGAGCACGGGGAGCACCACCAGGTCCGAGGGTGGTGTCTCGGCCAGGCCGGAGCGCAGCGTGAGCCGGCTGTTCGGGGAGGCGCTGACCCGGATCGTGCGGCGGGACAGCGCGGTCTGGCCGACCAGCCCCTCGCCCGGGCCGAAGGTGACGTCGTGCCCCCGCGCCACGTACCCGTAGGACGAGGTGAGTCGCAGTCGCACGCTGCCGTCGGTCTCGTCGGCCAGGAAGAAGGCGCCGAGCTGGGCGTCGACCAGCGGGGTCACCTCCGTCATGATCATGCGGCAGACCTCGCCCAGGTCCCGCTGGCCCTGCAGGAGGCCGCCGATGCGGGCCAGGTTGGAGTCCAGCCAGCCCTGCTCGGCGTTCTTCTTAGTCGTCTCCCGAAGGGTGACGATCATCTGGTTGATGTTGTCCTTCAGCTCGGCGACCTCGCCCTGCGCCTTGACGGCGATCCGCTGGGTCAGGTCACCCCGGGTCACCGACGTGGACACCTGGGCGATGGCCCGCAACTGGGTGGTGAGCGTCGAGGCGAGCTGGTTGACGTTCTCGGTGAGGTCGCGCCAGGTGCCGGACACGCCCTTGACCTGCGCCTGACCACCCAGTTTGCCCTCGATGCCGACCTCGCGGGCAACCCGGGTCACCTCGTCGGCGAACGACGACAGTTGGTCCACCATCGTGTTGACAGTCGACTTCAGCTCAAGGATCTCGCCTTCTGCGACAGGTCACCCTTCGCCACCGCGGTGGTCACCGAGGCGATGTTGCGGACCTGACTGGTCAGGTTCGACGCCATCGAGTTCACGTTGTCGGTGAGGTCGCGCCAGGTGCCGGACACGCCCTTGACCTGCGCCTGACCACCCAGTTTGCCCTCGGTGCCCACCTCACGCGCGACCCGGGTCACCTCGTCGGCGAACGACGACAGTTGGTCCACCATCGTGTTGACAGTCGACTTCAGCTCAAGGATCTCGCCCCGGGCATCCACAGTGATCTTCTGCGACAGGTCACCCTTCGCCACCGCCGTCGACACCTGCGCGATGTTGCGAACCTGGGCGGTCAGGTTGGACGCCATCGAGTTCACGTTGTCGGTCAGGTCCCGCCAAGTGCCGGCCACACCGCGCACCTGGGCCTGACCACCCAACTTGCCCTCGGTGCCCACCTCACGCGCGACCCGCGTCACCTCGTCGGCGAACGACGACAGCTGGTCCACCATCGTGTTGACAGTCGACTTCAACTCCTTCTGCGACAGGTCACCCTTCGCCACCGCGGTGGTCACCGAGGCGATGTTGCGGACCTGACTGGTCAGGTTCGACGCCATCGAGTTCACGTTGTCGGTCAGATCCCGCCACGTACCGCTGACGCCCTTGACCTGGGCCTGGCCGCCGAGGTTGCCTTCGGTGCCCACCTCGCGGGCCACCCGGGTCACCTCGTCGGCAAACGAGGAGAGCTGGTCCACCATCGTGTTGACTGTGTTCTTCAGCTCCAGGATCTCGCCCTGCGCGTCCACGGTGATCTTCTGCGAGAGGTCGCCCTTCGCCACCGCCGTCGACACCTGCGAGATGTTGCGGACCTGGCTGGTCAGGTTGCCGGCCAGCTGGTTGACGTTCTCGGTGAGGTCGCGCCAGGTGCCGGAGACTCCGCGCACCTGCGCCTGACCACCCAACTTGCCCTCGATGCCCACCTCGCGGGCGACCCGCGTCACCTCGTCGGCAAACGACGACAACTGGTCCACCATCGTGTTGACGGTGTCCTTCAGCTCCAGAATCTCGCCCTGCGCCGCCACGGTGATCTTCTGCGACAGGTCGCCCCGCGCCACCGCCGTCGACACCTGGGCGATGTTGCGCACCTGGGCCGTCAGGTTCGACGCCATCGAGTTGACGCTGTCGGTGAGGTCCTTCCAGGTGCCGGCCACGTTCGGCACGTCCGCCTGACCGCCGAGCTTGCCCTCGGTGCCCACCTCCCGGGCCACCCGGGTCACCTGCTCGGCGAAGAGCCGCAGAGTGTCGGTGAGGTAGTTCATCGTGTCAGCCAGCTCGGCGACCTCGCCCCGCGCGCTGACAGTGATCTTCTGCGACAGGTCACCCTTGGCCACCGCTGTCGCCACCTGCGAGATCGACCGCACCTGGCCGGTCAGGTTCGACGCCATGGTGTTCACCGAGTCGGTGAGGTCCTTCCAGGTGCCGGCCACGCCCCGCACATCGGCCTGACCGCCGAGCTTGCCCTCGGTGCCCACCTCCCGGGCAACCCGGGTCACCTCGTTGGAGAACGACGAGAGCTGGTCGACCATCGTGTTCACGGTGCGGCCGATCCGCAGGTACTCACCGCGCAGCGGCCGGCCGTCGATCTCCAGGGCCATGTGCTGGGACAGGTCGCCGTCCGCTACCGCCACGATGACCCGGGCGATCTCGGTCGTCGGCCGGCCCAGGTCGTCGATGAGGGAGTTGACGGCCCGTTGCGCCTCCGCCCAGGCGCCGTCCAACCCCTCGTCGTCGAGCCGTTCGGTGAGCCGGCCGTCCCGACCGACGATCCGGCTGATCCGCCGCAGGTCCAGGTACTGCTGCTCCTGGACCGAAACCACCTCGTTGAAGGCGTCCGCCACCTCACCGGCCTTGCCGGCGCGGCGGGGAAGCCGGACCTTCAGGTCGCCGCGACGGACCCGTCGCAGCGCCTCGGTCAACTCACCGAGGAGCGCCTCGTGGTCGGGCGCGGACGGATCCGCCACCGACTGCTTCGCCGTGGTCATCATTCCTCGCTCAACTCGGGGGCACCGGCCCTGCGGTACACGCCGGCACCCCATATTGTGCCTGCGCCCGCCGTGGTGCCAGGGTTCGCGACCCGCCGATCGGCCTCCGTGAGCACTCCGACCCGCCCAAGGGACCCAGACCGGCACAGTCGCGCCCAGACCCTCGCAGGGGGGTGCCGCTCCCCACCACCACGGCCCTCGATCGTTGATCGGCTTGGCACCCGGCAGGGGGACGGTGGAGGATACGAGGGTGTCAGCCGAGGCGGGGCCCGCGACGCCCGAGGCCCGGAACGGGGCGGCCCGGCGTGTCCGCCTGCCCGCTGACCGTCGTACGCCCGCTGCCGCCCGCGCTGTCGTCCGCTCGGTGCTGACCGAGGCGCACCTGGACGACCTGGCCAACGAGGCGCTGCTGCTCACCACCGAGCTGACCACCAACGCCGTCGAACACGCCCGTACCGAACTGGACATCGACGTCGTCGCGGACGAGATCGGGCTCACCGTGACAGTCTCCGACTTCGCGCCCGGTGCCGGCGACGACGAGCTGACCATCGGCAGCCGCAACGACGCGACCGAGATCAACGAGGTGTCCGAGCGAGGTCGCGGGCTGCTGCTTGTCGACCATTTCGCCAGCTGCTGGGGCACCACGTACCTGCCCACCGGCAAGGGCGTCTGGTTCCGGCTGGACCGGCCCGGTGCCGACCAGCCGGCCGGCTCCGGCGGTACGTCGCCGACGCCCGGCTCCGCCGACAACGCCGCGCCGAGCGCCAGCGCCATGAGCGAACTCATGCAGACCGCCCCCGACGCGTACGCGGACGATCCGCTGCCCGACTTCGCCGCGAGCCTGCTCAGCCGGCTCGCCGAGATGGTCGGCGCGGCCGGTGGCACGATCCGTCTGGACCGGGGCGACGGGCAGGGTCCACAACTGCTTGCGCGTTTCGGCCGGCAGCCCCGCCCCGGCAGCGAACTGCTCCGGGTGCCCCTGACAGTGCAGCGCCCGTACGCCGGGGAGCTTGAGCTGGATGCCGCGCCGTCGGCGTACGCCCGGCCGCTGGCGGTGCTCACTGCCGAGCGGCTGTCGCTGCACCTGGAGAACGACCGGCTGCGCCGGGCCGACGTCCGCCGGCAGGCGTGGTTGACGTTCCTGGCCGAGGTGAGCGAACTGCTGGCGCAGTCGTTGGACGTCGAGCTGACGATGGCGCTGATCCCGCAGCTCGTGGTGCCCCGACTCGGTCAGTGGTGCGCGGTGCACACCACCGACGAGTGGGGCCGGCTCCGGCTGGCGGCGGCCAGCCACGCCGACGAGTCGGTGTTGCCGCAGCTGCACAAGGTGCTGGCGGAGACCGGCCCGGATTCGATCCAGGCTCGGCTGCGTGAGGCGTCCCGGAGTGCGGCGCAGATCCCGCTCGGCGGGCCGATGGATGGTTTCGCCGTCCCGCTCATCGCCCGGGGTCAGCGGCTCGGCACCCTGGCGGTGGGCCGGCACCAACGGCACCGGCACGATCCGGACCAGGTGGCAGTGCTGGAGGATGTGGCCCGGCGTGCCGCGCTGGCCATCGAGAACGCCCGGATCCACGCCGAGCGGCGACGGGTCGCGCAGACACTCCAGCAGTCCCTGCTGCCGCCCGTGCTGCCTGTGGTGGAGGGGATCGGCTTCGCCGCCGAGTACGTCCCGACGGGCGACGACGCGGAGGTGGGCGGCGACTTCTACGACGTGGTGCCGCTGCCCGACGGGCGCTCCCTTGTGGTGATCGGGGACGTCTCGGGCAAGGGGGTGCAGGCGGCGGCCGTCACCGGACTGGTCCGGGACGTGATCCGTGTGCTCGTCGGCGATGGCAAGCCGCTGCCGGAGGTGCTGGCCCGGCTCAACGAGACGCTCGTCGAGCGGGGCGGCGGCCGGTACTGCACGCTTGCCCTCGCAGCGGTCGGGATGGGTGACGGTGGCCAGCTGGAGGTCTCCCTGCACCTGGCCGGGCACGACCGGCCGGTGCTGCTGGCCGGTGCGGGTGGCGCCGAGTTCGTCGGCACCGGGGGGACGGCGCTGGGACTGCTCGACACGATCATCTCCCCGACGGCGGAGATCACGCTCGCCCCGGGCGACTCGCTGATCTTCTACACCGACGGGGTCACCGAGCGTCGACGCGGCAGGGAGCTGTTCGGCACCGACCGGCTGCGCCATGCCGCAGCGCCACTGGCCGGGTATTCCGCCGACGTGGTGGCGGCCCGACTGCGGGCCGCCGCGATCAACTTCTCGGTCGAGCCGCCCCGCGACGACATCGCCATCCTGGTGCTCCGCAACGACACGATCTGACCGGCCGGCGCCACGCCACCCGGGTCACCGGCCGCCGGGGAGGCGGCCCGGGGCGAGGCGGTGCTCCGGGTCCAGGTGCTCCTTGGCCGCCTGTAGCCGGGCCAGCCCGGCCAGCTCACCCCACATGTCGACGGCCTGTCGGACCGCGGCGGGGGCGGAGACGACGACGCAGCGGCCCTGCCGCGCCAGCAGCACCCCACGGACGGCGGCCAGGATGGACGCCACCCGGTCGGGTGCCATTGCGCCGGGCAACGCCGCGTGCACCACGCCCAGCCCGGCGGAGCCCCGCACCGGCACCGGGGAGCCGGCCGCGTCGCGCAGCGCGTAGACGGCGGCGTGCAGATCGCCGATCGGCACCTCCAGGCGCAGCGCCGTGTCGCCGGGGGCGAACGGGTAGCGGCGCCACCACGGCGGCGCGGAGTGGGTGACCGTCGCCTCCCCGTGCAGCAGACCGACCAGGCGCTCGGCGCGTTCGGTGACGTCGGCCGGGCCGCCCTCCAGCAGCACCACCAGGCTGCCCGCGCGGGATGGGGCGCTGGCCCGTCCCGACATCGACGGGTGACGCTCCCGGGCGGTCGCGGCGGGATGGCCGGGTGGGTACGGGGTGCGCGGCCGAGGTGCCCCGGCGGGTAGGTCCAGCTCGATGGCAGCTGGCTCCAGTCGGGCGGCGAGGATCATCCGGACCAGGTCGTGGACCTCCAGCGGGGTCCACACCGGCCGGGACACCCAGAGCCGGCTGGCCGGCACCGGCTGCACCCGCAGGCTTGCCGAGACCAGCACGCCGAGGGCGCCCTGCGAGCCGCAGAGCAGCCGAGCCAGGTCGAGCCCGGGGGCGCCGCCACCGGCGCTGACCAGCTCACCGTCGGCCCCCAGGTAGCGGACACCGAGGAACTGGTCGCAGGGGCTGCCATGACGGTGCCGCAGCGGGCCGGCCTCTCCGGCGGCGAGCACCCCGCCCAGTGTCGCACCCGGCGACGGGGCGTCCATGGCGAGCCGCTGCCCGGTGCGTTCCAGAGTGGCCTGGACCGCCCGCAGCGGTGTGCCGGCACCCACCTCGGCCACCGGCGCGCCCACCGGCTCGTGACCGATGCCCGCCAGCCGGCCGGTGTCGAGGACGATGTCGACCTGCGTGGGCGTGGCACCCCAGTCGATCTTCGTGCCGGCGCCGCGGGGCACCACCGCCAGGTCGTGCGCGGCGGCCAGCCGCAGCACCTCGGCCGCGGCGTGCGGGCCACCCGGGACTGCCACCCAGCGGGCGGGACGGCCGGCGACCTCGTCGGCCGGCCCGGCGAGGCGGGAGAACGGTGGGCCGCAGATCGCCGCCAACCGCCGGGTGATCTCGATTGCGCCGGACCGACCGAGGGAACTCGCAGCTGCCGCCATGGCGGCTATCGTACATGTGTTCGAACGCAGTGGTCACGGCATTCGGGGATGCCGCTGGTCCGGCGCGCGGAGCGGGCCGGCCGGTAACGTGGCCGCCGTGACCACCGAGACTGCCCCGCCCGCGGCAAAGCGGGTGCCCACCGAGCGCACCCACCACGGCGACACCGTCATCGACGAGTACGCCTGGCTCGCCGCCAAGGACGACCCGGAGACGATCGCCTACCTGAACGCCGAGAACGCGTACACCGAGGAGCGCACCGCGCACCTGGCCGACCTCCGTGGAGAGCTGTTCGAGGAGACCCGCCAGCGGACCCGGGAGACCGACCTGTCCGTGCCGACCCGCAAGGGCGGCCACTGGTACTACACGCGCACTGTCGAGGGTCAGCAGTACGGGGTGCAGTGCCGCCGCGCGGTCCGTGACGGCGAGACCGAGCCGCCGGTCAGCGCGGACGGCGCACCGCTGGACGGCGAGGAGGTGCTGCTCGACGGCAACCTGCTTGCCGAGGGGCACGACTTCTTCTCGCTCGGCGCGTTCGACGTCAGCCCGGACGGTCGCTGGCTCGCCTACTCCACCGACTTCTCCGGCGACGAGCGCTTCACCTTGCGGGTCAAGGACCTGAGCACCGGCGAACTGCTGCCGGACGAGGTGCCCGACACGTTCTACGGCACGGCCTGGTCAGCCGACGCGTCGGTGCTGTTCTACGTGACCGTGGACGACGCCTGGCGGCCCAACCGGGTGTGGCGGCACACCATCGGCTCCCCGTCCTCCGATGACGTGGTGGTCCACCAGGAGGACGACGAGCGGTTCTGGGTGGGCGTGGAGCTGACCCGGTCGGAGAAGTTCATCCTGATCGACATCCACAGCAAGGTCACCAGCGAGGTGCTGGTGATCCCGGCCGGCAACCCGACGGGTGCGCCCGCCGTGATCGCGCCTCGCCGTCAGGGCGTGGAGTACGCCGTCGAGCACCACGGCCACCGCTTCCTGATCCTGCACAACGACGGTGCGGAGGACTTCGCGCTGGCGTTCACCTCGGCCGACGTGCCGGGCGACTGGGTTCCGCTGATCGAACACACCCCGGGCACCCGGCTGGAGGCTGTGGACGCCTTCGCCAACCATCTGGTGGTGTCCCTGCGTACCGAAGGGCTCACCGGGCTGCGGGTGCTGCCGGTGGGCAGCGACGACGCGTACGACATCGACTTTCCCGAGCCGCTCTACAGCGTCGGGCTGGACTCCAACCCGGAGTACCGCACCGGGCAGGTCCGCCTGCGTTACTCCTCGCTTGTCACCCCCGACTCGGTCTACGACTACGACCTGGTGACCCGGCAGATGGTGCTGCGCAAGCAGAAGCCGGTGCTGCCCGGTCCGGACGGGCGACCGTTCGACCCGGCCGAGTACGAGCAGCACCGCGACTGGGCGCTCGCCGACGACGGCACGAGGGTGCCGATCTCGCTGGTCTGCCGGGTCGGCACGCCCCGCGACGGCTCGGCGCCCTGCGAGCTGTACGGCTACGGCTCGTACGAGGCGAGCATGGACCCGTGGTTCTCGGTGGCCCGGCTGTCCCTGCTGGACCGGGGTGTCATCTTCGCTGTGGCGCACACCCGGGGCGGCGGTGAGCTGGGCCGCCGCTGGTACGACCAGGGCAAGCTGCTGGCCAAGAAGAACACCTTCACCGACTTCGTGGCGTGCGCCCGGCACCTGGTCAAGGCCGGCTGGACGGCAAGCGACCGGCTGGTAGCCCGGGGCGCTTCGGCCGGCGGCCTGCTGATGGGCGCGGTCGCCAACCTCGCCCCGGACGCGTTCACAGGGATCGTCGCGCAGGTGCCGTTCGTGGACGCGCTCACCTCGATCCTCGACCCGTCGCTGCCGCTTACCGTCACCGAGTGGGAGGAGTGGGGCAACCCCCTCGAAGACCCCGAGGTGTACGCGTACATGAAGTCCTACACGCCGTACGAGAACGTGGCCGCGCTGGACTATCCGGCGATCCTCGCGGTGACCAGTCTCAACGACACGCGGGTGCTCTACTCCGAGCCGGCGAAGTGGATCGCGCGCCTGCGGGCTGTCGCTCCGACGGGCGACTACCTGCTCAAGACCGAGATGGGTGCCGGGCACGGTGGTCCGAGCGGTCGCTACGACTCCTGGCGCGAGGAGGCGTTCATCAACGCCTGGATCCTGGACCGCATCGGCCGCGCCTGACCGGGCGTCGATCGCGCCCGATACTGGAAATGGTCTCGACAGCCCGGGGAGCCCACGACAACCAGGATCGGGCGCGGTCACGCCTGCCGCACCCGACCGCAGGACACGCCCTAGACTTTCGGGGTGACCGAGGTTACGGACGGCGACGACGGATCCGCCGAGGAGGTCCGCCGGCCGAGCATCGCGGCAGTGGCCCGCGACCGCCGGGTGTGGCTGATCCTCGCGGTGGTCGCCGGCATCCTGGTCTGCTGCTGCTCGGCCATCATCGGCTCGCTTGTCGCACTCTCCACCGGCCTGCTGAGGGCCTGACGCGAAGTCACGCCGTGCGCAGCTCGTCCACAGCGGTGCTCATGCGCAGGAAGAGCAGGCCGACACCGACCGTCACCAGCACCGCCGCCAACGCGCCGGCACCGAGCCAGGCCAGATGCTCCAGGGGTACGGCGACAGCACGCTCGGCACTGCCGGTCTGCACGAGCCGGGTGTACTGCGCACGGGTGGCCGGGTCTGCGCAGAGCGCGGCCGTGGCCTCGCAGACCTCGCTCGTCAACTCTCCGTTCCCCACCGACGGAAAGAGCCCTCGACCGAGCGACGCTCCCACTGTGAGGGCGAGCAGGATCGCCGGCACCGCTGGCGCGAGCGCCTGCCAGGCCACGGATCGGCTCAGCGTGGCGCGGGGCACGCCGGTGGCGACAAGCGCGGCGTACGCCCGCCGACGGGCGACGATGCCCTCGACAAGCGCGACCATCAGCCCGCAGGCAGCGAGCAGCACGGACACCCCTACCGCGGCGTCGACAAGGTCCATTGTCGCCAGGTAGAACGGATCGGAGCCGGCGGCCACGCCGGCGAGCCGGTTCTGCTCCCGTGCGAGCGAGTCCTGGGCGACGAAGTAGGCGCGCAGCGCCGCCGCGCCGGCACCGAAGATCACAGCGGCCAGCAGGGCCGCGAACGTACGGCTTCCCGCCCACGGGTCGGCCATCAGCCTGCCCGCCGCGAGCAATGCCGGTGCGCGGCGGGCGTGCCGTCGCAGCAGACGCCCGCAGGTGTACGAGATCCAGCCGGTGCCGGAGAGCACTCCGACCATCGCCACCAGGCCGCCCACAGTGAACAGCAGCGGCACCAGCCAGTTCACCAGCGACGCGTTGCCGCTGAAGCGGTAGGCCACCGGACGCACCGCGACGAAGCAGAGCAGCCCCAGCCCGATCAACGGCCCCGCCCACAGGCGGGGACCACGCTCCCGGGCTGCCCTGCGGCTCACCCCGAGCGGACTCGTGGTGACAGTGCGCAGCATCAGAGCCGTGGCCAGGGCCGCGATCAACGGCAGCCCCAGCACCACCGCCGCAATTGCGCCGGTCGACGGCAGCACGTCGGTGGGTAGCGCCAACCGGCCCTGCGCGTCCGGCCGGTGCAGCAGCTCCCGCCCACCGAGATAGACAGCCAACCCGGCGAGGGTGCCGAGCAGGCTCGCCAGGCCGGTCTCCAGTACGGCCAGGCGCGTCACCTGACCGGGGGTGGCGCCGGCCAGCCGGAGCGCGGCCAGCCGCCGGTCCCGGGCCGGCGCGCCGAGCCGGGCGCACTGCCCGGCAAGCGTCAGCACCGGAACGGCGAGCATGAGCAGCGCGAACGCCGTACCCCCGCGCAGCCCCGGCTCCCGCAGCAACGCGTTGCGGTACTGCTCGGACTCCACATAGGCGTCGCCTGCGGGTTTCTGGATGGCCAGCACTGTGAGCGCCGCCAGCCCGGCCAGGGTCGCCAGCAGGGCGCTGAGCGCGGTGAGCACCGCACGGGCCGTGTCGGTGCGGTTGCCCGCAAGCGCCAGCCGGACCAGCGTCGCCAGCTTCACCGCTGGCCGCCGGCCACCGGCAGGTCGAGCCCCAGGCCGGTGTGGTCCACCAGGCCGTCGCGCAGCACGATCTCCCGATCGGCGTACGCGGCGATTCGCGGCTCGTGGGTGACAAGCACGACGGCGGTGCGCTGCTCGCGGGCGAGCCGGACCAGTTGGGTGAGGACCTGCTCACCGGTGAGCGTGTCCAGTGCGCCGGTCGGCTCGTCGGCGAAGAGCACCCGAGGCTCGGTGACAAGCGCCCGCGCGGTGGCGCAACGCTGCTGCTGACCGCCGGACATCTCACCGGGCCGCACGTCGGCCAGCTCGGCCACCCCGAACCGCTCCAACCAGGTGAGCGCCGCCGTCCGTGCCTCTCGCCGCCCCGTGCCGGCGAGGAGCAGTGGCAGTGCGACGTTCTCCGCTGCGGTCAGCTCGGCGACCAGTTGGCCGAACTGGAACAGCACCCCGAACTCGGTGCGCCGTAGCCGGGAACGGGCCGCCTCCGACCAGGTGTCGATGCGGTGCCCACGCCAGGTGACCTCGCCTGCGTCCGGCCGGAGGATCCCGGCGAGGCAGTGCAGCAGCGTCGACTTGCCGCAGCCGCTCGGACCGGTGACGGCGACGATCTCGCCCTCGGCCACGTCGAGGGTCACGCCACGCAGGGCGGGGGTCGGGCCGTACGCCCGAACCACCCCGCGAGCCTGGAGTTGCGTCACGGATGCACCTCCCGGTACCAGTCGGCGACCCGGTCCAGGGTGGTGTGCAACCACCGCAGGTCCGCATCGAGGTGTGCGATAGCGAAGTCGGCAGCGATCACATCGCTGACGGAGGCCGCCGGGTCGGTCTTGACCGAGGTCAGCTCACGCAACCGTGCGGTGTGCGCGGCGCGCTGTGCGACCAGGTACGACCGGGCCCTGTCGATGTCGGCGACAAGCAGCGCCACCACGACCTTGGTGAAGAGCGTGCTGGCCACGTACGGCATCGGCGTCTCGACAGCGGACAGCCACTCGTCCAGAGCGGACCGCCCGTCACCCGTCAGCTCGTACGCCGTGCGGTCCGGACCGGATGCCCGGTCCTGGCCGGCGGCGGCCACGAGGCCGTCCCGTTCGAGGCGGCCGAGGGTCGCGTAGACCTGCCCGAAGGCCAGCGGTCGAGCCCGGGGCAGCCGCTCGTCGTGCGCCCGCTTGAGTTCGTAGCCGTGCCGGCTGCCCCCAGCGAGCAACCCGAGCAGAACATGTGGCGTCGACACGCCACCACTATTCGCTCAGCGAATACCCGTGTCAACACCCCCTGTGGGGCGGGGTGGGTCAGGTTGAGGTGGGCCAGGTGGGGGCGCGGCCGGTCTGGGCCAGAAGGCGGTGCAGATCGGGCACGTCATCGACGGTGGTAGGTGGCGGGTCCGCGAAGACGCCCATCTTGCGGGCCGTCGGCCCCAACTGCTCGACCAGCTCGTGCAGCGCGGCAACGGCCTCCGGAGCCGGCTGGTAAGGCTGGCCGGTCGCCACAGCGAGGTCCCAGCCGTGCACTGTGAGGTCCAGCAGCGCCATGCCGCCCACGACGGCCTGTGGCATGCCCATGCCCGGCGACACGCCCTCCAACGTGGACGGATCCGACCAGGCGGCGACCAGCCGGTCCGCCTCCACAGCGAACCGGTCCCGCCAGCCGTCGCCGAGGTGGTCGGGCTTCTCGGCCCACTCGACCGGCCGTTTGGCTGCCAACTCCTGGAAGTTCACCACCACATCGAACAGGTGGTTCAACAGATCGCGGACCACGTATTCGCGGCACGGCGTGGGCAGGTCGAGTTGGTCGTCGGCGATGCCGCCTACCACGCCGACGGTTCGCGGCGCGGCAGCCGCCAGCAGATCGCTAGTCTGAGTGGCCATAGGGCCAGCGTATGAAGGTGGTCTTGAAGAAATGCGACAGCGACCGCGCGATGACAGCCGGGGCATTCTCGACCCCGCGCGGTTGCTGCGCGAGGTCCGCTTCCGCCGACACCTGCCGGCCGAGCCGCTGCGCCAGTGGGTCGAGCACTACTGGTTGATCGACTGGGCGTTGAGCGCACCGTTCGAGCAGCGGGTGGTGCCACACCCGGCGGTCAACGTGGTGTTCCAACGCGACGACAGCGGAGGCGACGGCCGCGTACCCGAGGTTGGGGAGGTGGCAGGTGTCGGCCTGGACCTGTTCCGGATCACGCTGACCGGCACGGGCCGGGTCTGCGGCGTCCAGTTCCGCCCCGGCGGGTTCCGCCCGTTCTGGCGGCGGTCGATCGCCGAGTTGACAGGTCGCCGTCTGCCGCTGCCCGCCGGCCGGCTGCGACGGCCCGACCTCGACGTCTGCGCGGGCACCGACGAGGACCGCCGCCGCGCGCTGGACGCCGCCCTCACCGCATGGGCGCCCGAGCCCGACCCGGCCGCCGAGGAGGCCATCGCGCTGGCCGAGGCGATCCGGACGGACCGCACCGTGCTGCGCGTCGACGAGTTCGCCGCACGTCACGACCTCCCGGTCCGCCGGCTACAGCGGCTGTTCACCGAGTACGTAGGGGTCGGCCCCAAGTGGGTGATCCGCCGCTACCGGCTTCAGGAGGCAGTCGAGCAGGCGGCCGGTGGCCCGCTGAACTGGGCGGATCTGGCCGTCGACCTCGGGTACAGCGACCAGGCGCACCTGGTGCGCGACTTCACCGCCGTCGCCGGTGTGTCACCCGCCGCGTACGCCCGGTCGGTACGCTGACGTCGACTCAGCGGCGGCGCAGCACGACAACGGCCACGTCGTCGTGGATCTTCGGTGGGGCCAACTGCGTCAGCAGCCGGTCACAGAACCGGTTGAGATCCTCGTCCACTGTGACTGCCACTGCGGCGAGCGCGGCCATCCCCTCGTCGATCGTGGCGTCCCGGCGCTCGATCAACCCGTCGGTGTAGAACACGAGCGTGGCACCGGCGGGCAGCACGAACTCCAGGTCGGCGGGACGGGGCGCGCGAACGCCGAGCAGCGGCGCCGAGTGCTGCACGAACTCGATCTTGCCGTCCATTGTGAGCACCGGCGGCAGATGGCCGGCGCTGGCCAGCCGGACCCGACCGCTCGGCGGGTGCAGCAGCAGGACGCAGAGCGTGGCCAGCTCGTTCGGCAGCAGGGTCCGCATGAGCTCGTTGACCCGGTGCAGGATCTCGCCGGGCTGGTGCCCCTCGACCGCATACGCCCGCACCGCGTGCCGCAGCTCGGCCATCACTGTGGCGGCGTGCAGCGAGTGGCCGGCCACGTCACCGATCGCCAGCAGGAGATGCCCGTCGAGCATCACCAGTTCGTAGAAGTCGCCACCCACCTCGGTCTGCGCGCTTGCCGGCTCGTAGCGCACCGCGAGGTCCAGCCCTGCCACCTCGGGCAGCCGGCGCGGAAGAAGGCTGCGTTGCAGGGTGACGGCGATGCGGTGCTCCTCGTCGAACGAGCGTTGAGCCTCCACCGCCGCCGCCACCGCTTGGGCGAGCTGCACGAGCACCGGAGTCCGGGCGGTCTGGGTGGCGGTCGGGACCACCACGTACAGCGGCGCGCGATCGTCCCGCAGCCGCGCGGCGGCGACAGTCACCGAGTCGTCGGCCGGCCATTCGATGAGCGCCCAGTTCGCCGGAGCCTCCACGCGGACCGTGGCGCCGGTCGGGACGCCGGTGTCATCGACGATCCACGGCACGATTGTCGCCTCGGCCCCAGGGCCGGCGCAGATCCCGGCGAGGCAGTCACCGTCGAACGTCTCTGCGATCACCGCCGCCGGGCTCTTGAAGATCTCCGCAGCGCCCGCCGCTGCAACTTCCAGCAACCGCGTGAAATTCGGCGCGGCGTGTACTGCCACAGTCGTGTCGGCGAGCCCGAGCAGTCGCTCGGCGAGCAGTTCGGCGCGCTGTCGGGCCTGGTAGTAACGCAGCACCGCCCGGGTTGTGGCGATCAGCTCTTCCGGCTCGATCGGCTCGGTCAGATAGGCGTCCGCGCCTCGGGTCAACCCCTGGGCGCGGTCGGCGACGTCCACCGCGTGCGCGGACACGTGGATCACCGGCGTCGCCGGATGGGACGCCTTGATCCGCTCGCACACCTCGTAGCCGCTCAGGTCGGGCAGCCGGACGTCGAGCACCACGAGGTCGATCCGGTCCGTGTCGACCCGGACCAGCGCCTCGGCGCCGTTCTCCGCTTCCAGCACCGTGAACCCGGCACGGGTCAGCCAACTGACGAGCAGGTACCGCTTGGTGCGGCTGTCATCGACCACCAGGACGGTCGCCGCCCCGCCCTCCACCGTCACGCTCCGCCGGAGGGGAGGGAAACCGTGAAAGTGCTGCCCCGACCGGGCTCACTGCTCAGCTCAAGCGTCCCCCCGAGCAGGGTCACCAACCGCCGGGCGTACGGCAGGCCGAGGCCGGTGCCACCGACCCGGGTTGCGCCCGGCACCTGATAGAACTCCTCGAAGATCCGCTCGTGCAGCTCGGGGGCGATTCCCGGGCCGGTGTCGCTGACCTCGAAGACCCACCGGTCGTCACGGCGCCGGGCGCGCAGCCGCACCTCGCCGCGCTCGGTGAACTTCAGCCCGTTGTGCAGCAGGTTACGCAGCACCTGGCCGAGCAGCACCTCGTCGGTACGCAGGACGGCCGGCGCGATCGGCTCCTCCACCACCAACTCCACCTCCGGCCTGGTGGCCAGCGCGCGCAGCGTACCGCGCAGTTGGCCGAAGACGGGGCGCAGATCCACGTCCGCCCAGTCCGGTTGGATCCGGCCGGACTCCGCCTTTGCCAGATCCAGCAGTTCGTTCACCAGGCCGAGCAGGTCGGACGCCGAGGAACGGATCAGACCGACCTGGCGTGCCTGTTCGGCGGTGAGCGGGTCGGAGGCGGAGTCGGAGAGCAACCGCCCCAACCCGATGATCGCGGTTACGGGAGCGCGCAGCTCGTGGCTCACGTTCGCCAGGAACCGGCTCTTGGACTCGCTCGCCCCGCGCAACTGGGCCGACTTCTCGTCCAGCTCCGCGTATAGGGCGACGACACCCCGGTTGGTCTCCTCCAACTCCTCGGTGAGCTGGTTGTAGAGCGCCAGCACGCCACGGTTGGTTTCGGCCAACTCCTCGTTCAGCACTGCCAACTCGTCGCGTTGGCTGCGCACCTCGTCGAGAGCCGCGATCAGCTGCCCGTTCTGCACCGTCAACTCGTCCAACGCGCTGGACGGAGCGCTCAAACCGAGCTCGGCACGGAACTCGGCGAGGCGCTCCGGAGTCGGCGTCGGCGCGTTGGCCGGGACTCGTCGGGACATCCTCACGACCGTAACGCCTTCGACGGTCGCCGCGCTCAGTCTGTCGACCAGGCGGGACACCGCGCCGGACTGCGGCTCGTACCGACCGCCAGGCAGAGGGGTCACCGGGGCGAGGTCGGCACCCAGGTGGAACCTGCCGTCGGGGCCGGCGTCGATGTGGAAGGACACGTCCGCGCCACCGCAGGCTCGCAGCAGGTCCCTGGCGACCTCGCTGAGCGCGGTGGCGATGCGGACCTGGTCCTGGTGTTCCAGGCCCACCACGGCGGCCACCTCGCGACCCCGCTGACGGATCACGAAGATGTCATGCTCTACCCGTAGCGTCATCTGCAGCAACGGCAGCGCGCCCGGCTCGCCACTCATGTCCAGGACCTCGCGGCCAGTACGCAGGCGTCGTCGCGGCGTGTGCCCGCGTCGCGCAGCAGTGTCGCCGCCACCACGAGCGGGGAATGGCCGGCGATGTCCGGGTAGTCGGTCAACCGCCAGCGGTCGACCACGCCGTCACTGTGCATCACCAGCAGCGCGCCGGGACCGAACGGATAGTCGTACCCCCGGACGGTCGGCCGTTGGTGCCCGGCGATGCCGGGCAGCGATACCAGCCCACGACGTTGACCGCCGCCCTCGACAACCATTCCGGCGATGTTGCCCAGGCCGGCGTAGTGCAGCACGCCCTCCTCGGGCACCAGCTCCGCCACCGCCAGGGCGGCACCCCTGGTGTACGACATGGACCGGTGCAGGTGGCTGACCACAGCCGCGGGTGGGCTGGCCGGCGCGTCACGGAACGCGGCAAGCGCCGCCTCGGTCGCGGCGGCAGCCAGCGGGCCGTGCCCGAGGCCATCGCTTACCAGCACCTGATGCCGCCCTTCGACGACCCGGACGGCGTACCCGTCGCCGCTTACCGTCTCGCCGGTCAGTGGCCGGGTGAGAGCGCCGGCCCAGGACGGCCGGGGAGGTGCCGCCGGCCAGACCTGCACAGCGAGTACGGTGCCCCGCCCCGGGAGCGAGTACCCGTCGAACGAGCTGGCCTGGCGGACGATGGCGCCGAGGCCGATGCCGAGCGTGCCCGTGGTGGAGTGCCCGTCCTGGGACGAGACGGTCAGGTCGGCCATGCCGGGGCCGGAGTCGATGGCCACCAGCTCCACGCCGGCCTCTCCGCCGCGGCGGACGGGCCGGAGCAGCAGGACGCCCTCGTCGGCGTGCTTGACGAGGTTGCTGGTCAGCTCGGCCGCGACGATGGCCAGGTCGGCGATGCGCGCCGGAGCCATCTCCAGCTGCGCGCCGAGGCGTTCGGCGGCGCGTCGTACGGCGCTGGCGGTGCTGCTGGCCTCCACCCGGAACCAGAGGCCACTGTCAGTGATCGGGTCCCCGTTCACCGGGACCACTTGGTGACCGTGATGCGCGTGCCGGTTTCCTGCGACGTCTCGATCTCGAAATCGTCAACCAGCCGGCGAGACCCGCTGAGCCCGAGGCCGAGGCCGCCGCCGGTGGTGTAGCCGTCGGTCAGGGCCAGGTCGAGGTCGGCGATGCCGGGCCCGGAGTCGGCGAAGACGATCCGTACGCCCTTACGTCGGCCGTTGTCCACGATGGTCACCTCGACGGAGCCACCACCGCCGTACACGAGGGTGTTGCGGGCCAGTTCGCTCGCCGCCGTGACCACCTTGGTCTGGTCGACCAGGGACAGCTTGACAGCCACCGCGACGGCACGCACCAGCTGCCGGACGCGGACCACGTCCTCGTCGCTGCGGATCGACTGCGCCTGCGGCGGGCCCACGTCGACGCCAACGGTCATGGCCTGGCCGTCTCGGCGTCCGCGTCGTCGTCGTACTGGTCGTCTGACTCGTCGCCGCGAGCCGCCGCGACCAGCTCCATGCCCCGCTCGACGTTCAGGGCGGTACGGATGCCGTTGAGCGACAACCCCAGCTCGACCAGTGTGATGGCGACGGCCGGACGCATCCCGACCACCACCGTCTCCGCGTCGAGCACCTTGGAGATCGACGCGATTGTGGAGAGCATCCGCCCGACGAACGAGTCGACGATGTCCAGCGCGGTGATGTCGATGATGACGCCGTGGCAGCCGGTGGCCACGATCCGCTCGGCAAGATCCTCCTGGAGCTGGACCGCCGTCTGGTCGGACATGTCGAGCTGGATGGAGACGAGCAGGATGTCGCCGATCTTGAGGATCGGCACGCGCTCCATCAGGCGTCCCGGCGTGACTGGCGACGCGCGGTTTCCACCCCGTTGAGCCGCAGCACGTGGCGCAGCGCGTCGGCGAGGCTCGCCTTGGTGGCGATGTCGCCGAACTCGATGCCGAGGGCGACGATGGTCTGCGCGATCTGCGGGCGGATGCCGGAGATGATGCAGTCGGCGCCCATCAGCCGGGCGGCCACCACTGTCTTCAGGATGTGCTGGGCGACCTGGGTGTCGACCGCCGGCACGCCCGTGATGTCGATGATCGCGTACGGGGAGCCCGTGTCGACAAGGGTCTGGAGCAGGCGCTCCATCACCACCTGGGCCCGGGCGGAGTCCAGGGTGCCGACCAGCGGGACGGCGACCACGCCCTCCCAGAGCTTGACCACCGGCGTGGAGAGTTCGAGCAGCTGCTCGGCCTGGTCGGCGATCAGGCTCTCCCGGGTACGGACGAAGCTCTCGAAGGTGAACAGGCCCATCTCGTCGACAAGACCGGAGAAGGCCACGTAGTCGCGCAGTTTGTCGTCGCCGCCGACCTCCTCGACGAGGGGGACCAGCACCTCCTTGAGCGCGAAGATGCTGATCGCGGTCTCGGTGGCGGAGAACCCCTGCCGGGCCCTGCCCCGGGACAGCTCGGAGAGCGCTGCGCGCAGCTCGGCAGCACTGTCGGCGGACAGGTCGATGGCACCTTGTCGACCGGTGGTGACGATGGCGTGGTGCAGGTCCTGCACCTGCCGGCGCAGCTCGGCCTGGCTCAGCCGGCCGCGCAGCGAACCGGCGATGATCTCGGTCCATCGCTGCGTGACCCGCTCGGCGTGGCCGCCGAGCAGCGCGGCGAGTCGACCACTTTCCTCGGCGTTCAACGCCATTGCGAAAACCCCCCTCGACCTGGACCGGCCGGACTCTATCACCGGGGGCCGTAGAGCTAGTTGCTCCGTAGCAACGGAATGACGACGGCCACCGGATCTTGCCGCCCGATCTGCGTACGACACTCGTCGTGGGATACCGTTCCCCCGATAACAGGAGGTCTGGCTTATGTCCTTGACGGTGCACACGGAACAACGCGGCGACGTGGTCGTCGTGTCGGTCGCGGGCGAACTGGACATGGCAACAGCACCGCAGTTGCAGGACCAGATCACCGACCTGCTCGACAAGGGCCGTAGCCGGTTGGTGTTCGACCTGGCCGAGGTCTCGTTCTGCGACTCGACAGGTCTGTCGGTCTTCGTGCGGGCCAAGAACAGCTGCGACGAAGCCGGCGGCGTGGTGCGCCTGGCTGCCCCTCAGCGGGGCGTGCTGCGCATCCTCGAGGTGAGCGGGCTGGTCGAGGTGCTGCACACGTACCCGACGGTGGACGAGGCAGTAGCCGGCGAACCGACACCGGCCTCCTCCTGACCGCTGCGGCTGATCACTCGTCCTCGACGTAGCGGGGACGAGCGATCGCCATGCCCGCTGTCGTCTGCACTGCGAGCGCGGCCAGCAGGAACCCGAGCGGCGCCGTCCAGCCTCCGGTGACCTCGTAGAGGATGCCGACCATCAGCGGGCCGAGGGCGGCGATCACATACCCGGTGCTCTGCGCGAACGCGGACAGCGCCACGGTCCCCTCGGCGGTGCGGGAGCGCAGGCCGATGGCGGTCAGGATCATCGGGAACGCCCCCTGGCCGATCGCCAGCAGAGCCACCCAGAGCAGCGCGGCGCTGTGCGGGGCGATCGCCAACCCCAGGTAGGCCAGTGCGGACGCGGCGGTCAGCCCGAGCACCAGCGGACGCAGGGTGGCCAGTCGGCCGGCCACGGTGGGCATGAGCAGCGCGATCGGCACGCCGAGCGCGGTCACCCCGGCGAGCAGCAGCCCCGCCGATTCCGGCTGGTAGCCGGCGTCCCGGAAGAGCTGGGCCAGCCAGCCCATGATCGCGTACCCGCTGAGTGACTGCGCCCCGAAGTAGATGGCCATCGCCCAGCCCAGCCGGGTCCGTTCCGGCCTGATCCGGGCCGACGCGGCGGGGCGCGGTGTCGGGGTCGCCCGCCGCGCGGCCGCCCGGGTCCTCAGCGCCAGCGGCACCCACGGGAGTACGGCCAGCGCGGCGAGCGCGGCCCAGATGCCCAGACCGGCCCGCCACGACCCGAAGGCGTGCGCGATCGGCACCGCGGTCGCCGCGGCCACCGTCGTGCCCACTGTCAAAGCCATCGTGTACGCCCCGGTGACCAGGCCGGTGCGGTGCGGGAAGTGCTGCTTGACGAGCATCGGCAGCAGGATGTTCGCCACCGCGATGCCGGCCAGCGCCAGTGCGCTGGTGAGGACGAAGACCCAGGTCGAGTCGGTGAGGACCCGCAGCACCTGACCGAGGGCCAGGGCGAACATGGCGACCACCAGCACCCGGGCCGGCGCCACCTTGCGGACCAGCCACGGGGTGAGCGCGCCGAGGCCGGCGAAGGCGATTGTCGGCAGGGTGGTGACGAGGCCTGCGGTGACCCCGGACAGCCCCAGCCCGTCGCGGATCTCGTCGAGCAGCGCGCCGAGGCTGGTGACGGCGGCGCGCAGGTTGAGCGCCACCAACAGCATCCCGACGAGTACGAGCGCGCCTCCGGTCGCCGGTGGGACCCGACGGCCCGCGCGGGTGTCACCCGCATTGGGGAGGGCGACGGGAGCGGGCGCCGCCGGAGCGGCGGTAGGTGGCGGGGTCATGACCTCTAACCTACAATCATGGGATGAATTCGGGACCGGTGATGTAACCAGTGCCACCCTCAGTTGATTCCCCCGCAGCGCCGCTGGTGCCGCCGCGCGGGCACCGGGTCCGTCAGACCATCGAGCAGCTCAGGTCGCGGATCCTGGGCGGCGAGTGGCCGGTCGGCGGGCGCATCCCCACCGAGCCACAGTTGGTCGCCGCGCTGGGTGTCGGGCGCAACACCGTCCGCGAGGCCGTCCGCGCGCTTCAGCACGCGGGCGTGCTGGAGTGCCGGCAGGGCTCCGGCACGTACGTGGTGTCCACCGACGAACTGGCGCCGGTGGTGGCCCGCCGACTCGGCGACGACCGGATGACCGAGGTCGTCGAGGTACGGCGCGCCTTCGAGGTGGAAGCGGCCCGGCTCGCCGCGCTGAGGCGTACCCCGGAGGACCTGGCGGCGCTCGACGGCGCGCTCGCCGAACGTGAGGCGGCCTGGCGCGGCGGCCAGGTCGACGCGTTCGTCGAGGCCGACGCGGCCCTGCACACGGTGGTGGTCGCCGCCGCGCACAACGCCATGCTCGCCGAGCTGTACGCCTCGGTCGGCACCGCCCTGCGCAGCACCGTCGCCCAGGCGATGGGTGACGCGCTCACCCCTGAGCGCTACGTCGACCACACCCGGCTGGTCGAGGCGATCCGGGCCGGCGACCCGGCGTTGGCAGCCATCGAAGCCGGCGCTTTTCTGGAGCCCGTGGCGGGGGCATAGGTTGTCCCCGACGGAAACCGGGCCACCTCAGGAGTACGGATGTTCAAGGGCTTCAAAGACTTCATCATGCGCGGCAACGTCGTCGACCTGGCGGTCGGTGTCGTCATCGGTGCCGCGTTCACGACGGTGGTCACGTCGCTGACCAACGCGTTCCTCAAGCCGCTTATCGCGCTGATCGTGTTGTTGATCACCGGTAAGGACAACGGCCTCGCGGGCGCGGCCTGGACGGTCCGCGGCGTCGAGTTCGACTGGATCAGCTTCGTCAACGCGGTGATCACCTTCCTGCTCACCGCGGCGGCGCTCTACTTCCTCGTGGTGTTCCCGATGAACAAGCTCGCCGAGCGGCGCAAGCGCGGCGAGGAGCCGCCGCCCTCCGCGCCGAGCGAGGAGGTCAAGCTGCTCACCGAGATCCGGGACGCCCTGGTCTCCGCCGGGCACGCCACCCCGGGCCAGCAGCGCGGCGCACTTGACGACGTGCTGGGTCGCCGCACCGAGCCGCCGGCGCCGCGCTGATCCGGCTGGATGCATATCGGCCCCTGCGGGATTCCCGCAGGGGCCGCACTTTCTCGTACGTGTGTTCGATAGAGTCCCGCCATGGAGCAGCGAAAGCACTGGTGGAACGGGAAATGGGGGCGGCTGGCCCGACGGGACGTCTTCCTGCGGGTGGACGCCGACCGGTGGCACGTCGAGCAGCGGGCCGGCGGCGCCGAGGGCATCTCCAGGTTCTACGAGTACGGCAGTGCGGACGAGGCCGAGGAGACCATCCGGGCGCTGCTCGACGGCTCGGACGCCTGGCGTGAGCTGTCCCCGCGTCCACCCGGCGGTTGGACCCTCCCGAACAGCTGAGCGGGCGAGGCGGCGGGGCGGCGGCCCATCGCGGCCCCGGCGGCCCATCGCGGCCCGGCGTCCCATCGCGGCCCGGCGGCCCATCGCGGCCCCGGCGGCGTCCGCCGCTCCGGACGCGGGAGGCGGTAGCGCTTTCGACGGTGATGACTCTGAGGCATATTGATACCTCAGAGTCATCACGCTCTCCGGGCCGATCGCCCCGTCGGCGGTCGCTGCCCGGCTGACAGCGGGTCGAGCGGGTCGGCGACGGCGTTTAGCGACGCGCCACCCCGGGAACCGCTGAAAAATGGACCAGCAGGACGCGCAGCAGGCGACCATCTCGCGGATCACCACCGGGATGCCGGTGATCGACGTCGCCGGCACCGAGATCGGGACCGTGGACCTCGTCCAGCGGGGTGACCCGAACGCGGTGACCGTGCAGTCGCCGACGGCCGACCCGGGCAGCAGCCTGGACGAGCTGATCGAGGCGACCGCAGTGGAGGAGCCGGACGTACCGGCCGATCTGGCGGCGCGACTGCTGCACACCGGCTACCTGAAGGTCTCCACGGAGTCGGCCGGCATCGGAGCCGTGTACGTCCCCGCCGACCGGATCGCCGCCGTCGCGGACGGCCGGGTGAGCCTCACGGTCGACGTGACCGACCTGCCACCCGAGGAGTAACCCGAGCCCAGCGCTGTCCGCGGCTGGCTTAGCCGTCCACCGGAGCCGCAACCGACAGCCGCTGCCGAACGGCCCAGAGCGCCACCTCGGTACGCGACGCCGAGCCCGTCTTGCGCAGCAGGTTCGACACGTGCACGGTGACCGTACGCACCGAGATGCCGAGCGCCTTCGCGACCTGCTTGTTGGACATGCCAGCGACGAGGCAGCCCAGCACCTCGATCTCCCGGGCGGTCAGCTCCACGTCCAGCGGCGCGTCGACCGGGTCGGCTTCCGCCACCCGGCCGACGGCTGCTGTCGGCTGGCGCGGGCCGGGCAACCGTCGCAGCAGCGCGTCCGGCCCCTCTCCCACGTGCGCGGCCAGCAGTTCGGTCAAGGCGTACGGGTTGCCGCCTGTGCACCGCCAGACCGAGGCGACCACTCGGCCGGAAGGAAGGCTGCCGGCGTACACCTGGGTCAGGATTTCGGCGACCTCGGCCGGACGCAGCGGGCCGAGGTGCTGGCGGACGGCGCCCCGGACGCCTGTGAGCCGGGCCAGCGCGCGGCGGGTGAGCTCCGGTGCCACCGCGTCGGCCGGCGGCCGGCTCGCCACCACGAGCAGGGCGGGCAGGTTGGCAACGGTGGCCAACTCACCGACCAGGTTGACGCTGGCGGGGTCGAGCGCGTGCAGATCGTCCACGACCAGTACGGCCGGACCGGCGCCGACGAGCAACTGGACGGTCCGCACGGCGAGGCGGAGCAGGGTGCCTGGCGCGTACCGCTCGCGGGGTGCTGTGGGCTGCTGGGCCAACCAGGCCAGCGCGTCCGGCGGTAGGCCGAGCCGGCTGGTGTCCCGACCGGTGAGTACCGCGGCCAGCCAGTCGTACGGCGCGGGGCCGTGCACCCGGGCGGCGCCGGAGAGGATCAGCGCGGGACGCGGCGTGAAGGCGTCCACGGCGGCTGCGACCAGCAGACTCTTGCCCACTCCGGCCGCGCCGGTGAGCACCGCGACGCTCGGCGCCGGCCGGCGCGGCGACACCACCGCGGACCATGCCCGGTCGAGCTCGGCGAGCTCGCCGGCGCGTCCAACCATGGACACCGGCATCATTTCTTCACCCTACGCAGTAGTGCGTAGAGACGAAGGCGGGGTGTTCTTGGCAAGCTTGTCCCCATGACGCTGATCCTCCGCTCGGTCATCCTCAACGACATCGGTCTGGTTCGCACCAACAACGAGGACTCCGCCCTCGCCGGTGACCGCCTGATCGCCGTCGCCGACGGCATGGGCGGGCTGCCCGCGGGTGAGGTGGCGAGCGAGATCGTGATCCGGATTCTGGACGAGCTGGCACCGCCCACCGACCCCGACGGGGCCGCCGACGCCCTGCGTGCCGTGGTCAGCACCGCCAACCAGCGCATCCACGCCGCCATCACCGTCGACCCGGCCCGCGAGGGGATGGGCACCACGCTCACGGCGGCACTGCTGGCCGGCGAGACGCTCGTGCTGGCCCAGGTCGGTGACTCCCGCTGCTATCTGCTGCGCGACGGGGAGCTGACCCAGCTCACCCGCGACGACACGTTCGTGCAGGCACTTGTCGACCAGGGCACGCTCTCCCCCGATCAGGCCCGGCACCACCCGCAGCGGTCCCTGGTGACCCGGGCCGTGCAGGGTGCCGACACCCCACCGGCGGTCGGTGTGCTCACAGTCGTTCCCGGCGACCGGCTGCTGCTGTGCAGCGACGGGCTCTCCGACTACGTCGAGGACGAGGCGATCGCTGCGACGCTGGGCATGTACGCCGACCGTCAGCAGTGCGGTGAGCAGTTGGTGAAGCTCGCCCACCACGCCGGCGCCCCGGACAACGTCACGGTAGTGGTCTCCGACGTCACGACCCGCTGACCTGGGCGCAATCCGGTTGCGGCGGATGCCGGCACCGGTTGGGATGGGCGGATGACCATCCGACGGGTGACGGCCGACGAGCGTCTCACAACCAGCTTCCCGCTGGCCGCGTACGCCTTCGAGTCGTCGCCGCTCGGTGCCGCCCGGGTCGAGGAGTTCCGCGACTACCTGCCCTACCACCAGGGCAACACGACGCTGGCCGTCGAGGAGAACGGCGAGACGCTGGCTGCCGCCTCAGCCATCCCGATGCGGCAGAACCTGCGCGGGTCGGTGCTGTCGATGGCCGGCGTCGCCGGTGTGGCCACCCATCCGCTGGCCCGCCGGCAGGGGCACGTCCGAGGACTGTTGCACCAACTCCTCGACGAGATGCGCGACGAGGGGCACCAGCTCACAGCGCTCTACCCGTTCCGGCCCAGCTTCTATGCCCGGTTCGGCTACATCGGGCTGCCCAAGCCGCGCACAGTCGCGTTCACGCCGGCCGATCTGGGGTCGCTGGTCCGCGCCGAGCTGCCCGGCGAGGTGGGCTGGGAGCGGATCCGCGCCGGCTATCCCGCGTGGCGCGCGTTCACCGAACGCTGCCTGGCGGAACGCCACGGCTTCTCGATCTTCCCGGACTATCGGGACGTCGGCCTGCGCGACCGCGACGAGCACTGGCTGCTCACGGCCCGGGTGGACGGCGAGGTCACCGGCGTGCTCACGTACCGGATCGACGGCCACGGCGGCACGCTCATCGGCAACGAGCTGCTGGTCGCCGACCCGCTCGCCCGGACGCTGCTGTTGCAGTTCTTCGCCCGGCACGTCGACCAGGTCGACCGAGTCACCGTCCAGGTCCCGCCGGACGAGTTGCCGGAGCTGTGGCGCACCGACCTGGACGTACACGTCGAGGTGCGGGCGGGCCGGCCGGGTTCGTCCGCGCCGATGGCCCGGCTGCTGTCGCTGGACGCGCTGAGCGGGCTGTCCGCAGGCCCGGGCCGGGTCCGGGTCGAGCTGACCGGGGACCGGTGGCTGGCCGGCAGCCACCTGCTTGACGGTACGACCGGCGCGCTGGAGCTGCTGCCCGACGACAGCGCCCGGCTGCCGACGGCAACGCTCACCGCCGCCGGGCTCTCCGCCCTGGCGTACGGGGTGCTGGACCCCGCCGAGCTTCCGTTGCGCGGGCTCGGCGACGTACCTGTGGACGCCGCAGCCGAGCTGCGCGGGATCTTCCCCCGCGCGGTGCCGTACCTGTTCGCCGACTTTTAGCAGTTGGTTAAACCGGCCCGGCGGATTCGCTCCGGCGTCGTCGCGGCTCCTAGCATCACTGGGTGCGCCTGTCGTCGCTTGCCGCCCTGCTCGTCCTCGGTGTCGCCGCCGCGACCCTGCCCGCCTGCGCGTCCAACACGCCAGCGCCGGCCGCGTCACCGTCCGACATGCCGGAGGGCATGGTGACCGGCGACCAGGGCGTCGCACCGACGGGCCGTGACGGTCTCGGCGGCCCGGGGGCCAGCGCGAGCCCGAGGCCTGCGGCGAAGCCGCTCGCCGCTGGCAACCCGAACGGCAAGGCCGTCGTGCCTGCGGAGGCACGCGCGGTGGACACCTCGAAGCCGACCCGGACCATCGGCACCGGCACCCCGGCGAGTTGCACCTCCGCGGCGGTGGTGAAGGCTGTCGCGGCCGGCGGCGTCATCGCGTTCGACTGTGGACCGGCACCCGCGACGATCAAGATGGCCGCCACCGCGAAGGTCCGCAACGCCAACGGGCCGAAGGTCGTCCTGGACGGCGGCGGCAAGGTCACCCTCAGCGGCCAGGGGAAGCGGCGCATCCTCTACATGAACACCTGCGACGAGGCACAGGGCTGGACCACCTCGCACTGCCAGAACCAGGATCACCCGCAGCTCACAGTGCAGAACCTGACCTTGGCCGACGGCAACTCCACAGGCGACAGGGCCGAGGGCGGCGGCGGTGGAGCCATCTTCGTACGCGGCGGGCGGCTGAAGGTCGTCAACTCGCGGTTCGTCGACAACCGCTGCGACCGTACCGGCCCCGACCTGGGCGGCGCGGCCATCCGGGTGCTCAGCCAGTACGACAACAAACCGGTGTACGTGGTGGGCAGCACCTTCAACGGCGGCTCCTGCTCGAACGGAGGGGCGCTGAGCAGCATCGGCGTGTCGTGGGTGGTGCTCAACAGCGTGCTGAGCCGCAACGAGGCCATCGGCAACGGCGCCAACCCGGCCAAGTCCGGTACGCCCGGCGGCGGCAGCGGCGGCGCGATCTACTGCGACGGCAACGAGTTCACCGTACGGATCGCCGGCACGATCATCGAGAACAACAAGGCCAACGAGGGTGGCGGCGCGGTCTTCTTCGTCAGCAACAACCGCACCGGCACGATGAAGATCGAAAACTCCACCCTGCGCCGCAACCCGAGCGGCAAGTTCGAAACTCGCGGCTATCCGGGCATCTTCTTCCTGGGCGCCCGCAACCCCACAGTGACAGGCTCGAAGCTCGCCTGACCGTGGCTGAGGCTGGCCGCGCGCCGGGCGGCGATGCTGGTCGTGCGGCGGGCTGGCGGGCGTGGTGAGGCTGTTCGTGCGGCAGGGCTGTTCGTGCGGCAGGGCTGTTCGTGCGGCAGGGCTGTTCGTGCGGCAGGGCTGTTCGTGCGGCGAAAGCTGGCCTTGGCGGCGGGCTGGTCGATCAGTAGGGGTTGCCTTCGCCTGCCGTGCGGGCACGCAGCAGGCCTGCGGGGCGGCCCGGCAGGTCGTGCGCTCCGGACAGCGGCGGGCTGCCGGTGTGGTCGCCACCGGCCATCCCCATGAGCAGTTCCTTCAGCGCGGTGAGCGCATCGATCTTGGGCTGCCAGCCCAGCTCGGTCTCCGCGCGCTCGCTGGACATCAGCGGCGCGTTCAGGCCCAGCTCCACCCAGCCCGCGTCGACCGGTTGCAGCCGCGCCCGCCAGGTCAGCGCCGCCGCCGCCCGCAGCACCGGCGCCGCCACCGGCACCGTCCAGCCGTGGAAATGCCGGGCCACCAGCTCCGGAGTCAGCACCGGGTCCGCGGCGACATTGAAGGCGCCGCGCGCATCACCCAGAACCGCCCTGGCGTACGCATCAGCCACATCGTCGGCATGCACCGCCTGCATCCGCAGCCGCCGGTTGGCAGGTACCAACGGGATCCGGCCGAAGCGCAACAGCCGTACCGGCGCGAACGGGCCGAGGAAGTAGCGGGTGATCTCCGTACCGGCGTCCCTCTGGAAGATCAGACCCGGTCGTAGCCGGACCACCCGCAGCGCAGGATGCTCCCGCTCGATCCCGTCCAGCAGCGCCTCGACCTCCGCCTTGTGTTCGCTGTACGACGAGCCGGGCACCCCGGTCGCCGGCCAGCGCTCGCTGACCGGGTGGTCCTTGGGGCCGGGCGCGTAGGTGCCGACCGACGACGCGTACACCAGAGCCGGCACACCGGCCCGGACCAGCGCGTCGAAGACCGCCCGGCTGCCGTCGACGTTGGTCCGGCGCAGCACCCGCTGGTCGTGGCTGGGCTGGATCTGCCAGGCCAGGTGCACCACCGCGTCCGCACCGGCGAACACCTCGGTCAACTGCCCCACCGCACCCGGCGCGCCGATGTCGCAGGAGTGCCACTCCACCTGGTCGTACGGCGGGCCGGCGTCCGGACCGGGCAACCGCCGGGCCACCCCGACCAGCTCCACGCCCCGCTCCCGGCGCAGCCGACGCAGCACCGCCGTACCGACGTTGCCGCTCGCCCCCACCACCACGATCCGCATGTCCGACCCCGTACCCGTCCAGCAGCAGCTCAACCAGTCGATCAAGGCCGAGGGGAGTTCCGTACCCAGCCGTGCTTCTCCTTGCCACGCCGGCCAGCCGTGGCCGCCAGGCAGCGCGGGCAGATCCAGCCCACCGCGTCGGCCTCGGTGAGCACGTCGGTGCCCGAGTAGTCGAAGCGCACATGCGGGAAGCGACGCAGCCGGGTCCGACTCAGGGCCAGGCCGCAGACCGTCTGGTTCTGGCCGGGCAGCCAGGCGTGCACCTCACCGCCCGGCTGACGTACGCCGTCCGGCCCGATCTCCTCCCCGGACGCCGCCACCGCCGGGCTACCGCTCAAGCTCATGCGCGTCCCAGTTCCCCAGCCGCCCCCCGCCATGCACGATCAACTACTTGATCCACTCTGCATCCGACATCCCGGCCCCACCACGCCGGACACCGCCACATCGCCGGCCCGGTGACAATCAGGGTGCGGGTGAGTGCTGGAGAGCAACAAGCATCGACGGCCCACCGGAAGCCGAGAGCCGTCGGCGGGAACCGTCCGGTAACCTGAGCGCGCGGGCCGCTAGCTCAATGGCAGAGCTGTGGACTTTTAATCCATAGGTTCAGGGTTCGAGTCCCTGGCGGCCCACTCTGTAGCTCAGCGGCCCTTTGTAGGGCCGCTGCCCTTTGTCAGGACGGCTCTTACGGCAGTAGCGCCTTACCAATCCAGTGCGCGGCCGAGCCGCCTGAGGGTGTCGCGGGTGGCCGCCGAGGAGACCACCGTGTAGATCTCCATGGTGAGCGAACTGTGCGTGCCGAAGGATCTGCATCGCTACCCGAGTGTGGACGTCCAGGTCGGCCAGGAGCGAGGCCCAGATCCGCCGGGCGTCCCGGGCGGGCGATTCGCCGAATCCCGGCCGCGTTACAGCGGCGGTCCCAGAAGCGGTTGACGTTGCGTGGCTCGACCAGCCGGCAGTAGCGGGCGGTGAAGATGAGGTCGACGGCTGCTGGGCGGGACCGGCGGCATCCCGGGCAGCGGCAACCTGGACGCTCCGTGTGCCTCAACCAGGCGATGCGGTACTCAGAATGTAGATCGATCTCCGATTCCCAAGCTGAAGTTAGGCCCCTGAGCTTCCCCGGTAGCTCGTCGCACGACCTGCGTGGCGGCTTGGGCGGGAGTCAGGTGCGTGGTGTCGACGACCTCGGCCTCGGCATGCAGCCACGTGCGGGCCGCCTCGGCGTAGGGCTCGAGGTACTTGAGACGGAACGGTGACGGAACGGGGTGTTCTCCCTCGATACGTCGGCGAAGGGTGTCTTGATCAGCGTGGAGGACGAAGTGCCTTACCGGGATGGCGTGTCGGGCGAGGCCCGTATTGATTTCGCACCAGTACTGCTCGACCAAGACAGTCATGGGTATTACCAAAGTGCCGCCGGTGTAGTCGAGCACACGGCGGGCGGTCTCGACGACGAGTTGCCGCCACGGCGGCCAGTGCTGGAAGTTGTCCGTCTCGGGCAGCCCTGGCGTGATGTCCATCAGCGTCTCGCCGACCTTCTCGGCGTCGAACACCCGGGAGTCCGGGATCAGTTGCTGCACGAGCGAGCTGGTCGTCGTCTTGCCCGCGCCGTGGGTGCCGTTGAGCCATACGATCACGGGCCACATTAACGCGCGTGAGCAACCGGACGATTTGCACAGGACTCGTAAGCAAGCCTCAGGCAGCGAGGCAGCAAGGAGGCAGCGCGGGCGCCGGTGCTGGTCGGCCTCCCACCTCAGGAATGAGCGCCCGAAGGTCCGCATCCAGCGGCTGATCCGACGCCAGCAGTACAGCAGCGAAGTACAGCAACCGTGTTAGCCGAACCAGACCAAGAAGCGCTCCTCAGCAGCCCGGATGCCTTCGGACCAGGCTCCATCCGGCCGGTTCGTCGGCAACCCATAGGTAGGTTCGAGCTCTGGCGGCCCACCGATAGCGTCTTCGATCAGGGCTGGACTGGGCTGGTGACCAGGGTTAGCACGAGAGGCCGCGTCATCCGCTAATTGCGAGAGCCAGCAGTCCCTGGTCCAAACCCACCATCAGGGTGTCACCGACTGTGCAGCAGGCGAGTGCCGGATGATAGACGGGAATCGTCCGCACGAGCCGGCCTGTCATCAACTCCCAGATCCGCACCGTACGGTCGCGGCTCGTCGAGGCGAGCAATGATCGGCCCCCGACCTCAACCAGGCTGAGTCCGGTGACCGGACCGCGATGCCCCGTGAACCACCGCACCGGCTGACCTCGCTCGGCGTCCCACATCCGGATGGCGTGGTCAGCGCTGGCCGACACCAACGCTGGCCGGCCCGCCACCGTGACGCCGCAAAGCGCGTTGACCGAGTCCTGGTGGCCCTGCTGGGTCCAGAGCGGGGTCTCTCCGCCGGCCCACAGCATCACGGTGCCGCTCTTGTCCGCAGAGGCGAGGGCCTCGAAGCCCGACCAGTTGACGGTGGCCAGTGCGGTCACCCAGGCGCGGGTGACGTGCCCGAGCAGTACCCTCCGCACCGCACCGGTGTACGGGTCCCATATCCGGATGACCTGGTCGTCGCCGGCGGAGGCGATCAGGGTCTCCCCGTTGACGACGATCGGGCAGACCGCCGCGACAGGGGCATAGTGTCCGGCCATCTCCCGTACCTGCGAACCGTCCCGGCTGTCCCACGTCTCGATCAGGTTGGTGTCGCCGGCGGTGAGGACGAAGGATTCATCCTCGTCACCGGCCGCGCACATCGCGTTGACCGCGCCGCCCTCCGTCTTGAACTCCAGTAGCCGCTCGCCGGTACGGGAGTCCCAGAACCGAACCTGGCCGTCGGACCCGCCCGCGGCCACCACCGCCGGCCCGCCGCCGGGCACCTGACAGACCGCGCTCACCGAGCCGAACCGGTCCTGATCGGCGACAGTATCCGGCTGGCCGCCAGCCGGGTCCCACAACCGGACCGTGCCGTCGTCTCCGGCGGTGGCCAGCATCCGGCTCTTCGCCGTCCGCAGCTCGCACACCGCGCGGATCCAGGCCGCGTGCCCTCGCAGGCTCGGACGGCTCGTCCAGGTCGACACCTCCCAGAGCCGTATGAGCCCGTCCTCGCCTGTGGACACCAGCAGGCACCCGCCCTCGACGTCGACCGTGCACAGGTCGGTGATCGGCCCACCGGTCTCGAGGACCCGCACCGGTTCGCCGGTCAGAGGGTTCCACAGGCGGACCGTGCCGTCATAGCCCGCGGAGGCGAGCAGCGTGCCCCCGGGCGCGCGGACCGCGCAGAGAGTGGTGACCCAGCCGAGGTGGCCGGTGAGAGTCAGTGTCGGCCGACCATCGGCGGTCAGATCCCAGATCCGGACCGCACCGTCGTAGCCGGTGGAGGCCAAGAGGTGCCGGCCGGCCGGTACGTAGGTCACCGCCGTCACCCAGCCGGTGTGGCCGGTCAACTGGTAACGCTGGGCGCCGGTGACCGGGTCCCACACCCGGACCGTGCGGTCGTCCCCGGCCGAGGCCAGCAGATCACCGTCGGGCAGCGGAATGGCGCAGACGTTGCGTACCCAGTCGTGGTGTCCACGCAGCTCGTGGCGGCGGTGACCGGTGCGCGGATCCCACAGTCCCACCGTGCCGTCATGGCTGGCGGTGGCGATCAGCACCTCGCCGGCACCCATCCGAACGGCGCAGGCGCTGCGAATCGTGTCGTCGTGGCAGGTGAAGACCTGCTCGGCCTGGTTCGTCAGCGGATCCCACAGTCTTACGGTGCCGTCGTCACCGACCGAGGCGAGTAAGCGACGGTTGTCGATTTTGATGGCGGCGACGTCGTACACGGCCTGCGAGTGCCCGTCGAGCACGCTGCGTTCCTGGCGAGGAGGCGTGTGCGCCCACCGCGCGCGGTACGGTGCCGCGTCAGCCACGATGCCACTGCCCAGGCCGTAGAGGCGGTCGACGACAGAGAAGAGCGCGGCCCGTTCGGCCGGGCCCGCCGACACCGCCAGCGGCGTGCACTGCAGGAGCCTGGCACGCGCCCGCGCGGTCGGCGCCATCGGCGCCTGCTCCGCGTCGACGACGGTGAGCAGCCGGTCCAGGTACGCGTGCCGCAGGTAGTCCTCGTCGGCGAGCAGACGCTCGATGAGACCGGCCCGGGCGGCGTGCTGGGGTAGTGACCGCAACAAATAATCGGGCGCGGCGCCCCACCCGGTCGCACCGGCCAGGTCGGCCCATGCGGAAACGAGCCGGCGCTGGTCATCACGGCGCAGGGCCCGTGCGTCGCGGTCTGCCAGCAACGCGTCGTTGAGGGCCTGGTGGAACAACCGGTAGGCGGGCTGTGCGCCGCCGCCCGTCTCCACGAGAAAGTTCGCTGCCGAGGTACGGGCAAAGCCACCGAGTTCAGCCTCGCTGACCGTTCCGCCGAGTGCCGTCACGGCGGCGTGCCACAGGGACAGCGGCAACCCCGGTGTCTCGGCGTACGCCAGAGCGGTCAGGGCCAGACGAGCGGAGGTCGAGCCCGCTGTCGGCAGGCCTGCGAGGTACGCGTCCAACGCGTGCGCCACTGTCGCGGTGAACGACACCGTGGCCGGGTCTATCGGTTCGCTGTCGCGCAGGGCGTGTGCCCGCGCGACGAGGCCGGCGACGAGGAAATTTCCCTTGGCCAGCGCGGCGATCCGCTGGGCGAGTGGCGCTGCGGCGTCGGGGCCGGCGTACGGGTTGGCGGGCCGCTCGGCGCCGAGCAGCCGCAGGGTCGCCTGGGCGTAGTTGACGAGATCAGCCTCGGCGAAGAACTCCGGCGTATCCAGGTCGATCAACTCGGCGTCGTCACCGAAGCAGGCGATCAGGTCGCCCCGGTCGTCGGAGCGCCTGGTCCCGATCACGACCCGGACGCCGTACCGGCCGCAGTCACGGGCCAGCGGCCGCAGGATGTCGTCGATGACCTGCCGGGCGTGGCCGGGGTCGGCGGCCTCGTCGAGGGCGTCGATGACCAGGGCGAAGCGGACGGGACGTCGCTCCAGCCGCTCGCGTACGGCCGGGACAAGGTCGGCCGACGCACTGGGAAGGTCAACGGCGGCCGCGCGGGCGATCTCGGTCGCCACCTCCACGGCGGTCTTGCCCTTGGCGTGCACCGCGCACGAGACCGAGTCGGGTGTGGCCCGGACGGCGACATCGTCGCCGGGTAGGTGCGCGCGGATCTGTGGGTCCGCGGTGGTGACGATCCGGCCGAGAACGGCGGACTTGCCGACGCCGGGAGATCCGGTGACGATCAGCGGCCGGGTGACCGGCGTCGGCCGGTCGATCCAGTCCACCACGTGTCGGAGGGCGGTGGTCCGGCCGCGGAACCGGGCGCCGCCCTCGGTGTCGACGGCCACGCCCCGGGCGCGGGGCAGCCAGTGGCGGCCGGCCTCTCCGTCGGTGCTGAGCGTCCATCCCCACGCCGAGAGCGCGGTGTCGTCGGCATCCCCGATCCGCCACGCCGACAGCGCCCTCAGCTTCATCTCGGGCAGCTGTTCGTCGGCGTGGTGCAGCGTGAGGGCCTGCCCCTTGCCCTTCCCATCGGCGGAGACGACGACACCGACGACCGCCTGGTACTCCGGTGACCAGACCGCGCCGCCGCTGAAACCCTTGCTCAGCGGTCCACCTTCGCCGCTGTCGATCATGACGTGTCCCCAACCACCGATCTCGGTGACGGTGCCGGCGGCCGGAATGCCACCGGTGATTCCGGTGGGATAGCCGTACGCCCAGAACGGGCGACCCGACAATGGCTTGGGCTCCAGGCAGCGCAGCCTCGCCGGTGTCACGGTGGCGGGCACCGGCTCGGCGAGTTCGAGCAGGACAAGGTCGACGTGGGCGGAGCGGACCCCGTCATGCAGGCACTGCCGGACCTGGCGCCGGTCGAAGTATTTGACCTTCGGCGCTCGGGGGAAGGCGACCGAGAGGTCGTCGTGCAGGGTGCCGTTGGCGGCGAACGCCACGTGGTGGCAGGTGAGGACGAGATTCGTGTCGATGACGATGCCGGTGCCGACCGGCTCATGCTTGTTCCCCCGATGAAGGGCGACCGCCCACGGGCTGTCGTCAGGGACCACGGTCGTCACGGGACATCGCCGTCCGTCAACGCCGGGGCCTCGTGCCGTTCTCCGGGGAGTCAGCAGCCTGCCAGTGCAACGTGACCTCGAAGTTGGCCTCGCCGGTGGCCTTGGCCACCACCCAGTTCGCGGTCCCGGTGGCCTTGATCCCAAATTTGACCTCGACGGCATCCGGGGAAGCCATCTTCACCTGCTCCAGCAGCTCCTTCGCGGCAGCAACAGCGGGCGCAGCGGATTCCCGCACCCAGCCGGCGACATCGCCGATTCCGGCGGGTTGGAAACCGGCCGGCGGCTCGACCTCGATTAACGCGACCGTCTTGTCGTCGACCTGGTAACGGACCACCTCAGACTGCACGGTCGCCTCCGTGATGTTTCGCGGGGAAGGGCGCGGGAGATGTCGCAGGTCGACAATTGCCGACCCGCCTCTCGCAGGTCAACCATGCTGCCTTCTGCCATTGATTCTTGGCAACGGCCCCGCACCCGATCCCTTGTCACCACCCCGAACAGGTGTTCCAGTCACACCATCCAAGCAGGACTGCCGAAGATCCATTAACGCCTACTGTCGGCTTTCTGCAGCCAGAAACGTGACCTTGCGCTCGCAACGCGCCCTCGGCAGAATCGGCCCGGGCGCGTGCGTCCCCCGTTGCCGGAAGCACGGCCACCCCTTCGAGTCTTCGCCATCGCCCCGATCATCGCGAAGACGCGCGTGCCGCAGAGGAGAATCCGCATGCCGGAAAAGGAACTCACGCTCGTCGACCGGTGCATTCTCATCACGCTCATGATCAAGGCGACACCGCTGCCGCAGACGTACTTCACCAATGTCGCCGGTATCGGCTTGAAGGCCGACCACCGGCGCCGGTTGATGTCTCTCAAGTTGATCGAAGTGACTGAGAAACCGATCACCCTGGCGTTGACCGACGAGGGTTGGAACCGGGCCGCCGAGGAACTGGGGGCTGAGCCGCCAAAGGGCGCCGGCACCCCCGGCGGGACGCTCTACGTCGCCCTGGACTTCCTGCGGAGGCTGATCGACCACTCGGGCGCCCGGGCCGATGATCTGTTCCGGATGAAGATCAACGCCAGCGACGTCGTAACGGCCCCAACACCGCCAGCGTCGTCCGACGCACCAACGAGCCAGCAGGCCGACCCGGTCGTGCTGGTACGGGAGGCGTACCAGAAACTGGCCTCCGCCCCGGGCGACTACGTCATGCTGGCCGACCTGCGCTCGGCGCTGACCGACCTGTCCCGCGCGGAGGTCGACGCCGCCCTCGTCGAGCTGAACCGGGAACGCAACGTCCATCTCGTGCCCGAATCCAATCAGAAGGTACTCAGGACGGAGGAGCGGGCCGCAGCCGTGAGCATCGGCAACCAGGACAAGCACCTCATCGCCATCTCGTCATGATGACCGACGAGGAACGCCGGGCCCTAGCGGCGCTCAGGTTCAACTGGGCTCCGACACCGGACGACGTGTGGAAGGCGACCCCGTTCCACGTCGAAGGCCTGCATCACGACGTGGTCAAGACGGTGCTGGACAGCTTCCTGGAAGCGGACGGCAGCGTCGACTCCAGCCCGGTAGGCGTCGCCATCCTGGGCCAGCGGGGCACCGGCAAGACGCACCTGCTCGGCACGGTCCGCGAGGAGGTGCAACGGCGCGGCGGATTCTTCTTCCTGGTCGCTCTGCTGGAGGCTCGCGCGTTCTGGCACAGCACCGCCATGTCGATGCTGGCGGACTTCGCCCGGCCGATGCCGGATGGAACGACGCAGCTTCGGACGTTCCTGCGTCGGCTGGCCGACCTGGTCGGCGCACCGCGGGCGGTGCGCCGGGCCGTCGCCGGCGAGACCGAACTGAGCCGATCCGCTCTCGACGCCTTCGTCGACCTGATCCGCAAGGCGAACCGTCAGATCGGCACGGAGTGTCAGGACACGGCGCGAGCGCTCGTGCTCTACGCCGCCGAGCCGCCGGGAACGCAGGACGTCGGCTACTACTTCCTCTGTTCGATGGAGGAGGAGGAGCCGGGCACCCGGGCCGGGTGGGGGCTGCGGCGTAACCGACGGGCCCCGCAGGAGGTCGTCCGGGACGCGTCGCGACTCCTGGCCATGGTCGCACCGACGGTGATCGCGGTCGACCAGATCGACCTGATGGTCGCCCAGTCCGTCAAGGCGACCAACCAGGACGTCCGGGGCGAGACGGACTGGCAGACATCGTTGCTGCTGGAGCAGGTGGCCAGCGGCCTGATGGCGTTGCGGGAGACGACCCGGCGTTCACTCTCGGTGGTGTCGTGCCTGCCTCAGACCTGGCGGAACATCAAGGAACAAGCCACCGACACGGTACAGGACCGGTTCAGGGAGGCTGCCTTCCTCAAGGAAATCCCCTCCACCGAGGTCGGGCGGGAGTTGGTGGAGAAGCGGTTCGCGGTGATCTTCGGCGAACTCGGCTTCCGGCCGCCCTACCCGACCTGGCCTGTCCACCGATCCGCACTGGATGAGGTCGTCGGCTTCACGCCCCGCGAACTGCTCCGCCGTATCGACACGCACGTCCGGGCCTGCCTGGCCGCCGACGAGGTGACGGAACTACGCCATCTGCTGCACGCGACCGACGCTGACGCCGCTGTCGTGGGCGAGTCGAACGCGGTGGTCCGTGCTCCGGCAGACACCGACACGGCGAACGAGTTCGCCAAGATCGACGCCAGATATGCGGAGCTGATCGCCGAGGCCGATCCCAAGTCCGCCGCACTTCAGCAGTACGAGGACGCCCGGGTTCCGCCGTTGCTCCGGGCCGGGCTCACCGCGTGGATCGCCGAACAGGGATCTGCCGTTGAGGCATTTAGCCTTGACCCGCTCCCCGTCGGTGGAAAGCCAGCCTTGCACGCACGGCTACGGCACAGCCTCGACGAGGAGACCGAGGACGAGGAGCACTGGTCGTTCCGAGCAGTTTCCGCTCCCCACCACATCGCCGCGCTCAACCGAATCCGCAACGCCGTCACCACCGCCGGGCTCACCGAGGGAATCATCAAGCGGCGCCTGTTCCTGCTGCGCAGCGCCCAGTGGTCGTCCGGCGCCCGTACCCGGGAGGTGCTGAACGCTTTCGAACGGGCCGGCGGCCGGACGCTCGATTTCCCGGCGGACGACATCCGCCGAATGACCGCCCTGGAACAACTTGTCCAGCACTACGGCCTGGAGACGTTACGGCCGTGGTTCGCTGATCGGCGGCCAGCCTCCGACATCGCCTGCCTGCGGGAGGCTCTGGGCAGCGTCCGCCGCGCGCCGGTGGCACCACCGCGAACTTCAGCCGTGATCGACCCCGACCCCCCGTCGAAGCGAGCGGTCGATGCGTCCCGACCGACGCACATCGTCGGACGGGCAACGGTCCCGGCGACACAGGGACACGCCGACCCGGCGGCCCGGCCGACAGCGCCGACAGCGGCAACCGCGGCGCAGGGTGTCGACGCCCAGCCGGTCGCGGGGATCGACCCTCTCTCACTGCCCCTCGGCGCGGTCGCCGGCCGGCCGGATCCGGTGCGGATCGACCTCGAGTCACTGCGGCGGCACACCGTCATATTCGCGGGTTCCGGCTCCGGCAAGACCGTCCTGATCCGCCGCCTGATCGAGGAGTGCGCGCTGCGGGGCGTCTCGGCGATCGTCCTCGACCCCAACAACGACCTGGCCCGGCTCGGCGAGGCGTGGCCGGCACCGCCGGGCGGGTGGGGGCCGGGCGATGCCCGCCGGGCCGAGGCGTACCTGTCCGGCACCGACGTCGTGATCTGGACGCCGGGGCGACAGAGCGGCCGACCGCTGACCTTCCAGCCGCTTCCGAAGTTCGCCGACGTCCTCGACGATCCCGACGGATTCACCGCTGCCGTGAACGCCGCCGTCGCCACGCTCGCTCCGCATGCACGGGTGGACGGCGGCACGGACAAGGCCCGGCTCGGCCGGGCCGTGCTGCGCGAGGCACTGATCAGCTACGCCCGCACCGGCGCGAACGACCTGTACGAGTTCACCGAGGTGCTCAACGATCTACCGGACGGGGTGAGCCAACTCGATGGTGCACCCAAGCTGGGGGCTGGAATGGCGCAGCTACTCAAGGCCGCGCTTATCAACGATCCGCTGTTCGGCGGTGTCGGCACCCCCGTCGATCCCGGTGAGCTGCTTACCCCGAGGCCCGGTCGACGAGCCCGGGTGTCGGTGATCAGTTTCATCGGGTTGCCCGAGGGTCACCAACGCCAGAGCTTCGTCAATCAGCTACAGCTTGCCCTCTTCACCTGGATCAAGCGCCATCCCGCCGGTGACAGGCCACTGGGTGGGCTCTTCGTAATGGATGAGGCCCAGACGCTGGCTCCATCCGGCACCATCACGGCCTGCACGGAGAGCACCCTGGCGCTGACCTCGCAGGCCCGTAAGTACGGGCTGGGCCTGGTCTTCGCCACACAGGCTCCGAAGGCGTTACACAACCAAATACCCGGCAACGCCGCTAGCCAATTCTTCGGCCTCCTGACCGCACCGATCCAGATAGAGGCGGCCCGCGATGTGGCGAGGGCGAAGGGCACCGATGTGCCAGATATTGGCAAGATGCGGGCCGGTCAGTTCTACGCCGGCGTAGAAGGTGCACGCTTTGTCAAGATGCAGGCTCCGATGTGCTTGAGTCACCATCCACGCAGCCCCTTGACGACCGAAGAAGTTGTGCAGCGCGCGGTCACGCCGACGCCCATCCGCCCTTGACAGGCACCGCTCCGCCACCGCGAGGGTCAGTGTCAATGGGTCCGTGACGTCGTCCATCTGCCCAAACCTGGCCCCGGCGTTTCGCTGATGGTTTGGACGGGGGACCCCGTGATGGTAACCGGTCGGGTACTCTTCGCTCCGGGTATCCGTCCCTAATGGGCGGTGTGAGCGGTCCCGGCCGGTACAGGTCATGGCCGTCGGACGACTGCCGAACGGTTGAAGAGGAGCCCCCTCATGGCCGCAGATGCCGACCAGTTCCGCCAGTCGATGGATGTACCGGCTCGCATTCGGACTCCCGAGCGGCTGTGACCGGCAAAGCCCGAACTGTGCCGGGGCTCAGCCACTCCGCTATTGGGTGCCGGCGAGGATGGCGCCGCTGACGGTGTCCACGTACCACCGCTGGTACTTCTCCAGCGGCCAGCCGCGTTGCCGGACCAGCCAGTCGAAGTTGCGGAAGTCCTGGGCCAGCCAGAGGATGTCGGCCACCTGTTCGACGTCCAGTTCGGGGCGGAGAGTTCCGGTGCCGACGAGTTCGGCGGCGAACATGCCCATGCCACGGCGGCGGTCGTCGATGTTCTTGCGCCAGATTTCGGCGGCGTCGGGATCGGCCGTGGCCGCGCCGGCCAGCGCGAGCATCACCTGGGCCTGCCGGGCGTTGACTTCGGCCAGATGGCGGGCGTAGCGAGTGAGCTTGGCGCGGGGGTCGGCGAGTGCGCGGATCTCGGTGACGAAGGGCCGGTCGGGCAGGGCCACCGGTTCGTCGTCGCCGGCCAGGGTGACGTCGACCAGTTGGGAGAGGAGGTGCCGCTTGCTGCCGAAAACCGCGTAGACGGTCTGGACGGCCACGCCGGCTTCCGCGGCGACGGCGGTCAGTGGCGTGGCCGCGTAGCCGGGGTCGACGAACAGGCGGCCAGCCGCGTCGAGGATTGCTCGCCGGGTCTGCCTGGCCTGCTCCTGCCGGCGGGAGGAGTCATAACTTCGCTTGACAACCACCGATCGAGTGTAGTGCTCTATTGGATAGAGACTCACTCTAACGAGAGGCGGCGACCATGCCGTTCGGTGTGTTGCAGGAGATGCCCGGCGTCAGCGAGGCGGAATATCGGCAGGTGGAGCGACACCTCGGTCCGGACCGGCCGCCGGGCCTCGTCGCCCATGTCGCCGGGCCCACCGAGGACGGCTGGCGGATCATCAACGTCTGGCAGGACGAGGCCGCATTCCGTCGGTTCCAGTCGGAACGGCTGGTCCGGGCTGCGGGCCTGGCGGCGCAGGAGGACGGCTTCGACCCGACGAAGGCGGCTCACTTCCGATCGATGAGCGTCGACGGCACCGAGATGCCGTTCTGATGGCCGACACCGCCGGATTGCGGGCCCGCAACGCCGCTTTCTGGGCGGCAGCGGCCGCTGGCTGGGTCCGACAGGCCGATCGGCAGGACCAGGTGGGTCGACCGCTGGGCGCGGCGGCCATGGCTCGGCTGGCCGCACGGCCCGCCGAGCGGGTCCTCGACGTGGGCTGCGGCTGCGGCGGCACCACAGCCGAACTCGCCGCGGCGGTCGGTGAGGCCGGCACGGCGGTCGGCGTCGACATCGCCGAGGCGATGGTGACCGCCGCTCGGCGACGGTTCCCCACCGACCGGTACCCGGGCATCCAGTTCCACCTGGCCGACATCGAGACTCTCGACGTCGTGCCGGGGGCACCGTTCGACGCGGCGTTCTCGCGAATGACGCTGATGCTGTTGGCGGATCCGGTTGCGGGCTGCACCACGATCCGGCGATCACTGCGCCCGGGAGGGCGCCTCGCCGCGACCGTCTTCCGCGACGGCGGCGTCAACCCGTGGCTGTCCGCCACGCTGCTCGGGGCGGCACCGCACCTCGGGCCGTTGCCGCCGCTGCCGGTCGGTGAGGAGCCTGGCCCCTTCTCCTTCGCCGACCCGACGCGGCTTGCCCAGGTCCTCGACAATGCCGGCTTCACCGCCATCACGATCACGCCGTGTGATGTCGTCCTGGATGCTCCAGACGACGCCGAACTGGTGGCCGAATGGCTTGTCGAGATCGGTCCGGCCGGTGCCGCGTACCGGTCGGCTCCCCCGGCCGGGCAGGCCTCGGCCCGGGCGGGGGTGATCCGACTGCTCGACCGCTTCCGTGAACCTGGCGTCGGCTACCGGCTGCCCGCAGGGCTCTGGCTCGTCACCGCAAACGCCGCCGACGCTGACAACACACCCACCACAGGCCTTACCCACCAACGACCACGTCAGGACGAACACCGATGAAAACGATCCGACTGCTCGCGCCGGCCCTCTGCCTTGCGCTCGCTCTGACGGCGTGCGCCAACGCCGACGCACCCGAGACCTCCGCAGATGCGGCGCCGGACACCGCAACCGCGCCCAGCGCGGCCGGATCCGCTCCGGCCGCCGGCACCGCGGTGCCGGCGAAGGAGGTGTGTGCCTACCTCGACGGCCAACTGCCGATACTGAAGGGGATCGGGTCCGAGACGGGCGTGATGGCCAACCTCACCGTGAACCTCTACTCCTGGTACGAGAAGCAGGGCCCCGTGCCGACCGGCCGCCAGATCGACGACCAGACCCGGCAGGAGTGCCCGGCAACCCGGACCGAGGTGCTGAAACTCGCCGGCATGGAGAGCTTCGAGCGGCTGTAGCCGTTCCGCAGTGTCCGGCCATGTTGATGAATGTCGGCATCCGGCGACTGCCCAAGCTGCCCGCACCCGTGTAGGTAGGCACCCGGCCAGCCTGGCGCTGGGCGCTGCCGCAGCTATCCTCTTCAGGTGCTGGTCCGCGTGGAGATCCTTCCGCGCGAGTCCGGCACTTCGAAGGGACTATCGACATGCCCCGTGTGGTACCGGCGGTCAACCGCGCACTCGACGTCCTCGAACTGTTCCTGGACCACCCTCAGCTGTCGGCCCGTCAGGTGATGGAGCGACTCGATCTGCCCCGTACCACGGTCCACGAACTGCTCGTCACGCTTGAGGCCCGCTCGTACCTGATCTCCGTCCCGGGCCAGCCGGTGCAGTATCGGCTCGGCATGCCCCTGTTCCAGCTCGGCGCGGCGTTCTCCGGCCGGCTTGACCTGGTACGCGAGGCGCAGTGCGTGGCACGGGACGTGGCCGCCGCGTGCGATGAGGCTGTCCACGTGGCAGTCCTCGACGGCTCCGATGTCATCTACCTCGTGAAGTTCGACAGCACGCACCCCGTCCGAATGGTGTCCGCGGTGGGTCGGCGGTTGCCTGCCCACTGCACGGCGGTCGGCAAGATCCTGCTGTCGGGTCTCGACAAGGCAGGCCTGGACGCCGTACTGGCGAAGGGCGACCTGCTCGGCATGACGCCGGCAAGCATCACCGATCCGGACCTGCTCCGCGAGCATCTTGATCGTGTCCGGGCCGAGAGCGTCGCGGTCGACGTGGGCGAGTCGGATACCGCCATGCGTTGCGTCGCCGCGCCGGTCCGGGACCATTCCGGCGCGACCATCGCCGCGATGAGCCTGTCCGCGCCGATCATCCGCTGGACTCCTCAGGCGCACGTGGAGTGGGCGGGACTGGTTCGCGAGGGCGCGGCCGCGCTGTCCGCCCGGATGGGCTACCGGGCCCCGACCCGATAGACGGTTTGCCGCCTTCCGTCGGAAACCGCATCGAAACATTGACATCACTTGCGCCGTTGCTCTAGCGTCGCGTCCACCCGATACGGTATCTCGAACTCGGTTCGAAATTTCGAACGGTGGCGGCCCTCATGGCCGACCTAACTGGCACCTCAGCACCGCTTTCTCAGCTCGACCGCGCCACGCACGTGATGGGTCTACGCGAACGCACTGATCGATGCGGGTGACTCGACTGTGGTCGCCCGAAGAGAAACAGACAAGCAGGGGCATCGCGACGTTCGTCTACTACGCCAACTGCGCCATCGGCGTGCAGCGATGCCGGGAGATGAAGGAGGCACATGTCCATGAAGGACAACCCGGTGTGGTCCCGGCGCGGCTTTCTGGGAGTAGGGGTGGGGGTGCTCGGCGCGACCGGTCTGGCCGCGTGTGGGGGCACCTCCGAATCGCCCACCAGGGTCCAGGCGGAGGTTCCACAGGAGCTCATCGACGCCGCCGCGGCGATGAAGGGCTCCTCGATGGGGATGCTGTCGCAGAAGCTGTATTCGACGGCGGCGAACGAAGCCCTCGACAGTTCGATCAAGAAGTTCGCCGACACCACCGGCACGAAGATCGAGAACAGCCTGGTTCAGGCCGACGCCGGTGACGTGGTGGCCAAGATCGACGCCGAGGTCAAGGGCGGGGTCGCGCGTGACCTGGCGTTCATGACCGACTCCCGGTTCGTCGCGCAGTTCCAGGCGCTGGGCGACCTGGAGGACGTGACGGACGTCGTTCAAGCGCTGACCGCGAAGTACGGCGAGCCCTGCGCCGAGGCCAAGAACTTCTGCGTCTTCGACGGCAAGTGGTTCGCGATCCCGTACCACTTCATCGGGATCGGGTCCTTCCTGCGCAAGGACTGGATGCAGGACAAGGGCATCACCCCCAAGGACATCTACAGCTGGGAGGAACTGCGGGACCTGTGCTTGGAGATTTCCGACCCGGCGAAGCGCCGTTTCGGCTGGGGCATGACGGTGAACCGGTCCGGTGACGGCAACGGCATGATCGAGGCGCTCATCAACGCCTACGGCGGGTCGATCGCCTCCAACGACGGCCGGAAGGTCACGTTCGACTCTCCCGAGACGGTTCAGGCGGTGACCTTCCTGGGCGACATCTACACCAACCCCAAGTACAAGCCGATGCTGCCGCCGGGGATCGCGAGCTGGACCGACACCAGCAACAACGAGAACTGGCTCGCCGGGATCCTCGGCTACACCCGCAACCAGTTCAGCGTGTACGCGGACTCCAGGACCAAGAAGAACCCGGTGTACGAGAACACGCACGTGTTCTCGGACTGCATCGGCCCGGCGACCAACAACCCTCTGCTGCTCGGCCAGTCGCAGGGTTTCGTCGTCTTCAAGGGCGCCAAGAACCCCGCACTCGCCAAGCTCCTGGCGCAGTACCTGGTCAGCGCGCCCGCGCTGCTCGGGGTGGCGAAGGAGGCGCCCGGCCTGGTCATGCCCGCCTGGGAGAAGGTCTGGGACGCCGACCCGTTCTTCACGAGCGGCGACCCGGCGTTCCCCATGCTCCGCAAGATCACCGAGCTGAAGCTGCCGTTGAACACGAAGAACGGCCTGTCCTTCCCGCAGAAGGCAAGCGCTGGCCAGCAGGCGGCCGGCGCGGCGTACGTCCTCACCGACATGATGCAGCAGGTCGTTCAGGGGACGGCTCCCGCGCAGGCCGTGAAGGCCGCCCACACGAAGATGGTGCAGATCTTCAACCAGCAGGGGCTGCCGCAGTGAGAACGGTCCGCCCAGCGCGGGTCCCGACGGCGAGGGTTTCCCCGCCGTCGGGACCCGGCTCACTCACGGCGACCCAGCGGCGGCTGGGTCGCGACTGGCGGCTCGCGGCGCTGTTCCTGGCGCCCATGGCCCTACTGGTCGGCAGTCTCGTTCTCGTGCCGATCGGCCGGTCGATAGTCACCAGCACCACGGAACGGCACGGACAGGACACCGTGTTCGTCGGCCTGGACAACTACCTCGCCCTGGTCGGCGACGGCCAGTTCCACACAGGCGTGGTGAATTCGTTCGTCTTCACCGCGTACGCCGAGATTTTCAAGGTTGTCCTGGGTCTGGCCGCGGCCCTGCTGCTGCACCACCGACGCCGTGGGCGGGCGGTGCTGGCCGGGTTGCTGCTGGTGCCGTGGGTGGTGCCGACGGTGGTCACGGCGTTCAGTTGGCGTGCGCTGCTCGACCCGATCTTCGGCAGCGTCAACACGCTGCTCACCACTACCGGGATCGGGCCGCTGCTCGTCGACCTGCACCTGGTCGACAGTTGGCCGGCGGGCTGGCTGTCCGACCCGAACCTGGCCATGCCGTCGGTGATCCTCGTGAACGTCTGGAAGGGCGTGCCGTTCTTCACCGTGTGTTTCCTCGCGGGGTTGAAAGCCATCCCGGCGGACCTCTACGAGGCGGCGACAATCGACGGCGCCTCGTCGTGGCAGAGGTTCGCGAACGTGACGCTGCCCGGACTGCGCCACGTGATCACGGTGACGGTGACCCTGTCGTCGATCTGGACGTTCAACAACTTCGACCTCGTCTGGCTGCTGACGCAGGGTGGTCCGGGCGACGTGACAGCACCGTACGTGCTCGTCGCGTACTCGAAGGCGATCCTGCAACTCCAGTACGGCGCTGGCGCGGCGGTCACGCTCGTCATGCTGCCGATCATCGGCGGGCTGGTGTTCGTCCTGGTCCGGTTGTTACGCCAGGACTCGGGTGCCCGACTCCCCCGGCGACGCCGAGGTAGGCAGTGGGTCGGGGCGCAGCGGTGGGCCGGGTCGACGCGCAAGGCGCTGCCGTGGGTCGTCACCGCTGTGGTCACCGGTCTGCTGCTCTGGGCGTCGCCGCAGATCTTCTGGAAGGCGGCGGTGGTCCTCGGCGTGATCCTGCTGATCGCGGCGGCGGTCGGCCGGGTGGTCTCGGCCCTGAACTCCCGGGGCGGTCGCCGATCGTCGTCAGCCGTGTCGGGCGTCGGCTCCTGGGTCGCGCTGGCCGGGTTGCTCCTCTTCGTGCTGGGCCCGCTGTACTGGATCGCCGTCACGGCCTTCAAGTCCGAGGGCCAGGTCGTCATGCGCACGGACGACCTGTGGCCGACGCCGTGGACCCTTGAGCAGTTCACCGCCCTGTTCGCCAACCAGCCGTTCGGCCGCTGGTACCTCAACACCATCCTGGTGTCCGCCGCCTCCACGGCTGTGGCACTTGTCTGCGCCGCCCTCGCGGGTTACGCGCTGGCCCGGCTGCGGTTCCGAGGCGCGCAGAGCTTCACCGTCACGGTGCTGCTCACCTACGTGATGCCGGGCGCGCTGCTGTTCATCCCGCTGTACCAGATGCTCATCGGCGCGCGGCTCACCGACTCGTTGTGGTCGCTTGTGGTCACGTACCCGACCTTCACCTTGCCGTTCGCCACCTGGCTGCTTGTGGGCTACTTCTCGTCGATCCCCATCGAGCTGGAGGAGGCAGCGCTTGTCGACGGCTGCACCCGCCTCCAGGCGTTCGGCCGGGTCGTGCTGCCCCTCGCCAAGCCGGGGCTGCTGGCGGTCGCGCTGTTCACCCTGACCAACGCCTGGAACGAGTTCCTCTTCGCGTTCGTGTTCATCACGAAGGACGAGTACAAGACGCTCCCCGTCGGCATGCAGTCGATGATCGCGGGAGACGTCGTGCCGCAGGGCCAACTCGCTGCGGCATCGCTGCTCGTCAGCATCCCCGTGGTGATCATGTACGCCCTCGGGCAGCGCTTCCTGACCGAAGGGCTCACCGCGGGCGCGGTGAAGGGCTGACCTGGGCGCACCGCCACCCTCCGACAGGCGGCAGGCTCCCCCGAACCAGATGCAGGGCGGCAATCAGAGCCGATTCCCCATACCCATTTCAGTCAGGCGATTGCGTGCGGCGATAGGAGGTGATGCCGGCGCGGTCCAGCGCGGTCACCACAAGCAACACCCCGGTGGCGACCGCGCTGACCGCCAGCAGCGGAAGTCGCAGGACGACCGCCGCGCCGGCCAGCGCCAACAGGCCCACGACCCGCGGCCAGGAGAGTCGCCGGTGGATCGCCAGGGAAAACACGATCCGGCCGGCGAGAAAGAGCATCGGCCCGCCCAGGACCACCATGACGGCCCTCGTGTCGTCGACAACAGTGGGGCGGGCGATGCTCAGCTCCGCCCCGACGGCCGTGAGCACGATCCCGGCGACCATCACCAGGTGCAGGTACCCGGTGAGGACGCCGAGCCGGGACGAGGCGGCCCGCTCGATGGCGGGCGCCAACCGCAGGCCGGCGGGCGTCACGTAGAGCAGACCGATCAGCACGGCAGTGGCGAAGACAAGCAGGAAGGCGGCGGTCTCCGCGAGGTCGAGGCGGGTGCCGCCGTACGTAAGGCCGGCCACCAGGACAAGTTCACCCAGCGCGATGATCATGATCTGCTGGTACCGCTCGGCGAAGTGCTCCCCGGCGAGGTGCAACTCCTCCTGCCCGGCGCGACCCAACCAGGGGGTGGGCCAACCCATTCGCGGCCCGGTCAGGTCGATTGCGAGGGCGAGCGCCCAGAGCGGCACCCGCCACTCGGGGAGGAACGCACCGGCCAGCCACGGCACCGCGGAGACGCTGAACCAGCACAGAATCCGCAACGCCCGCGACTGCCGCGGATGGCCCCGCAGCGCGACGCCGGTGACCGCACCCCGGATGAGGTGGACGGCGACGTACGCGCCGGCGAACAGCACACCCCGGCCGTCCAGGGCCTGCGGTACCGCCACCCCCGCCAGCAGGCTGGCCAGTGTGGCGACGACCAGCACCGCCCGCACGAGGGGCGTGTCCGGGTTGTACCAGTCGGCAAACCAGGTGGTCGTGACCCAGATCCACCAGACCCCCGCCAGCAGCAGGGCGGTGCGCAGCGCGCCGGCCAGCGTGAGGTCGTGCAGCAGATGCTGGGCCAGCTGGCTGAGCGCGAGCACGAACGCCAGGTCGAAGAAGAGTTCCAGGAAGGACGCGCTGAGCGGCACGTCCCGCCCCCGCAGCAGCCGATCGGGCCTGCTCGCCATCGGCGCTCCTCCCGGGTGGCACGCACGCCCTGCGTCCGTCGTACCACCCGGGGCTCGCCGTCGACGGCGAAACGGTCAGCGGCGGATGCCGACCCCGGCGTAGCCGTGCGAGTCCACGAGATCAGGTTCGGTGTCCGGCCGCCACTGGGTGGTCTCCACCAGGCCGGGCTCCACCAGGTCGTACCCGGCGAAGAAACGCAGCGTCTCGGCGTGGGTGCGGGGCACCAGCGGGGCACTGCTGTTGCGGTATATCGCCTTGCCACGTTCGGCCAACTCGGGCGGGATGCCGTCCAACGTCAGATGCGACAGCGCCAGGTGGCTGCCGGGCACCGTGGCGTCCCGCAGCCGGGCGACGGCACCCCACGGGTCGTCGTCATCCGACACGAAGTGCAGCACCGCGAGGAGCAGCACGGCCACCGGGCGATCCAGGTCGAGCGTGCCGCGTAACGCCGGGTGGTCGAGCAGGTCCTCGGGCCGCCGCAGGTCACCCCGCACGACAGCAGTGCCGGGCACGTCGACCAGCAACTCTCGGGCGTACGCGACAGCGACCTCGTCGTAGTCGACGTACACCACCCGGGAGTCAGGTGCCACGGCCCGCACCACCTCGTGCACAGTGCCCTGGGTGGGCAGGCCGGCACCGATGTCCAGGAACTGGCGTACGCCCTGCTCGGCGGCGAAGCGGACGGCCCGGCGCAGGAAGTGCCTGTTGGTCTGGGCGGCGGCCCCGGTCTCCGGAAAGATCTCCAGGACCCGTTGGGCGGCGGCCCGGTCGACCGCGAAGTTGTGGCTGCCACCGAGGAAGTAGTCGTACATCCGGGCGACGTTCGGTTGGGCGGTGACGTCGGTGGTGTCAGGTGCCGGCTGGTCGCTCACGAGGGGTCCCTTCGACGCGGTCCGATCTCGATGTCTAACACCCGAGGCGATGACCCGCTGACCCCTCGTGTCGTTGATCCGGCTGCACCCCTGGTCAACGCCGACCACCTTGGGGGCACCGACGCACAGGGGAGGGACGCCGATGACCATTCAGCGGGAAACAGTGCGGGTCGACCACGACCTGTTCCGCGCCGTGTACGACTCGCCCGCCTCGTTGCCCGGCCGGCACCGGTGGACCACGCCGGAGTCGGACGTCCGGCGGCTGGAGAAGCTGCTCGGCATGCCGGCGCGCAGCATCGGCGCACCGCTCTGGGTCAGCGGCGACGAACCGGACTGCCCGAAGTGCGGCAGGCGGGTCACCTGGTACGACATCGTCTCGTCGGCGCTCTCCGGCCTGCACGACAAGAACATGATCGCCACCGTCATCCTCGGCGAACACAAGTACGTCAACACCGAGGTGCCCGCCGCCATCCCCGGCGTACGCTGCTCCGACTGCCACACGGCCATCGACGGTCTGCGCAGCTTCAAGTGCCACAACTGGGCGTACGCCTTCGAGGCGCTGGAGGCGGTCCGCGAGCGGATGGCCGGCGGCCTGCCGCCCGCCTGAGGGCGGGCGGCAGGGCGGTCAGGCGGCCGAGCGGCGGTCGGGGCGTCGACCCGGCGGGGAGGGTGGCTCCGGCCCGGGGTCGGGCACCGGCGGCATCGGCCGGGTGACAGGTTCCGCGCCGGTGACACGCAGGTGCTCACCGTGGTGCCACAGCTCGACGGTGGCGTCGGGCGCGGCGTCGGGCAGCTCGTAGCGGGCCTCGGCCGGCGTCAACGTGACACGTAGCCGGTGGCCGCGCCAGCGCAGGCTGAACGCCAGCCTGTCGATCCGCCGGGGCAACCGGGGGTCGAAGGAGAGCACCCCACGGTCGTCGCGCAGCCCGCCGAAGCCCTGCACCAGCGCCAGCCACGCCCCGGCCAGCGAGGCCAGGTGCAGCCCGTCGGCGGTCTTGTCGCCAAGGTCGGCAAGGTCCTGCGTGACGGACTCGGCGAACAGGTCGTACGCCAGGTCGAGGTGCCCGACCTCGGCGGCAAGCACCGCCTGCGGGGCGGCCGACAGGGACGAGTCGCGGACCGTACGGGCCTCGTAGTAGGCGAAGTTGCGGGCCTTCTCCTCGGCGGTGAACTCGCCCGGGCAGTGCTGCATGGCCAACACCAGGTCGGCCTGCTTGACCACCTGCTTGCGGTACAGCTCCAGGTAGGGGAAGTGCAGCAGCAGCGGGTAGTCGTCCTCGTCGGTGTCGGCGAAGTTCCACTCCGGCTGCCTGGTGAACCCGGCGGCCTGCTCGTGCACCCCGCGCTCACTGTCGTACGGGATGAAGAGCGCTTCGGCGGCGGCCCGCCAGCCGGCGATCTCGGCCGGGTCCACGCCGAGCCGCCCGGCGGCGTCGGAGTGCCGCTCGGCTGCGTCCGCCGCGCCCCGCAGGTTGCGCCGCGCCATCAGGTTGGTGAAGACGTTGTCGTCGCCGAGCGCGGAATACTCGTCCGGGCCGGTCACCCCGTGCAGGTGGAACTCGCCGGTCTCCGACCAGTGGCCGTAGCCGTGCCAGAGCCGGGCCGTCTCCACAAGCAACTCCAGCCCCGCCTCGGCGAGGAACCGCTGGTCGTCGGTGACCGCCACGTAGCGCAGCACCGCGTCGGCGATGTCCGCGTTGACGTGCAGCGCTGCGGTACCGGCCGGCCAGTAGCCCGAGCACTCCCGGCCGCCGATGGTCCGCCACGGGAACGTCGCACCGGCCAGCCGCAGCTCGGCCGCCCGCTCCCGGGCCTCCGGCAGGTGGCTGTGGCGCCAGGCCAGCGCCGAGCGGGCCACCGCCGGCGCCAGGTAGGTGAGCACCGGCAGCACGTACGTCTCGGTGTCCCACATGACGTGACCGTCGTAGCCGTTGCCGGTCAGGCCCTTGGCCGAGATGGTGCGGTCGCCGTCCGGGCGGCCCGCCTGGATCAGGTGGAACATGGCGAACCTGATCGCCTGCTGGAGTTCCGCGTCGCCGTCGAGCAGCACGTCGGCGACCTGCCAGGCGGCGTCCAGGCTGGCACGCTGGTCGGTGAGCAGGGCGTCGAAGCCGTCCGCCCGGGCGGCGTCCGCCTCGGCGACGACCAGGTCGGCCAACTCGTCGGCCGGCGGCCCGTCGACCGGCCCGTACTCGTACGCGGCGAACTTCGTCAGCCGCAGCCGCTCGCCCGGGTGCAGCCGGCCGGCCACTGTCAGGCGTACGCGGTCGGGGACGTCGTCGCAGGTGGTGGTCACCGTGTCCGGCGCGTCCAGCAGGTGGCTGACCGCCACGGCGACGCGCTGCTCACTGCGCCCGGTGCGGTGTACAAGCACCCCGTCGAGGCCGTTCGCGTGATGCGCCTCGGCGGTCAGCGGATCGGTGGGCACCGAGGCGGCGCGCGGGTCGTCCGAGCGTTCCGGCACCCGCTCGTTTGCCAGCAGGTCCGAGCAGACCCGCAGCTCGACGGGGGCGTCCAGTGGCTCGACCTCGTACCGGACGGCGGCGACCGGGCGGCGGGGCAGGGACACCAGCCGGGTGCTGCGGATCAGCACCCTCCGCCCGGCGGGCGAGGTCCACTCGGTCTCCCGGCGCAGCACACCGGTGCGCAGGTCGAGCACCCGCTCGTGTCGGTGCAGCGTTCCGGTGCTGATGTCCAGCGGCTCGTCGTCTACCCACAGCCGGATGAGCGCGGCGTTCGGCGCGCTGATGACTGTGTCGTTGGCCTGCGGAAACGCGTACCCCTCCTCGGGGTAGGTCTGTTCGCGCCGCTCGTGCAGGCCGTTGACGTAGCTGCCCGGCATCTCACCGGGCGCCCCCTCGTCGAGGACGCCTCGCCAGCCGACCCACCCGTTGCTCAACGCGAAGATCGACTCCGTCTCGCCGAGCCGGTCCAGATCAGCCCCGGTACGCCTGATCTGCCAGGTTTCGTCGTCCACCGTCCCAGCGGTGGGCGGCGGTTGGTCGGTGGCCGAACTGGTGTGCACGGAGCCTCCTGGGTGCCGACATCTTCTGACGAGCCAAGCAGAGACGCCTGTGCGGTTGCTGGACGAAGGTCGTGGGGTTGGCCTGACCTTCGGCTCCTGCGGTGCCCGCTGGCGCGTTCCTACGTTGTCTCCAACATGAAGGCGGTATGAACATCAGGTGAGGTGATTCATGGCCGACACCGGCAGCATTGACGTTCCGGAGATCAGCGCCGAGTGGTACCACGACGTGGTCGACGCCGCCGCCGACAGCCCGCAGGCGGTGCAGTGGTTCGTCGGGCACGCCACCGAGGGGGTGATCCTGCTGCTCGGCGCGCTGCTGCTGGCGGCCGCGCTGAGCCGCCTGGCCGGCGGCCCGCACAACCGGGCACTCGCCCTTGTCGCGCCGCTGCCGACCCTCCTGGCGTACGCGGGCAGCGAATGGCTCAAGACCGTGGTGGACGAGGACCGGCCGTGCCGGACGATCGGGCAGGCGATCATCGCGGGCGCCTGTCCGCTACCTGGTGACTGGTCGTTTCCCAGCAACCACGCCACAGTTGCGGGAGCGCTGGCGGTCACCACGCTGCTGCTCTCCCGCCGGCTCGGCCTCCTCGCACTGCCGCTGGCAGCGCTTGCCGCCTTCTCCCGCGTCTTCGTGGGTGTGCACTACCCGCACGACGTGGTAGCGGGTGTCCTGCTCGGCGCCCTGGTCGCCGCGGTGGTGACCCCGCTGCTGGCCCGCCCGGCCGCCGAGGCGCTACGCCGTCGGGCCGACCGCGCCCGCCACCCAGAACCCGCGGTCAGGTGATCGAGAGGTGGTCAGGTGACCAGCAGCAGGGCGCCCACCGTGCCGAGCAACAGGAACGGGCCGAACGGCAGGTGGGTGGACCAGCGCGCCCGCCTGGCCGCCAACAGACCAATGCTGACCAGGGCGGACAGCCCGAAGGCCAGCAGCAGCCCGAGCACCACTACAGACCAGCCGCACCAGCCCAGCAGCGCGCCCACACTGAGCGCCAGCTTGGCGTCGCCGAGCCCGAAGCCACGCCTGCCGAGCAGCAGCGTGCTGGTGGCGAAGAGCAGCGCCAGCCCCGTGCCTGCGGCGACGGCCCGCAGCCAGGGTGCCGGTTCGGCGTAGGCCAGCGCGGCAGCACCGAGCAGCAGCCAGGTGCCGGCCGCCGCCGGCAGGGTGAGCCGGTCGGGCAACCGGTGCACGGCCAGGTCGACGAGCACCGCCGGAATCGTCCACCCGAGCCACCAGGCAAGCGCCGGCAGCGCCCCGCCGGCCGGGCCGACGAGCACCAGCAGCACCACTGCGGCGAGCGCGGCCACCTCGACCGTTCCGGGCGGCGGTCCGACCCGGGCTCGACAGCGACCGCAGCGGCCGACCGGGGCGAGCGCCGGCCAGGGCCGGGTCAGTCCGATCGGTTCGCCGCAGGCGTCGCAGCCGGTCCGGCTTTCGGTGCCCGACGGTACGGCGTAGCGCAGGGCGGCCAACCGCAGCAGCGGGCTGACCGACAGGGCGGCCAGGACCGTCGAGAGCCGGCCGGCCGGGCTCCGATCGGGTTGGCAGTGGTGGCCCGGCGCGGCCGTCGCAGGGCCGGTCAGTGCCATGTCGGTCCCACCGACGGGTCGACATCCCCCGCGAAGGCGAACACGTATCGTGACTGAACGATCGCTCTGGTGTAGCGGATGGCGCGGAAAGCGACCTTGAACTTCGACCCGACGGCGGCACCGCCGGCCCTGTCGACGCCGATCACCGAGCCCGACCGACCCCCTCGCCAATCGACCCTCGACCCCGTCGGGATGCCGGGATGAGGACGCGATGTCCCACTCCCGAGCCCGACGGAGATCGTCCGGCAGCCCACTCCGACCCGGCGAGGCCCGAGCGAGGCCCAACCTCCGGCCGACCGTCGCCCGCAGCGCAGCACGGACACCCGCCACCACCACCCATCATCACGCAGCGTGTTCAGTTGAATTGCCTCTGTTGCATCAGCGGACGTCAGCTTATGCTCGCCCCTTGAGTGCGACGCAAGCCTCACTCCATCGACCGAACAACACAGGACATCGCATTTGTAAAGATCCGTAACGGTGAATGTGGAAGCGCAATGAACGGCTTCGGATGGGCTCATCCGGGCGCGCTTCCGTATGCCCTGCGGCGGTGACCCCCTCGCCGCCGGGCGATCACGAGGAGGGCTCGACGGTGCGCGGACGGCAGCTCAGAAGAGCGGCAATCTGCCTGCTAGTGACCGTCGCAGCGGTGCCGGTCGCCGCCTGCGGCAGCGAACGGGAGACCGTCGAACGGCCGACGGTGCCACGGGGCATGGACCGACAAGCGGATTCGGACGCCGATCGACTGGCTGCGGAAAAGGCTGCGCTCGACGCATATGCCGGTTATCTCGCGGCTTCACGCGCGGCGAGTGGACGCAGCGATCCGCATGCGCCGGAACTGTCCCGCTTTCTCGCTGATCCACTGCTGACCCGGGTCCAGATGTCCATTCTCCAGGCCAAGGAGCACGGCGCGATGCGTACCGGGACGTTGAAATCCGACCCGACCGTCACCTCGGTCAGCCTGGACTCGAAGCCGGCCACCGTGGAGATCCAGGACTGCCTGGACGCGACCGGCTACCGACTGGTCTACGCCAAGGACCGACGGGTGGTCCCCGGCAGCGGCGGCGGCAGGCACCTGGCCACCGCCACCGCCACCCGCTATCCGGACGGCCGATGGCTGATCAGCTCCGGCGCGGCACACCAGGACCAGCCGTGCTGACCCGGGGAGGAAAGGGCACCCCGGTCGGTCGGATGCTCGCCGGCGTCGGCATGGCTCTGCTGCTGGTGGTCGGCGCGACCCTGCCTGCCGCCGCCGCCCGCCGCGCCGACCCGGGCGTGGAGTGCCCACCCGGCCAGCCCGACTGCAACGTCTGGGACGACGAACCCGGCACCCCCGGCGGTCCCGGTGGCGGCGGAGACAACGGTGGCGGGGACTCCGGCGGAGGCGGAGGTGGTGGTGTCTGCCAGTGGGCAGGTCGGACCATCCCCTGCTACCACGAGGCGCTCGGCTGGTTCGACAACGGCAGCGGTTGCTACTACAAGCTCGCCCAGCCGCAGAACGAGGCGCCCGAAGGTCAGCAGTGGTACGTGGAGACCTGCAACGGCGGCGACCTCGGTGCCCAGAACGTGGTGCTGCGCAGCGCCCCGCCGCCCGGCTTCGGCGCACCACCCGACCCGGAGGAGCTGGCCCGGCGGGCACTCGCCTCGATCAAGCTGCTGCCCGCGCGGCTGCGGGTGGCACCCCGCAAGGACATCGGCCCCGGCCTCGTCGGCCTCCCGGTCTGGATGTGGGCCACACCGAGCGCCAGTTACTTCGGGCCGCTAGGCGCGTCCGCGTCCGACAGAGGGTTGACAGTCACCATCGAGGCGAAGGTCGACCGGATCGTCTGGGACATGGGCAACGGCGACAAGGTCACCTGCACCGGCCCCGGCACCCCGTACGACGCGAAGGGCAGGCGCGCAGGCCGGCCCTCCCCGGACTGCGGCTACCGCAACGGCTACCCGAAGGCCGGCACGTACCGGGTGGGTGCCACAACGTTCTGGACGGTGCGCTGGTGGACCGGCGGCGGCGTCGAGGGCGAGATCGCCCAGACCCGGACCAGTGGCACCGTGCCGGTCCAGATCAACGAGCTCCAGGTGGTGACCAGGTGAGAAGCGAGCGAACGGAGCATGACCGGTGAGTCTGGCGACGCGTAACGGGGCCGGGCAGGTGGACGCGCCGGTCAGCCCGCCGAAGGTGGTACGGCAGCGCCGGGTTCGCCCCGGGCTGCTCGGCCTGGCCGTACTCCTGATCGCCCTGGGTGGGCTGGGCGCCGCGTTCGCGGTCACCTCGGTCCGTGCAACGGGCAGCTATCTCGCGGTGGCACGGCCGGTGGAGGTGGGGCGGGAGATCAGCGCCGCCGACCTGATCACCGTCCAGGTCGCCGGTGGGCAGGGGCTGGACCCGGTGCCCGCCGCCCGGTTGAACGAGGTGGTCGGCAAGCGGGCCGCCGTGGCCCTGCTCCCCGGCACCCTGCTCACCCTCGGGCAGGTCACCGACGCCCCGCTGCTCGGTCCGGGTCAGCAGCAGATCGCGCTGGGCCTGAAGCCCGCGCAGGTTCCGGCGCGTGAACTGCACCCCGGCGACAAGGTCCTGCTGGTCAGCACGCCGGACGACAACGCCACCGGGGCGACCGCCACCGGCACCCGGTTCGCGGCCACCGTGATCGACATGGTCAGCCCGACGGACAACGAGAGAGTGCTGTACCTGGCGCTCCCCGTCCGGGACGTACCCGCCGTGGTGGCCCTGGCCGCCCAGGAGCGGCTCGCCGTCGTGCTTACCGAGGCGGCCTGAGGATGGCGATCATCGCGCTGGTGTCCGCGAAGGGTTCGCCCGGGGTGACCACCTCGGCGCTGGCCTGCGCGCTGGCCTGGCACCGCCGACTGGTCCTGGCCGAATGCGACCCGGCCGGCGGGTCGATCCTCGCCGGATATCTCGGTGGCCAGTTGGACGGGCCGCGCGGGATCGGCGAACTGGCAGTCGGGGAGCTGCGGGACGGCAACCTGGAGACGGCGTTCTGGTCGCAGCTTGTCGATCTGGACGCGCCACGCCGGGAACGGCTGCTGTTGCCCGGCCTTGTCGACCCGGCCCAGGCCGGCAGTGTCACACCGCTCTGGCAGCGCTTCGCGGACTACTTCACCGCATTGGACCGCGGCAACCCCGGCTACGACGTGCTCGTCGACTGCGGTCGCCTGCATGTCACCGGCCCACCGTTGCCACTGCTGCGGGCCGCCTCTGTGGTGCTGCTCGTGACCCGGGCCCACCTGCCGGACCTGTCCGGAACGCGAGCTGTGGCCACCGCCCTCGAACGGGACTTCGCCGACCACCGGGTGCCGCCGGGCACGCTACGGCTGCTGCTGGTCGGCGAAGGGCACGGACGTACCGAGATCAGCCGCGCGTTGAAACTGCCTGTCATCGCCCGACTGCCGCACGATCCGCGTACCGCGCAGGTGCTGGCCCTTGGTGGCACGGTGCGGTCCGGACGGCCGCTGCTGCGCGCGGCCGCCGGCTTGGAGGTGCCGGTCGGCGCGCTGCTGGAACGACGGCGGGCGCGACTTGCCTGGCCGGTGCAGCAGGTGGTGCCCGATGCGGTTTGAGCCGGTCTCCGCCGACCCGCGTCAGCAGCCGCCGGGTGCGACGTCCACGGCACCGCCGCTGCCCACGCCGAACGGCCGGCACCATCCACCGCTACCGACCCCGGTCCCCGCCGTCAACCCGCCACCGGAGCAACCCCGACCCCGGACGGACTTCCAGGTGGTGCGGGAGCTTCGCCGCGAACTGACCGAACGCCTCACCCTGTGGCAGCGCGGCCGGGAGTTCACAGTCGACGAGGAGGACACCGAGCGGGCGCGACTAGCCGTCGCTGTGGTCTCCGAGTACGCCGACGCGGTCCGCCGGGCCGGTACGCCGATGGCCGCAGGCGAGGAGCGCCTGCTGCTCGATCAGGTGACGGCCGAGCTGGTCGGGCTGGGTCGGCTACAGACCCTCCTTGTCGACGACACCATCGAGGAGGTACACATCCTCGGTTGCGACCAGGTGCGCATCACCAGGCACGGCGGTGGGGTGGACTGGGCCGAGCCGATCGCCGACAGCGACGCCGAACTGGTGGAGATCCTCCAGGCGGCGGCCCGGCGAGCCGGCGCGACCGAACGGTCACTGTCCACTGTGAAACCGACACTCGACCTGCAACTGCCCGACGGCAGCCGGCTGGCCGCGGTGTTCCTGGTCAGCCACCGCCCGTACGCGGTGATCCGCAAGCACAACACGCTCGACGTGAGCCTGGACGACGTGGCCGGCGCCCGGGGCGACCTGGACGAGATGATCGATCCGCTGCTGCGCGACTTCCTCCGTGCGGCGATGCGCGCCGGGCTGAACATCATGGTGGCCGGGTTGGCCGGTGCCGGAAAGACCACGATCATCCGGGCGTTGATGAACGAGATCCCGCCCGACGAGCCGTACGTGCTGCTGGAGGAGAGCCGGGAGCTGTTGCCGGCCCGACGCCGGGAGCGACACCGGGCGGTGATGAGCTTCGAAGCCCGTGAGGGGCACGGCGAGCGCGGCTTCGACGGCCGGCCGGCGGGCGAGGTGACGATCGCCGACCTGATCCCGCTGTCGCTGCGGATGGGCGTACTGCGGATCATCGTGGGCGAGGTGCGCTCCCGGGAGATCGTGCCGATGCTCCAGGCGATGACCACCAGCCGGGGTTCGATGTGCACGATCCACGCCCGTACGGCCTCCGGGGTCGGTGAGCGGATCGTCGAGCTGGCGCTGGCCCACGGCCGCGAGATGACAGTCGACCAGGCCCGGCGGATGGCCGGCAACGCCCTCGACCTGATCGTCTACGTCACCGTCGAGGACGAGACCGCGATCGGTGGACGCAAGCACCGGTTCGTCTCCCACGTGGAGGAGGTGATCGGGGCCGGTGAGGCCGGACGGATCACCACCACAACAGTGTTCGGGCCGGGCCCGGACGGCCGCGCGGTCCCCCGGCACCTGCCCGAGCGGGTCCGCGACCAGTTGCTGCGGGTGGGCTACGACGCACGGCTGCTGACCAGGTGGATCGAGGCCGGCACCGGAGCGTGGCGCCGCCCCCGACAGACCCGACTGGCACGGCGGTGACGTGATGGGAAACAGCCTGGAGTTGATCGCCGTGGTCTCCGGGGCCGCCTGTGTCGCCGGACTGCTGCTGGCCGTTGTCGCGCTTGTGGGCACCCGCCGGCCCGCCGGCCCCGGTCCCGGCGCGGGCCCCGGCCTTGGTCGATTGTGGCGCGGATCCAGCCCCAACCCCGCCGAGCAGCGCGCCCATCAGGCATTGCTGCTCGCCGCAGTGGTGGCCGGCGCGCTTGCCTTCCTGCTGACCGGGCTGCCGGTGGTGGGTCTGCTGGTGGCGGTGGCGGTACCCGGCACGCCGTGGCTGTTCGCGGTGGGCAAGGCCGAGCAACGCGCCATCGCCCGGATCGAGGCGGTCGGCGAGTGGACCCGCCGCCTCAAGGACGTCTCCGGCATCGGGCAGGGCCTCCAGCAGTCGATCATCGGCACGATCGGCAGCGTGCCACCGGGCATCGAGGACGAGGTACGGCTGCTCGCCGCCCGGTTGCAGGCCGGCTGGACGGCGCGTACCGCGTTGCTGGCCTTCGCCGACGAGATCGGCGACCCGGTCTGCGACCAGGTGGTGGCGGCCTTGATCCTGCACCTGAGCGACAGAGGTGAGCGGCTCGGTGACGTGCTCGGCTCGATCGCCGGCGCGGCTGCGGCGGAGGTCGCCACCCGCCGGGAGATCGAGGCCAAGCGCACCCAGCCCCGGTTCGCGGTCCGCTTCCTCACCGGCATGACCCTGGCGACCCTGGCGTACGGGCTGATCAACACCGAGTACATCAAGCCGTACGGCACGACGACCGGCCAGGTGGTGATGGCAGCCCTCGGCGCGGCCTTCATCGGTCTGCTGGCCTGGGTCCGTTCGATGAGCCAGCCGCAGCGCCCGGCCCGGTTCCTGCCGGCGCCGGACCCGCAGGAGGTGGTGGCGTGAACGCGAGCAGCACGGGCCCGCGCGGCGGAGGTGAGCGCCGATGATCGTCGTCAACTGGCACCTCGCCATCGCCGTGTGCGGTGGGGCCACCATCGGGTTGGGCCTGTTCCTTGTGATCCGGGAACTGGTGCCGGCGACCCCGGCGCTCGGGCCGGCGCTGCGCAGGTTGCACCAGCCGCCCAGCCTCGGCCGGGTCGCCGCTCCCACGTCCCGGCAACCGGACTGGTTGACCGGGCTGGCCCGCTGGCTGCGACCGCCGCACCGACAGCTCGCCCTGATCGGGCAGACCTCCGAGCAGTACGCGCTGTCGGTGCTGCTCTCCGCGCTGATCGGGCTGGCCACGCCGACCCTGCTCGGCGTCGCGCTGTTCGTACTCGGCATCTCGTTTCCCCTGGTCATACCGGTGCTCGGCAGCCTCGGCATGGCGCTGGTCGCCGGGCTGCTGGCGCACCGGTCGGTGCTGAGCAAAGCGGATGCCGCCCGGGACGAGTTCCGTCAGGCCGTCTGCACCTACCTGGACCTGGTGGCGTTGCAACTGTCCGCCGCGCACGGGCCTGTGCAGTCGTTGGAAAGGGCCGCCGCGGTCTGCGACGGCTGGGTCTTCGACAGACTCCAGGAGGCCCTGCGGATCGCCCAGATGCAGATGCACGCGCCCTGGGACGAACTGCGCGACCTCGCCGACAAGATCGGCATTCCGGAGCTGGGGGACGTCGGCGCCATCATGCGGTCCTCCGGCAGCGAGGGCGCGCAGGTGCACGAGACCCTGCGCAGCCGGGCCGACTCGTTGCGCGACCAGATCCGCACCGACAACCTCGCCCGCGCCGAGGGCGTGACCAGCCGACTCGACATCCCGGGCGCACTGCTCGTCTTCGTGCTGCTCGGCTTCGTCGTCTATCCGTTCCTCGCCCGAGTCTGACCACACCCCGAGAAGGAGTACGCCATGTCCCTCATCAGCTACCTGCACGTCGTGCTGACGACGCGCCTCGCCGAGGTGCGCCGCGACGGCGAGCGCGGCGACAGCCCGGTCCCGACCGCTGTGATCATCTTCGGTCTGGTCTTCGTGGCGACAATCGTCACCGGACTGGCCCTGAGCAAAGCCAACGACTGGATGACGAACATTCCGACCCACACGAACCCGAAGTAGCAAACATGCGCGGAGCCGCGTACCCGTGCTGGCGCCGGGCGGTGTCGACCGCCCGGCGTCGGCTCGTGGCCGGTGACCGGGAGCGGGGTGCCAACCCTGTGGAGTTGGCAGTGGTGATGCCGCTGATCCTGCTGCTGTTGTTCGCGTCGATCCAGGTCTCGGCCGTCTTCCTGGCCCGCTCCACGGCGTTGAACGCCGCGCAGAGCGGGGTCAACGCCGAGCGGCTGTATCAGGCGCCCGAGGGCGCCGGGGCCGCCAGCGCCACACGGTTCCTGACCGCCACCGGCGGCTGGCTGGTGGGCTGGGACAAGAACGGCCCGAGCTGCGTCACCACCGAGGTCGAGGTGACCTGCACGGTGCGCGGCCGGTCCCTGTCGGTGGTGCCCGGCGTGAACTTCGCGGTGCAGCAGACCGCCCACGGAACGGTGGAGCGGGTGACCCAGCCGTGAACCGTCCCGCCGAGCGCGGCTCGGTCTCCATCGAGGTGGCGGTGCTCGCGCCCGCGTTCATCGCGCTCATGGTGCTGGCCGGTGTGGCCGGGCGCAGCGCGGTGGCCGCCGAGGCGATCGACGCCGCCGCGCACGACGCCGCCCGCGCCGCCTCGATCTCCCGGGACGCCTCCACCGCCCGCGCCCAGGCCCGTGAGGCCGCCCGCAACCAGCTGGACTGGCGTGGTCTGGCCTGCACCAACACCCCCACGCTGACGTTCACCGGCTCGGTGCAGGGCCGGGCCACGAGCTTCGACGACGCCTTCCGCAGCCCCGTCGGGCAGGACGCCACTGTCACCATCCAGGTCGCCTGCCGGGTGTCCTTCCGGGACCTGAGGCTCGGCGCGCTGCCCGGCATGCCGACCGACAACCGCGTAGTGGCGAGCTTCACCTCACCCCTGGACCGCTACCGGAGCCGGCGATGAGCACCCCGACAGGTGTACGTCCGCTGACCGACGACCACGGCCGGGTGAGCATCTTCCTGGCTGTGGCGATGATCGGCGTACTGGCCATCATCGGCCTCTCCTTCGACGGCGCCGGGCAGCTGCGCACCCTGCATCGCGCCGACAACCTGGCCGCCGAGGCGGCACGCGCGGGCGGGCAGGCCATCGACCGGGCGACCGCGATCGAGGGCGGGCCGAAGCGGATCAACGAACCGCAGGCACGCGTCGCGGTCGCCAACTACCTCTCCGCCGCCGGCACCACCGGCCACACAGTGAGCTTCCCGCGCATCGCCGGGGAGACCGTCGTCCAGGTACGCGTCACGATCACCTACCGCCGCTCGATGCTCGGGCTGTTCGGCTTCGCCGACCGGGTCACCGTCACCGGCGAGGCCACCGCGCGGGCCATCACCGCAGGACCGTAGGAAGGGAAGGCAGCCATGCCCGCATCGGATCGGTCCGCGGTACGCCGGACCGGACGTATCCTCACCGGCTTCGGCGCGCTTGTCGTGCTCTGCGCCCTGGTGGTCGGCGCGCCGATCGCGCTGCTCGCCTTCGCCGGCAACCCCCTGCCTGATCACCTGCCCACCTTCGCCGAGGTGGGCACGGCGCTGACCAGCCGGGACGACGGTCAGCTCTTCCTGCGGGCGTTGGCGCTGGCCGGATGGTTCGGCTGGGCCACGTTCACCTTCTCCGTCCTGGTCGAGCTGGGCGCGCAGACCTTGCGCCGGCCTGCGCCGAAGCTGCCCGGGATGAGCCGCCAGCAAAAGGCCGCCGCCGCGCTCGTCGGCTCGGTCGCGCTGATCCTCGTGGCCAGCCCGGCCGCCGCCAGCGCCGCAGCCGTCTACGGCACCCCGGCGTACGCGAGTCCGGACGCGGCAGCCGTCGCCACCCTCGCCACGCCGAACCGTCCGAGCGCGACGCACGACACGGCGGTCCCGCTGACCCGGATCGGGTTCACCGCCCCCGGTGACTCCGCCGCTGACGAAGAAGCTACGCCGATGTACCGCGTGGCAAGGGGCGACTACCTCGGCACTGTGGCCGAGCGTTACCTGGACGAGTTCGGCGACTACCGGCAGCTCGCCAAGCTGAACAAACTCGACGACCCGGACCGCATCCGCCCCGGCCAACTGCTACGGCTCCCCAGCGAGGCCGCCGACCAGGGCGCACGGCGGCACGCCACCGGGAAACTCGTCGGCCAGCCTGCCGCACCCAAGCCGCCGGCACCGCGACCGGCGCCCGAGCAAACCGCCCCGGAGCAGACGGCACCGGAGCGGACCGCACCGGAGCGGGTGGAGACGACACCCCGCAGCGGTACGGAGTCGGCGGGCCAGGCACCCACGATGACGGTCGGCGCAGCCCGGGCCGGTGACACCGACGGGGTCAACCGACCGCTGGCGGTGTCCGCCGTGTTGGCCGTCGCGAGCATCGTCGGCGCCCAGATCGGTGCGGTGCTCGGCCTACGCCGCCGCCCGGCGACCGCCGGGGCGGCTCCCCGGTTGGCCACGTCCTCCCGCACCCCCCGGACCAGAACACCAGCAACGCGCTACAACCGCGCGGCGATCGGCAGCGGCACGGTAGCTCGCGACGGCCGTGCAGCATCTCGCGGCGACAGCGGGGTAGCTCGCGACAGCCGTGCAACGTCTGCCGATGGCGGCGGGGTAGCCCGCGAGGGCCGTGCAGCATCTCCCGATGGCGGCGGGGTAGCTCGCGGCGGCAGCGCGGTTGCTCGCGGCGGCAGCGGGATCGCACCTACTGGCAGCACGGCACCTGCCAGCCGCGGCACGCCGCCCACCGGTGGACCGAGTTGGGTTGGCGACGACGCTTGGGCAGGCGACAGTGCCGAAGGCCAACTGTTCGCCAGCGGGCATGACCTGGACTCCGTACCGGACGGACCATCGGTCGGCCGCCACCGGCGCAGCTGAACGGACCGTCGGCCCGCCGGCACCGACGCAGCTGATCCAAACATTGAGCTCGGTGACGGTGCGGGCCACGCGCCGAGGGCTCCCGGGGCAGGTGTCCGGAGAGCGTGATACCTCAGAGTCATCTTGATACCTCAGAGTCATCATCGTCGTCGGCAACACCGGCTCCCGGGAGCGAAGCACCGGCGTCGGGCAAGCGAGGCAGATCGGGCAGTGCCAGGCCAGGCAGGGCCGGGCCGGGCCAGGCAGGGCCGGGCCGGGCCAGGCAGGGCCGGGCCGGGCCAGGCAGGGCCGGGCCGGGCCAGGCAGGGCCAGGCAGGGCCGGGCCGGGCCGGGCCGGGCCAGGCAGGGCCGGCGGGTATGTCAGGGCAGGCGGGTTTGGAGCACGCCGTTCTGGATGCGGGTGGGCAGGATCTGTTGGTCGCTGCCGGAGGGCCCCTGCACTACCTCGCCCCCGTTGAGCCGGAACGCGCTGCCGTGCCACGGGCAGACCACGCAGGCGTGGCCGTCGATCTCCTGCACCTCGCCCTCGCCGAGCGGCCCGCTCTGGTGCGGGCACCGCTCCAGCATCACTGTTACCTCGTCGCCGTGGCGATAGAGGATCACCGAGATGTCGTCGTCCACCTCGCGGGTGATCAGCGTGCGCTGCGGCAGCGTGGCCATGTCGGCCAGCGGGTGCCAGCCGTCGCTCATCCGGTGCAGCTCGGAAATGCTCTGGTTGACCTGGGCGCCCTGCTTGTAGGCCAGGTGGCCGCCGATGTATGCCCCGAGGCTCACGGCGGAGAGCCCGAGGAAGCCGAGGGCCCTGCCCACGCCGTGACGGCCGGAGAGACGTGCCGCAAGTGAGCCGGCGTAGAGGCCGACGCCGACAGTGTTCGCGGCGGCGTGCACCAGGCCGACCCGACGCTGGTCCCGGGAGAGCGCCGCCCAGTCGTTCAGCCCGGCGACCGCCGCGGGCAGCGCGCTCACCGTGCCCAGGCCGACGAGCACTGTGGCCGGCCGGCGCTGGCCCGGCATCAGGTCCAGCACTGCGGAACTGATCCACGCACCTACCGGCACCTGCACCATCGCCGGGTGCAGTGGATGCCCCAGCGGCACACCGTGCAGCAGGTCCCGCAGCCGCCGCGGACGCAGCGTGCTGAGGACCACCCGCTGCAACCGGTCGCCCGTCCGGTCCAAGCCGGCTGCCTGCTCAACTTTCGTCAGAAGTGCTCGCACCCGTACCGACTTCCCAGCGAACGCGGTCGCAAACCGCCCAACAGTGGCAATCCCCCACCGCCACCACCCAGTTTCTCGCCGATCTTGCAGTTGCTGCCCTGGCAATCGCGTACACCTCGGGCATTTGGGCGACCGAAACTGCATGATCAGCGTGGGTGGGGGTGGGGACCTTGAGTGGGGTGGGCATGCTGGGCTTTATGGGTGTTCTTGTGGAGCGTTCGGGGCCGGTGACGACTGTGGTGCTGGACCGGCCGGAGGCGCGCAACGCTGTGGACGGGCCGACCGCGCGGGCCCTCGCGGACGCCTTCCGCGCCTTCGACGCCGACCCGGACGCGGCGGTCGCCGTGCTCTGGGGAGCGGGCGGCACGTTCTGCGCCGGCGCCGACCTCAAGGCGATCAGTACGCCGAGCGGCAACCGGGTCGAACCGGAGGGCGACGGTCCGATGGGGCCCACCCGGATGGTGCTGGGCAAGCCGGTGATCGCGGCGATCTCCGGGTACGCGGTGGCCGGCGGGTTGGAGTTGGCGCTCTGGTGTGACCTGCGGGTCGCCGAGTCCGACGCCACGCTCGGGGTGTTCTGCCGCCGTTGGGGAGTGCCGTTGATCGACGGTGGCACGGTCCGGCTGCCCCGGCTGATCGGGGAGAGCCGTGCCCTGGACCTGATCCTCACCGGCCGTCCGGTGCCGGCCGACGAGGCGTACGCGATGGGGTTGGTCAACCGGTTGGTGCCGCCGGGCCAGGCGCGGGCGGCGGCCGAGGAGTTGGCGGCCCTGATCGCCAGGCACCCGCAGACCTGCCTGCGCAATGATCGGGCGGCGGTGCTGGCCGGGGCGGGCCGGCCCGAGTCGGAGGCCATGGCGACGGAGTTGGCGTACGGGATGGAGTCGCTGGCCACCGACGCGGCGGCCGGCGCGGCCAGGTTCGCCGCCGGCGCCGGCCGGCACGGCGCCGCGGCGGACTGACGCCAAGCCGGGCGGTGTGGTCACCCGTGTGTCGAGTGGCCACACCGCCCGGGGAACTGGCCGCCGCCCGGCGACCGGGCTGGGTCAGTTGCGGTTGATGGTGAACGTCGAGGTGGGGTTCTGGATGTCCACAGCGTTGTTGCTCAGCCGCAGGTTGTTGAAGGTGACCGACCCGACGGCCGGACCCTGCCCTGCCTCCGGCATCGGGTTGGCCCAGATGCCGAAGCCGGACTTCGCGTCGTAGGCATCACCGCTCTTGCGCGCCCCGCTGATCGACACGTTTGTGAAGACCGTGTCGGTGATCGGGTTCTGCGGCTGCCCGCCGACGTAGTTCGTCTGGAACATGATGCCGCTGTAGGTCGGGTCGACGATGTCCACGTCGCTGACCCGGATGCCCTGGAACACCTTCGAAGCGGAGAAGACCCAGATCGCCGGAAAGGTCTGCCCTCCCCAGAAGTGCCCACCGGCCCGGACGATCGAGATGTTCTCGAACCGGGTGGGTGGGCTCGCTCCGAAGCCGTTCATGGGGTAGCCGAAGTCGAGTGAGCTGATGGTGATGCCGGCGTAGACGAGCGTGTCCGCGATGTAGATGTTGCGGAACGTGTTGCCGTAGCCGCCGTAGACGGCGACACCGGCGGCCCGCCAGGTCAGCGTCGACGTCAGGTTCTCGTAGACGTTGTCCCGCATGTCCGCGCCGCCCGCGTCGATGGCCGAGAACAGCGCGAAGCTGTCGTCGCCGGTGGCCCGGGCGTCGTTGTTGCTCACCAGGTTGTTGGTGCTCCCGTTGGTCATGTTGATGCCGTCGGCGAACATGTTCCGGATCCGGGAGTTCTTGATCGTCATGTAGTCGGTGTTGGCGCCCCAGTAGAGGCAGACCATGTGCTCGTTCCAGATGTTGTCGATCACGATGTTCGACACGTTGGCGAAGTCGAAGACCTTGCCGGGGCCGTCGATCCGCGAGGTGTAGTTGCCGAAGTAGGCGAAGTTCGCGAACGACGACCCGGCCGCCGAGTTCTCCGCCCGGAAACCGATGTCGGTGTTGTCCTGCCCGGACGGGGCGTTGAACCGGGTGTACCAGGGGCCGGCGCCGGTCACCTTTACCGCCTTGCCGTACACCTGGAACTTCGACGAGGTGGAGTAGTTGCCGGCCGGTAGGTACACGCCGATCAGGTTGCCTGTGGTGTCCATCCGCACCCGGTCCAGGGCGTTCTGCACGTCCTGGTGGGTGAAGCCGGTCGGCGTGGTGTAGCGCGCCGGGTCCGGGTTCGCGATCGGTGCCACCTGCTCGGTGTTGATGAAATCGATGGCGTACGTGGTGGTGTTGGCCGGGTCCTTCTGGAGGCGGATCCTGCTGCCGGCCGGGATCGTCGAGTTGAGCATGACGTTGGCTTCGTCGTAGATGTGCCGCGGGCTGCCCGCGCTCGGCGAGTTGCCGGGGCTGGCCTCGTTGCCGTAGAGCCAGGCGTAGCGGGACGTCAGGTCGATGGCCTTGTGGAAGGTGCCGTTGACGTAGACGTTGAGCGTGGAGTTGATCCCGCCGCCGCCCGGCGCGTCCGGGATGGAGAACCTGGTGACGAGGGTGTTGGTGCTGGCCCTGGTGGTCCACTCGACGTAGCTGCCTGTCGAGTTGAGGGTCACCGCGCGCCGGCCGGACGCCTCACCGGCCAGATCGCCGACGGTACGGTTCGGGCCGACGACCGTCGCGCCGCCGCCGACCACGCCGTCCTCGGCCTCGTACATGTCGTACGGCATGTTGGCACCGCGACCGACGAAGAACGGACGGTCACTTGTGTTGTTGGCCTGCTTGACGGGCAGTTCGTTGCCGTCGGCGGCGAGCACCACCCGGACCGTGTACTTGCCGTTCACGGCCGTCCAGGTGCCCAGGTTGACCGGGCCGACGGTGGCCCCGGCGTTGATGACACCGGAGTACGAGCCGGTCAGGGTACGCACGGCGGTGCCGGCCTCGTTGAGCACTGTGAGCGTGATGCCGTGTGCCCCGGAGGCGGACGCGACGCTGCCGGCGTTGCGTACCGACACCGAGAAGGTGACGGTGTTGCCGGCTGCCGGGTTGCCCGGTGACCAGGCGACCGCCGAGGCGACCAGGTCGGAACTGGCGACCGGGCTGACCACAAGAGGGCTTGGGTTGGTGTAGCTGTTGTTGGTGTCGTCCTGCTCGACGACGGTGTTGCTCTCGTCGACCTTCGCGCTGAGCGGGTAGCTGCCCGCGTCGCGGGCCCCGATGTTCGCGCTGACAGTGGTCGACGCGCCGGCCGCGAGGCCACCGACGGACGCGGTGCCGACCCGGGTCGCACCGAGATAGAAGTTGACGTTTGTGGCACCGGAGGCCGCCGAGCCGGCGTTGCGCACTGTGGCCGACAGGGTGACGGCACTCGTCTCGACGGGCGCGGACGGGCTGAACGACATGCCGGTGACGGTCAGGTCCGGGTTCGGTGCGGGAGTGCCGATGACCTGGAACTCGGCCACCTGTCCGGCGGGCGCGCCGGTGTTGGAGGCGATCGAGAGCCGTACGTCGGCAGCCGCGCCCGACACCGGGATGGTGACAGTGTTGCCGGTGGCGGGGTTGAAGGTGTAGTTCGCGGCACCCACAAGCGTGGTGAACGTCGACGAGCCCTGGTCCCGGCCGAGGACTGTGATGTTCTGGGTACGCGTGCCCCAGGCCGAGTCCGGGTTGAGCTTCAACACGATCTGGCTGAGGCTGGCGTTGGCACCGAGTTGCACGGTGAGCGTGCTCGGGTTGCCGTTGCCCTCCCAGTAGGTGGCAGTGTTGTTGTCGTTGGCGTTGGTGGCCACGAACGTGTGGACGTACCCGGAGGCGGTGATCGGTTTGCCGACCGCGAGGTTGGTGCCGACCGGCGGGTTGCCGGTGCCCGTCCGGGTCACTGTGTTGCTGTTCGCCGACTGGTTGCCGGCCGCGTCCCTGGCCCGCACGTAGTACGAGACGGTGGCGCTGTCGGGCTGGTTGTCGGTGTAGGTCAGCGTCGAGCCGTTGACGCTGCCGCGCAGCGCGCCGCCCGCGTAGACGTCGTAACCGGTGACCCCGACGTTGTCGGTGGACGCCGACCAGGTGAGCCGGATCTGACCGCTGGCGGGCTGGGTGTAGGCCAGGTTGCCGGGGACGCTTGGCGCCTGGGTGTCGGGGCTGCTGGCGGCGCCGTACACCTCGACCTCGGAGAACTGGGCGGCGGGCCAGCCGGTGTTGCCGGTGACCTGGACCCGCACGTAGCGGGTGCTGGCCGCGGTGAAGCTGGCGGTCGCGGTGTTGCCGGTGCCTGGGTCGAAGGTGTAGTTGCCGGACGCCTTCAGCGTGGTGAAGGTCGAGCCGTTCGTGGAGCCGAGCACCGACAGCGTCTGGGTACGGGTCTGCCAGGCCGACGACGGCGGCAGCTTGAGCACCACCCGGTCGACGCTGACGGTGGCGCCCAGGTCGGCCTGGATCCACTGTGGGAACGCGTTGTTGGCGCTCTCCCAGTAGGTGTCGGCGTTGCCGTCGTTGGCGTTGGCCGCCACGTAGTTCTGGTTGTAGCTGCTGGCGCTCATCGTGGCGGAGAGCCCGGCGAGCATTGCCGCGCGGGCGGCGGACGCGGACGCGGCGACCGCCGGGGCTGCGCTGGCCACGGGGGTGAGGGCCGGGGCGGCGGCGAGGAGCATCCCGGCGAGCGCGCTGGCGATCAGCCGGCGGTGAACGGGTCGTCGGGCCGTGCGGGTGGTGCGGGGACCGGTCGTGCCGGTCGGTGGGGTGCCTCGTCTGGTGCCGTTTCTGGACATGGGGTCGCTTACACCTCTTTCGGGGGTGGTGGGGTGCGTTGCGTTGCCCGGTGACGGGTGCGGAGATACGCCCGTCGTGCCGCGACAGGTGGAGACGGTGCGATGGTGGGTGGGCCGTGTCGGTGCGGCGTCGCAGGTTCCTCGTTTTCTCCTCTCTCTCGATACGTCCGCCGGTCGGGTCAGGTCAGGTCGGCGCCGTTCGCCGCGCGCGGCTTGCCCGCCAATTCGGGGGTACGCAGCCAGACGGCCGTGTCGGACGGCAGCAGCCCGTCGTCGAGTGGGCCGCTGGCCAGCAGCAACTCCCCGTCGGGTGGCAGCGGCACCGCAGTGTCGGAGAGGTTGACCAGGCAGTGGAAGCCGTCGCCGCGGCTGAAGGCGAGCACTCCGTCCGGGGCGGGCAGCCAGGTCAACCCACCGTCGCCGAGCGCCGGTTCGGCGCGTCGGAGCCTGATCGCCGTCCGGTACAACTCCAGCATCGACGTTGAGTCGCCGGTCTGCGCACGGGCGGTCCGGTCCTTCCAGTCGGCCGGCTGCGGCAGCCAGGGCGCCGCCGCGCCCTCGGGGCTGAACTCGAACGGCGGCTCGTCACCGGCCCACGGCAGCGGCACCCGGCAGCCGTCCCGGCCGGGGTCGACCCGGCCGGAACGTTCCCACATCGGGTCCTGGCGCAGCGCGTACGGGATGTCCTCGACCTCCCACAGTCCCAGCTCCTCGCCCTGGTAGACGTAGGCGGCGCCGGGCAGCGACAGCGACAGCAGCGCGGCGGCCCGCGCCCGGCGGGTGCCCAACTCCAGGTCGGTGGGGATCCCCTCACGCTTGGCGGCGAAGCTGAACGTGGTGTCCGCCCGGCCGTAGCGGGTGACGTGCCGGGTGACGTCGTGGTTGGAGAGCACCCAGGTGGCGGGGGCGCCGACCGGGGCGTGCGCGCTCAGAGTCCCGTCGATGCTCTCGCGCAACGCCGAGGCGTCCCAGGCGCAGCCGAGGAAGTCGAAGTTGAACGCCGCGTGCAGCTCGTCGGGGCGCAGGTAGTTGGCGAACCGCTGGCGGTCCGGCAGCCACACCTCGCCGATCAGCGCCCGGTCACCGGGGTACGAGTCGGCGACCCGCCGCCAGCCCCGGTAGATGTCGTGTACGCCGTCGAGGTCGTGGAACGGGTGCGGCTGGTCCGGCCGGACCTCGGGCAGCGTCCCGTCCTTGACCAGCAGCCCGGCCGAGTCGATTCGGATGCCGTCGACCCCCCTGTCGAACCAGAACCGCAGGATGTCCTCGAATTCGGCGCGTACCCGTGGGTGGTCCCAGTTGAAGTCCGGCTGCTGCGGGGCGAACAGGTGCAGGTACCAGTCGCCGGGGGTGCCGTCCGGGTTGGTGGTGCGGGTCCAGGTCTCGCCGCCGAACTCGCCGACCCAGTCGGTGGGCCGCTGGTCGCCGTTCGGGCCTCGTCCGGGACGGAACCAGAACAGGTCCCGCTCGGGTGCTCCCGGACCGCCGGCCAGCGCGGCCTGGAACCACGGGTGCGCGTCGGAGCAGTGGTTGGGCACCACGTCGACGATCGTCCGGATGCCGAGTTCGTGCGCCTCCGTGATCAGCGCCTCCACCTCGGCGAGGGTGCCGAAGACCGGGTCGATGTCGCGGTAGTCGGACACGTCGTAGCCGGCGTCCGCCATCGGCGACGGATACCAGGGGCTGAACCAGATCGCGTCGACGCCGAGCGCGGACAGGTGGTCGAGCCGGGACCGGATGCCTGCTACGTCGCCGATGCCGTCGCCGTTGCCGTCGGCGAAGCTCCGCGGGTACACCTGGTAGATAACCGCCCCACGCCACCACGGACTTTTGTCTGCTGTGGACACGAGCACCTGCTTTCTGCGTCAGTGCGTCGACGTGCTCGCCGACCTGTCTCTGTCTCGGAGCGAACCACCGTTGTTCGCCGCGGTGTTGCGGTGGTGGTCATCCCTTGAGGCTTCCTGCGGTCAGACCGGACATGATGTTCCGCTGGAAGACCAGGAAGATGATGACGGTCGGGATCGCGGCGATGACCGACGCGGCGATGACCACGTTCATCGGCGTACCGCCCGCGAAGGTGTAGATGCCGACGCTCACCGTCCTGGTCTCGGGTGACGGCATGACCAGCTTCGGCCAGAGGAAGTCCTTCCAGACCGCCGTCACGGCGAAGATCGAGACGACGCCGAGGATCGGGCGCGACAGCGGCAGGATGATCGACCAGAGCGTACGCAGAGGCGTCGCCCCGTCCACGAGAGCCGCCGCCATCAACTCCTCGGGAATCGAGTCGAAGAACCGCTTCAACAGGAAGATGTTGAACGCGTTCGCGACCATCGGCAGCCAGATCGCGAACGGCGAGTCGAGCAGGTTGATGTGCAGGATCGGCAGGTCGAGCACTGTCACGTACTGCGGCACGATGAGCACCATCGCCGGGATCATCAGCGTCGCCAGCATGAGGGCGAGGATCGTGTTGCCGAAGATCGGTCGGAGCTTGGACAGGGAGTACGCCGCCGCGCTGTCGAAGACGAGTTGGAACAACACCGCGCCGGCCGCGTAGTAGAACGTGTTGAACAGCAGCTTGGCCAGGGCCAGGTTGTTCCACGCGTCGATGTAGTTCTGCGGCTGCGGGTCCTTCGGGAACAGCGTCGGCGGGGTCTGTGCGATCTCCTGGCCGGATTTGAGCGCGCCCGTGACCATCCAGTAGAGCGGGCCGAGGAAGACGAGAGTGAAACCGGCCACGACGACGGCCAGCAGCGCCCAGTAGATGACCCGGCCGCGCCCCCTGCTGAGCTGGGCATGGGAGATGAGGGTCCGGGTCCCGGAGTCCTGTGCCATTCTCGCCGTCCTAGTCCTGTTTCGCGGTCAGCCGCACGTACACGGCGGAGAAGCCGGCCAGCACCACGAGCATGATCACGCCCAGTGCGGCGGCGCCGTTGAGGTCGTTCTGGAAGAACCCGTGCTGATAGATGAGGTACGCCACCGAGGTCGCGGAGTCCTCCGCGCCCGCTCCGTTGGCGAGGATGAGTGGCTCGATGAACACCTGCATGGTGGCGACGATCTGGAGCATCGCCAGCAGCGCGAGGATCAGGCGGGTCTGCGGGATCGTCACGTGGCGGATCCGCTTCCAGATCCCGGCGCCGTCCAGCTCGGCCGCCTCGTAGAGTTCGCCGGGGATGTTCTGCAACGACGCCAGGTAGATCAGCACCGCGCCGCCCATGTTCATCCAGGTGGACGCGAGCACCATCGCCGGCATCGTCATCCCGGGCGACTGCATCCACTGCGACGTGGGCAGGTGCAGCGCCTTCAGGATCGCGTTGAACAGCCCCGCCTCGCTGGGGTCGTACGCGTAGAACTTGAAGAGGAACAGCGCCGAGGCCGGGGGCAGCATCACCGGCAGGTAGACCAGGATCCGCAGGTATCCCTTGGCGTGGCGGAACTCGTTGAGCAGGATCGCCACGAAGAACGGCACCACGTACCCGAGGACGAGCGCGAGGACCGTGAAGTAGGCGGTGTTCTTCCAGGCGGTCCAGAAGCTGGGGTCGTCGACGATGCGCAGGTAGTTGTCCCAGCCCACCCAGGTCGTCTCGCCGCGCCGGGTCCGCTGGAAGCTCATGACGATGCCGCGGATCATCGGGTACCACGAGAAGACCACGAAGCAGAGCACCGCGCCGATCAGGAACGCGTGCCCGGTGAGGTTGTCCCGTACCTTGCGGCCGAGGTTGGTGCGCTGCGGCCCCACCGGGTACGGCGACATCGGGCGGCCCGGTTTCCTGGGGGTCTCCGGGACGGTGGTGATCGCCAAGGCAACTCCAAGTCAGTGACGCGGACGGTGCGGCGCGAGGTGTGGGGGCCGGGTTCCACGGCCCCCACACCTGCCGATCAGCTCTGGGCGGACAGGAGCTGGTTGACCTTGTCCTCGGCCGTCTTGAGCAGCGCGTCGATGTTCGAGTTCGGGTTGGTGAGCACCCCGGACATCGCGGCGTCGAGCACCGCGTAGATCGCCTGCGCGTTGCGGGGCTCACCCTTGATCGGGATCGGGGTCGCCTCGAAGATCGCGAAGTTCGCGGTATCGACGTTCGCGTTCGCCTTGCGCAGTTCGAGTTCCTGCTTCTGTGCGTCGCTGCCGTTGGCGAAGAGCAGCGGCTGCGGCAGGCCCACCGGGTAGTTCTGCGGCTTGGCCCGTACGTAGTCGAACTGGCCCTTGCCCGGGGTCAACTTCTGGTACGCGATCCACTTCAGACCGGCCTTGACCTGCTCGGGGGTGAGGCCCTTCTTGAAGAAGTAGCCCTCGCCGCCGCCGAGCGTGCCCTTCGCCAGGCCGTCCTGGCCGGGCAGCGGGCTCATCGCCCAGTCCTGGAATTTGCCCTGGAACTGGCTGACGATCGCCTGGGTCGCGTCCGGTGCGCCGATGAACATGCCGACCTTGCCCGCACCGGCGTTGGTAAGCAGGTCGCCCCACTGCAGGAGCTGGCGGGCGCCCATGCTGTTGTCGCCGTACCGCATGTCCTTGAGGTTCTGCAGGACCTGCTTGCCCATGGCGTTGTTGAAGTCGGCCTTCTTGCCGTCCTCGGTCAGCACCCGGCCGCCCTGCGAGTAGAGCAGCGAGGTGAAGTGCCAGCCGCCGGTGTTTCCCGCGCTGTACTCCGAGTAGCCGGCGATGCCGTTGCCGAGCGCCGAGATCTTCTTGGCGGCCGCCCGGACGTCTGCCCACGTCTTGGGCGGGTTGTTGACGTCGAGCCCGGCCTGCTGAAACAGGGCCTTGTTGTAGACAAGGCCCATCGAGTAGTTCTTCACCGGTACGGCGTAGAGCTTGCCGCCGTCGCTGAAGACCTCTTTGAGTGCCGGGTCGATGCTGTCCCAGGTGGGGACGGTGTCCTTGTTTGCGTACTCGGAGATGTCCATCGCCTGACCGGAGTCCAGCACCTGCTGGAGATCGGTCATGTACCCGTAGAACACGTCCGTCACGGTGCCGCCGGCGAGGCGGGCGGTGAAGTCCGGCGGGTTGTTGCACTGCTCGCCGACGCTCACGCTCTTGATGACGATGTCCGGGTTCTGCCGCTGGAACTCGGCGACATCGTCGTTCCAGTTCTTCAACAGCTCTTTCTGCGCGCCGACGGGCTGGCAGTCGACAGTGATGGTGACCTTGCCGCCAGCGGTCGTGTCCTTGTCGTCGCTCTTCGTGGAGCACGCCGTGAGGCTGAGCCCCAGGCCGGCCACGAGCGCTAACGCCGCAGCCCTTCGGTATTGCGGTACGGACATCTGTCCATCCCTTCGGGAACGGGTGTCTCCATGACGTCGCTGAATCTGCGGTGGTGAGTCCTGACGCCTCGTAGCTGCGCCGGTGCCAGGTGTGAGTGACGTCACTGTAGCGATGAGAACTCATGTCAGCAAGAGTTGGACTGCAAACTGAAAAGAGACGACATAGCAGTGGCAGATAGGGATGGCGACACGAGCTGCGGCGGCCTCGAGAGCTTTTGCCATCCTTTGACCAGGTGGCGCTCAGCTTGCTGCCGGTGAGGGCCGGGCAACGACGAAAACGGCCGCCGACCGCTGGTGAGCGGTCGACGGCCGAACGTCGTCAGATGGGTACGGCTCAGTGCCCCGGCAGCGTCAGGGCGCGGGCGCGGTCAGGGCGCGGTCAGGGCGCGGGCGCGGTCAGCGGCCCGGGGCGGGTGCGGTGGAGCCGCGAACCACAAGCTCCGGCTCGAACAGCAACTCGTCCTGCAGGACGCCGACGCCCTCGATCTGGGTGACGAGCAGGTCCACGGCGGCCTGACCCATCGTCTCGATGGGCTGCCGCACGGTGGTCAACGGCGGGTCGGTGCAGGTCATGAAAGCCGAGTCGTCGAAGCCCACCACGGAGATGTCGGTGGGCACCGCACGACCCAACCGCCGGGCCGCCCGGATGGTGCCCAGAGCCAGCACGTCGCTGGCACAGATGATGCCTGTCACGCCGCGTTCGACAAGTTTGGTCGCGGCGACCCGCGCGCCCTCCATCGAGAAGCTCGAACGCTCCACACACTCCCGCTCGGCGTCACCCCAACCGGCGGCCTGGACCATCGCGTCCAGCTTGCGGCGCGACGGCACGTGTCCCTCTGGGCCGAGCACCATCCCGATCCGCTCGTGACCGAGTGAGCGCAGATGCCCGTACGCCTGCTCCACCGCCACGGCGTCGTCGGTGGAGACCCGGGGAAACCCCAACTCGTCGACGCCGGCGTTGACGAGCACCACCGGAAGGCCCCGATCGGTCAGCCGACGGTAGTGGTCGTGGCGGGCGTCGGCCAGCGCGTACGAGCCGCCGGCGAAGATCACGCCGGAGACCTGGTGGTCCAGGAGCATCTCGACGTAGTCCATCTCGGACACGCCGCCGATGGTGCGGGCGCACAGAGCCGGCGTGTAGCCGCGCTGGGCGAGAGATCCGGTGACCACCTCGGCGAGCGCCGGGAAGATCGGATTCTGCAACTCGGGCAGCACCAGCCCGACCAGCCGGGCACGCTCGCCACGCAGTTTGGTCGGTCGCTCGTAGCCCAGCACGTCAAGCGCGGTCAGCACGGCCGTGCGGGTCGCCTCGGACACCCCGTCCCGGCCGTTGAGTACCCGGCTGACGGTGGCCTCGCTGACGCCCGCCTTCTTGGCAACTTCAGTCAACCGCTTGGTCACGGCCGCAATCGTACGTCACATTACTGAAAGAAATGAACAGCAGAATCGTCGCGATTTGCCGTTCCGCTGCGGCGTCTTGCCGCCTTCACCAAGCAGCGCCTCCGCGCCTCCGCGCCGGATATCGGTCACTGCTACGAGCGTGATACCTCAGAGGCATCAATATGACTCTGAGGTATCACGCTCATCAGGGCACCCCGAGCCGCGTGCGAGCAGAACGTGGGCCAGAGGCACGCGGAGCGGCAACTCCACTTACGGTGGCCTGATGCACGCGCGCTTCGCCCCGGTCCGGGACTGCTTCCACGACCTGCTCACCTCCGGTCGGGAGACCGGGGCCAGCCTGGCCATCTGGTACGACGGTCAACCGGTGGTCGACCTGGTCGGTGGGTCCCGGACCACCGACGGGCCCGAAGTCGGGGCGCGGACCACCGACCGGCCCGACGGCGCGGCGTGGCGTCACGACACGCTCGTGAACGTCTACTCGGTCGGCAAGCCCGTCGCGGCACTCTGCCTGCTGATGCTCGTCGACCAGGGACGGATCGACCTCGACGCGCCGGTGACGCGGTACTGGCCGGAGTTCCGTACCCCTGCGACCGTGCGCCAGGTGTTGTCGCACACCGCCGGGCTGCCGGCCTTCCCGGTTCCGCGGCCGGCCACGGCGATCACCGACTGGGCGCTGCTCACCGGCGATCTGGCCGCCGCCGACCCCGAGTGGACGCCTGGCTCGGTGGCAGGTGAGCACGCGTGGACGTACGGGCACCTGGTGGGCGAGTTGGTCCGCCGCGTGGACGGCCGGTCGGTGGGGCGTTACCTGGCCGACGAGATCGCCGGCCCATGGCGGCTCGACCTGGGCTTCGGGCTGGCCGCGGCGGATCAACGCCGCTGCGCGGACCTGCGCTACGGCGACCCGCAGTGGCCGACCCGAGCGCTCGGTACGCCGGGCTCGCTGCGCGCCCGCGCCATGGGCAACCCGGCCGGTGGGCTCGACCTGACAGTGCTGAACAGTCCGCTCTGGCGGGGCGCCGAGGTGCCGGCGGTCAACCTGCACGCCACCGCCGCCGGCCTGGCCCGGCTCTACGCCGGTCTGCTGGCCGGCGGTGTCCTGGACGGCGTACGCCTGTTCAGCCCGGACCTGGTGGCAGAGGCGACGAAGGTCCAGTACGACGGGCCGGACCTGGTGCTGGACCGCATCGCGCAGTGGACGTTGGGCATGCAGTGGGAGCCGGACGGCAGTTGGGGCATGGGTGGCATCGGCGGCAGCAGCGCGTGGGCCGACCCGGGCAGGGGCTACACCTTCGCGTACGCCACCGCCACGCTGGCCGAACACGATCGTGTCGACGAGTTGGCGGAGGCCCTGCACTCGTGCCTCTGACCCGCTTGTTAGGAAGGGCCCCTTGTACAACACCAGGCGTTAACAAGGTGCCCTTCCTTTCGGTGCAGCCGGCGGTCAGCGGGCGGCCGGTTGGATCGTCGGCCCGGGAATCGTGACGGGGGCGCCGGTCGGGGTGAGCAGGGCGCGGGCGGCCACCGCCATCCGCCGTCGCTGCGGCACGAGGGCACGCCGGGCGAAGACGTCGTAGTCCTGCGCGGCCACCTCGTCGAGGATGCCGCCGTAGAGCGCGTACGCGGTGCGCATGCAGGCCTGCGAGGCAGGGGCGAGCATGGTGATGCCCGGTGCGGCGGCGGCGTAGTGGGCCTGGGCGCGGGTCACCTCGTACTCGATCAGCTCTCTGGTCCGGGGCGTGCCGCGCCCTCGGTTGCGGGCCTCGAGCAGGTCGTCGCGTGTGACGCCGAACTTCGCAAGGTCCTCGTCGGGTAGGTAGGTGCGGCCCCGGTCGAGGTCCTCGGCGACGTCCCGGATGAAGTTGGTGAGCTGGAAGGCGAAGCCGAGCTGCCGAGCGGGCTCGCGGGCAGCGGTCGGGTCGGAGCTGCCCAGGATCGGCAGCATCATGGTGCCGATGACGGCCGCCGAGCCCTCCATGTAGTCGAGCAGGTGGTCGTATGTCGGGTACGCCGTGACGGTCAGGTCCATCGCCATGCTCTTGAGAAACGACGCGAAGTCGTCCCGGTCGAGATCGAAGACGGCGATCGTGTGCAGGACGGCCGGCAGCAGCGGATCGTCGACCTGCGCGCCGTGCAGACCGGCCACGAACTGGCTGGCCCAGTCGTCGAGCAGGGCGGCCCGCTCGGCCGGCGGAAGGTCCTCGGTGCGGTCGACGATCTCGTCGGCGTACCTGGTGAAGCCGTACAGCGCGTGCACGTGTCGCCGTTTCCAGGCGGGAAGCAGTCTGGTGGCGAGATAGTAGGTGCGGCCGTGGCGTCTGTGCAGCTCACGGCATCGGTCATAGGCAGCGGTGAGATCCGTGTCCACCGGACCCTCCTCAATTATCGACGCACCAATCGACGCAACTCGTAGCCTAGGGTACGCTCGCTCACATGGCCAACGACGCAGCGACGGGCAACGCGATCCGCGTCGCTCCGACAGAGCCGGGCGACAGGGACGATCCGGTCCGTGCCGTCCTGGCTGCGTACACCCACGATCTGAGCACCGCCGTCAACGACACCCTCACCACCTTTCTCACCGCCGAAGTGGAATCCCTCGCTCAGATCGACGCAGCGATTGGCGAATTCGCCGCAGCCGCACGGGACGCCGTCCTGGTCGGCGGGAAACGTCTCCGGTCCACGTTCGCGTACTGGGGCTGGCGGGGGGCGTCCGGCGGCAGCGAATCACTCCCACCGGTGTTGCCCGCGCTGGCCGCCCTCGAACTGCTGCACACCTTCGCGCTGGTGCACGACGACGTGATGGACGACTCCGCCACCCGGCGCGGCCGGCCCACCGCGCACGTCGCACTCGCCGCCCAGCACGTCGCCGCCGGCCACCGGGGCGATCCGGACCGCTACGGCGAGGCTGCCGCTGTGCTCATCGGCGACCTCTGCATGGTCTGGGCCGACCGGCTGCTGGCGCACACCGCCGTGCCGCCGGCCCGGCTGCTGGAGGTCCGCCGCTGCTACGACCAGATGCGGGTGGAGACGATCGCCGGGCAGTACCTGGACGTGCTCGGCGAGAACGACGCGGCCAACTGGTCTGTCGACCGGGCGCTGCGGGTGGCCCGCTACAAGACCGCCAGCTACACGGTGCAGCGGCCGCTGCTCCTCGGCACCGCCCTGGCCGGGGTGAGCACCGACGCCCCGCTCGTCGCCGCGTACACCCGCTACGGCCTTGCCGTCGGCGAGGCGTTCCAACTCCGCGACGACCTGCTCGGTGTCTACGGCGACCCGGCCACCACCGGCAAGCCGGCCGGCGACGACCTGCGCACCGGCAAGCCGACCACACTGCTCATGCTGGCCCGGCAACTGGCCACGCCCGCCCAGCGCAGGGCGTTGGATCGAGCCGACACCGGGCCGGTCGACAAGCTCGCCGAACTGGTAGCCGACACCGGCGCTGTGGCGCGGGTGGAACGGATGATCGCCGAGCGGGTGGGCGACGCGCTGGCCGCGCTCGACGCCGCACCCGTGGACCGGACGGCTCGGACGGCGCTTACCGGGTTGGCCACCGCCGCCACCGACCGGCGGGCCTGATGAGCGACTCTTTCAAGGAGGTCACGTGCGCACGGTGACGGGACGAACGGATCGCGTGGTTGTCGTCGGCGCCGGGCTGGGCGGCCTGGCCTGCGCGCTGCACCTGGCCGGCAGCGGCCGGCAGGTGACAGTGCTGGAACGCGAGCCGGTGCCCGGCGGGCGGGCCGGCCGGCTCTCGGTGGACGGCTACGACTTCGACACCGGCCCGACGGTGCTCACAATGCCCGACTTGATCGCCGAGGCCCTCGGTGCGGTCGGCGAGGAGCTGCACGACTGGCTCGACCTGACCCCGCTCGACCCGGCCTACCGGGCGTACTACCCGGACGGCTCCACGCTCGACGTACTCACCGACACCACGCGGATGGCGGCCGAGATCTCCCGGGTCTGCGGGCCGCGCGAGGCCGACGGCTACCTGCGCTTCGTCGACTACGCGCGGGAGTTGTGGCGGCTGGAGCGGACCGACTTCATCGAGCGCAACCTGGACGCCCCCACCGACCTGATCACCGGCAACCTGCTCAAATTGCTCACCGGCGGTGCCTTCCGCCGCCTCCAAACGAAGATCAACCAGTTCTTCCGCGACCCGCGTACTCAGCGGATCTTCTCTTTCCAGGCGATGTACGCCGGGCTCGCCCCGCACGACGCGCTGGCCATCTACGCAGTCATCGCGTACCTCGACTCGGTGGCCGGTGTCTACTTCCCGCGCGGCGGCATCCACGCGGTCTCCCGGGCCATGGCCGGCGCGGCCGAGAAGCACGGCGTGCAGATCCGGTACGACACCACAGTGACGCGGGTGGAGACCGCGAACGGCCGGGCCACCGGCGTGCTCACCGCCGACGGCGAGTTGGTGCCGGCGGACGTGGTGGTGCTCAACCCGGACCTGCCGGTCGCGTACCGGGATCTGCTCCCCGCCGCCCCCAAGCGTCGTCTCACCTACTCGCCGTCGTGCGTCGTCCTGCACGTCGGCTCACGGCAGGGATATGCGAAGATCGCCCACCACAACATCCACTTCGGTCGCGCGTGGAAGGGCACCTTCGATGAGGTCATCCGCAGGGGCGAGCTGATGACCGACCCGTCACTCCTGGTCACCAACCCGAGCAGGACCGACCCGTCGGTAGCCCCGCCGGACCGGCACACCTACTACGTGCTGGCCCCGGTGCCCAACCTCGACCGGGCACCGTTCGAGTGGCGTGGCGACCTGACCCGGCGCTACGGCGACCAACTGATCAGCACCCTCGAGGAGCGCGGCTACGTCGGCTTCGGCGACGGGGTCGAGGTGCTCCAGGCGATCACCCCCGCCGAGTGGGCGGAGCAGGGAATGGCCGCGGGCACCCCGTTCGCCGCCGCGCACACGCTCTTCCAGACCGGCCCCTTCCGCCCGTCGAACCTGCACCGCGACCTGGCGAACGTGGTCTTCGTCGGCTCCGGCACCCAACCGGGGGTGGGCGTGCCGATGGTGCTGATCTCCGGCAAGCTTGCCGCCGGTCGGATCACCGGGGAGGGCCGATGAGCAGCCGTGAGGAGCACCTCGTCGAACTGGTCGACGACGCGGGGCAGGCCGTCGGTGCGGTCACGGTGGCGGCCGCCCACCAGCCGCCGGGGCAACTCCACAGGGCCTTCTCGGTGCTGCTTGTCGACCCGGACGGCCAGGTGCTGCTCCAGCGGCGGGCCGCGGTCAAGACCCGGTTCCCGCTGCGCTGGGCCAACTCCTGCTGCGGCCATCCCCAACCGGACGAGTCGCTCACCGAGGCCGCCAACCGGCGGCTACGCGAGGAGTTGGGCACCGGCCCGGTCGAGCTGACCGAGGTCGGCGTCTACGTCTACTACGCCGAGGACCCGGCCACCGGTCGGGTCGAATTCGAGTACGACCATGTGCTGCGCGGCGAGTTCCTGCCCGCTGCCCCACTGCAACCGGACCCGGACGAGGTGGCCGAGCTGCGCTGGGCCGACCCCGTAGCCCTCGAAGTCGAGCTGGACCGCGACCCCCGGTCGTACGCACCGTGGCTGGGTGGGGTGGTGAACCGGCTGTTGCGCCCCTCTGGCGAGATGCCGGGCGCACCCGGCCCGGCCGTGACCCCGTCCGGATCGTCGGCGGATGACGCGGCGGAGCGGTCGGGTGGCCGATGAGGCGCTGAGCGCTGGCGCCGTCGCGCGGCGGCTGGGGGTGGCAGTCACCACGCTGCGCACCTGGCACCAGCGCTACGGGCTCGGCCCGAGCGAGCATGTCCCGGGCCACCACCGCCGGTACACGCCCGCCGACCTGGCCCGCCTCGAAATCATGCGACGGCTCACCGCCGAAGGCGTGAGCCCCGCCGAGGCGGCCCGGTGGGCACGCCAGGCACCGAACCAGGTGGCCGCCGACGTCGCGCGTAACGGAGGTCGGCTCCGCCCGCCCCACCGGGACGGCGGCGGATCCATCCCGGTGGGTCGCGCCGGCCCGGCCGCCCGAGGGCTGGCGCGCGCCGCCATGCGACTGGACGCCGCCGCCATCAACGAGACGATCGCGCACACCCTGGCCGCCAGCGGTGTCGTCGCCACCTGGGAGAACCTGCTGCGTCCCGTACTCGTCGGCGTCGGCGAGCGGCACGCGGCCACCGGTGCCCTGGTCGAGGTCGAACATCTGATTTCCCGCTGCGTGTCGGAGGCGTTCGCGGCGACCAGCCGGGCCTATGCACCCACCGGGCCGGCACGCATCCTGCTGTCGTGCGCCGACGAGGAGCAACACAGCCTGCCACTGGAGGCGCTGGCCGCCGCGCTCGCCGAGGTCGGGATCAGCTACCGGATGCTGGGTGCGCGGGTGCCGCTGGCCGCCCTCGTCGAGGCGGTCACGCGAACCGGCCCGGCCGCCGTGGTGCTCTGGTCGCATACCCGAGCCACCGCCGATCCGGCCCAGCTCGTCGCCCTGCTCGCCGCGCCCCGCCGCCCGCTGCTGATCCTCGCGGCCGGCCCGGGCTGGCAGGCCGACACACTGCCCGCCGGGGTGGTGCGACCGTTCGACCTGGCCGAGGCGCTCTCCCTCGCCGTCGCGGTACGCGACTCGCTGGACCAGTCGACGGGGCCCTGACCGGCCCTGTCGGCCCGGGGCGGCTTCCACTACCGTCGGTGGTCCGCCTGCCCCGACCCCCGGGAGCGAACACATGCAAGCCCGCGCCGCCCTGGCGTCCGTCCTCGCCGTGGTGCTGGCCCTGTCCGGTTGCGCTCAGCCGCGCGGCAGCATTCACGCCGCCGGCGGGCCACAGCCGATCGAGTCGACCACGCCACCCACTCCGACGCCGCGCCCCACACGTACCAAGCCGCCGAAGCCGCCGCTGCGGCCGCTGCCGTCCACCCTTCCGTCCGGGCTGCGGCGCACCACCGGCGTGAAGCCGGTCGCGTTGACCTTCGACGACGGGCCGAACCCCACCTGGACTCCCAAGGTGCTCGACCAACTACGGGCTGCCCGGGTGAGCGCCACCTTCTGTGTCGTCGGCCACGAGGCCCAGCGCCACCCCGAACTGATTCGACGGATCGTCCGGGAGGGCCATCAGCTCTGCAACCACAGTTGGCGGCACGACCTCGATCTGGCCCGTCGTCCGGTCGCCGAGATCCGGGCCGACCTGGCCCGTACCAACAAGGCCATCCGGGCGGCTGCCCCGAACGCTCCAGTGCCCTTCTACCGCCAGCCAGGCGGCCGCTGGACAGCGGAGGTGCTGACGGTGGCGAAGCAGCTCGGCATGCGCCCCCTGCACTGGACCGTCGACCCGCAGGATTGGGCCAAGCCGACGGCCACGACGATCGCCAAGCGAATCCACTCCGCCGCCCGCCCCGGAGCCATCGTGCTGCTGCACGACGGCGGCGGCGACCGGGCTGCGACGCTCGCCGCCTGCCCGCACCTGATCGCCGACCTGAAGCGCCGCTACGGCATCGCCCGACTCCGCTAGGACGCTCTGACCTGCGGTTATGCGCCTCGCTGAAGCTCCTGCGATACCGGTTTTGTCGACCGACCAGGCATCACGTATGCTTTCCAAGCCTCCGGCGGGGCCGGATGGGAGCAAGTCCGCTTGAAGTTGCGAGTGTGCAATGATGGCGGGGCCGCCCTCATCGTCTAGCGGCCCAGGACGCCGCCCTTTCAAGGCGGTAGCACGGGTTCGAATCCCGTTGGGGGCACGACCGGCGCAAGCCGGAGCAACACAAGCTAGGTCCTGTGGAGCAGTTGGAGTGCTCGCCGCCCTGTCAAGGCGGAGGTCGCGGGTTCAAGTCCCGTCAGGACCGCAGCGCTGACGCCGCGCCCCGCGCGGCGTTCTGCGTATCGGAGCGTGTGACCCTGCCGCTGATTCGTCAGGTCGGCGGGTAGCATGAGCCGAGCAACACGGCCAGGTAGCTCAGTTGGTACGAGCGTCCGACTGAAAATCGGAAGGTCGGCGGTTCGACCCCGCCCCTGGCCACATAGCCTTTCGCCGGGCTACAGGAGCGCCGATCAGCGGAAACGCGGTCGGCGCTCTGCTTTGCTCCCCGAGAACCCGCATGCCGGCACGGTGGACATCGACCGTTGTAGGGTGCCTGCCGTGGGATACCTGGTGTGGCCTTCCGGCCGCCTGCACCTTCCGGAGTCGGACGACGTCGCTGCGGCCGCCGCTGTCAAAGCCGCCTGGGCCGAACGAGGTGGTTGGTACACGCCAGATTTGTATCCGCCGAATGACACCGTTGTCGGCATGGCGGAGGCGGCCAGAGCCTCGATCATCCGCGACGGGGACTGGATCGAGTTCAGCCGCGACGACGACGGCGACCCCAAGTGGTCGCATTACGCTACGACCTTCTACGTCGCTATCGCACCGTTCGTTCGCTCGGGAACCGTCCAGTTCGAGGGCGAAGACGGCTCCCGCTGGTCTTACACCTACAGTGATGGACAGATGACCCAACAGGGCTGGAACGGTTGGGATGGATCCGTCCAGCCGTTTGGCGAGTACGTGAATTCCCCTTTCCAGGACCACCAGTAGTTGCGGCTCGCCACTGGGCTGCCGATCTCGTCGCTAATCCCGGCGGTCCGGCGGACGATGCTGTGCCAGGCCGCCCTGGATCGCCTCCCACACGCTGCGCCCGGCCTGCAGCAGTGTCTCGCCCGCCTGCTCGGCGAACTGCGTAGCGCTCTGAGCGGCGGCCTGAGCCCCGCCCGGCCCGCCACCTTGACCGTTGCCACCTTGACCGTTGCCGCCCTGACCGTTGCCGCCCTGACCGTTGCTGCCCTGACCGTTGCTGCCCTGATCCTCGGGCGCCCGGTCGGCAGGGCCTCGGCCCGTCGGCGGGCGCTCGCCCGGACGCGATCCCGCTGGCTCGGTAGCCTCCGCTCGGCCCTGGTCGGGCGTACCGGGCCGATCGGAACCCGGCCGGGCCGGGCGCGCAATGGTTCCGGGCGTTGCTGATCGCCGGCGCAGTTCGTCACGTACCCCGGAGTGCTGTGCCGAGGCGCTGCCCTCGGTGACCCTGACGGTCATCTGTTCGGCACCGCGGCTGAGGTCGTCGATCGCGACGACGGCCGACCGGCCGATGGCTTCGATCACCTGCGGGTTGTTGTCGATCGTGTCGAGCGCCTTGCTCAGCAGCGCCACCAGCTGCTCCAACCGCACGCGCAACTGCGCCTCGGCCTGCACGCCGTCGACGTCAAGCTCGACGCCGCGCAGGTGCACCCGTACGCCGGCGTCGATGTGGAGCAGGTTGGCCAGCCGGGCCCGCAGCGAGAGGTCGGCGTCCAACCCGTCGACTGCCAGTCGCAGCGTGTCGACCGATACCTTCGGAATGTCGAGCAGGACGTCGGGTTCGTCGACGTTCCGGTCCGGCTTCCGCTGCTGCGCGCTCTCGCTCATACTCCCGCTCCACCCCGTACGCCGCCCGGTCGTCCGGGCGTCCGGCGCGGTTACCCGCTTTCCGGCGGGGCATCCCATCAGTGACCGTTCGGCAACGCACTGTCTGGAACAGGGCACTGCGCGAAGCTGCACACCCGGGCATCAGCCGGTATGGTCCGGGCCTATGGGACAGGAGATAACTGATCCGGCCGGCATCCGTCAGGACATGGACCGTTTCTCCTTGCGGTGCAGCCTCCTCGCCCCGGGGCCGCCCGAGCACGCGTTCGCCGTCTTCACCGACGAGCTGAGCGACTGGTGGGTCACCGAATACACCTGGTCCGGCCCGGAGGCGCTCGCCGAGCTGGGCATGGAGCCGCAGGCCGGCGGCATGCTGTACGAGATCGGGCCGCACGGCTTCCGCGCCGACTGGGGACGAGTACTCACCTGGGATCCGCCGCGTCGGCTGGTCTTCAGCTGGCAGATCGGCCCGGACCGGGTGCCGGTGCCGGATCCGGCGCGGGCCAGTGAGGTCGAGGTGCTGTTCCTGGCGGACGGGCCTGAGCGCACCCGGGTCGAGCTGGAGCACCGGCACTTCGACAGGCACGGCGAGGCTGCCGAGGGATACCGCAAGGCGCTCACCGCGGGCTGGCACGAGTTGCTCTCCCGCTACCTCGCCACGGTGGCCCGCCGCCACCCCGCCAGCCCCGCCTGACACAGCCGCCGCGCCTGGCAGCGCGGCGGGTTCAACGGCCGCCGCCCCTGGCAGCGCAGGGGAGTCAATGGCCGCCGAGTTGTCGAGCGGCGGATGAGCGGGTGTTGAGGTCGCGGCCGCCCAGGTTCGCGCGTTGCCCGGCTTCCGCCCCGGAGCCGAAGCCGGTGCCGGCCAGCCGGCGCGGCGGCGCGGTACGCAGTCGCGGGTACTCCTCGGCGAGCCGGCGCTGAACCCGGTCGGAGCGGTCGGCGAGCACCAGCGCCATGGAAGGTGTGCCCGGCTCGCTGGCTGCCGCTCTCTCGGCCGCCCAGAGTCGACCCCCGATCACTTCTGCGAAGCCGGCGAGCCAGGACCGGCGGAAGGCGGCCAGGTGCTCGCCCTCGGGGACCGGCGTGGCCGCCAGCCCGTGCGCGGCTTGGACGAGCAGCGACGTGAAGAGCAGGTCGACCCGTTCCAGGTCGCTGGCGAAGCCGAAAAGGTGCAGCGTGAACCCGTTGCCGCGCGGGCGACGGACACAGCGGCAGCGCAGTGGTTCGGCGACGGCGGCGAGGAGGCCGACCTTGTCGCGGGCGTACGGGGCGACGATGTCCAGCACCCTGTCGCCCACCGGGTCGGTGGTGGGGTCGCGGGCGGCGAGCAGCGCCCGGTCGACCCCGTAGCGGGCGATCAACTCGGTCGCCTTGGCCGTGAACGCGGCCGACTCCGCAGGCGTGCAGGCCGTGTCCTCGGCCTGGGCCAACAGTTTGCGCACCTTGCTGAGCATGGCCTCGGACATGCCCCCAGAGCTATCACACCCGACCGACAGCGACGGGACCACAGGCAGATCAATCGATGAGTATCATCGTCACGATCGGCTCCCCGTCCGCCACGGACGGTCAGTGAATCGTTTCCGGAGGCCCGCATGTCATCCCCGATTGCTCGCCTGCTCGCCGTCGCCACGGCCGCCGCGCTGCTCGCCGTCGGCGCACCCGCCCAGGCCGCCCAGGCCACTCCCGCCGCCCAGGCCACCCAGGTCACCCAGGTCAAACCGGCCGGTCCGGAGGTCTCGGGACCGAACCTCTTCGCCACGCTCGCCACCTGCTACGGCGGGGCGGTCCGGTCGTTCTTCCAGACCGGCGGTTACGGCGGCCAGGCCGGCACCTACCGCACCACGAGCCGGTGCCGCGACATCAACGTGCGCAACGCCAGCGCGTACGGCACGGACGCCTGCGTGATCTTCGTCGACAAGACGGGGAGCTGTAACTACTGGACCTACCTGCCGGCCAACTCCGGCTGGATCACTGTGGCGACGAACGTCCGCGACGGCGTCAACTTCCGGGTCCGCTTCGAGAACCTCCGCTACGAGTACGAGCCACTGGTCGCGTACCACGCGTTCTGAGCGGTTCGGGATGCGCGCGGCGCCCGGGTCCCGACGGGCGCCGCGCGAAGCGTCAGCCGGCGCGGCTGCGCAGGGTGGCGATGGTCGAGCCGGCGAGCGTGAGCAGACAGTCGGAGAGCAGCCCATCGGCTGCGGCCGCGCCGAACAGCGCCTCCCCGGTCGGTACGTCCTGGTTGGCGTACGCGCTCACGAAGCGCGCCACCCAGCGGGCGTCGTAGGCCGCCTGTTCGATTCCGGGGAAGTCCAGCGCGCATCCGGTGGTCGATGGGGCGTCACCGACCATCGTCGCGGCCAGGCACCAGGCGACCCCGTACGCGCCGGGCAGGCCGGCACGGTCGACAACCGCGTCGAATGCCCCCACCACCGCGTCTCCATCGCCAGAGAGTGCCGAGCTGAGCACGGCGGCCGCGTCGTCGAACGTCTGCTGTGGTAGGTCGGTCACGCAGCGCACAGTAGGACCGGAGGTCAAGGCCAGGCATGTTCGTCACTCTGCGTATTCAACCTGGGTGGCCTGCGCATTACGGCACCTCCACGGTCCCGCTGCCAGGCCCGGCACGCTAATGTGCGCAGCGGACCTTCGCCGGAGGAAGGACGACCATGCTCGTATCACGCCGTTCGCGGGTGGCCACACTGGCCGCCTGCGCGACGCTCCTGCTCGCCACAAGCGCTTGCGGGGAAGACAAGGCCGAGGAGGGCAGCGCCCAACAGGTGCGCCTCTATGGCACGGATGGCAACATGCTCAACTCCTACCCAGCGGAGTTGAAGGAACGCGCGGATCTCGTCGATGGGATGAAGGGGACCACGCCGCTCACACCCCTGCCCGACGACTTCAAGAGCCGGCTACGGTCCGTCAATCCGGCGCTGACGGACTTCCTCTACTCGGCGGAGACGTACGACGCTGTGGTGATCGCGGCGCTCGCCGCCCAGCTCGCCGGGAGCACCGACCCGGCGGCCATCGCGAAGCAGATAGTCGGCGTGACGAACAACGGTCAGCGCTGCGAGGACCCGGCCAGTTGCCTGACGCTGGCCCGCGCCGGGCAGGACATCGAGTACCGCAGTGTGTCGCTGACCCGTGCGGGCTTCACCGACAAGGGCGAGCCGGCCACCGCGAGCTACGCCACGCTGACGTTCGACGGCCAGCAGATCAACGACGGTAAGACCGAGTTCGTCGGTGCGGGCGCAGAGTCGGCGGCGAGCACCAAGGCTCCGCCGAAGGCGCGCAAGGCCCGCCCGGGTGGCGCCGACGACGACCAGAAGCCTCTGATCATCGGTGGCCTGCTGCCGAAGACCGGTGACCTGGCGCTGGCGTACCCACCGATGGCCGCTGGCGCCGCTCTGGCGATCAAGGAGATCAACGCTGCCGGTGGTGCGCTGGGCAAGCCGGTGACGTGGATGGACGGCGACGACGGCACCAGCCCGGCGGTGGCCAAGGCGACAGTGGCCAGGCACACGGCGGAAGGCGTGAGCGTCATCATCGGCGCCGGCGCCTCGGGCATCTCCCGCGAGGTACTGCCGGACGTGGTGAAGGCCGGCAAGATCCTCTTCTCGCCGTCCAACACCGACGCCAGCCTGACCGATGTCGAGGACAACGGCCTCTACTTCCGCACCGCCCCGCCGGACAGCCTCCAGGGCCGGGCGCTGGCAGACGTCATCCTCCGCGACGGATCGCAGAAGATCGTCATCGTGGCCCGCAAGGACTCCTACGGCGAGGGCCTTCAGGCCACCGTCCGTGGCGAGCTGGAGAAGGCCGGAATCGCCGGTGACCGGCTCAAACTGCTCACCTACGAGCCGCCGCCGGACCCGGATTCGCCTCCGGTGGACTTCACGAGCGGCGCGAAGGAGATCAAGGAATTCGGCGCAGACGCCGTACTGATCATCGGGTTCGGCGAGTCCGCCCAGGTGATCCGTGCGCTCGCCGACTCCGGGGTGCAGATCCGGCACTGAGCATCGACAGCGGCCCGCGACGGCCGCACCGGCTTCCCGCCGGTGCGGCCGTTTCCGTCTGAGGCGCCGCGCGTGATCGACTCGCTTTCCTGCAAATCGCGGTATCCGAGCGCGTCCGATGCCCCGACTTCAAGGAACCCGAGTCGATCGTGGCCGAGCAGCGCCGCGCGCCGGCAGACGGTGGGCGGTGGGCGTGTTGCCTGCGTCAGCGGGCGCGACGGCGTTGCAGGAACTCGGTCATCCGGCGGTGCTTCTCCTCGTCCTCGAACAGCACCGCCTGGCTGACGAGGTCGAGCTGCGGGTGCGCGGCGGCCGGCGCGTCCACCGCCAGCTTGGTCAGCCGCAACGCCAGCGGCGAGCCCTGGGCCATCTCGTCCAGCAGCCCGTGCGCCACGGTCAACAGCTCACCGGGCTCGTCCACCAGCCGGTTCACCAGGCCGATCCGCAGCGCCTCGGCGGCGTCCACCCGGCGGCCCGTGAACAGCAACTCCTTGGCCCGGGCCTCGCCGATCAGCGCCGGCAGCCGGTGGGTCGCGCCTGCGCCGGCCAGGATGCCCAACCGCACCTCAGGCTGGCCGAAGACCGCCCGCGCCGTGCACACCCGCAGATCGCAGGCGTACGCCAGCTCCGCGCCGCCGCCCAGCGCCGGCCCGTCGACCGCTGCCACACTCGGCATCGGCAGCGCCCTGATCCGGGCGAAGGCCGCCGAGTTGATCGCGGCCAGCGCGTCGGTGCGCCCCCGCTCGCGGAGCTGGCCGATGTCGGCACCGCCGGCGAAGATGCCCTCCGCGCCGCCGGTAAGCAACAGCATCCGGGGACGCGCCTCCAACTCGGCGCAGACCTCGTGCAGTTCGGCGACGAGGTCAGCGTCGATGGCGTTGCGTTTCTCCGGTCGGTCCAGCGTGACCACGAGCCGGTCCGGCAGTTCCTCGATCCGCAGCCCGCTCACCGCTTCACACCGCCGTCCCACGTGTAGAACCCCTGCCCCGACTTCTTGCCCAGCCGTCCGGCGGCCACCATCTCCTCAAGCAGCGGCGGTGGCGCGAAGCGGTCCCCGTACGCGGCCTGGAGGGTCCGTGCGATGTCCAGCCGCACGTCCAGGCCGACCAGGTCGGTGAGTTCCAGCGGCCCGATCGGGTGCCGGTAGCCCAGCACCATCGCCTTGTCGATGTCGGCAGGGCTGGCAACTCCGTCGGCGACCATGCGGATCGCCTCCAGCCCCAGGGTGACCCCGAGTCGGGAGGTGGCGAAGCCGGGCATGTCGCGTACGACGACGGGGTCCTTGCCCAGCCGGCCGGCGAGCGCGACGGCCGCGGCGGTGGTCTCCTCGGCGGTGGCCGGGCCGACCACGATCTCCAGCAGAGCCATCGCCCAGACCGGGTTGAAGAAGTGCAGGCCGAGGAAGCGCTCCGGCGCGTCCAGCCCGGCGGCCAGCTCACCGATGGCGATGCTTGAGGTGTTGCTGCCCAGCAGGGCCGGGGTCAGGGCGGCGGCGTCGCGCAGCACGGCCCTCTTCAGGTCCAGCCGCTCCGGTACGGCCTCCACGATCACCGCCGGGGCGGGTTCGACCTCGGCGAGCGTCGGGCGCAGCGTCACCCGCTGCCGGTTGGCGGCGGCCTCGTCGGCGGTCAGCTTGCCGCGCTGCACCGCCCGCTCCCACAGGTCGGCGAGCCGGTTCAGCGCGGTCGCGCCCCGCTCCGGGTCCACCTCCACCAACTCCACGGCGTGTCCGGACCCGGCCGCCACGTACGCGATGCCGAGCCCCATCGTGCCCGCACCGACGACCACGAAACGATCGTTCATCACGCCTCCCTGTCCGGCCCGGTGGCGCGCGGGGTCCCCGCCGCGCCGACCCGGGTGCTCCGTCGGATCCGCTCGCTCATGGTGCGACCCTAAACAGCACGACGGCCCGGCCCATGCGTGGGGGAGCGCGGGATCGGGTACGTACGGCCTGTCAACTCAAGGGAAGGACCAGTCGACATGAGCCAGGCACCGGAGAGCGTCACCGACCCGGGCAGCACCGACTCGGAGGTCGTGGAGACGCGGGGCGACGAACGGGTCGACCTGTTGCGCGCTGACACCAACAACGACGGTCGTACCGACGTGTGGGTGGTCGACACCGACGGCGACGGCAAGGCCGATCTGTTCCAGTTCGACACCGACGGTGACGGCAAGGTGGACATCACCATGGTGGACATCGACGAGGACGGCACCCCCGACGAGGTGGTCGACGGCGACGGTGGCATGCCGCCCGAGCAGCTTCCCCCGACCGTCCAGGTTTGAGGTGTAAGGAAGGGCCCCTTGTTAACGCCTGGCGTTAACAAGGGGCCCTTCCTTACACACACAAGGTTCAGCTCATTCGGCGAGACGCAGCGTGGCCAGGTAGTAGGGGGCGTCGCGGTCGTCCACATCGGTCAGCCGCCAGGCGCTGCCGTGCACCAGGTCGGCGAACTCGTCAGGCGAGCAGACCAGGTAGTCGAACCATTCCGTGCCCAGCTCCCGGTAGCGCAGTCGCAGCCGCAGCTGGCCGCCGAGCCTGCCCCGACTGCGGTTGCGCTCGTGGTAGCCGGTGTGCAGCGGATCGCGTGTGCCGTACGGGTTGGTGCCGTGCGCGATGATCTGCGCCCCGGGTCGGGCCAGCGCGGCGAGCGCGGCCAGGAAGCCAGGTGCCCGCTGCCGCCCCTCGAACAGCCCGAGGTTGTTGCCGAGCAGCAGGAACGTGTCGTACCGCTGGCCGTCGGCGACGTGAGTGTCCACGGTGCCGTGCACCAACCTCCGTACGCCCCGACGTCGACTCACCGCCAGCGCGCCCGCCGAAGTGTCCAGCCCGGTCACCGGTACGCCGCGCTCCTGGAGCAGCAGCGCGATCCGGCCGGCGCCGGTGCCGACGTCGAGAGTCTCGCCCCGCGCCCGGTCCACGGCCCGGTGGTCGTAGGGCTGCCAGTCGGCCGGCCCGTCCAAATAGTGTGCGGCGGGAGCGCCGTTGATCAGCCCGTCGTCCCGCTCGATGATCTCGATGACCGGTCGGGGCAGTCGACCACCGGCCATCGGCCGGGGTCCCACCCCGGTGGCTACGGCGAGCGCGTCCCGCAGCAGCTCGCCGAACACGTCTCCGATGAGAGGCTCGCCAGTCACAATGTTCACGCTATCTGGCCACTCAGTGGCCGTGTCCGCCGTATCCTTGCGGCGTGACGATGCTGGACCGGCTGGCGGCCGAGAAATACATCCTGCTCACGACCTTCCGCAAGGACGGCCGAGCGGTGCCGACGCCGGTCTGGGCGGTCCGGGACGGCGACACGCTGGCGGTCTGGACCCGGGCCGACTCGGGCAAGGTCAAGCGCATTCGCCGCAACGGCGAGGTGACAGTGGCGCCATGTGACGTGCGGGGTCGACCGCACGGCGCGGAGGTGCCCGCGCACGCGACGATCGACGGCGGCGACATCGGCCGGATCCGTGACCTGCTCAAGCACAAGTATCGGCTGCTCGGCAGGCTGAGTCTGCTCGGCAGCCGGCTGCGCCGGGGCGAGGGCGGCACTGTCGGCATCCGCGTGACGCTGGCCGAGGCGCACCACTGACACCGGGCCGTCGACGACCGACAGCGGGCATGGAAAGGGGCGGCGGATCGAGATCCACCGCCCCTTTCCGGAAAAGCTGATGCTGCTCAGTCGCCCTGCCGCTGCTGCGGGATCTGACCCTGCAGCAGCGCCCTGACCTCCGACTCGCGGTATCGACGGTGGCCACCCAGAGTGCGGATGGCGCTGAGCTTGCCCGCCTTGGCCCACCGGGTCACCGTCTTCGGGTCGACCCGGAACATCGACGCCACCTCGGCCGGTGTGAGTAGCGGCTCTGGTTCGTGCGTTCGCGATGCCATCGGTCACTCCTCCACATGTATAGACATCGGCCGGGGTCCCGCCGGCCGACGCGTCTCCCATGGTCCGGCTAGTCCCCGATGTCCGACATGGGCCGAACGGATGAAGGTCCCTAGACGGACGGATGAACCATGCCCGATTTTTACGACTTTTACATGGCAGAAAGTACCTTATTCGGACTCATGATCACGGTTCGTGATGCGTCAACTACGAGCACTGCTCAACTTGAGAGCGCTTCTCGGGCTATTTGCCCTAGTTACACCGCTCCAGCAGCTGCACCGCACGCCACCGGGCCACGAGCTTGTCGTACGCGGCGGACGCCTCGTCGGCCTCGCCCCGCGACAGCCCGGCAAGGCCGCTGGCGACCAACTCGGGAGAGTCGTCGGCGGTGAGGGTCTCGTCGGAGAGCAGGTCGACAAGGCCGCCGTAGTCCAGCTCCACCACCGAACGCGGATGGAACTCCTCCAGCCAGCGGGCCGCCTCCTCCACCGCATCGGTGATCGGCGCCTCGCCCACCGACTTGCGCAACACCGACAGCGCCCGCGACGACCGCCGGCGGGCCTTGGAGATCTCGGTGCGGTAGCGCATCGCACGCCGGCCCACCTCGGTGACCAGGTCCCGCTCCGCCGGATCGAAGAGCACGAACCACCGCAGCGGTACGCCCCAGGTGGCGATCTGCTCGTGCACCCGCGGCACCCCGTGCTCCAACACCCGGGCGCCACTGCGCCAGTCGTCCACCACGGCCCTGGCCTGCCCGGCGAGCACCGGCGGCACGAAGGCGTCGGCGAGCACCGAGGGCACCCCGTCCCGGGCGCTGAGCGCCGCCTCAGCGACACGGATCCGCAGGTTCCAGGGGCAGACCAGCAGGCCGTCGTCCGTCTCCAGGACGTACGCCTCCTCGGGCAGGTCCGGTAGCCGCGTCCAGCCCGCGCCCAACGCTTCGATCACCGCAGTCCGTTGCCGGCCGGGCCCCTCCATGGGTGCGACCGCACGCCCTTCCGAGACGTAGCGACGCCAGTAGCTCTGCCGGTCACGGTCGAATGCGGTCAGCGGCTCGTACACGCGCAGGTAAGAAGCGAAGAGCGACGGCACCGCGCGATCCTCCCACGAACCGCACCCGTACGCGGTCAGAGGCCGGACCCACGCGCGCCGCAACGTGGGACGACAGCGGCGCGTCGGGCACCTGCGCGGCCGCCGATACTAGGCTCGGACCCACCGGCAGCATCCCCGCCGGGGGTCCCACCAGGTCCGCACCCCACAAGGGCGCACACCATCTCAGGAGCCAGCCATGGGCGTATTCGCGAGCACCGACGACCCCGGATTGACCGGACACGAACAGGTCGTGTTCTGCCAGGACAAGCAGAGCGGCCTGAAGGCGATCATCGGGATCTACTCCACCGCATTGGGGCCGGCCCTCGGCGGCACCCGCTTCTACCCGTACGCGAGCGAGGAAGACGCGCTCGCCGACGTGCTCGACCTGTCCCGCGGCATGGCGTACAAGAACGCGCTCGCCGGGCTGGATCTGGGCGGTGGCAAGGCGGTGATCTGGGGCGACCCGGAGCAGGTCAAGAGCGAGGCGCTGCTGCGCGCGTACGGCCGCTTCGTGGAGTCGCTCGCCGGCCGCTACTACACCGCGTGCGACGTGGGCACCTACGTGGCGGACATGGACGTGATCGCCCGGGAGACCCGGTACGTGACAGGCCGCAGCGTCGAGCACGGTGGCGCGGGCGACTCCTCGATCCTCACCTCCTGGGGCGTCTTCCAGGGCATGCGGGCCGCCGCCGAGCACGTCTGGGGCACGCCCAGCCTGCGCGGCCGGCGAGTCGGCGTGGCGGGCCTGGGCAAGGTCGGCAGGTACCTGACCGGGCATCTGCTGGAGGACGGCGCCGAGGTGGTCGCCACCGACGTCAACCCGAAGGCGCTGGCCTGGGCGCGCACCAACCACCCGCAGATCACTCTTGTGGACGACGCCTCCGCGCTCGTCGCCGCGGACATCGACGTGTACGCGCCGTGCGCGCTGGGCGGCGCTCTGAACGACGACACCGTGCCGGTACTGCGCGCCAAGGTGGTGACGGGGGCGGCGAACAACCAGCTCGCCCACCCAGGCATCGAGAAGCTGCTGGCCGACCGGGGCATCCTGTACACCCCTGACTACGTGGTCAACGCCGGCGGCGTGATCCAGGTGGCCGACGAGATCGACGGTTTCAACTTCGACCGGGCGAAGCTCCGGGCAACCCGGATCTACGACACCACCCGGGAGATCCTGCACCTGGCGGACGCCGACGGCGTACCGCCCGCGGTCGCGGCGGACCGGCTGGCCGAGCGGCGGATGGCCGAGGTCGGCCGCCTGCGCACGATCCACCTGCGCTGAGCGTTTCACCGGAGGCGGATCGACCGGGATCCGCCTCCGGGCCTCAAAGGTCGGTAGTGCTCGGTACGCTGAAGCCAAGTCAGGTTTGTCACGCTTTGACTGGTGTCACGGGCGCTCTCCGCTTCGCTCCTTACCGGGTACACTGGGTGACGGCCGGATCAACGCGACGCGCAGAGCCGGCTGACGGTAACCCGAGGTGCCGAACGATGGCATCCCCATGTACCGTAAGACCTACGAGAGATGCCTGACGTCATCGGGGCCCGCCTTCGGGCTGCCCCGCATTCTGTGCGAGGGGGTCGAGCCATGGGGCGCGGCCGTGCTAAGGCCAAGCAGACAAAGGTGGCCCGGGAGTTGAAGTACCACTCCCCGAACACCGACCTCACCGCCTTGCAGCGCGAACTGGCGGGTGCTGGTAAGTCTGAGCACCACTTCGACGACGACTCTAAAGAGTTCGTCGACGACGATGATGAGAATCATGCTGACGACGACCCGGATCCCTGGGTACGTCCGACCCGCTGACCTCTCGACGCAGCTGAGCACGCGGTAAGCCCCGCGTGCTCACGCATGTGCCCGTCGGGAAGACACCGGTGCAGACGATCAGGGGCCTGCCCCAGCCGGAGAACACCTACCGGCCGACAGGCCCCTGATCGCGGTCGACCTCAGCGCGGGCGGTTGTTCCAGTTGTAGAAGGTCGGGATGTTCTCGAAGTGGTTCCAGGCGCAGACCGCGCTGGCGCCGTCCCCGCCCGACACCTCCGCCCGCAGCCGCCGTGCGTCCGCCGCCTCCTGGAGCAGAGCGACAAGCCCGGGGGCGGCCTCCCGCACCCGCTCGGTGACGCTGTCCGGAATGGCATCCGATTCGTGCTCAGGCCGCCGGTGACTGGTGGTCTCGGGCATGCTCCAACACTCCCTCCAATAGGCGGATCTTGCTGTTGCGGCAGTGCTCGGTCTCCGTACCGTCGAAACGCCCCAGCTCGAAGTAACGGTTGGCCGCATGACCACCGCCACAGAAGCCGAAGTACGGGCAGGCCGTCCTGCACGCCTCCACCCCGGTCAGGAACTCGCCCACCCACGGCGTGGACGCCGCGTCGACGAGGATCTGCGCCAGTGGTGTGGCCAGGACGTTCCCACTGCTGAAGTCGCCGTAGCGGGCGTCGGTGAAGCCCGCCAGCTCCGGCGAGAGCACCGTCACCGAGCCGTCGTGCCCGATGGTCGGGATCGGATCCAGCCGCCGCGGCAGCACGGCGTCCGCCGCGTCATCGAGCACCGCCGCCGTGTACCGCAGCGACCACTCGACCTCCCGCAGGTGGATCCGGGGCTCCCGGCGCCAGGCCGACACCAACTCGGCCCAGAACGCGGTGACCGCCCTCGGGTCGTGACTGTTGTCGCGGGTGTTGACGCCCTCGGTCTCCTCGATGTTGATGCCGAGCACGTCACAGCCCAACCCGAGGAAATAGTCGTACAACTCGGCGGCGAGCCCGGGCACGGGCCGTGACACCACTGCCAGCGCCGAGAACGGCAGGCCGTGCCGACGCAGCGCCGCCACACCCCGCAGGATCCGGTCGTACGCCGGCTGCCCACCCCTGTTGACCCGGTCGCCGTTGCGCTCCCGGGGCCCGTCCACGCTCACGCTCACGCGCATCTCGTGCCGGGCGAAGAAGTCGCACCACTCGTCGTCGATGAGCGTGGCGTTCGTCTGCACATGATGCTCGACCTCGGGACCGAACGGCGCCATCAGGTCGGCGAGGTGCTCCCGACCCGCAGCCAACGGCTCACCGCCGTGCCACACCACCGAGAACCGACCGGAGGTCGCCCACGGGTTGACCGCCGCCGCCACCGCCTCGGCCACCGGCACCGACATCCGCTGGTCCGCAGCCCGAAACGGCAGATAGCAGTACGCGCAGTCCAGGTTGCAGAGGGTCGTGGGCTGCATCACGACGTACGACGGGACGACGGCCAAGCCGCGCATACCGCTGAACGCCTGTTCCCGAGCAGCCATCGCCCTCCTCCGCCGAGCCTGAGCCCTTCAGGCTAGGCGGCATGGGCCACTCGGGTGAAGCCCCCATCAGGTGCCCGTACGATAACCAGAGCGTGATCAACCGCGGGTGTGCTGGCCAACCATCTGCACGTTGCCCGTGCCCTCGATGATCTCGCCAGCCTGCCACGCCTCGACACCACGGCCGGTGAGCGTGGCGAGCGCCCGGTCGGCGTCCTCCGCCGAGACGATCGCGAACATGCCGACACCCATGTTGAAGGTCGACTCCATGTCCTGGTCGTCGATCCGCCCCTTCGACTGGATCAGGTCGAAGACCGGCTGCGGCTTCCAGGTGGACCGGTTGACCACAGCGTCGACGTGCTCCGGCAGCACCCGGACCAGGTTGCCGGGGATGCCGCCGCCGGTGACGTGGGCGAGGACCCGCACCTCGGCCTCGGCGATCAGCTTCAGGCAGTCCTTCGCGTAGATCTTGGTCGGGGTGAGCAACTCCTCACCCAGGGTCCGCTGCCGACCGAAGTCGTCGATCACGATGTCCAGCCGCATCCGGGCCGCGCCGAGCAGCACGTGCCGGACCAGGGAGTAGCCGTTGGAGTGCAGGCCGGAGGAGCGCATCGCGATGACCACATCGCCCACCTCGACCCGGTCCGGGCTGAGGATGTCGCTCTCCTCCACCACGCCCACACCGGTCGCGGAGATGTCGTACTCGTCCGGGCGCAGCACACCGGGGTGCTCGGCGGTCTCGCCGCCCAGCAGCGCGCAGCCCGCGTACCGGCAGCCGTCGGCGATACCCGCGCCGATGTCGGCCACCTTGTCCGGGACGACCTCGCCGGTGGCGATGTAGTCGAGCAGGAACAGCGGCTCGGCCCCACAGGCCACCAGGTCGTCGACGACCATCGCCACGAGGTCGATGCCCACCGTGTCGTGGATGTCCATCTGCTGGGCGATCACCAGCTTGGTGCCCACACCGTCGGTGGAGGACGCCAGGATCGGGTTCTTGTACTTCGTCGTGTCCAGCCGGAACAGCCCGGCGAAGCCGCCGAGGTCGCCCAGCACCTCGGGGCGGCGGGTCTGCCGCACCTTCGACTTCAGCAACTCCACGGCGCGGTCACCCGCGTCGATGGAGACCCCGGCATCGGCGTACGAGACTGAACGCTTCCGACCTTGACGGCCAGCGCCAGCCGTCCAGGGCTGACGGTCGCCGCCGCCGGTCGGGCTGCTTCCTGCGCCGCTGCGCTCGGACACGTGCGTCACGGTTCTCCCCTTTGGTTCTCGGTGCCGCGCCGGCGGTGGCCGGGCCGCGCCGGTTTGGTGCTACGGGCGGTTTGCGGTCACGCCACCCGGGGTGGCGACGAACGAGCCGTTGGTGTGCGGTGCCTCCGGCGCGGAGTTGGCGACCCGTCGGCCCACACCTTCGAGCACGTGCTTGCCGATCAGGTTGCCGGCCGGCAGCTCGATCGGGTACTCCCCATCGAAACATGCCCGACACAGTCGAGTCTTCGGCTGCTCGGTCGCGGCGATCAGGCCAGGAAGCGAAACGTAGCCCAGCGTGTCGGCGCCGATGGAACGCCGGATGCCGTCGTTGTCCAACCCGTTGGCCAGCAGCTCCGCCCGGGTGGCGAAGTCGATGCCGTAGAAACACGGCCAGCTGACCGGCGGAGACGAGATCCGGACGTGCACCTCGAGCGCCCCCGCCTCGCGCAGCATCCGCACGATGGCGCGCTGCGTGTTGCCGCGGACGATCGAGTCGTCCACCACCACGAGCCGCTTACCTCGGACGTTCTGCCGCAACGGGTTGAGCTTGAGCCGGATGCCGAGCTGACGCAGGGTCTGCGACGGCTGGATGAACGTACGGCCCACATACGGGTTCTTCATGAGGCCCGCGCCGTAGGTGATGCCGGACGCCTCGGCGTAACCGATCGCGGCAGGCGTGCCCGACTCGGGCACCGGGATCACCAGGTCGGCCTCGACCGGGTGCTCCTTGGCCAACTGCCGGCCGATCTGCACCCGCGCCGCGTGCACGTTGCGCCCGGCGATCGTGGCGTCCGGGCGGGCGATGTAGACGTACTCGAAGAGGCAGCCCTTCGGCTCCGGCGACGCGAACCGGGTGGAGCGCAGCCCCTCCTCGTCGATCGCGATCAGCTCGCCGGGCTCGACCTCGCGCACCACGCTGGCGCCGACGATGTCCAGGGCGGCGGTCTCGCTGGCGACCACCCAGCCGCGCTCCAGCCGACCGAGAACCAGCGGACGTACGCCGTGCGCGTCGCGGGCCGCATAGAGCGTCGACTCGTCCATGAAGACGAAGCTGAACGCCCCGCGCAGCTGCGGCAGCACCTCCATCGCGGCCGCCTCGACCGACAGGTCCGGGCGGCTGGCCAGCAGCATCGTCACCAGCGACGTGTCGTTCGTCGAACCGTCCGCGACAAGGCCGCGCTCGGCGACCTCCTTCTCCAGCTCGGCGGTGTTGACCAGGTTGCCGTTGTGCGCCAACGCGATGGTCGTGCCGGAACTGGTCGACCGGATGGTCGGCTGGGCGTTCTCCCAGTTGGAGGCGCCGGTCGTCGAGTATCGAGCGTGCCCGATCGCCAAGTGGCCGCGCAGGCTGGCGAGGGTGGGCTCGTCGAAGACCTGGGCCACCAGACCCAGATCCTTGTAGACCACGACGCCGGAACCGTCGCTCACCGCGATGCCCGCAGCCTCCTGGCCGCGGTGTTGCAGGGCATAGAGGCCGAAGTAGGTCAGATTGGCGACCTCTTCGCCGGGGGCCCAGACGCCGAAGACGCCACAGGCATCCTGGGGGCCAGGTCGTTGGGGATCAAGGTCGTGGCTCAGCCGGCCGTCGCCTCGGGGCACTACCGCTCCCTCATGCTGGTCTGGATCGGCCTGGTGGAGATCACGGGACGGATCCACACTTCTCGGCCGGGACCACTGTCGTCGCCTGACAGTGTACGCGAATCAGTGTCTATACAGATAGTCACGATTTCCCTGCACAGCGTCACCCTCATCCGGGCATTCAGGCAGCTAGAGGGGCAGATACGCCGAGAGGTCCGCCCGGATCCCGCTCACCTGCACACGACCGGCGGCGACCGCCTCGTCCCACCCGACCCGGCCGCTGGCCAACTCCAACCAGGTCAGCGGGGACATCTCGACCACGTTCGGCGGGTTTCCCCTGGTGTGTCGAGGACCAGGAACACACTGGATCGCACCGTATGGTGGAACCCGCACCTCCACCGATCGGCCGGGGGCGCGCTCCGCGAGGACGGCCAACAACGACCGGACCGCCTCCCGGAACACCGGCCGTTCGGGCGTACGCCCCTCGTCAAGCGCCGACAAAGCCGCTGCTATGGCGGCGGATTTACTGTGCGGAGAGGACACGACGGGACGATACGACCCGTAGCCGGAGCACCCGACGCTGGCCCTGGGTCGCGCCGATCCACTCAGACAAGGCATAGTGGCCGACGGCGTATTCGTACCGTGATGATCCCCGGCCCGGCGCCCCGCCGGTCAAGGGAAGTCAGCCCGGAAGGCGGTGGACGTGTCAACACACCGACGTGCCTGGAAGCAGCGGGCCGGTGTGGTCGTAGCGCTGGTTGCCGGCGCTCTGCTCGCCGTCCCCGCAACACCAGCCATGGCCGCCAAGATCAGCACAGCCGACAACTCGGTCACGATCGACGCCGGCAAGAGCAGTAGCGTCAGCGTCGTTGTCAGACCGGATCAAGGTGAGTCGTCCGCAGACATTGACGTGACCGGGTTGCCGGACGGCGTTACCTGTGGCGGCTGCGGGCCGATCGACTTCGGCGACTCACCGCTGCCGAGGCCAGTGACCCTGACCCTTTCGGCCGCAGCAAGCGCACCTGCGGCGAACGGAACTCAGGCGAAAATCACGGTGACGGGGGACTCGAACTCCCGCACGCTGCGTGTCACCGTCAAAGCGTCCGCGCCGCCTACTCAGCAGCAGCCGCAGACCGTGAAGTCGGTTTCCGGCAAGGTCGTCGTGAAGGCGAACGGCGACGCGGTGCCGAACGCGATCGTGATCCTCCAGGACAGCGCCGGCCACCGTTACGACACGATCGCCGACGGCAGCGGGAACTTCCGGTTCACCGGCAGCAACGACAAGCCGATCGCGCCTGGTCGGATCGACGTGGGTGCGTCGTCCAACAACATCAACGCGGTCAAGAGCTTCACCGCGAACGCGGGACAGTCGATCACCGGGCAGCGCATCAGCCTGGAGATCAAGGTCGAGGTGACACCGAGCGCCACCCCGTCTCCCACCGTCGAGGCCACCCCCACCGACGAGGCGATCGAGGAGGGCACCGAGGACGAGCCGTCCACTGAAGCCAGCCCCGGTGCTCCGGCGAACGCCGCGAACGAGGATGACGGCGGTGGCTTCGGCTCGTACCTGATCATTCTGCTCGGTGGTCTGCTCGTCGCGGCCGGTGTCGGCACGATCGTGCTGCTCTGGATGAAGCGCAAGGAGAGCGGCGACGACGATGACGAGCCGGCGGCAGCCGGCGCGGCTGGCGCGGTGCCGGCGGCGCGGGGCGGCTTCCGCGGGGCGGACGACCAGACCCGGGTGGTCAACCGGCCTGGCGGGCCCGATCCGACGATGGTCGGCGGGGCTGCGCTGAGCGAGGCGCCGACGATGATGCACCGCCCGGTCGTCGACGACGTGCCACCGGACCCGTACGGCGCGCCTCCGCAGCCGTACGGTGCCGCTGGCCAGCAGGGTTGGGCCGGCGCCGGCTACGGCGACGAGCCCGCGACCGGGGGGTACGGCGCCGGCGGTTACGGCAACGCGCCGGCCTCGGGCGGCGGTTACGGCACGGCGGGTACCCCCGACGGCGGCTACGGCGCGGCGGACGACGGCTACGGTGCAGCGCCCGGATCCGGCGCAGGCTACGGCGGCGCACAGGTGCCGGGTGGCTACGGCAATGCGCCCGCCTCGGGCAGTGGCTATGGCAATGCGCCCGCCTCAGGTAGTGGCTACGGCAATGCCCCGGCCTCGGGTGCCGGTTACGGCAACGCGCCCGCCTCGGGTGCCGGCTATGGCAACGCGCCGGCCTCGGGTGGTGGCTACGGCACCCGCGACTACACCGCCCCGGCCGGTTCCGCCGGTTACCCACCGGCTCCCGCAGGTGGCGAGCGCTTCGACGAGCCGACCGGCCGGTACACGGGCGACAGCACCCAGTACCCGGCCCCGGCCGACCCGTACTCCACAGGCGTCTACCAGCCCGAGCAGGGCCAGGGCTACGGCCAAGCCGACGCTGCCCCGTACGGCGGTGGGCGGTCGACCGAGCCGACCGGCGGATACGGCCAGCAGGCCGGCGGGTACGAGCAGGGTGGCGGCTACGGTCAGCAGGCCGGCGGGTACGACCAGGGCGGCTACGGTCAGGAGGCGGGTACGAGCAGGGTGGCGGCTACGGTCAGCAGGCCGGCGGGTACGACCAGGGCGGCTACGGTCAGGAGACCCCGCAGCAGCGCGGCAGCTACGACCAGCCCGGCTACGACCAGCCCGGCTACGACCAGCAGGGCGGCCGCGCCCGGCCGGACAGCCCGCCCCCGACCGAGCGGGGCGGCCGTCGCCTCGACTGGCTGGACGACTGACCCGACACACCGCCATACGACACAACGCAAACGGCCGTCCGGAACCTCGGGCGGCCGTTCGCGTGTCCGGCGACCGCTTACGCCCTCGATGAGCGCGCAAATGGGCAAGATCACCGGTGCAGCCCGCCCGACGCCTCTCGGGCACGGGCGGCCGAGGCATGGAGCGTCCGGCACGGACCGGCCGAGGCACGTACCGGCCGGCACGGACCGGCCGAGGGCACGGGGTCGACGGGTGGACGACCCAGGTCAGGCGGCGGAGAAGACTCCCTGGCGGAGGACCGGGACGACCGTCGACGCGTCGACCTGGACGGCGATCTCCACGTCTTCGGCGAAGCCGCTCTCGGTCAGTTCCCGGCCGGACACGCTTCCGCGTATTGCGGCGGGCACGTCAGGGGTGCTGGCCAGCGCGGCGAGCGCCACGGCCGCCTCCACGGAGAGGCCACCCGGTACGCCGGCGAGGGCGTCGAGCACGCTGGCCGCGCCCAGCTGGTCCTCCACCGACGGTCGCAGTGACCCGCCTGGCCACCGCTCCCCCGAGGCGATGACGCCGATCGGGGCGTCCGTGGTGCCGTACCCCTGGCTCTGCAGCCAACGCCCGACGGCGGGTGCGTTACGCAGGCACGCCGCTACCACCGGCAGCCCGGTGGCGCTGGCGGCGGCGCTGATGGCCGAGCCGTTCGGTGATGGCAGCACCAGGTCCGGCACGACGGGTGCGGTGCTCAGCGCGGCCGGCGAGAGCGACCACGGATTGTCGGCAGTCACCCGACGGCGGCCCACGGCGGCCACCGCGCCGACGCGGATCGCGTACTCGGCGGCCTGCTCGCCCCAGGGGAACGGATGCACCCGCATGCCGCGAGCGACAGCCACCTCCACGGCGGTGGTGAACGAGAGTACGTCCACCACCACCAGGGCGGCGCAGACCCGACCGAGTTCGGCCGCGCCGCTCAGCCCCCAGTCGAACCGGGCACCCGATCCGGGCTGGCCGTAGACGGCGGCCGCCAACGCCTCAGCGCTCGTCAGGCGACGGGTCGGTGGCACCGGAGTCAGACTCGGACGAACCGGCGGCCCCCGCCGGCCCGGTGGTGCTCGACTGGCCCGACGCGCTCGGCTCCGAGTCGCCCGACTGACCAGACGCGCCCGGCTCGCCCGACCGACCGGACACGCCAGCCTCGTCCGACTGACCGGACACGCCAGCCTCGACCGGCTCGACCGCTCCGGTCGTTGGCACCGGACCGGCCGACGCGATCGGCTCGGACACGACAGTCGCCGGGTCCAGAGGCGCGACGGTCGTGCCCTCGGCCACCGGCAGGGGCGCCGCCTCGACAGCGCCCGCCACGCCGGCGGCCGGCGCGGGCACCTCGACGGAGGCGGCACCGCCGAACAGGCGCGGCAGCGTCTCGGTGTGCGCGGCGCGCAGCTCGTCCAGGCCGATCCGGAACTGGCCGTGCACCTCAAGCGCACCGCCGGTCGGGTCGGTGACGCCGATCAGCTCGAACGGCACCCCCCGCTCGGCGCAGAGCGCCGCGAACGCCTTGTCGTGGCCGCGCGGCACCGACACCAGGGCCCGCGTGGCGGACTCGCTGAACAGGTAGACGAACGGCATCGAGCCGCCGGCGAACTGCTCCGGCACCGCGATCCGGGCACCGACGCCCCGCCGCAGGCAGGACTCGACAAGGCTCTGGGCGAGGCCACCGTCGGACAGGTCGTGCGCGGAGCTGAGGTGACCCACCCGGGCAGCCTCGGCCAGCAGGTCGGCAAGCAGCTTCTCCCGGGAGAGATCGACCTGCGGCGGAATGCCGCCGAGGTGCTCGTGCGTCACCCAGGCCCACTCCGAGCCGGACAGCTCGACGTTTGTCTCACCCAGCAGGTAGATCTGGTCGTGATCGCCACCGGGGCGCGGGACGAAGCCCATCGGCACCCGGTCGGCCACGTTGTCCAGTACGCCGAGCACACCGACCACCGGGGTCGGGTGGATGGGCGCCGCGCCGGTCTGGTTGTAGAAGCTGACGTTGCCGCCTGTGACCGGGATCCCCAGCTCCAGGCAGCCGTCCGCCAGGCCGCGAACGGCCTCGGCGAACTGCCACATCACGCCCGGGTCCTCCGGGGAGCCGAAGTTGAGGCAGTTGGTGACGGCGATCGGCGTCGCGCCGGTCACCGCCACGTTCCGGTACGCCTCGGCGAGGGCCAGCTTGGTGCCGTTGTACGGGTCGAGCCGCGCGTACCGGCCGTTGCCGTCCACCGACAGCGCCACGCCGAGCCCGGTCCGCTCGTCGATGCGGATCACGCCGCCGTCCTCCGGCTGGGCGAGGACGGTGTTGCCCAGCACGTAGCGGTCGTACTGCTCGGTGACCCAGGTCTTGTCGGCCAGGTTGGGCGACGCGATCATGCGCAGCACGGTCTCCCGCAGCGCCTCCGGGTCGGCCGGTCGGGGCAGCGTCTCGGCCCGGTCGGCCTGGAGCAGGATCAGGTCCGCCGGCTCGCGCATCGGCCGGGCGTACACCGGGCCGTCGTCGACAAGCGAACCCGGAGGTACGTCGACGACCAGGTGGTCCTGCCACGTGATCAGCAGTCGGCCGGGGCGGCCGTCCGGCTCGGGTGCGGTGACCTCGCCGATCGCGGTGGCGAGGACGCCCCACTTTTCACAGGTCTTGAGCACCGCGTCGAGCTTGTCCGGCTCGACGACCAGCAGCATCCGCTCCTGGGACTCGCTGGCGAGGATCTCGTGCGGGTCCATGGAGGGCTCACGCAGCGGTACGCGCTCCAGCCAGACCCGCATGCCGGTGCCGGCCGCGGCGGCGGTCTCGGTGAGCGCACAGGTCAGACCGGCGCCGCCGAGGTCCTGGATGCCAACGACCAACTGGCCGTCGTACAGCTCCAGGCACGCCTCGATCAACAGCTTCTCGGTGAACGGGTCGCCGACCTGCACGGCGGGGCGACGGGCCTCGCTGCCCTCGTCGAAGGTGGCGCTTGCCAGCACGGACACGCCGCCGATGCCGTCCCGGCCGGTCTTGGCGCCCATCAGCACGACCACGTTGCCGGGGCCGGCGGCAGCCTTGTTCTGGAGCCGGTGGACCGGCAGCACGCCCAGGCAGAGCGCGTTGAGCAGCGGGTTGCCCTGGTAGGAGGGGTCGAAGACCAACTCGCCACCGATGTTGGGCAGGCCGAGGCAGTTGCCGTAGCCGCCGACGCCGGCGACCACGCCGGTGAGCACCCGCGCGGTGTCCGGGTGGTCCGCCGCACCGAAGCGCAGCGGGTCCATCACCGCGACCGGGCGGGCACCCATGGCGAGGATGTCGCGGACGATGCCGCCGACACCCGTCGCCGCGCCCTGGTACGGCTCGACGAAGCTCGGGTGGTTGTGCGACTCGACCTTGAAGGTCACGGCCAGGTCGGCGGAGATCTGCACCACACCGGCGTTCTCACCGATGCCGGCGAGCAGCCGGTCGCTGTGCGGTGCCTTCTCGCCGAACTGGCGCAGGTGCACCTTGCTCGACTTGTAGGAGCAGTGCTCGCTCCACATGATCGAGTACATCGCCAGCTCGGACTGGGTGGGCCGACGCCCGAGGATCTGCCGGATCCGGTCGTACTCGTCGTCGCGGAGCCCCAGCTCGGTGTACGGCTGAAGCTCGCCCGAGGTGCCGTTGGCGCGCTGCACGGTATCCACGCCGTCGGTCCAGTCGGCCGTGGCCGGCTGGGCGGGAGCGGTCGCCGTGTAGGCGGGTTCCGCCGGGCTCGGCTCGGCCGGCTGCGCCGGGGCGGAGTACGCCTCCGGAGTGTCCCGTACCGGGTCCGGATGGGTGGTCATGACCTCTCCTCGCTGCGCTCGTGCCCGCCCGACCGACTCCTCGCGTTCACGCCGGTGCCCCCACCAGGTGCTTGAGGACCGAGGTGAAGAAGCCGAGACCGTCCAGCGAGGGGCCGGTGAGCGCCTCCACGGCGTGCTCGGGGTGCGGCATGATGCCGACCACGTTGCCGGCGGCGTTGGTGATCGCGGCGATGTCACGCTGCGAGCCGTTGGGGTTGCCGCCGATGTAGCGGGCGACCACCCGGCCCTCGGCTTCGAGCTGGTCCAGGGTCGCGGTGTCGGCGACGTAGCAGCCCTCGCCGTTCTTCACCGGGATGAGCACCTCCTGGCCGGGCTGGAACGCGTTGGTCCAGGCGGTGCCGACCGACTCGATGCGCAGGATCTGGTCCCGGTTACGGAAGTGCAGGTGTTGGTTGCGGGTGAGCGCGCCGGGCAGCAGGTGCGCCTCGCAGAGGATCTGGAAGCCGTTGCAGATGCCGAGCACCGGCAGGCCACCCTGGGCGGCGTCCACGATCGTCTCCATCACCGGTGCGAACCGGGCGATGGCGCCGCAGCGCAGGTAGTCGCCGTAGGAGAAGCCGCCGGGGAGCACTACGGCGTCCACCCCGTGCAGGCTCGGGTCACCGTGCCAGAGCCGGACCGGCTCGGCGCCGGAGATCCGGACGGCACGGGCCGCGTCCCCGTCGTCGAGTGAGCCGGGGAAGGTGACGACACCGACCCGGGCGGTCACGAGCGGGCGTCCGCGGTCTCGTCGGCCTCGACCAGGCGGACGGTGAAGTCCTCGATGACCGGGTTGGCGAGCAGCTTGTCGGCGATCTCCCGGGCCCGGTCCAGGTCGGGTTCACCGGTGAAGTCGATCTCGATCCGCCTGCCGATCCGAACTGAGGCGACGTCGCTGACGCCGAGCCGGGGCAGCGCGTTTGCGACGGCCTGGCCCTGCGGATCGAGGATCTCGGGCTTGAGCATGACGTCGACGACGACGCGAGGCACTGGGCACTCCTGACTGTGTACGCAGTTGGGTGCCGACCCACAACGGGCGAGCGCAGCCAGCCTACCTGGCAGATACCGCCGCGGACGCACCGGCCGGGCGCAGTTCAGGCAGTGATCAACATAACTGGTGGCCGAACCTGTCCAAGATCCGGGACACACGCTCCCACCAGGGCATATACGGCGTCGCGGGTAGCTGAATCGTTACATTGCCGCATCTCGATCAAATTCTTGAAAACAACTCCGGACCGTCTTACTCTACATCGACGCAGTTCGATGCCAGCGCCGGCGGGGACCTCCGTCGGCGCCCTCCCGCACCCGGCGACCCCGGGTCCGCCCCGTCCAAGGAGTCCCCCGATGCGCATCCGTCCCCTGCTCGCCATGCTCGGCGTCGCGCTCGCCGGCGCCCTCGGCAGCGCCTCCGGCGCGGTCGCCGCCCCGGCCGGCCCTCAGCCCATCATCGGCGGCAACACCGTCTCGTCCGCGCCCTGGGCCGCCGCGGTGCTCAGCAACGGCTCGTTCACCTGCTCCGGCAGCGTGATCGCACCGCAGTGGGTGCTCACCGCCCGACACTGCATCAGCGGCACCATGTCGGTACGGGTCGGCAGCGTCTACCGGGCCTCCGGCGGCGTCACCCGCACGGTCAGCGCCACCTACACCCGCAACGACCTGGCCCTCATGCGGCTCTCCAGCACCGTCAGCACCTCGACGGTGAGCCTCGCCAGCAGCAACCCGCCGATCGGCTCCACCAACTCGATCTACGGCTGGGGCATGACCTGCTACAGCGGCTGCTCCGCGTCCAGCCAACTCAAGACCGCCACCGTCCGGGTCACCAGCAACAGCGCCACCGACGCGTACGGCGGGCAGGCCATCCGCAGCAGCCGGATCAGCGGGAACGCCTGGCGGGGAGACTCGGGCGGTCCGCAGTTCTACAACGGCCAGCAGGTCGGAGTGGCCTCCACGGCCGACGGCTCCAGCATCCAGAACTACGGCAGTGTCGCGTACAACAGGGCCTGGATCACCTCGACGGCCGGTGTCTGACGGTTAGAGCCCCGCGCGGCGCGGATGGTCGGCAGCGTGCCGGCCGTCCGCGCCGCGTCGTTTTGCAGCATCCGATCAGGTGAACAATGCACACGATCGGGTCGCCCCACTCCTGACAGCATCGGAACCGTGCTGGTCGTGACGACGGAGCAACTGCCCGGCTACGAAATCCGCCAGATCCTCGGTGAGGTGGTGTCATCGATGGCCAGGACGCGCAACCCGTACCGCGAGGGGGTCAAGAACCTGCGCGGTGGCGCGTACGACCCGATGGCGCCCGACAACCTCACCCGCTGGCGTACCGACTCGGTGTCCCGTCTCGGCGAGGAAGCCCTGCGGCTCGGCGCGAACGCGGTGATCGGCATGCGCTTCGACAGCCGGGACTGCGGCGAGATGTGGATGGAGATCTGCGCGTACGGCACAGCGGTGATCGCCGTACCCACGATGGCCGAGGTCATGCCGGCCGACCAGCCTGCGGTCGCCGCGGACACCGCGCACGACCCGGGCTTCGCGGAGTCCCTCGGCGGCATCGCCGAACCCGCGAGCGCCCCGAACCTCCGCACAGCCGCCGAAACCCCAACCCGCGAGTAACGCCCACCCACGCCCACCTTGAAGCGGTGATGCCGGAGGTTAGAGGATCGGCGGCGGGGAATAGGTTGCGGCGTTCGGGTGGGTTTCTACCACCTTGGTGATGCGGCGGGTCAGTGCTGCCACCTGGGCGGGGGCGGCGCCCACGAAGGCCGTGCGGTCGGCTACCAGGGTGTCGATGTCGGCGCGGGACAGGCCGAGGCGACCGTCGGCGGCCAGCCTGTCGAACAGGTCGTTCTCCGGAGCGCCCTTCTCGCGCATGGCCAGCGCCACCGCTACGGCGTGCTCCTTGATCACCTCGTGCGCGACCTCACGACCGACGCCCCGCCGGACCGCCGCCACCAGGATCTTCGTGGTGGCCAGGAACGGCAGGAACCGCTCCAACTCCCGGTTGATCACCGCCGGGTATGCGCCGAACTCGTCGAGCACGGTGAGGAACGTCTGGAACAGCCCGTCGGCGGCGAAGAACGCGTCCGGCAGGGCCACCCGGCGGACCACCGAGCAGGACACGTCCCCCTCGTTCCACTGGTCACCGGCCAGCTCGCCGACCATCGACAGGTAACCCCGGATGATCACCGCGAAGCCGTTCACCCGCTCCGACGAGCGGGTGTTCATCTTGTGCGGCATCGCGCTGGAGCCGACCTGGCCCGGCTTGAAGCCCTCGGTGACCAGCTCCTGGCCGACCATCAGCCGGATCGTGGTGGCCAGCGACGACGGCGCGGCGGCGGTCTGCGCCAGCGCGGCAAGCACGTCGAAGTCGAGCGAGCGCGGGTAGACCTGCCCGACGCTGTCCAGTACGCGGGAGAAGCCCAGGTGCTCGGCGACCCGCCGCTCCAACTCGGCGACCTTGTCGGCGTCGCCGTCGAAGAGGTCGAGCTGGTCGGCTGCCGTGCCGACCGGCCCCTTGATCCCGCGCAGCGGGTAGCGGGCGATCAGCTCCTCCAGCCGCTCGTACGCGATCAGCAGCTCCTCCGCCGCCGAGGCGAACCGCTTGCCAAGCGTGGTGGCCTGCGCGGCAACGTTGTGCGAACGGCCGGTCATGACCAGCTCGGAGTGCTCGTGGGCCAGCCACGCCAGCCGGGCGAGGGTGGCCACCACCCGGTCCCGGATCAGCTCCAGCGAGGCGCGCACCTGCAACTGCTCGACGTTCTCGGTGAGATCCCGCGAGGTCATGCCCTTGTGCACGTGCTCGTGCCCGGCGAGCGCGCTGAACTCCTCGATCCGGGCTTTCACGTCGTGCCGCGTGACCCGCTCCCGCTCGGCGATCGAGGCGAGGTCGACCTGGTCGAGCACCCGCTCGTACGCCTCGACCACACCGTCGGGCACCGGCACGCCCAGGTCGCGCTGGGCGCGGAGCACGGCGAGCCAGAGTCGCCGCTCCATCCGGACCTTCTCCTCCGGCGACCAGAGGGCGACAAGCTCGGGTGAGGCGTAACGGTTGGCGAGCACGTTCGGGATCGTCGTCACGTACCTCATTCTCGCCTACCCCACGACGGGCGACCTGGTCGGGCACGGCTTCGCGGCATCCCGGCGGCGAGGACGGCCCCTGCCCGCTACAGCCCGGCCGTGGGCGGGCTGTAGCGGAGGCCGGGCGCTGGTCAGACCTGCGGGATGTCGTGCACCGGGGCGGTCACCACGATCGTCTTCGTCTGCGTGCCGTGCGCGTTGCGTGCCGTCAATGTGTAGGTGTGCTTCTGGATATCGCCCTCCCCGCCGGAGCAGGGAAAGGCGAACTCCTCACTACCGGCAGAAGGGTAGTCGTCGCGGTATACGCCGGCACCGTCGATCGACAGGGCCACCGCTTTGACGTTGCTGACCCGCCACTCCATCAGCACCCCGCCACCGGCGATCGGGTTGGCGCTGGTGCCGGCCGGGCAGCGCGGCTTGTCGGTCACCCGGAAGTAGCTGATGATCGGCCCGCTCGCCTTCGTACCGGACTGACCGCTGTCGCCGCCGGTCGAGGTGCCGCCGGCCGGCTGGCCGCCCGTGGAGCCACCGCCGCTGGTGGAGCCGCCGCCCGTCGGATCACCGTTCGGCGTCTCGGCGTCAATGACCGTGCCGGCGTCGGCGCTGGGTGTGTTCGCCGGGGCGGCGGGCACCGTGGTCGCCGTGGAATCCACGGAACTCGTCGCGGTGGAGCTACAGCCGCCGGCTGCCAGCACGGCGGCCAGAGCAACGACAGTGGTACGGAGTAGCGCGTGACGGGACATGACACTCCTCGACAGGGCGCCGCCATCATGACGTCCGAGCGGTTGACACCACGATAGGAAGCCCTGACAACGCCGCCCCGCCTGCGCGAGCCGTTCAGGACTGCCGCGGGTCCCGTTCCGTGACGTCGTTCTGGTCGGTCTGCGGAAGGGCCGACGCCGCGACACCGGCAGGCATCGCACCGGTAGCCGCGGCACCGGTAGCCGCGGCACCGGTAGGCCCGGCACCGGCGTGCGGCTTGGCCTCCTGTCGGCCCGCCAGGATGACGAGCCGGTCGAGGTAGAGCAACTGCAACGCCAGGAAGGCGAGCAGGAAGAACAGCAGCATCGGCAAGGGCAGTATCTGAGCCAGATCTCCCTGCGCGGTGCCCTCAGCGTCGAACCGCCCCCGAAGCCGGTAGAGCAGGAAATTCGGTGCCGGCCACAGCCCGTTCTGCGCGACTACCAGGCGCGGCCACAGCCAGTCCTGCGCGGCGACCAACCAGGTCAGCAGCCCGGCCCCGGCCACCATCGGCAGGGCGGGCAGCAGCATCGTCGAGATGAACCGGCCGCTGCCCTCCCAACGTTCCCGCTGACCCCGGAAGAACAGGGTGAACACCACGAGCGCGGGGATGGAGAGCCAGCTCGGCGGGATCAGCGCCGCGAAGGTGTTCAACTGCTCGGCGTCACGAGCCCGGAGGTAATGGGCGCCCGCGAGTGGGCCGACGCCGACGAAGAGCCAGGGTGCGAAGGGCAGCAGGAGAAGCTCGCTGGCCCGGCCCAGCGGGCGCAGGCCACCGATCGCAAATCCGGCCAGCGCGGCGAGGCCCACCCCGATCACCGTCGAGATCAGCGGTGGCAGCCAGGTGTTGATCTGAATTTGGCCGGCGGTGACACCCCGGGGCAGCGCCGTCACGTCGGCGGTGAGCAGCCGCAGCCACGGCGTCAACACGTACGCGAGCACGCCGAGGAACGCCAGCAGCCCCACCACCAGGAGGCCGAGTGCGACACGACTCCGCACGGCAGGGGTCGGTTCCGCCGGGCGGTCGCGCCAACCGGTGAAGGCGATCCGCGTACGGGTCAGCAGGAGCAGGGCGACGGCGAGGAGGCCGAGCGTTCCCAGCAGCACCAACAGCACCGCGCTGCCGGCAGCGCCGACACCGGTCTGGGCGAGGACGAAGGTCTGCTGGTAGACGTCCAGCAACGGAGTTCTGTTCTGCCCCCTCTGGGCGACGACGGGCCACTGGAGGGACCAGGACTGCATCGTCACCGCGACGACGGTCAGCGCCAGCACGCCGCCAGCGGCCAGGGCCGCCGGCAGGGACCTGCCGTGGGGGCGGCGGCACCACACGGCGAGGAAGACTGTGGCACCGATCGCGATCACCAGCCCGGCGGGCAGCAGCGCCACCGTACTGATGGCGGAGGTCTTCCCCGGGCCGGTGCCGGCCTGTTCCATCGTCCGCGCCGTTCCCACGGCGAGCGGGGCGTAGGCGGCCAGCGGCACGGCCAGCAGCGCCCGGGTGACAAGTCTCGGCACCCGGCCGGCCCGCTCCGCCGCGAGCGCGAGCGCAGGGGCGACGATCAGTGCGAGCAGCACCGGTATCAGTGCGAGCAGCAGCACGTAGGCCAGGTCACCGAGGAATCCCGAGGCGACGATCTCTCGGTAGTTTTCCAGGCCGCCCTCGGAGGTTTGGCCGCGGCGGTTCGGCACCAGTCTTACTGGCCCGAAACTGTCCACAATGGTGCTGATCGACGGAATGACGTACGACCACAGCAGGGCGACGGCGGCCGGCACGATCAGCGCCAGGCCGGTGACGATCTGGGCCGTCCGACTCAGCCGGACGCCCCCCGACGGCGGTCGAGGGGGCGGCACGGCGACGCGAGCCTGCGGACCGGACGCGGACATCGGGGCAGTCGACATCGGAGTTGATCCTCCAGGGCGGGGAAGGGCGAGGTCAGGCTAACCCCTCCATGCACGCGTCGCGATCTAGGAAGCGTGATCGGGTATGCGATCAGCGCTCCAGGATCGCCGTCACGCCCTGACCGCCGGCCGCGCAGATGGAGATCAACCCGCGGCCGCTGCCCTTCTCGGCGAGCAGCTTTGCCAGGGTCGCGACGATCCGGCCGCCGGTGGCGGCGAACGGGTGCCCGGCGGCCAGCGACGAGCCGTTGACGTTGAGCTTCTCCCTGTCGATCGCGCCGAGCGGGGCGTCCAGGCCGAGCCGGTCCTTGCAGAACTCCGGCGACTCCCAGGCGGCGAGGGTGGCCAGCACCTGGGAGGCGAACGCCTCGTGGATCTCGTAGTAGTCGAAGTCCTGCAACGTCAGCCCGGCACGGGCCAGCATGCGGGGCACCGCGTACGTGGGGGCCATCAGGAGCCCTTCTTCGCCGTGCACGAAGTCCACGGCTGCCGTCTCCGACCAGCTGAACCAGGCCAGCACCGGCAGGTTGTGCGCGGCAGCCCACTCCTCGCTGGCGAGCAGCACTGTGGACGCGCCGTCGGTGAGAGGCGACGAGTTGCCGGCGGTCATCGTGGCGTGCTCGGCGTCCGGGCCACGGGTGCCGAAGACCGGCTTGAGCGAGCCGAGCTTCTCCACGCTCGTGTCCGGACGGAGGTTCTGGTCGCGGGTGAGCCCCAGGTACGGCGTCATCAGGTCGTCGAAGAAGCCCTTGTCGTACGCGGCGGCCAGCCGCTGGTGTGAGCGCAGCGCCAGCTCGTCCTGGGATCGCCTGTCGATCTGCCAGCGCATGGCGGTCTGGGCGGCGTGGTCCCCCATCGACAGGCCGGTACGCGGCTCGGCGTTGCGAGGGATCTCCGGCTTGAACGGCTGGAGCGGGCGCAGCTTCGCCGCGATCTTCATCCGTTCGCCGAGGGTGCGGGCGGAGTTGAGCTTGAGCAGGGTGCGCCGCATGTCCTCGTTGACGGCGAGCGGCGCGTCGGAGGTGGTGTCGACGCCGCCGGCGATGCCCACGTCGAGCTGACCGAGGGCGATCTTGTTGGCGACCAGGATCGCCGCCTCCAGGCCGGTGCCGCACGCCTGCTGGATGTCGTACGCGGGTGTGTGCGGGTCGAGCCGCGAGCCGAGCACCACCTCACGGGTGAGGTTGAAGTCACGGGAGTGCTTGAGCACCGCACCGGCCACCACCTCGCCGACCCGCTGTCCGGCCAGCCCGTACCTGGCGATCAGGCCGTCCAGCGCCGCGCCGAGCATGTCCGCGTTCGACGCCTGCGCATAGCGGGAGTTGGAGCGGGCAAAGGGGATGCGGTTGCCGCCGATGACCGCGACCCGTCGGATGCTCTGCACGATCCGCCTCCTTGAAGATGTGTTGCGCCAACCCTACTCGCCAGTAGGCTACGCCCATGAGCGACAGGTACGCGAGCTTCGTCCAATCAGCCGCCGGCCGCGCGCTGGTCAAGCGTCTCGGGCTGCCCGACCCGCCGCGACTGCGCCGACACCACCCCGGCGATCCGCTGCTGCCCGGGCCGTTGCTGCTCGGCGCGGCCACCGGCGGGCGACTCGCCGAGCCGATCGCCAAGATCCTGGCATCCGCCGGGGTCGAGCTGGCCGACCAGGCCACCGCCGCCCACAGCGACACCCCGCAGCGGTACGGGGCGCTGGTCTTCGACGCCACCGGGATCACCGACTCGACCGACCTTCGCCAGCTGTACGACTTCTTCCACCCGCAGGCCCGGGCCGTGCTGCCCAGCGGTCGGGTGATCGTGCTCGGCACCCCGCCATCGGAGTGCCCGACGCCGCGCGAGGCCACGGCCCAACGCGCTCTGGAGGGTTTGGTCCGCAGCATCGGCAAGGAGTTCGGCAGGGGCACCACCGCACAGCTCGTCTACGTGACAGGCGACGCCAGCGCCGCCGGGACCCGTACCAGCCTCGAATCGACACTGCGGTTCCTGTTGTCCGGCCGCTCCGCGTACGTCTCGGGGCAGGTCATCCGGGTTGGCGACGGCACGGCGAGCGCCCCGGCGGACTGGGATCGCCCCCTGGACGGGCAGGTCGTGCTCGTGACCGGCGCGGCCCGGGGCATCGGCGCGGCGCTGGCCCGGGTCCTGGCCCGCGACGGCGCGCAGGTGGTGGCGCTGGACATCCCGGCCGCCGGGGATGCCCTGGCCGCCGTGGCGAACGACATCGGCGGTACGGCGGTGCAGCTCGACCTGACCGCGCCGGACGCCCCGACCCGGCTCGCCGACCACCTGGCCAGCCGCCACGGTCGGGTCGACGTGGTGGTGCACAACGCGGGAATCACCCGGGACAAGACGCTCGGCCGGATGGACGCCGACCGGTGGGACCAGGTGATCGACGTGAACCTCTCCAGCCAGGAGCGGATCAACGACGTCCTACTGGAACGGGAGCTGATCCCGGCCGGCGGGCGGATCGTGTCGGTCTCCTCGATCGCCGGGATCGCCGGCAACCGGGGGCAGACCAACTACGCCACCAGCAAGGCCGGCGTGATCGGGCTCGTCGACTCGCTCGCCCCGGCTCTGCACGAGCGGGGGATCAGCGTCAACGCGGTGGCCCCCGGCTTCATCGAGACCCGCCTGACGGCGCGCATCCCGCTTGTCGTCCGTGAGGCGGGCCGGCGGATGAACAGCCTGTCGCAGGGCGGGTTGCCGGTCGACGTGGCGGAGGCGATCGGCTGGTTGGCGTGGCCGGCGTCCGGCGCGGTCAGCGGCAACGTCGTACGCGTCTGCGGCCAGAGCCTGCTGGGGGCGTGATGGCGAGAAGAGGACAGCCCACCGGGGAGCCGGACGACCTGTCGGTCCACGAACTGATCGACGGCCCCACCGAGATCCTGTCGCGGGAGACCCTGGACGCGATCCGCCGTCCGGAGCCCGCCGGTCACGACCTGAACGTCGAGCAGACACACGACCTGACCGCCGGAACCGACGCGATCCGCGACCTCTCCGGCGCGCAACCGGCCAACCGCACCCGGGAGCGCATCGAACTGCCCCGGATGCCGGCGGCCGGACCGCTGTACCGGCGGGCGTTGCTCGGTGCGCTGCCGGGCCTCGGCAAGGGGCGGCGCGGGAACGACCTGCCGGCGGCCGAGCTGGCAGTGGACGGCGTGAGCGTCGACAGGACGCACCTTGCCGACTACGACCGGGTCTGCGGGTTCCGGCTCACCGATCAGCTCCCCGCGACGTTTCCGCACGTCATGGGCTTTCCACTGAGCCTGCGGCTGATGACCGCGCCGGACTTTCCCCTCCCGCTGACCGGCCTGGTGCACATCGACAACCGGATCACAGTGCACCGCCCGATCACCGCCGACGAGGCCATCGACTTCACGACGTACGCCCAGGATCTGCGCCCGCACGACCGGGGGCGGCAACTGGACGTGGTGCTTGTCGGCTCGGTGGACGGGGAGGAGGTCTGGCGCGGCGTCTCCACGTACCTGGGTCGGGAGCCCACGGCCGGCGGCGGTGAGCGGCGCGACCGGAGCGGGCGCACCGAGGTGCCCGCCGGTACGGCCCGCTGGCGTGTCGAACCCCGGGTCGGCACCGAGTACGCGCGGGTCTCCGGGGACCACAACCCGATCCACACGTCAGTGCTCGGGGCGCGGCTGTTCGGGTTCCGCCGGCCGATCGCGCACGGCATGTGGAGCAAGGCGCGATGCCTCGCAGCGCTGGAAAACCGGCTGCCGGACGCCTACACGGTCGAGGTCGCCTTCAAGCTGCCGGTGTCGTTGCCGAGCACCGTGAGCTTCGCGCTGCTGCCGGACGGCGGGTTCGCCCTGCACGACTCGCGTGGCCGACCGCACCTGGTGGGCCTCCTGCGCTGACGCGCCAGTGCCGATCCCGGATCCGGGCTTGGCACTGGCGTTCTCGTGCGCTAAGTTGTTCTCATATAGAGATGTTCTCAAAGTGAGGGTGACGCGATGAACGAGCAGGAGTTCCTGGAGGCGTACGACCCCCGGGCCTACCCGTCGGTCGCCGTGACCGTCGACGTGGTGGCGCTGACCATCCGCGACGGCGCGCTGCACCTCTTGCTGATCCAGCGGGGCCAGCCACCCTTCGAGGGGCACTGGGCACTGCCCGGCGGCTTCGTCCAACCCGACGAGGACCTCGCCGCCGGCGCCCGACGTGAGCTGGCCGAGGAGACCGGGCTCGGCGGCGAAGGGCTGCGCCGCGTACACCTGGAGCAGTTGGGCAGCTACGGCGCACCCGACCGCGACCCGCGGATGCGCGTCGTCTCGGTCGCCCACCTCGCGTTCGCCCCCGACCTGCCCGACCCGGCCGCCGGCAGCGACGCCGACGCGGCGACCTGGCTGCCGGTGACCGCCCTGACCAGCCGGCAGCTCGCCTTCGACCACGGCCGGATCATCGACGACGCGCTTGAGCGCGCCCGCTCCAAGCTCGAATACACCCCACTCGCCACGCGCTTCCTCGCCGCCGAGTTCACCATCAGCGAGCTACGCGCCGTCTACGAGACGGTCTGGGGTCACCCCCTGCACGCCGGCAACTTCCACCGCAAGGTGCTGTCCGTGCCGGGCTTCGTGGAGAGCACCGGCGCCAGCACCGAGCGCGGCGGCTCGCGGGGTGGCCCCCGCGCCCGGCTCTACCGGGCCGGCGACGCCCGGCTGCTGCACCCCGCGCTGCTGCGCCCCGCCCACGAGGAGACGGTGCGATGAGGACCGCGGAGGCCATCGGCCTGGTCACTGCCGCCCGCACCGACACCGACCTGTTCGGCACGGACCAGCCGGCCAGGCGCTACCGCGAGCTGGTCGCGGCCCTGCACCCCGACCGCCTGACGGCCGACCCGGCGGTACGCGCCGAAGCCCTCGACGCGTTCATCCACGTCACCACCCGGTGGCAGGCCCGGCAGGTCACAGTCCTCGGCGACTACCGCCTCGGCGCGCTTGCCCACTCCGGTGACCTTGCCGACCTCTACGACGTCGGAGACGACAGGCTGCTCAAGCTGCCCCGGCGGCCCACCGACAACGACCTCATGGCCCGCGAGGCACACGCCCTGCACACCATCGCCGAACGCGGCGACCCGCGCTACCTGCCGTACGTGCCCCGACTCGTCGACGAGTTCCGGCACTCCGACGCAGCGACCGGCGCCGAACGGCGGATCAACGTGCTCGCCACCGCGCCCGGCCTGCACGACCTCGACGCGGTGCGGCGCGCGTACCCCGACGGGCTGGACGCCCGTGACGTGGCCTGGATGTGGCGGCGGCTGCTCGTGGCACTCGGCCTGGCCCACCGGGCCGGCGTGGTGCACGGCGCGGTCCTGCCGCGACACGTGCTGATCGAGCCGGCCGCCCACGGCGTGGTGCTCGTCGACTGGTGCTTCTCCGCGCCCGTCGGCAGCACGATCCCGGCCATGGTGCCCGGCTACCAGGACTGGTATCCGCCGGAGGTCTTCCAGAAGCGGCAGTGCGGGCCGGGCACCGACATCTGGATGGCCACCCGCTGCATGACCTCGCTGCTGAACCGCCACGCGCCGCGCGAGCTGCTCGCCTTCGCCCAGGGCTGCCGGCAGCGCTTCCTCAAGGACCGGCCCGACGACGCGTGGCGCCTGCTACGCGAATTCGACAACGTGCTGGACCGGCTCTACGGGCCACGCACCTTCCGCCCCTTCACCCTCACCCTCTAAGGAGCTGTCATGGGCAGTGGAATCTGGTCCACCGACGTGTACGACGCCGCCGACCGCTACCGCAGGTCGACCGGCAAGAGCGCCTTCTCCTACAGCGACAGCGGGGCCCGCACCGTGCACCCCGCGCTCGACCCCCGGGAGGCGACGCGGGAGAGCCGCGACTCCGACGAACACCCCCGATCGACGCCCGTCGCGGTGCTCTTCGACGTGACAGGCTCGATGCTCAAGGTGCCGCGCGTCCTGCAGACCAAGCTGCCGCAGCTGCTCGGGCTGCTGCAACGGCAGGGCTACGCAAGCGACCCGCAGATCATGTTCGGGGCGATCGGGGACGCCACCTGCGACCGGGTGCCGTTGCAGGTCGGCCAGTTCGAGTCGGACAACCGAATGGACGACGACCTCGGCCGGATCGTCCTCGAAGGCGGTGGCGGCGGGCAGATGACCGAGTCGTACGAGCTGGCCATGTACTTCATGGCCCGGCACACCGCCACCGACAACTGGGACAAGCGCGGCCGGCGCGGCTACCTGTTCATCATCGGCGACGAGCTGGCGTACCCGACGGTGAAGGCGCGGGAGGCAGCCGGCGTGATCGGTGACAACCTGACCGAGGACGTGCCGCTGCGGCACATCGTCGACGAGGTGACGAGCCGCTGGGACACCTACTACCTGCTCCCCGCCGGCAGCCACTACGCCGGCAACGCCAAGGTGCTCGACTTCTGGCGGGACCTGCTCGGGCAGAACGCCGTGGTCCTCGACGACCTCGACGCGGTCTGCGAGACCATCGCGCTCACCATCGGCCTCGGTGAGCAGGCCATCGACCTTGACGAGGGCCTGCGTCACCTGGACCGCGCCGGCTCCACCGCCACCGGCACCGTGTCGAAGGCGCTGGCCCGCCTCAACCGGGGGCGGCGCGCCGAGGTGTCGACGCTGCCGGCCTTCCGCGACACCACAGGCGGGGTGACCCGACTGTGAGGCACGTGGCGGTGGTCGACCTCGGCTATGGCGACGCTGGCAAGGGCACTGTCGTGGACTGGCTCTGCGCCACCCGACCCGTGCACACGGTCGTCCGCTTCAACGGGGGCGCGCAGGCGGCGCACAACGTCGTGCTGCGCGACGGGCGGCACCACACGTTCGCACAGTTCGGCGCCGGCACCTTCCACCCCGGCGTGCGTACGCACCTGTCGCGGCACGTGGTGGTGGACCCGCTGGCGCTGGCCGCCGAGGCCGACCATCTCGCCACTGTCGGGGTGCCCGACGCGCTGGACAGGTTGACAGTGGACGGGGCGGCACTGCTCGCCACCCCGTACCACCGGGCCGCCAACCGGGCCCGGGAGATCGCCCGGGGAGCCGACCGGCACGGCTCCTGCGGGCTGGGTGTGGGCGAGGCCGTCGCGTACGGTCTCGCCCACCCCGACGACGCGCCACGGGTCGCCGACTGCCGCAGCCCAGCGCTGCTGCGCCGTCGGCTGACCGTCCTGCGGGACCGGCTCACCGCCGAACTCGGCCCGCTGGACGCCCCGCCGGTCGAGGACTGCCTGCCCGCGTTCACCGGGTTCGCCGGCCGGGTCGCGATCGTCGACGGCAGCTGGCTCGCCGGGGCGCTGCGCTCCGGGACGTGCGTCTTCGAGGGCGCGCAGGGGGTGCTGCTGGACGAGTGGCACGGCTTCCACCCGTACACGACGTGGAGCACCACCACGTTCGCGAACGTCGACGGCCTGCTCGCCGAGGCGGGCCTGCCCGGCGAGGTGGCCCGGCTCGGGGTGCTGCGGATCGTCACCACCCGGCACGGGGCCGGCCCGCTGGTGACCGAGGACCAGGCGCTGCCGTTCACCGACCGGCACAACGCCACGAACCCGTGGCAGGGCCGGTTCCGGTTCGGCCACTTCGACGCTGTCGCCCACCGGTACGCCCTCGCGGCAGCCGGCGGCGTCGACGGCCTGGCGCTCACCCACCTCGACCTCGCCGGCCCCGGCCTGCGGATCTGCCGCCGCTACGACACCACCGACCGGATCACCCCGGGCCCGCCCGGTGACCTGGACCGGCAGGCCGCGCTCACCGCCCGCCTGCTGCGCTCCCGCCCGGTGTACGACGATCCACCGTCGGACTGGGCGGAGGCGGTACGCGCCGAGCTGGGCGCGCCCGTGGTGCTGACCTCGCACGGTCCCACCGCCGGGGACAAGACACCGCACGGGCCGCTGCTCGCGGCACCGGCCCTGGCCCGGTCGGTCTGATGTTCCTGACCCGGTCGGCCTGACGTCCGGACCGAAGGCGGATGATCCGCCGACTCGGCCTCCGGGCGGGTCGCACCCGGCGAGCATTGGTGCATGGAAGCCCTGCTCGACCTTCTCCGTGGGACCGTCACGTCACCGTGGGTGTACCTGGTGATCTTCGGCCTCACCGCGGTCGACGCGTTCTTCCCCGCGGTGCCGGGCGAGGCGGCGGTGATCACCGCGGCGGTGCTCGCCGCCGACGGCGGGCACCCCGATCTGACTCTGGTGATCGTCAGCGCCGCCCTCGGCGCGCTGATCGGCGACCACATCTCGTATGCCATCGGGCGGGGCGGCGGCGCGAACCGGCTGGCCCACCTACCGGATGGCAGTCGCCGGCGGGCCGGCTCCGAGTGGGCTCGCCGCGCCGTTGACAGGCGCGGCGGGATAATCCTGACCACCAGCCGGTACGTGCCCGGCGGCCGGACGGCCGTCACCCTCACCATGGGCGCGGTGCGCTATCCCCGCCGGGCGTTTCTGCTGTACGACAGCATCGCGGCGGTCACCTGGGCGCTGTACTGCGGCCTGCTCGGCTACTTCGGTGGGCTGGCCTTCGAGCGTGACCCGCTGAAGGGCGTCCTGGCCGGCATCGGGCTCTCGCTGATCGTCACGTTCGGTCTGGAAGGTGTGCGATGGCTGCGCCGTCGGGCGCGCCGCCGCGCCGCAGCCGGCCGCTGAAACCACTGCCGCCTGCCCGGTTCGGACGGGCGCGGGACCTTCTCACTCCGACGGCGCGGGACCTTCTCACTCCGGCGGCCGCCAGGTGACGCCGTGCAGGAGTTGGGCGGCGCCGAGCCAGGCCACGTTCATCATCCGGGTTGCGGTCTTCTCCGGGTCGGCCTCCGGACGGTCGGCGAGCCAGTCGGCAAGCGACTCGGTGGCCCCCACCAGCGCGTACGCGACGACTTCCAGGTCGACGGCGCCGACCTCGTGCCCCTCCGCGCGCAGCGCGTGGTCGAGCATCTCGGCGACCACCTCGACGAGCCGGGTCCGCATGGTGGCCAACTCGCCGGCGAACGGCTGCTCGCCCCGGGCCTGCCGGTAGAGCACCGCCCAGCCGTCGCGATGCGCGCCCACGAAGCCGAAGAACGCCCGCAGACCGCGCCAGAGCCGAACGTCCGCCGGCAGGTCGGGGGCGGCGGCACCGGCGATGGCCTGCATCATCCGGGTGCCCTCGCGGTGCAGACAGGCGACGAACAGCTCCTCCTTGGTCCCGAGGTACGCGTAGACCATCGGTTTGGAGATGCCTGCGTACTCCGCGATCTCGTCCATGCTGGCGTGGTGGAAGCCGCGCCGGGAGAAGACCTTCACTGCCGCGTCGAGCATCTGCTGCTCGCGGACGGCACGCGGCAGGCGCTTGAAGGCGGGAGCTGAGGACACCTTGCGAGCATACCTACTGGTGCGTAGGGTTACGCACCAGTAGGCAATCTCCCCGGAAGGCACATCTCATGACTGACTTCGACCCGGCCACCTTCGCCAACGTCGGCCCCAAGGAGTTCGCCCAGCTGGTCAAGTCCACCCCGGACGACAAGATCGCCCAGGTGATGTCCGGTGACATGCGTGGGAAGATCCTCGGCGAGGTGTTCAACCGGATGCCGTCGCTGTTCCGCGCCGACCGGGCCGGCTCCACGAACGCCGTCATCCACTGGATCGTCACCGGTCGCCCGGACGGCGGCAGCGACACCTACGAGGTGGTCATCGCCGACGGCAAGTGCCACGTGAACGAGACCCCGCAGCACGACCCGAAGCTTGCCCTCACCATGGGCCCGGTGGAGTTCCTGAAGATCGTCTCCGGTGGCGCCAACCCGGTCATGATGTTCATGACCGGCAAGCTGAAGGCGAAGGGCGACCTCGGTCTCGCCGCCAACATCGCCAACCTGTTCGACATCCCCAAGGCCTGACATGGCCGAGTTCTCGCTAGACCTGAATGAGGAACAGCGGGACCTGCGGGACTGGGTGCACGGCTTCGCCGCCGAGGTCGTGCGCCCGGCCGCCGCCGAGTGGGACGAGCGCGAGGAAACCCCGTGGCCGGTGATCCAGGAAGCCGCAAAGGTCGGCCTCTACGGCTTCGAGTTCCTCGCCACCTGCTGGGCCGATCCGACCGGGCTCTCCCTGCCGATTGCCAGCGAGGAACTCTTCTGGGGTGACGCCGGCATCGGGCTGAGCATCTTCGGCACCTCGCTCGCCGTCGCCGCCATCTACGGCGCCGGCACCCCCGACCAACTTGTCGAATGGGTGCCGCAGTGCTTCGGCGACGTCGACTCGCCGGCCGTCGCCGCGTTCTGCACGAGCGAACCGGAGGCCGGCTCCGACGTCGGCGCCATGCGCACCCGGGCCGTCTACGACGAGGCCACCGACGAGTGGGTGCTCTCCGGGCAGAAGGCGTACGCCACGAACGGCGGCATCGCCGGAGTGCACGTGGTCACCGCCTCGATCGATCCCACACTCGGCTCCCGCGGCCAGGCCGCGTTCGTCGTACCGCCCGGCACTCCCGGCCTGACCGCAACTCGCAAGCTGCGCAAACTCGGCCTCCGCGCGTCGCACACCGCCGATGTCTTCCTCGACGACGTACGGGTGCCCGGCCGATGCCTGCTCGGCGGTCGGGACGCGCTGCTGCAACGACTCGACCGGGCCCGCTCCGGACAGCGGTCCACCGGGCAGGCCGCGATGCGCACCTTCGAGCTGTCCCGACCAACCGTTGGCGCGCAGGCGCTCGGCGTGGCCCGGGCCGCCTACGAGTACGCGCTCGACTACGCCAAGGACCGCGTCCAGTTCGGTCGGCCGATCATCGAGAACCAGGCGGTGGCGTTCGCGCTCGCCGACATGCGGATGGAGATCGACGCGGCACGGCTGCTGGTCTGGCGTGCCTCCTGGATGGGCCGCAACAACCGCCCGTTCACCGCCGGTGAGGGCTCGATGTCCAAGCTCAAGGCCGGTGAGGTCGCGGTGTCGGTCACCGAGAAGGCCGTACAGTTGCTCGGCGGGGCGGGCTTCCTGCGCGACCATCCGGTGGAGCGCTGGTATCGGGACGCGAAGATCTACACCATCTTCGAGGGCACCTCAGAGATCCAGCGACTGGTAATCTCCCGCGCGATCTCCGGGATGCAGATCCGCTGACCGACGACGCCCGGGCCTGCGCCGTAATCCAGGCCGCGTCTCGAACCCGTCGGTTTCCTGGCCCGGCTCGCCTTGGCAGGGGCCGGGCCAGGAGACCGGCGCCACCACCACACGTCCCAGCCACGATGCGTGCTGCCTTCGTCACCCCACGTTGACGCCAGCTGAGCCTGCCGTCGCGCCCGGACGCATGATCAAGGAAGAAGCCGCCGGGCACAGGCAAGCAACCCGTCCGCGTACCAATCCCAAGGAGGTCTGCGGCATGGACCTGCCGTTCGTCGTTGCCACGCTGACCCGTCGTGGCCTGCTCACCCCCGGCAGGCCCGTCCGGATCGTCTCGCAGCTCAACGCGTTACGCACCTGGGGGTGGAGCCTCGCCGGCGAACTCCGCCAGGCAGCCGCCCGGGACCCGGGCCGCCCGGCGATCATCGACGAGGACGGCATCGAGCTGACCTACCGGGACCTCCTCGACCGGGCCGAGCGAACGGCCCGGTCGATGCGCGCCAGGCACGGACTGCAGCCCGGCGACCGGATCGGTGTGCTCTGCCGCAACCACCACGGGCTCATCGAGACGATAGTGGCGGCCACCCTGCTCGGCGTCGACGCCGTCCTGGTCAACACCGGGCTCTCCGCAGCCCAACTCGGCACGGTCGCCGAGGAGCAGCAGCTGCGGCTGCTGGTGCACGACGACGAATTCGCCGAGCGGGTCCTCACACTCCCCGCCGAACTGCCCCGCCTCGACGAACGCGCCCGCGAGGAACTGGTCGCCGGAGCGCTGCCTGGCGAACTGCGGCCACCGGAGCGCGACGGCCGGATCATCGTGCTCACCTCCGGCACCACAGGCACACCAAAGGGCGCCCGCCGGCCCACGCCGCACGGCTTCGGTCCGCTCGTGTCCATCATCGACCGCATCCCGCTGCACGTACGGGACCGCGTGATGATCGCCGCACCGATCTTCCACACCTGGGGATTCGCCGCCCTCCAGGTCTGCTTCGCGCTGCGGGCAACGATCGTGCTGCACCGTCGCTTCGACCCGGCCGCCACGCTCGCCGCCCTGGCGGCGCACCAGTGTGACGCCCTGTTCGCCGTACCCGTGATGGTCCAGCGGCTCATGGAGGTGCCCGCACCGGACCCGCGCCCGTCCCTCAAGGCCGTAGCGGTGAGCGGATCGGCACTGCCGGGCGGGCTCGCACCGAAGTTCATGGACGTCTACGGCGATGTCCTCTACAACCTGTACGGCTCCACCGAGGTCTCCTGGGCGTCCATCGCCGGTCCGGACGAACTGCGCCAGGCCCCCACCACGGCAGGCCGACCACCGCACGGCACCCGCGTGCAGATCCTCGACGACGACGGCCGGCCCGTGCCGCAGGGACGCGTCGGTCGAATCTTCGTCGGCAACGAGATGCTCTTCGAGGGCTACACGTCCGGCGCCAGCCGGGAGAGCCGCGACGGTCTGCTCGACACCGGTGACCTCGGCCGACTCAACGCCGACGGGCTGCTCTTCGTCGACGGCCGGGCCGACGACATGATCGTCTCCGGGGGCGAGAACGTCTTCCCGTCCGAGGTGGAGGACCTGCTCGCCGGGCTCCCGCAGGTACGCGAGGCGGCAGTGATCGGCGTGCCCGACCCCGAGTACGGTCAACGGCTCGCCGCGTTCCTCGCCCTGCACCCCGGCGAGACACTCGACTCCGACGCGGTCCGCGAGTACGTCCGGCGCTACCTGGCCCGTTTCTCCGTACCCAGGGACGTGGTCTACGTGAAATACCTGCCCCGCAACGCCACCGGCAAGGTGCTCACCCGGGAACTACGCCGCTACGTCAGCTGACGGTTGAAGGACCGATGGGTCACCGCCCTGAGCGCGGCGAGGGAGCGGGCGCGTCGCCGTGGGTTCTCGCGGCGGCGCGACCCGGCGTGTAGCCGTACTCGCGGGCGAAGGCGGCGATGAAGGCGGACGGGCTCGCGTATCCGATGCGGTGCGCAACCTCGCCGACCGGCATGGCCTCCAGCAGTGCCAGCGCCGCACGCAGGCGCAGCCTGGTCCGCCATCGGGTGTACGGCATGCCGAACTCGCGGACGAAGTCACGTTGCAGCGTCTTGACGCTGACGTGCAGGCGTTCGGCCCATTCGTCGAGTCGGGTGGGGTCACCGGGATCGTGGGCCAACGCCATGGCGACCGACACCGCAACGCCCGAACCAGCGGACTGCCGGTCGTTGCCCGGTTGGGCGAGGGGCGTGAGCCCGGCCATGATGCGACTGCGAGCCGCTGGCGCGTCACACTCGTCGTACTCCCGGACGGCGAGGGCCAGGACGAGCCGTGCGGCGTCGGCGTCGATGGCGGCGACCCCGGCCCGCAGCCCGTTGAGGGCGTCGGGCACCTCGCGCAGGCAGATCCGATAGATGGTCTGCCGGTCCGCCGCGTGGACCTCGTGGGTCACCGCGCGGTGGACCCAGAAGACCTCGTCCGGGCCGATGAAAGTGGTGTGCCTGTCGTGCCGGGCGGAGAGCAGACCGTCGGGCGACCAGTAGAACTGGTGCAGGAAGTCGTCCCGGTTCTCGCCGAACGCCAGGCGGGTCATCGACCGGTACTTCAGGACGAGGATGCCGTCGGGGCGGCCGAGGCCGTAGCCGAACTCCTCGCAGCTGACGGGATCAGCCGCGCGAAGGCCCACTTCGGCCAAGCTCTGACCTCTCCGCGACATGGGATGACCTCTCGTCGACATTTTGGAGTCAGAGGTAAGGCTAGCCTAAGCTCCGCAGCCCACCGGGGTTGCACCCCCTCTGAGCACGGCAAAGGACCACTCGATGTCCGTACGACAGCATTGGCGGCTGACCGTCGCCGCAACCGTGGCGCTCGTCGCGGTGACCGGTTGCGGATCGAGCGACGCCGATACCACCGCCACGTCCGACGGTGGTTCCGGCACCCGCGTCTTCTCCGCCGACAACGGCGACATCACCATTCCGGTCGACCCGAAGCGCGTCGTCGCCACCGGCTACGCGGTGCCGGCCCTCATCGAGGCGGACGCCGCCCTGGTGGGGATCTCGACGTGGAAGCGCGGCCTGCCGATGATGACCGAACAGGACCGCGCCACCTATGACCGGTTGGCCAAGGTGGCCGGCGAGATGGCTGCCGAGACCAACTACGAGGCCATCGCCGCCGCCAAGCCGGACGTCATCGTGATCGGCGTTCCGAAGCCCGTCCTGGCCGACATCGACATGAAGCGGCTCGAAAGCATCGCTCCCGTCGTCGCGATCGGCCCCGGACTGCCGGACGGCTGGCGCGAGGTCTCCCGCAAGCAGGCCGACGCCGCCGGCCGCGCGGCGCACTTCCAGACGACCAAGGAGGCGTACGAGAAGAAGGCGGGGGAACTCAAGGAGAAGTACGGCAGCGCGCTGACCAGCCTGAAGTTCGGACACCTGGGTGCCTACGGCGAGGTCGCCAAGGGCAACTTCCACCGCGAGTTCGCCAAGTCGTGGGGCACCAACATCTCCCAGGACATCGGGGTGAACTACTACGGCGCGGTCAAGGAGAAGGCCGGGGGCGCACTCGACGTGACGGAGTATCCCGCGCTCGAGGAACTGCCGGAGAGCTTTGGCGAGGCCGACGCCATCACGTACACACTTGAGGCCGACGGCACCCCGGGCGAGGGAGTGAAGCAGGTCCTCGACTCCGCGCTCTGGAAGAACCTGCCCGCAGTCAAGGCAGGTCGGGTCTTCCCGCTGGCGTACACCGAGGCAGCGACGTACGAGTCCGCCCTCAGGACCCTCGAAGCCATCGACACGGCGTTCGCGCCGCTGCTCACCCGATGAGCGTCGACCGTCACGACCCCGCAGGGCGGGTCGCCGCCCACCACCGTGCCGGCACCGGCGTGGCCCGGATCGGCTACCCGATCGGGCTGCGGCGCGTCCGGGTCGTCGCCCGGCAGCAGGTGACCCCGCGCATGCTGCGGCTGACCCTCGGCGGCCCGACCCTCGCCGGGTTCCACACCTACCAGGCCGACGACCATGTCGCGATCGTCTTCCCTGATCCGGACGGTACCCGTCGCGACCCCGTCCCGAACGCGCAGCAGATGCTCGACTGGCCACGGCCGCTGCCGACCGCCCGCAAGTACACCATCCGCCGGTACGACGCCGCCGCCGGTGAGCTCGACCTGGACTTCGTGCTGCACGACGGCGGCGTCGCCTCGACCTGGGCGGCCTCGGCGGCGGTCGGTGACGAGGTGACGGTCGCCGGCCCGCCCGGGGCGAAGGCGTTCCCGCACCACTACGACCACTACGTGTTCGCGGTCGACGGCACCGCCCTGCCGGCGGTCGGCCGGTGGCTGGAGGAGGCCCCGGCCGACGTGTCGGCCCACGTGGTGGCCGAGGTCGACGACGCGGCCGAGCGGGGCTACCCGCTGGCACGACGTGACGGGGTCACGGTGACCTGGCTGGTACGCGACGGCGACCAGTCGACACTGGCCGAGACGGTGCGGTCGCTGCCCCTGCCGGCGGGGCGGACGTTCCTCTTCGCGGCCGGCGAGGCAACCGACATCAAGCCGCTGCGCACCTGGAGCCAGGACCGCGTTACCGCGCTGATCACCGGTTACTGGAAACGCGGGATCGCCGGGCTTGAAGACTGACCTGTCCCGACGCGCGACCCTCCTGCTCGTCTCCGCCGCGCTGCTCGTCGTCGCGGCCGGCGCGAGCATGACCGTGGGTGCCCGTTCCGTCGCGGTGGTCGAGGTCTGGCGGGCCCTCACCGACTTCGCCGGCACCGCCGACCACCTCGTCGTACGCGACATCCGGCTGCCCCGCACGATCCTCGGCGTCTGCGTCGGCGCCGCCCTCGGCGCGGCCGGCGTACTGATCCAGACGCTGACCCGCAACCCGCTGGCCGAGCCTGGCATCCTCGGCGTGACCGCGGGAGCGGGCTTCGCGATCAACCTGGGTGTCCTGGGGGGCGTTGCCGGATCGCAGGCTGGGCAACTCGGGCTCGCGGTGGCCGGTGCCGCCCTCGCCGCAGTCGCGGTCTACGCCGTCGGGCGGGTCTCACCGCTGCGCCTGGTCCTGGCCGGCGTCGCGCTGGGCTGGGTCCTGATGGGCGTGTCGCTCGGTCTGCGGCTGACCTTCCCCGACGTCTTCGACCGGTTCCGGTTCTGGTCGGTCGGGGCGCTGGCTGGCACTGAGCAGATGCCGTTGCTGCTGCCCGTGCTGGTGACCGTGGTCGCCCTGGTCGCTGCGATGGCCACGACCGGGCCGCTGAACGCGCTGACCCTCGGCGAGGACGTCGCCCACGCGCTCGGTGCCCACGTGACGCGGATCCGGATCACCGTCCTGGTTCTCGTCACCGTGCTCACCGGTGTCGCTACCGCCGTCGCCGGGCCGATCGCGTTCGTCGGCCTCATGGTGCCGCACCTGGCGCGGCGGCTGGCGGTCGACTCGATTCCGTGGATCATGGCCTACTCGATGCTGCTCGGGCCGGTCCTGCTGCTCGTCGCCGATATCGGCTCCCGGATCCTGCTGCCCACCGGCGAGGTCCCGGTGTCGATCGTCACGGCGTTCCTGGGCGGCCCGGTGCTGATCTGGGCCGTCCGCCGCTACGGGGCGGCGGAGCTGTGAGCACACTGACGCTGCGGGCGGGCCCGGTCGTGGTCCAGGTCGAACGGCGTACGGCCGTCGTGTCGTCGCTGCTCGTCGTGGTCGCGGCAGGCCTCGCCCTACTGGGCCTCTGTCACGGGCAGGACTGGGCCACCCCGGCGGAGGTGTTCACAGCCCTGACCGGGGGCGGCGAATCGGGCTTCGTGATCAGGGAGTGGCGACTGCCCCGGGTGGCGGCCGCGCTGGTCTTCGGCGCTTCCCTGGGACTCGCCGGGGCGATCTTCCAGAACCTGACCCGCAACGCGTTGGGCAGCCCAGACGTCATCGGCCTCGACGCAGGCGCGTACACGGGTGCGCTGGTGGCGATCACGCTGCTGAACGGCACCGCCGGGCAACTCGCGGCGGGCTCGGTGGCGGGCGGGCTGCTGGCCGCCGCAGTCGTCTACCTGCTGTCGCTGGACTCCGGGCTCAGCGGCCTGCGATTGGTCGTCGTCGGGATCGCCGTCAACGCGATGCTCACCGCGTTCAATTCCTGGATCGTGCTGCGAGCCGAGATCGACGTGGCACTCGCCGCCACCGGGTGGAACGCCGGCTCACTCAACGGGGTCGACTGGGCCGAGGTCCGGTTGCCCTTCGCCGTCATCGGCGTGTTCGTGCTGCTGCTCCTCGTGATCTCCCACCCCGTACACCAGGCGGCGCTGGGCGACGAGATCGCCCGCACCAGCGGCGTACGGCTGGGTCGACTGCGGCTGCTGATGGTCCTGGCCGGCGTGGGCTGCACCGCCACCGTGACCGCGGTCGCCGGGCCGGTCGTGTTCGTCGCCCTCGCGGCGCCCCAGATCGGCCGGCGGCTGGCACGGGCCGCGGGCGTGCCCCTCGTGCCGGCGGCGCTGACGGGCGCGGTGCTGCTGCTCATCGCCGATCTCATCGCGCAACTGCTGCTGGCGCCGGTCGCCCTGCCGGTCGGTGTCGTCACCACGGCGATCGGCGGCTGCTATCTCATCTGGTTGTTGAGCATGGAGGTGAAACGACGGTGAGCAGCCGCCTGACCGCACAGGACGTCACGCTCAGCTACGGCGAACGGGTGGTGTCGACGCGAGTGAGCCTGGCCGTGCCGGACGGCTCGTTCACGGCCATCGTCGGACCCAACGCGTGCGGAAAGTCGACGTTGCTGAAGGCTTTCGTCCGACTGCTCACACCGTCGTCGGGAACGGTCCACCTCGACGGCCGGGACGTCGCCGACCACCGGCCGAAGCGGTTCGCCCGCCAGGTCGGGTTCCTGCCGCAGGGCCTGGTCGCCCCCGAGAACATCATCGTCCGACGGCTCGTCGCCCGGGGCCGTTACCCGCACCAGTCCCTGCTCGGCACGGGGTCGACCGCCGACGAGGACGCAGTCCGCTCGGCCATGGCCGTGGCCGGGGTCGCGGACCTTGCCGAGCGGCCCGTCGAGGAGCTGTCCGGAGGGCAGCGGCAACGGGTCTGGATCGCGATGGTGCTGGCGCAGGAGACGCCTTACCTGCTGCTCGACGAGCCCACCACGTTCCTCGACATCACCCACCAGTACGAACTGCTGGCGCTCTTCGCACGGCTGCGCGACGAGGGCCGCACGATCGTCGCGGTCCTGCACGACATCAACCAGGCGTGCCGCTTCGCCGATCACATCGTGGCGATGAAGGACGGCCGGGTCGTCACACAGGGGCCGCCCTCCGACGTGGTGGACGCGGCCCTCATGGGGGAGGTCTTCGGCCTGCCGAGCTTGGTGATGCCGAACCCGGCCACCGGCACGCCCATGGTGGTCCCGACCGTCTGAATCGGCGACCCCGTACCCCTGATCGCACCGGTCAACGGGCGGGAGTGGTTGCCCCGGGTTCAGCCGGGAATCGTGATCCGGCCGTTGAGCGCGGCGGCGGCGATGTCCGTACGGTGCTGCGAGCCGGCCAGCTCCACCCCGTCCACCAGCGCGTACGCCGCGTCCCGGGCGGCGGCCAGGTCGGTGCCGGTTGCCGTACCGCAGAGGACCCGGCCACCGGCGGACAGCAACGCGCCGTCGCTGGCCCGGCGGGTGGTCCCCGCGTGGATGATGCCCGGACGGTCCGCGCCGGTGATCACGTCACCGGTGCGCGGCGCCGCCGGGTAGCCCTGCGCGGCGACCACCACTGTGACCGCGGCGCCGTCCCGCCACCGGAGCGGCGGATGCGCGGCAAGCGTGCCGGTCGCCGCAGCGTGCAGCAGCCCGCCCAGCGGGGACTCCAGCAGCGCGAGCACCACCTGGGTCTCCGGGTCGCCGAAGCGGGCGTTGAACTCGATCACACGAGGGCCTGCGGCGGTGATCGCCAGCCCGACGTAGAGCAGACCGGCGAACGGCGTGCCCCGCCGGCGCATCTCGGCCAGGGTCGGGTGGACCACGTCGCGCATGACCTCGTCGACAAGGCCGGGCGGTGACCACGGCAGCGGTGCGTACGCGCCCATGCCGCCGGTGTTCGGGCCGGTGTCGCCGTCACCGATCCGCTTGAAGTCCTGTGCCGGCAGCAGCGGCAGAGCCGCCTCCCCGTCGGTGACCACGAAGAGGCTTACCTCCGGACCGTCGAGGAACTCCTCGACCACGACCCGGCCGCACTCCTGAGCGTGCGCCAGGGCGGCGGCCCGGTCATCGGTCACCACCACGCCCTTGCCGGCGGCGAGCCCGTCGTTCTTCACCACGTACGGTGCGCCGAACTCGTCAAGCGCGCGGCCGGTGCTCTCCGGGTCGGTGCAGGTGTACGCCCGCGCGGTGGGCACACCGGCGGCCGTCATCACGTCCTTGGCGAAGGTCTTGGAGCCCTCCAACTGGGCGGCCTCGCCCGAGGGGCCGAAAGCGGCGATGCCCTTGGCGCGTACCGCGTCGGCGACACCGGCGACCAGCGGCGCCTCCGGCCCGATCACCACCAGGTCAGCCGCGGTCTCCACGGCGAGCGCCGCCACCGCGGCCGGATCCGTCGCGGTCACCTCCCGCAGCTCAGCCACCTCAGCGATACCGGGGTTACCCGGTGCCGCGATCAGCGCGGAAACAGCCGGATCGGAAGCCAACCCGAGCGCGAGAGCGTGCTCCCGCCCACCACCACCCACCAAAAGAACGCGCACGCCCGAGATCCTACTGTCCCCCGCACCGACCTCTGTTGATCATGAGGTTGACGGGTTCCACGGTGATCCACCGGCCCGCCAACCTCATGATCAATGCAGACGATCTGTGCGGGATCAGGGCAGGAGGGGGTGGAGGAGGACGTTTTCTTCTCGGCCCGGGCCCACGCCCACCACGCTCACCCTGGTGTTGCAGAGTTCCTCTACCCGGGCGATGTAGCGGCGGGCGTTCTCCGGGAGGTCTTCGGCGGTGCGGGCCTTGGTGATGTCCTCCCACCAGCCGTCGAGCTCCTCGTACACCGGCTTGGCGTGGTGGAAGTCCGTCTGGCTCATCGGCATGTCGTCGACCCGTACGCCGTTGATCTCATAGCCGACGCAGATCGGCACCTTGGGCAGCCCGGTGAGCACGTCGAGCTTGGTGATGACCAGGTCGGTGACACCGTTGAGGCGGCACGCGTACCGGGCCACCACGGCGTCGAACCAGCCGCACCGGCGCTCCCGGCCAGTGGTGGTGCCGTACTCGCCGCCGACCTTGAGCAGGTGCTGGCCGTTCTCGTCGAAGATCTCGGTCGGGAAGGGCCCGGAGCCGACCCGGGTGGTGTACGCCTTGCTCACGGCGATCACCTTGTTGATCGCGGTGGGCGGGATGCCGGCGCCAACGCAGGCGCCGCCGGCGGTCGGGTTGGACGACGTCACGAAGGGGTACGTGCCGTGGTCCATGTCCAGCATGGTGGCCTGGGCGCCTTCCAGCAGCACCGTCTCGCCCCGGTCCAGGGCGTCCCAGAGCATGGCCCGGGTCTCGGCGATGTACGGCTTGAGTCGCTCCGCGTACTCCAGGTACTCCTCGACCGTGGCTTCCAGGTCGATCGCCTTGCGGTTGTAGACCTTGAACAGCATCTGGTTCTTCTCGCGCAGCGCGAGTTCCAGCTTCTTGCGCAGGATCCCCGGGTCGAGCAGGTCCTGGAGTCGGATGCCCATGCGGGCGACCTTGTCGCCGTACGCCGGGCCGATGCCCCGCCCGGTGGTGCCGATGCGGGACGAGCCGAGGTAACGCTCGACCACCCGGTCCAACGCCCGGTGGTGCGGCATGATGAGGTGCGCGTCACCCGAGATCCGCAGTCGGGACACGTCGACGCCGCGCTCGGCCAGGCCGTCGATCTCGGCGAGCAGCACCTTCGGATCGACCACCACACCGTTGCCGATGACGATCATCGCGTTCGGCGAGAGCGCACCGGACGGCATCAGGTGCAACGCGTACTTCTGGCCGTCCGGGGTGATCACCGTGTGGCCTGCGTTGTTGCCGCCGGAGTAGCGCACGACGTAGTCGACCCGCTCACCGAGCAGGTCGGTAACCTTGCCCTTGCCCTCGTCGCCCCACTGAGCGCCGAGGAGCACGATCGCTGGCATCTTTTCCGCCTCCAGAAGGCTCGGGTGCCAGGTGGCGACCGGTTGGCGAGCCCGGGGTGTCAGGTTAACAAGTAGTGACGGCGCGACCGGCAGGGGTCGCGGCGAGAGTCAGGAGGCCTCCGTGTACGACGTGGTGCTGCTCACCCTCGGTTCGGAGCGGGACGCTCCCGGGGGCTGCGGCAGCGGCGGAGCCTGCTGCGGTGGCACAACCGAAACCGGCGCACAATCACCAGCCGAAACCGAGGCCGGCACCGACTCGTGTGCCGACGCTCCGGCCGAGGCCGGGAATGGCAAGGGTGGGCAGGGCACCGCCGACGGGTGCTCCACGGATCGGCCGCGGGTGCCGGTGCTTGCCTGCGCGGACGCGCTGACCGCCCGAGGTGCCCGTGTGCAGACCGTCACGGCCCGCTCGGACGCCGAGATCGACGCGGTGCTGGCACAACTCGACGGTCCGGTCCGCCAGGACGGCCTCACCTGGCCCGATTCGGACAGCAAGACCCGGCTGGTCGTCGCCACGGCGAGCGACGCGCAGTTGCGCGCCGTCCTGCGCCGGATGGTTCGCCGGTACGCGCCACCGCCGAGCCGTCGCCCAGCGGACCTGCCCGGCGACCGGACGCTGCCCGACCTGCCGCCGGTTGCCGTACTCCCGCTCGACCCGGCCCGTGGTGGCACCCACCGTGACCTGGCCGCGCAGCTCGGGTTGCCCCGCGACCCGGCTGCCGTGGCCGTCGCCGTGCTGGACGGCACGCCACGCCGGCTGGACCTGCTGCGCAACGACGGCGGCTCGGTGACCCTGGACGGCGCCCTGCTCGGCGCCGCCGACGACGCGGGCCGTCCGCTGCACTGGCGGGCCCGGGTGGAGGTGGACGACGCCATCCTGTCCAACGGCGAGGAGCCGTTGCTGGCGTGCGCGATCGGCAACGCCGGCGGGTACGCGTCGCTCGACGACGTGACGTTGCTTCCCGCGCCGGACCCGGGCGACGGCCAGGTCGAGGTCGCGGTGGCCGTCCCGGTGGTCGTCCGCTCGACGTTCGGTCGCAAGCGGGTACGCCTGGAGGTGCGCCGGGCTCGCGGCCGGGCCGTGTCGGTGGTGCCCCGGGAGGGCAAGGTCCCCTACCTGGACGACGGTGTCGAGGGCGAGTTGACCCGCAAGCGTTCCTGGTGGATCGAGCCGGGCGCCTGGGCGGTCTGGGTGAGCTGACCCTGGCTGCGCCACGCGGCCGACGCGTGTCGATGGGCCTATCCTCGCAGGAGGACTGGGGAGGAACCGTAATGGACAAGAACGCCGACCGGGCTCAGGTGCCCGGCCAGCAGCCGGTGCCGGAGCGGGACATCGAACCACTCTGGCCTCCGGATCCCGCCGGCCGGGGCGCGGATGTGGTGCCACCGTGGGCGGCGGTCGCCGAAAAGCGGGGCGAACCGGCTCCCACGCCGCCGGCGGCCGTTACACCGCCTGTGGCCGCGCCACCGATCGGCCGCCCACCGGTCCCGGGGCAGCCCGGGGCCACGCCCCTGCCGCCACCGTCGCCGTCGGACTACCCGTCGCTGAGTGGCGCGGTGCCGCCGCCGACCGGCTGGGGAGCCGCCGGCCCGTCCGGCGCGGGTTCGGGCTGGGCTCCGGCGCAGCCGAGTTGGCCACCGGCAGAGCCGCCGGTGCCGCCCGTGTCGTCGACGCCGTCGTCGGGCTCACCGACGAACGCCGACACTCCGACGGGACCAGCAGCCACACATGTCGGCCCGCCGAACGGCGTGACCGTCAGCCCGACCGAAGCAGCGGGCACGGGCACGCCGGGTGCGAGCGACGCGGCGGGCACCAGCACGCCGAACGCGACCCACGCGGCGGGCACCGCGTTCGGGGCCCCGCAGCCCGGCGGCAGGGGTTCGGCGTCCGTTCCCGCCACGCCGGTCACGCCGGGCGGCGTCGACCTGGACCAGCCGTTCTCCCTGGACCGCCCCCCGGTGACCCCCACCGTTACGCCGGAAGCAACGACCGGACCCGCCGTCGCCGGGCCGACAACTCCCACGACAGGCGAACCGGCGGACGGTCCAGTGGCCGACGGCAAGCCGGCACCGCAGGCCGGATCAGGGAACGGTAGCGACGTCGGGGGGAACGGCACCGCCGTCGGGACGGCGCGGCCGGCCACCGAGTCGCCGTGGGCGTACCCGCCGCAGCGGCCTGCCAACTCGACCCCGTCGGCGCACGACGAGGCCACCACCGCGATACCTCCGATCCCCGCCCCGCCCGTCCCGCAGACACCACAGGCCGGTGGTCCGGCCGCCGGAGCTGGGCAGACGTACGCCGGTCAGGCCTACTCCGGTCAGGCGTACCCGATTCCCGGCCAGGTCGGCCCGGCGCCGGTCCCGCCGCCACCCGACCCGCAGCAGGCGGGCGCTGCGGCTGCGCCTCCGGGCCCCTTCCCGCCGTCACCGGGCTGGTATCCGCCGCCCTGGCAGCAGGGCACGGCTGCGGCTCCACCGCCGCCGCAGTCGTACCAGGAGACCGATCCGGTGGCCAGGGTCCCGGCCGCCGGCTACCAGGACGCCACCTGGACGCCGGAGACCACTGCGGCACCGACCGCCGAGGATTTCGCCCGGCGTCGGCAGGTCCGGCCCGCCGACCCGGTGGCCACAATGGGTGTACGAGCGGTGGTCAACAAGATCGGTCTGGTTCGGCTCTCGCCGGGGCGGCACGAGCAGGAACTGAAGCGGGACATCGAGATGGTGCGCCGCAACTTCGGCGGGCTGCGGCAGGTGACGGTCGTCAACCCGAAGGGCGGCGCCGGCAAGACGGTGGCCATCCTGCTGCTCGCCATGACGTTCGGTCAGAAGCGCGGCGGGTACGTGCTGGCCTGGGACAACAACGAGACCCAGGGCACCCTCGGGATGCGGGCCCAGCAGGATTTCCACTCCCGCACCGTGCGGGACATGCTGCGTGACCTCGGGCAGTTCCAGGGCGCGCACGGGCGGGTCGGTGACCTCTCGCAGTACGTCCGTTCGCAGGGCGAGGGGATGTTCGACGTGCTCGCGTCGGACGAGTCGGCGACCGGCGGCGAGATGCTCACGGCGGCGGCGTTCGCCGAGATCCGCGAGGTGGTCAGCCGGTTCTACAAGTTGATTTTCGTGGACACCGGGAACAACGTCCGGGCGCAGAACTGGCAGGCCTCGATGGATGCCACCGACCAGCTCGTGGTCACCATGTCCGCCCGTAACGACTCGGCCGAGACCGCCGCCCGGATGCTCGACCACCTGGAGCAGAGCGGCCGGCAGCGGCTGGTCCGGCAGGCGGTGACTGTCGTGTCGATGCCGCCGTCGCGCAAGGAGATCGACCTGCCGGCCATCCAGGAGCACTTCGCGGCGCGGACCCGGGCGGTGCTGCTCGCCCCGTACGAGCGGCTTATCGACAGCGGCGAGCCGATCCGGTACGGAGGGCTGTCCTCGGCCACCCGGGACGCCTGGCTGAAGATCGCCGCCGCGGTCGCCGAAGGGTTGTAGCCCACCGAAGGCCGGCCCGGTGTCGGGCCGGCCTTCGGACCTGTCAGTGGCTGGCCAGCGCGTCGGCCGCCGCCGGATCGCAGTCGCGCAGGAACTGGGCGCAGCGGGCCGCCTCGTCGGCCTCACCGATCTCGTCGGCGGCGCGGGACAGCACGTACAGGCAGCGGAGGAAGCCCCGGTTGGGCTCGTGCGACCACGGCACCGGGCCATGGCCCTTCCAGCCGCTGCGGCGCAATTGGTCGAGGCCACGGTGGTAGCCGGTGCGGGCGTACGCGTACGCCGTCACGACCTGGCCGGTCGCGAACGCCCGCGCACCGAGCTCGGCCCAGGCCGCGCTGTAGGTCGGGAATCGGGCTGCCACCTGGGCGAACGCCTCGTCGGTGCCGGCCTCCTCGGCGCCGGCCAGGGCGGCGTCGGCCTCGCCGTCCGCGGGTAGGAGGGTGGCCGGTGGCTCTGGCAAAAGGTTCTGCATCGCCCCATTCAACCCGCTGGACAGGGCGACGCGCGAGCGGGTCGGCCCACGTGTTCCGCTGAACGGCTGAGGAGTTGGTCACGCCTGAGGCCCATGCCGGCGACAGATATTTTCCGCTACAACTATTAGTCCGGAGCCTCCCCAGGAACCGGTTACGCAGGAGCCCGGTGGCCACCACCACCGGGCTCCTGTCGGTTCCACCCCGCCCGAGGTTTGGCCCGCAGCTGGCTGGGGGCAGGATGGCCGGGTGCCGACTCCACCTCCAGCGGACGTCATCGAGCCGCACCTGCACGCCAACGAGATCCAGACCCGGGACGAGTTCGACAGGCAACTGGCCACCGGCCGCCTCAGCGGGTTCACAGTGCAGGGGCTGCGCCTCGACCTCGCCCCGGCACCCGACCTGACCGGCGTCGAGGTCACCGGCACCCTCTTCGTGGGTTGCCGGTTCGCCTCCCGGGACGTCGGCGCCGACCTGGTCCGGCGTGGCGCGAACGTTGTCCCGCCGTTCTCCGGGTTGCCGTATCCGACCCAGCCGACGCATCTGTACGCGCCGGAGGAGTTGGCCGCCGGGTTCGCCGAAGGCGGCTTCGCCGGGATGTACGACACCCGGGTGTACGAGCACTACCGGGCGCACGGCGGCGCGCTGCCGGACGTGAAGGAGGCGCTCGGTCAGCGGCTGCACGACCACGGCGTCGACAATGCGCTCGCCGACGCCACCCGGGCCTGGCTGGCAGGGCACGGCCCGCAGTCGGTTGTGGGCATCATGGGCGGGCACGCGGTGCGGCGCGGCAGTCCCGCGTACCGGATGGCGGCGGTGCTGGGTTGGGAACTGGCCCGGGCCGACCGGCTGGTGGTGACCGGCGGCGGTCCCGGCGTGATGGAGGCGGCGAACCTCGGCGCCTACCTGGCGGACCGGCCGGCGACGGACCTGACGGCGGCGATCGACCTGCTGGCGACGGCCCCGGACTTCACCGACCACAAGCGGTACACGGCGGTGGCGTTGACGGTGCGCCAGCGATACGCGTGCCTGCCACGGCAGCGTTCCGACGGCACCGACGACGCGAGCTGGGCGCGGGCCGGCGGGCTGGCGATCCCCACCTGGTTGTACGGGCACGAACCGGCGAACCTGTTCGCCGGGCGGATCGCCAAGTACTTCTCCAACGCGATCCGGGAGGACACGATCCTGCGGCTCGCCCGAGGTGGCATCGTCTTCGCCCCGGGGCGGGCCGGCACTCTGCAGGAGGTGTTCCAGGCGGCCACCAAGACCTACTACGGCACCGACGGTGCCAGTGGCGCGTACGTCTTCCTGGACCGCGACTACTGGACCCGCGAGCTGCCGGTGGAGGCGTTGTTGCGTCCGCTGCTTGCCGCGTCCCCCTTCGGCGACCTGTCGTCGACGATCCACCTCACCGACGACGTACGTGAGGCCGTGCACCTGCTGACCGCCTGACGGCGACGGCCGGCTCCCCGAGGGAGAGCCGGCCGTCGGTAGGTACGTCGTTACTTGGCCATCGTGGTGCCGGTGGAGCGCAGGTGCTCGCACGCCTCGACGACCCGGGCCGCCAGGCCGGCCTCGGCGGCCTTGCCCCAGGTACGCGGGTCGTACTGCTTCTTGTTGCCGACCTCGCCGTCGATCTTCAGCACGCCGTCGTAGTTGCGGAGCATGTGGTCCGCGACGGGCCGGGTGAAGGCGTACTGGGTGTCGGTGTCGATGTTCATCTTCACCACGCCGTAGTCGAGCGCCTCGCGGATCTCGCTCAGCAGGGAGCCGGAGCCACCGTGGAAGACCAGGCTGAGGGGCTTGTCCTTGCCGTACTTGGCGCCGACGGCGTCCTGGATCTGCTTCAGGATCTCCGGACGGAGCTTGACGTTGCCCGGCTTGTAGACGCCGTGCACGTTGCCGAAGGTCAGCGCCGCCATGTAGCGGCCCTTCTCGCCGAGGCCGAGCGCCTCGACCATGGCCAGACCGTCATCGACCGTGGTGTAGAGCTTGTCGTTGATGGCGTTCTCGACGCCGTCCTCCTCGCCACCGACGACGCCGACCTCGATCTCAAGGACGATCTTGCCCTTGGCGGCCTCGTCGAGCAGTTGGGCGGCGATCTCCAGGTTCTCGGCGACCGGCACTGCCGAACCGTCCCACATGTGCGACTGGAACAGCGGCTCCTCACCGCGCTTCACCCGCTCCTGGGAGATGCCCATCAGCGGCCGGACGAACCCGTCCAGCTTGTCCTTCGGGCAGTGGTCGGTGTGCAGCGCGATGTTGACCGGGTACTTCTTGGCCACCTCGTGCGCGTACGCGGCGAACGCGACCGCGCCGGTGACCATGTCCTTGATCGAAGGACCGGAGAGGTATTCGGCGCCACCGGTGGAGACCTGGATGATGCCGTCGCTCTCCGCGTCGGCGAAGCCCTTGAGCGCCGCGTTCAGCGTCTGGGAGGAGGTCACGTTGATGGCGGGGTACGCGTACCGGCCAGCCTTGGCGCGGTCCAGCATCTCCGCGTAAGCCTCGGGGGAAGCGATGGGCATGTGATGTGCTCCTTACTTACCACTCTCGGCCGTGCTGGCCGCTGTTGTTCACGTGTGCGCCGGACCGCGCTGTCCTCCGTCCGGAAGTATCCCGTAGGCGAGGTGCGCGGGGCCAATCGACCCGGTGCCAGCCGTTCACCGCTCACCCAGGCTGTCCGGGACGATGACGCTGATCAGCCAGGTCACCACTGTCATCACGATCGCTCCCCAGAACGCCGCCCAGAAGCCGTCCACATGGAACGGCAGGTCGAGCCCTCGGGCGATCCGGTCGGTGAGCAGGAACAGCAGGGCGTTGACCACCAGCGCGAACAGGCCCAGGGTCAGCAGGTAGAACACGCAGCCGACGACCTTGATGACCGGCTTGAGCACCGCGTTGATCACACCGAAGATGAGCGCCACCACGATCAGTGTCAGCGCCGTGTTGCTGCCCGAGCGGCCATGCACGTCGACCCCGGGCACGATGAGCGTTGTCACCCACAGCGCGACAGCGGTGATCACCAGCCGGATGAGGAAGCCCACCGCCCCATCCTGGCATCGGGGCCCACCTCGACGGGTTGATTCCGCCGACTCGGCTTCCGCGCGCGCTGCCGGCGCAGCCCGTACGGTGGTGGGAGCCGTGCCCCGAGAACCTGGGAGGGACCAGCATGGGTCAGCCCGACGAGGACTTCGTCCCCGGCGACCACCTCGCAGCCGACGAACGCGACATCGAGGCCGAGCCGGCCGACGCCGTCGAGCAGGCGGCAGTGGTCGACCCCACCGACGTCGATTCGGAGCCGCACCGCGGCATGGAGGTCGGCGACTGGGACGCCATGGAACAGGCCCGGGTGGTCACCGGCGACGAGGACGACTACCGCTGATCCCGCCGCCAGCCGGCTGCCCGTTGCGGCAGAGGTGCTCAACCGTTCGGTTCGATAGACGAAGAACGATCACGCAGGGCCACCGTAGGGGCCGGTCGTCTAACTAGGTTGGACGGGCGCCACCTGTATCCCCCACGGGAGGACCCCCAATGCTCAAGCAATCGACCCGCTGGCTGGCCGCTGTCGGCGCCGCGGGCGCGTTGGTCGCCGCGGCCGCCACCCCGGCCGTGGGCGCGGCGGCCGCGATCGAGCCCTACTTCCAGGACGCCACACTGGCCGTCGGATCGACGGGAACCACCCGCAACCTGTTCCTGTACGCCGACGAGCCGACGGCCCTCACCGACGTCTCCGTGCGGTACGACTACCGCTCCCTCACCAACAAGATCACGGTGGCGCCTGACGACGGCCAGAAGTGCACGACCCCGGAGCCGGGCGTTCTCGTCTGCGCGGAGTCCGAGGATGTCTCCCTCTACGAGTTGCCACCCATTGGCAGTGGGCTCTACCGCGGCGTGACCAAGCGGGTGCGCATCACCACGACCGACGATGCGAAGGTCGGCGACTCCGGCGACGTGGCGGTCAGCTTCCAGGCGGCCGGCGGTCGGCAGGGCAGCTACACCTCGCGCGTCCGCGTCGGGGAAGGCGTCGACCTGGCCGGCGGGCCGTTCACCGAGCACGCCTCCAAGCCGGGTGGCAAGTTCACGGTGCCACTGGCCGTGGCCAACGTGGGCGACAAGGTCGTCAAGGGGTTCGCGGCGGTCTTCGATCTCGACTACTCGATCCGCACCAGGGACCGGTTCAGCAACTGCCTCTACTCCGGCGACCACCTGCTGTCCTGCCAGTTCGACGAGGAGATCCCCGTCGGCGAGGGCCTCGCCACCACGCTCGACTTCGAGCTGGCGAAGGACACCTACGCCCCGTCCAACCAATCCGGCTACGCCCAGTTCATGACCACTGCCGACTTCGAGGACCTGACCCGCGTCCGGGAAGCCGCTGGCGCACGGAGGGCCACGAGCGGCGGCGGCCCGAAGCTGACACTGGCCGAGGCGCCCAGCAGGATGCGGCAGGCCGACCAGACCGACGTCGGCCCGGGCTACGACTACACCGGGTGGACCATCAAGACCACCGGAAAGAACGGCATCGACCTCGCGGCGATCGGCGCCACGCTCAAGGGCAGAGCCGGCGACGTCGTCACGGCAACCGTCGGCTTCCGGAACAACGGGCCAGCCACGCTCGACGCGGTGAACGGGGACTTTGAGGCCCCCACCCACACGGCCGTCGAGCTGCCGCCCGGCACCAGCGCCGTCGAGGTTCCCGCTACCTGCGAACTGCAGCGGGGCACCCGGACGTACGTCTGCCCCTCGGAGATGCTGCTGGTGGCCGGCAGGACGTACACGATGGAGTTCCGGCTGCGCATTGACAAGGTCATCGCCAACGCCCGCGGTGCGGTGCAGGTGAACGCGCCCTGCGAGTGCCCGAGCGGCGGCATCTTCACCGGCGACACGAAGCCGGCGAACGACAAGGCCCCGATCGTGGTGAACGCGGGCCCGGGCGGCGGCGCGGGCGGCGGTGGCGGTGAGGATGACGGGGGCGCGCTGCCCATCACCGGCTCTCCCGTCGGCCTGCTGGCCGGCCTCGGCGGCCTGCTGCTCGTCGCCGGCGCGGGTGGCTACCTGCTCGCCCGACGCCGCAGCGCCCGTTTCGTCGCCTGATCGATCCCGCCTCACGTGGCCCCACCGTCCCAAGGACGGTGGGGCCACGTCGTGAACAGACCGAACGTAGCGATGACGCTGATCAACCGTTCGGTTGGTCTTGGCGGCCGGGCGGCGATCAGGGCAGCGGCGAACTTAATCACTTCTTAAGATCCACCCACCGTATCGATCCCCCTGTTGGAGGAATCCCCTTCATGCCCACCCACTCCACCCGGCGTTGGCTCGCCGGCCTGGGCGTAGTAGGCGCGTTCGTCGCCGCCTCCGCCAGCCCGGCCGTCGCCGCTCCCGCGGCCGAGTTCGAGCTCTACTTCGAGGACGTCACCGTCGCCGCCGATTCCTCTGGCGTCGTTCGGTCGCCGGCGCTGTACAGCAGCGAGTCCACGGTGCTCAACAAGGTCTCGGTTCGCTACGACTACCGCAGCCTCACCGGCAAGATCACGCTGGCTGGCGGGCTCGGCAACGACTGCGCCGCCGACGGCGAAGGCGTCCTGCTCTGCAATGAGTCCTTCCCGGTCAGCGTCGACGAGTTGTACGGCGGCTTCTTCGGCGAGGTCGTCATCGCGCCAACCGACAAGGCGGCAACCGGCGACGCCGGCGAGCTGAAGATCAGCCTCAAGGCCGCAGGCAAGGAAATCGCCAGCTACGCCTCCCGGATCCGGGTCGGCGAGGGCGTCGACCTGCAGGGCGGCCCGGACACCACCGCGACGGCGGCGCCTGGGGGCAAGTTCCAGGCTCCCTTGACGGTCATCAACGCCGGCACGACCGAGGTCGATGGTGTCGTGGCACTGTTCGACAGCGACTACGGCATCCGGACCAAGGAGCGGTTCGACAACTGCCTCTACGTCGATGACTTCCTCTTCGCCTGCTCGTTCGACGAGAAGATCCCCGTCGCCGGGCGTGCGACGGCGACCCTCAACTACGAGTTGGCCACCGACACCTACGCGCCGGGCCGCGAGTACAGCTACATCCGGTTCATGACCCCGGCCGACCTGGAGGATCTCCTCGGTATCCGCGAAGACGTCGGTGCCGAGAAGGCCCGTCGCGGCACCGGCAAGACGCTGTCGCTGAAGACGGTCTCCGCCCGTGCGGCCCGTGCCGCGCAGACCGACACCGACCCCAGCAACAACTTCAGTGGGCTGACGGTCAACGTCACCGGCAAGAACGGGGCCGACCTGGAGGCCATCGGTGCCACGCTCACCGGCAAGAAGGGTGCGGTTCTGAGCACCCCGCTCGGGTTCCGCAACAACGGGCCGGCAACGCTGGACTACATCCGCAGCGACTCCGCCGTGACGTACGTCGACGTGACGGTCCCGACCGGCACCACCGCCGTCGAGGTGCCGATGGAGTGTGCGCCGCGTACCGGCGACAACGCCGCGTGGGACAAGGCTGGCACCCCTGGTGCCGCGTCGTACCGGTGCTACCCGGGCCCGTTCGCGCCAGCCGGCGAGGAGTTGACCGGCGAGTTCAAGTTCCGGATCGACAAGGTCATCGCCAACGCCACGGGCACTGTGAAGGTCAATGTGCCGTGCGAGTGCGAGGGCGGCTTCTACGAGGACCTGAAGCCGGCCAACGACAGCGCCAAGATCCTGGTGAACGCGGCCAGCGGTCAGGGCGGCGGCGAAGGTGACGGGGGCGCGCTGCCGATCACCGGTCAGTCCACCGGCCTGATCGCGGGCCTCGGCGTCCTGCTGCTCGGCGTGGGCGTCGGTGGCTACCTGGTGGCGAAGCGCCGCCGGACCCGCTTCGTGGCCTGATCCATCCCGAACCACCCGGTGCCCCGCCGACCGCTTCCGGTCGGCGGGGCACCGGTCGTTTCGGCACCGTCGGGGAAAGATTCCGCAGGCGGGTGCCGGGGCCCGGTCCGGCGCACCCAGAAACGCGGACTTCGGTACCCTTTGTGGCCGTGGACACAGCCGAAAAGACCCGCGCTCTCACGGAGAGCGTCGCCCTGAACCCGCTCGACCCGAAGGATCTGCTGCAGACCTTCGGGCTGGTCGGTGTCTGGGTGATCCTCTTCGCCGAGACCGGGTTGCTTGTGGGCTTCTTCTTCCCCGGCGACTCGCTGCTCTTCCTCGCCGGGGTGGCCGCCTCGCCGGTGGCGGACGCCATCTTCGGCGGCGGCACGCGGCTCGCCCTGGCCGGTCTGCTGATCGGTGGGCCGATCTGCGCGATCGTCGGCGCGCAGCTGGGTCACTGGCTGGGCGCACGGTACGGCCGCCGGATGTTCGAGCGGCCCAACTCCCGGCTGTTCAAGAGGGAGTACGTCGAGAAGGCCGAGCACTACTTCAAGAAGTTCGGCCCGTCGAAGGCCGTGGTGCTGGCCCGCTTCATCCCGATCGTGCGGACCTTCCTCAACCCGGTCGCCGGTGCGCTCGGCATGCCGGCTCGGCAGTTCCTGCTGTGGAACGTGGTCGGCGCGGTGCTCTGGGTGGACGGCATCCTGTTGATCGGCTACCTGCTGGCCGACCGGATCTACAAAGCCATCGGCGACAAGATCGACCACTACATCCTGCCGGTGGTCGCCCTGATCATCGTGATCTCGGTGCTGCCGATCTTCTTCGAGTTCCTCCGGGACCGGCGGGCCCGCAGGCGCGGCGAAGCGGTAGCTGTGGTCGCGGCGGCAAGCGCTGCCGGTGCCGTGGAAGCGGTGCGCGAGACGTTCGACCACCACGAGCACCCGCGCACCGGCCGGGAGCACGGCCAGGAGCGCTGAGTCGGAGGTACGGCGACGGCCGGCCCCCTGGTGAGGGGGTCGGCCGTCGACCTGTCATGCCCCGCCTCCGGCGGTGCGCGACCGGGGACGAGCAGAAATCACACCGGTGGCGCCACCCCTGGCTCGCCGCCGGACATCGTCCCGGCGAGGGACGATGCGCAGTGCCTAATTCAGCGGGCCTTCTTGGTGGCCCGCTTACGCGGCGGGGTCAGCAGGTCGGCGATCGTCGCGATCGCACTCGGGACCAGCCGGTAGTACGCCCAGACACCGCGCTTCTCCCGCTCCAGCAAGCCGGCCTCGGTGAGGATACGCAGGTGGTGACTGACCGTCGGCTGAGAGAGGCCGAGCGGCGCCGTCAGGTCACAGACGCACGCCTCGCCCTCAGGGGCCGACTGGATCAGGCTGAGCAGCCGCAACCGGGCGGGATCGGCAAGGGCCTTGAGGACCCCTGCGAGACGCTCGGCATCAGCACGTTCGATCGGCTCACCGGCAAGCGGCGAGATCTGAGGCATAGTCATTTCGGCCAACGCAGTTCCCACGTATTCCATCCTTCCACCAGCAGCATCGATCCGCCTGCATATCAGCAGATCCGAATCGGCAAACTTTTACGCCACAAGGCCGAGGTCAGCCAACGTATAGGCCGCCTTGTACGGCAATCCGGCGGCTCGCACCGCGTCGCCGGCGCCTCGATCAACAATAACCGCCACGCCCACGACCTCGGCTCCGGCCTCGCGAAGCGCCTCGACAGCGGTCAACACACTTCCGCCCGTTGTGGACGTGTCCTCCACTGCCAACACCCGACGACCGGCCACCTCCGGTCCCTCGATCCGCCGCTGTAGACCGTGGGCCTTGCCCGCCTTGCGCACCACGAAGGCGTCCAGGGCACGGCCGGTCGGAGCGGCGGCGTGCAGCATCGAGAGCGCGACAGGGTCCGCGCCCAGGGTGAGCCCACCGACGGCCTCGTACTCCCAGTCGGCGGTGAGGTCGAGCATCACCCGGCCGACCAATGGAGCGGCCTGGTGATGGAGCGTGACACGCCGCAGATCGACGTACCAGTCTGCCTCGCGTCCAGAGGAGAGCACGACCCGGCCGTGGACAACAGCCAGGTCGGAAATGAATTTACGCAGGTCGTCGTGGTCCCCCATGGCGATAGAGGTTACTGCGCAAGTCTGAGCGCCGTGTGCGGGGTCCACCCTGATCAGGCCCCTGAGGGACCGATGACTGGCGATGTTCGACTACGCTCAGCAACTGGCCTGCGGTCAGCGTGGCGACGCCCGCCGATGGGGTGGACGACGCGGTTGGGTGCTGGCGGGTCAGCGCTCGTCGCGGCCGATCCGGCCCCGGGTGTCCCGGGCGACCGCCTCCAGGAGCCGACGCGGCGCGTGGCGCAGACCGGCGACAGCCACCTTGTATTTCCACGCCGGAACGCTTACCAACTTGCCTTTCCGCAGGTCACGCAGGGCTTCGTCGACGACATCCTCGGCCCGCAGCCACATCCACTCAGGCGTTTTCGACATGTCGATGCCGGCTCGTTGATGGAACTCGGTGCGGGTGTAGCCGGGGCAGAGGGCCATCACCCGGACGTCGAACGGGCGCGTCGACTGGCCGACGGACTCGCTGAAGTTGGTCACCCATGCCTTGCTGGCCGAGTATGTGGAGCCGGGCATCACCGCACCGAAGCCCGCCACGGAAGAGACATTTATCACTGCCCCGTCCCGCCTTTTGGTCATCGGACCCAGCGCCGCCAACGTCAAGCGCATGACCGCGTGCACGTTGAGCCGCAGCAGACGGGCCTCGTCCTCCGCAGTGGAGCGCAGGAACGGCTTGTTCAGGCTGATGCCGGCGTTGTTGACAAGCAGGTGCACGGGGCTTCCGGTGGTCAGCCGCTGCTCGACGATGGCGCAGCCGTCGTCGGTGGACAGGTCCGCCGAGAGCGTCTCCACCTCGCGGCCCTGCGGGGACCCCAACTCCGCGGCCAGCTCGGTCAGTCGACCCGCGTCGCGGGCGACAAGCACGAGGTGCCAACCGTCGGCTGCCAGGCGTCGAGCGAAGGCCGCGCCGATGCCAGCGGTGGCCCCGGTGACCAGGGCACGTCGCTCAACGGTCGTGGGGTCGGGCGTCACGGGCGGTCCTCACCTGGGCGGTACGGGGGCGCGGAGGGCTGGAACGGGGCGGGCAGGGAGCCCGGGTGCACGGACGGCGCCGAGCGGCGGTGTCGACCGAACCAGGCGTTCGCCGCCGGCAGGACCAACAGCGTTGCCACGACAAGGTAACCGAGGCCCTGTCCGGCCGAAAGCCCCGCGTTCAGCGGGATCCACCAGGACGGGTACGCGTCGCCGATCAGGCCCAGCAACTCGGTGGTGGCACGCTCGTCGGCGCCCAGCCGCAGCGGAGCCGAGCGCTCACCGACGAGGACCGCCACGCTGCAACAGCCGGCGAGCAGCCCGAGTCCGCAGACCACCCAGGTGGCCACCCGGGCACCGGGCCGACCGGTGAGCAACCAGAGGAACAGGCCCATGAGCACCAGGGCGGACAGCGCCGCCACAACCGCCGACAGCACCATCGACACGCGCAGCAGGGTCACCACGTCGTCGATCTGCCGCGTGGTGGCCGACGTGTCCCGGGCCGCCTGACGGAACGCGTCGACGGTTCCGCCCACCGTCGCCAGGCCGACCACGGCGTACGCGAGCGCGACGACCGCCATCACCAGCAGCACTGTCGCGGCCAGCAGGACCACGGCGGGCCGGCGGGCCGGTACCGATTCGGGGTACGACACGACGAATCCCTCCGGTAGGCATCGGGTTGCAACCTACTCGGAGGGATCGTCGGCGTCGTGCTTATCGGTCGGTCAACTCGTCGGGGGCGTCCCGGGGCGGTCGGCCGGCGGGGTGTCGTCCGGACGGTCCGTGCCGGGCGGTGCCGACGGCGGGGTGCCCGGCTGATCCGACCCGGACGCCTGGCCCGGAGTCGACGGGTAGCCCGGCTCGCCACTCGACGGATAACCCGGCTGACCCGGAGCCTGCGGGTAGCCCGGCTGACCGGACCCCTGCGGATAGCCAGGCTGGCCCGGAGCCTGCGGGTAGCCCGGCTGACCGGACGCCTGCGGGTAGCCCGGGTAGCTGGTTCCCGGGGTCGGCGGCTCCCAGCCCACGGCGGGCTTGCGGAAGAACTCGTTGGCCTTGGGCAGGGCCAGCAGGATCAGCGCCGCGAGCAGTGCTAGCAGGCTGACGATGCCGAGCAGGACGCTGACCGGCGTGATCCAGGACGGCAGAGCCTCGTCCAGACGTCGCTGGATCTCCTCGCCGCTCGGCATGTCACCGCTGGTGTCGCCGGTGGTGGTGAAGTTGCCCGCCACGCCGGTGAGCAGCGTGCCACCCACGCAGCAGACCATGATGCCGCCGACGATCCAGGTGGTGATCCGTGCGGCGTTGCGGCCCTGGTTGTTGAAGATGGCCAGGACGCCCAGCACGACCGCGAGCAGGAGCACGAGGATGCTGCTGCCGAGGCCGAAGGCGAAGAAGACATCCGCCACCTGGTCCGCGCCCTCGGCGGTACTGCCCGCGTACGCGTCGCGGAGCACGTCGCGCGACTTGCCGAGGGTGGAGAGGCTGAGGATGAGACTGATCACCTGGCACGCCAGGAACAGGAAAAGCAGATAGCTGGAAATCGTCACGACGGACGGCCGCTGGCGGGCCGGCGTGCTCTGGGAATCGACCACGATTCTCCTTCCCTTAAGATCGCGCCCACACCGTATCCACAACCAGCCACCCTGGCATGCCGGGCGGGTCACGCCGCGCCCGTGGGATACGCCTCAGCGCTCCCCGCCGGCCGGCCGGATCGCCAGGTCGGCGGGGTCGATCAGGTCGCCCCGGGCGACCCGCCAGCCCTCTTCGCCGTACGCCTCGAAGGAGAGCCGGGCGTTCGAACCGGACTGGTAGTCGTGGTAGCGCATCGTCCCGGCCGACGGCAGGCCGGTCTCCCCGATGGCTGTGTAGCGTGCCTGCCCGGTCTCGGCCCAGGTGTACCGCCGCCCGCCGAGGTCGATGGTCGGGGCGCCGGGGGTGACGGTCGCGCCCGGCTCGGCGGTCCAGAGCACCAGCTCCAGGTCGGCGCCGCCCGCACCCTCCACGGAGAGCCGCCGCGCGGGGCCTGAGTTGTCGTCGAGGAGGTACTGCACCCAACTCCAGTCCCCCTCGACGAGGCGGATGGTGCCGTTCACGACGTACTCTCGCTCGCCGATCCGCACGCGGTCGCCCACGGCCAGCCGGTGCCGGCCGCCACGCGGTGCGTCCGTGGCCCCGCCGCGCGCCGGCCGACCGTCCGGCGACGCGCCGCCGGGCCGGGTCGCGGCCCGCACGACGACCACCAGCACGACCACGACGAGTACGGCCACCACCGCTACCAGGTACGCAAGCGCCCCGTCCACGCGACCACCTCCCCAGGTACGTCGGCGCAGACGGTAACAACCGTCGGCACCCAAACGAGTCGCGTCGTGACCGAAAGCTCAGCTACCTTCGGCATCCGGCGTGTCTCCGGGAGTGGCCGGCGGCACTGTGGACGGCGTGGTGGGTGGTTCATCCGGCGTCCCGGGTGGCGTCGGGGTCAGGTGCGCGGCCGGGTCCGGGCAGATCAGGTATCCGGCCGGGACGTACTGGCCCGGTGGAAGGAAACCAGGCACGCCGGGGGCCTGCGCCACGATCGGCAGCGGCGGGTACGCGTAGCCGGCCGGAATGAACGGGGCTACTGCGTAACCGGAGGGCGGTGCCGCGTCGGCGGGCGCGGGTCGCGGCACGAACCACCCGGCGGCCGGCGGCAGCGCCAGCAGCAGGACGACGGCACCGATGAGGGCGAGAACGGCGAGCACGCTCAGGCCCGCCATCGGGAAGAACAGCTCGTCCAACGGGTCGGTGCCGGAGTAGAGCGTGTCGAGGAATTTCGACGTCTCCCACTCGTCGTCGAAGTCCGCCGACGACGGGGCCTCGATTTCCGGGGCGACCAGCATGGACACGAGGAACCCGGAGCAGCACTGGCCGAAGCAGACCAGCAGCTGGGCGCCGCTGGCGGCGAAGACGAGGATCCGTGCGATGTTCGAACCCCGGCGGAGCGGCCCGGCGGTGGCGGCGAGCCACCCCGCCAGCAGCACGGCCGGTACGCCGACGACCAGGGCCATCAGGACGTTGCCCTGGCGCTCGCTGGCCACCTCGGCCGGGTCGGCGTCGGGCACCAGCCGTGCGGCACGGGTGATCTGGCCATCGAAGTGCACTGCCTGGGCGACTGCCAACGCGGCGAGGCCGAGCAGGATCAGCGCCACGGCGAGTTGCAGCCAGAACGCGATGGTGACGGTGCCGGGGCGGGGCGGACGCGGCGCGGCGGCTGGCGGACTCATGGCTGGCAACGTACGGCGGAAGGCCGGGAATGGGCAGCACCGATCGGGCAGGCTCGATCGGCGAATGGATCATGCTGCGGTGAGTCGCTGGGTGGCGTAGTCGCCGACGGTGGAGCGCCCCATGACGCAGCCGACGAACGTGGTGAACTCGGTGGGGTCGTCCCGCAGCGACGTCCAGGCCGATCGGGCCGCCGCCGGGTCGATCCGCTCCAACAGTGTGGCCGCGTACACCCGGCCGGCAGGCGACCCCTTGTCCAACAGCCGGTCGATCTGCTGGCGTACCTCGTCGGGGTGTTCGCCGTGGGCGGCCTCGACCCGGAGGTACGCCTTGGTCACCGGCAGCAGCGTGCCGGCGAAGCCAGTGCCGCCGAAGGCGAGCGTGTCAGCCTTCATCAACTCGTCGATGGCCGCGTCGAGGTCCCGCTGCCAAGCCTTGCGCATCCCGAACATGCCCCCATCCTTTCCCCGCCGGGCCCCACTCCACCCTCCTGATCAAGAGGTTTGCGTCATCAGTGCAGAACGCCCGGCGAGTCAGTAGCCGCGCCACTCGGCTCGGGCGTAGTCAAGGACTCTGGGGTGCAACAACGTGGAGGCGGGCACGTCCAGGCGGGGACGATCGGCGGGGAAGGTCGCCGCCGACCTCAGCACCTCCGCGTCGAGGAACCGCAGCCGGGGCGCGTCGGCCGGCAACTCCAGCACCGGCGGGACGGTTCCCGGCGCCGCGAGCAGGAACCCCCAGTCACCGAAGGACGGAACGTCCACGTGGTAGGGCACCGTGGCGAAGCCGGCCTCCCGCAGCGACGCCTCGATCGACCAGTACGACCGGGGCGCGAAGTACGGCGAGCCGGACTGCACCACGAGCCGCCCCTGCTCGGCGAGCACCGACCGGATCAGCGTGTAGAACTCGACCGTGTAGAGCTTGGCGGTTGCCGTCTCGTCCGGGTCGGGCAGGTCGGCGACCACCACGTCGAAACGCTCGGCGGCGGTACGCAGCCAGCCGAAGGCGTCGGTGTTCAACACCCGTACCCGAGGGTCGTCGAGCGCGCCGCCGTTGAGCGCCCGCAGCTGCGGCTCGGTGCGGGCCAACGCCACCACCGCCGGATCGAGGTCGACCACTGTCACCCGGCGCACGTCCGGGTAACGCAGGATCTCGCGGACCGCGAGGCCGTCACCGGCACCGAGGACCAGCACCTCACCGCGCGACCCGCTCAACGCCGGATGCACGAGCGCCTCGTGGTAGCGGTACTCGTCGATCGAACTGAACTGGAGGTCGCCGTTGAGGAACAGGCGCAGGTCGGACTTGGCATGACCGGCCTCGCGCACCGACCGGGTCAGCACGATCTCCTGGTAACGGGATCGTTCGGCGTGCACCACCGGATCCCGGTAGAGCTGCTGCCGGCTGGTCACCTCGAAATCGGCGGCGGTGATCCACGCGTACCCCAGGCAGAGCGCGACCACGACGGAGCCGGCGCCGATGACGAGCCGGGCCCGGCGGCTCAGCTCCGCCCGGAACACGGTGCAGACCAGGGCGAGACCGGCCACCGCGTTCACCGCGCCGACCAGCAGGGCGCCCTTGAGCTGACCGAAGACCGGGATCAGCAGGAACGGGAAGGCGAGCCCGCCGAGCAACGCGCCCACGTAGTCGGCCGCGAACAGGTCAGCCACCGCACTGCCGGCGGCCTGCTCACGGATGCGCTGCAACATCACCATGAGCAGCGGGATCTCCGCGCCGATCAGCAGACCCAGCACGAAGGCGGTGCCGACGAGCGCGGGACCGTACAGGTCGAGCCAGGCGAAGGCGGCGTAGAGGCCGAGCACGGACAGGCCACCGAGCAGGGCGAGGGTCAACTCGATCACCGCGAACGCGGCGGCGGCCCGCGACTGCAACGGCTTGGCCGCCAGCGCCCCGACCCCCATCGCGAAGACCATCACGCCGAGCACTATCGACGCCTGCCCGACGGTGTCGCCGATCAGGTAGCTGCCGAGAGCGACCAGGGCCAGCTCGTAGACCAACCCGCAGGCCGCGCAGACGAAGACCGCGAGCAGCACGGCCGCGCGGGCGAACCGCCAGCGCGGCCGTGTCTCGGAACCACCGTCGACAGCCGCCGGCGCCTCGGTGCTCACGCCTGCCCTGGGTACGTCCGGCGGGCTTCGCCCGGTTGTGTTGCCCCGGTCATCAGATGATGGCGGCGGCGATGATCGCGCCGGTGGCCAGGTGCACCGCGGCCGACACCCACACGGCGGGGTGCGGCTCCGGGTCGACGAGCAGCTCACCCAGCCGGCCCGGGGTCACCGCGTCGAGCAGCAGGAACGCGGCGGCCATGATGACCAGGCCGACGATCCCGTACGCCGCCGCGCCGATCAGGCCGAGGGTGAAGTCGTTGTCGCTCGCCACGATCGCCGCGACCACGATGATGCCGACGCCCAGCAGGTTCGAGGTGAGCAGCAGCGCCGCGTTGCGGTTGCGCTCGGCCCAGATCAGTTCGTGAAGCTTGCCGGGGGTGGCCAGATCCACCAGCCCGTAGCCGACGCCCATCAGGACGACGCCGACCACCCCGAAGGCGAGGGTGACCAGCAGGTCGGTGACGAGATTCTGCATAGGAGTGCTCCAGGGTGAGGGGGTCGGTCGTCAGGCTTACTTGCCGCTGCCGGGGCCGCCGCCCCGGACGCTGCTGCCGCGTCCCCAGCCCCAGTACGACCCGACGGTCGAGTGGTAGCGGGGGTGTGCGGTTTTCATGTCTTCGAGCAGGATCACCGAGCCGGCGGCGAGCGGCAGGATCACCACCGAGTCGTCGTCGTAGCGCAGGTACACACCGCTGCCGTCGGTGTAGCGGTCGCTCGGCCGCCACTTGTCGGTCAGTTCCTTGGCGACCCGGGTCGGCGACTTCGACGAGGTGTACGCGATCGCTTCCCTGCCGATGTCCCGACTGGCCGCCCTGGTGTACTTGTCCTTCACGTAGCCGCGGGGCGAGAAGGTGCCGTTGACGATCGCGAAGCCGGCGACCAGCACGCCGACCACGGCGACCGCCATGCCCACCACGATCCAGCGTCGGTACGTCATCGCAGTGCCACCACCGTCTCGGTCAGGACCAGTTCGTTGGTCTGGGGGTATGCGTGCCAGGTACGCCAGCCGACCGACCCGTCCGGAGGATCGGTGCGTACAGCCAGCGCGGTGACCGCGTCCGGATCCCCGGGAAAGACCCCGACCAGGGCGTACGGGTCGGCGGCCAGGTCGGCGCGGAGCGCGGCGATACGGGCGTGCAGCTCACCGGCGGCGGGACGCAGCACGGTGGCGGTGAACCGGTAGCCGCCCGCCTCGTCGTGCAGGGAGCCAGGCAGGTGCGGTGGGCGACCGGGCAGGCAGGCGACCGTCTCGGTGAGCCCGTCACCACCTGCGGAGTCGGTGAGCACGACCTGGTGGGACGCGCCGAGCAGGCGCAGCCGCAGCCGGACGTCGCCGGGCAGTGTGAGGTCGCGGACGTGCAGCGCGGGACGCTCCGGGCCGCCGATTGCCAGGCTCAGGTCCGCCGCGCAGGTGTCCACATAAGGGGTGTCGAGGCTGACCAGCACGTCAGACCGCTCCCGGTCCGGCCTGCGGGTACACCATCACGTCAGCGCGGTGCAGTTGCTCGCCCCGGGCGACCTCCCAGCCGGCCTGCCCGTACGCCTCGAAGGAGAGCCGCTCGCCGCTCGAGGTCCGGTAGTCGTGGTAGCGGACGGTGCCGTTCGGGTCGAGTCCGGTGCTGCCGACGGCCGTGTAGCGGGCCTGGCCGGACTCCTCGGCGGCGTAGCGGCGGCCGGCGAAGTCGAGGGTGTGCGCACCCGGGGTGATCGTCGCGGCCGGCTCGGCGGTCCAGAGCACCAGCTCCAGGTCCGGGTCCTCCTCCACGGAGAGCCACCGCTTGTCACCGTCGACGGTGTCCAGCAGGTGCTCGGCCCAGCTCCAGCTGCCCTCGGCGAAGTACACCGAGCCGCGGACCGCGTACGACACGCGGCGGATCTCGACGATGTCGCCGGGCTTGAGCCTGCGCGGGTCGCCGCGAAGCGCGTCGCTGTCGGTGTCGCGGAACGGGTCCACGGGTGCCGCCGGCGGGGCCTGCTTGCGACTCTTGCGCAGAGCCACCAACGCCACCACTATGCCGGCGACTCCGACCAGACACCCAAGCGTCGTCACCACGTACGCCATGGCACCGTTCATGCCGACCACCTCCCCAAGTGCGTCGGCGCAGACGGTAACAACCCCGCGCACCTGGGGAAACTCAAGCACGAGCCGGTAATCGCCCGACTACCGAGCGTTCCATCAGGTGTCCCAGGTTCGGGGGACAGACGGAGCCGACCCCGCCGGCGGGGCGGGGTCGGCTCCGGGTGGGACGGCTCAGCCTGCGCTGACGGCCAACCCCTCCTTGCTGTCGGCGAGGTCGACCTTGACGGTGTCGCCGTCGCGGATGGTGCCGGAGAGCAGGGCCCTGGCGAGCTGGTCTCCGATCGCGGTCTGGACCAGGCGACGCAGCGGGCGAGCGCCGTAGATCGGGTCGTAGCCATGCTCGGCGAGCCACTGACGCGCGGGCTCGGTGATGTCCAGCCCCAACCGGCGGTCGGCGAGGCGGTTCCGCATCCGTTCGAGCTGGATGTCCACGATGGAGCGCAGATCCTCCCCGCGCAGCGCGGCGAAGACCACGATGTCGTCGAGACGGTTGAGGAACTCCGGCTTGAAGTGCGAGCGGACCACCGCGAGAACGCCCTCGCGGCGCTGCTCCTCGGCCAGCATCAGGTCGCTGATCACCGACGACCCGAGGTTGGAGGTGAGGATCAGGATCGCGTTGCGGAAGTCCACGGTGCGGCCCTGACCGTCGGTGAGCCGACCGTCGTCGAGGACCTGGAGCAGCACGTCGAAGACGTCCGGGTGGGCCTTCTCCACCTCGTCCAGCAGGATCACCGAGTACGGCCGGCGGCGCACCGCCTCGGTGAGCTGCCCGCCCTCCTCGTAGCCGACGTACCCGGGCGGGGCGCCGACCAGGCGGGCGACGGAGTGCTTCTCGCCGTACTCGCTCATGTCGATGCGGACCATCGCCCGCTCGTCGTCGAAGAGGAATTCGGCGAGCGCCTTGGCCAGCTCGGTCTTACCGACACCGGTCGGCCCGAGGAAGAGGAAGCTGCCGGTGGGGCGGTCGGGGTCGGCGACGCCGGCGCGTGCCCGGCGTACCGCGTCGGAGACCGCTCCGACGGCCTCGGCCTGGCCGACGACCCGGCTGCCCAGCGACTCCTCCATCCGGAGCAGCTTGGCCGTCTCACCTTCCAGCAGCCGGCCCGCGGGGATGCCGGTCCAGGAGGCGACGACTGCCGCGATGTCGTCCGCGCCGACCTCCTCCTTGAGCATCGCCCCGTCGGCCTGGAGCTGGGCGAGCTCCTCCTCGGCCTGCTTCAGCTCGACCTTGAGGGCGGGGATCCGGCCGTAGCGCAGCTCGGCGGCGCGCTCCAACTCGCCGTCCCGCTCCGCCCGCTCGGCCTCGCCGCCCAGGCGCTCCAGCTCCTCCTTGGCGGTGGACAGCTTGGTGATGTGACTCTTCTCGGTCTGCCAGCGCTCGGAGAGCACAGTGAGCTGCTCACGCTTGTCGGCCAACTCCTGACGCAGCCGGGCCAGCCGCTCGGCGGAAGCGGCATCCGGCTCCTTGGCCAGCGCCATCTCCTCGATCTCCAGCCGCCGGACCGCCCGCTCGATCTCGTCCACCTCGACCGGCCGGGAGTCGATCTCCATGCGGAGCCGGGACGCCGACTCGTCGACCAGGTCGATCGCCTTGTCGGGCAGGAACCGGTCGGTGATGTACCTGTCGGACAGCGACGCGGCGGCGACAAGCGCGGCATCGGTGATCCGGACGCCGTGGTGCACCTCGTAGCGCTCCTTGAGGCCACGCAGGATGCCGATGGTGTCCTCGATCGTCGGCTCGCCGACCAGCACCGGCTGGAAGCGGCGCTCCAACGCCGGGTCCTTCTCGATGTGCTCGCGGTACTCGTCAAGCGTGGTCGCACCGACCATCCGCAGTTCGCCGCGGGCCAGCATGGGCTTGAGCATGTTGCCGGCGTCCATCGAGCCCTCGCCCTTGCCGGCGCCGACGACCGTGTGCAGCTCGTCGAGGAACGTGATGACCTGCCCGTTGGAGTTCTTGATCTCCTCCAGGACGGACTTGAGCCGCTCCTCGAACTGGCCGCGGTACTGGGCGCCGGCGACCATGGCGCCGAGATCCAGCGATACCAACTTCTTGCCGCGCAGCGACTCGGGGACGTCGCCGGCCACGATCCGCTGGGCCAGGCCCTCCACGATCGCGGTCTTGCCGACACCGGGCTCGCCGATCAGCACCGGGTTGTTCTTGGTACGCCGGGAGAGCACCTGGATGACCCGGCGGATCTCCGAGTCCCGGCCGATGACCGGATCGATCTTGCCGTCCCGTGCGCTGGCCGTCAGGTCGACGCCGTACTTGGCGAGGGCCTGGTAGGTCTGCTCGGGGTCAGCGGTGGTGACCCGACGGTCGCCACCCCGGACGGTCGGGAACGCGGCGACAAGGGTCTCCTCGGTGACGCCTGCCGACTTCAGCGCGCTGGCCACCGCGCCACCGACCCGGGCGAGGCCGGCGAGCAGGTGCTCGGTGGAGGTGTACTCGTCGCCCAGCGGACGGGCGATCTGCTCGGCGGCGCCGATGGCGTTGACGAACTCCCGGGCCAGGGTGGGCTCGGCGAGGCTGGAGCCGCGTGCGGCCGGCAGGCCGTCGACAGCGCGCTGGGCTGCCCGACGCAGCTCGGCGGGGTCGGCCCCGACGGCGCGCAGCAGGCCGGTGGCTGTCGAACCGTCGGTGTCCAGCAGCGACAGCAGCAGGTGCCAGGGCTCGACGGTGGCGTGGCCGCGCTGGTTCGCGAGTGCGACGGCGCCGGTGATGGTCTCGCGGCTCTTGGTGGTGAGGCGTTCGGCGTTCATGGGCTCCCCCGGATCGGCGTTGTCCATTGGGTTGGACACAACCAGAGTTGAGCGTATTCCACTCAACCTTACCGCTGTGACACCCATCACTCGCGGCGACGCCACCGCCAGTCAGGGCCTTCGATTGCCGAGGGGTCACTCATCTCCGGATCTGCCGCCTGTTCCGGAAGCTGTAGCCTTGCCCGGTGCGAGTACGTGTCGAGCAAACCGCCCTGCCGGGCATCGGCGTGCGTCATGATCTGGTGACGGAGTCTGGACGCCGCCTGGGAGTCGTTTCCCACCGGAACGGCCGCCGTGATCTTGTCCTCTACGATCCGGACGATCCCGATTCCTGCCAGTCGGACATCCCGCTCACCGACGACGAGGCGGAGGCGTTGGCCGACATCCTCGGTGCGTCGCTGATGCTCGGCCAACTGTCCGGGCTGCGCGAGCAGGCCGCCGGTCTGCTCACCGAGCAGATCGCCATCCCGGCCGGCTCGCGGTACGTCAACCGGATGCTCGGTGACACCAAGGCACGCACCCGCACCAGCGCCTCCATCGTGGCGGTGCTGCGCGACGGTGAAGTCAACGTCTCACCGCTTCCCACCTTCCGCTTCGCAGCCGGCGATGTGGTGGTCGTCGTCGGGACCCGCAAAGGGCTCGACGGCGTGTCCGCCATCCTCGCCGACAGTGACCCGGACGGCTGAGGCGGATGCACGATTCCACAACCCTTCTCATCGAAGTCGGCGCGCTGCTCCTCCTCCTCGGGATCCTCGGGCGGCTCAGCCGCAGGGTGGGCCTGTCACCCATCCCGCTCTACCTGCTCGCCGGGCTCGCCTTCGGCCACGGCGGGCTGCTGCCGCTCGGCGCCAGCGAGGAGTTCTTCGCTGTCGGCGCCGAGATCGGCGTCATCCTGCTGCTGGTCATGCTCGGCCTGGAGTACTCGGCCAACGAACTCGTCGGCAACCTCCGCTCGGCTGCCCCGGCCGGCCTGATCGACGGCGTACTCAACGCGCTGCCCGGTGCGGCGTTCGCCCTGCTGCTCGGCTGGGACTGGGTGGCCGCCCTGGTGCTCGGCGGCATCACCTGGGTCTCCTCGTCCGGGGTGATCGCCAAGGTCCTCGGCGATCTGGGCCGGCTCGGTAACCGGGAGACACCGGTGATCCTCTCGGTGCTCGTCATCGAGGACCTGGCGATGGCTCTCTACCTGCCGCTGGTCACCGCCGTACTCGCCGGCACGGGCCTGATCGGCGGCGGCATAGCCCTCGCCGTCGCGGTGGGCACCGTCCTGGTGGTGCTTGTCCTCGCCATCCGGTACGGCCACCTGATCTCGGCCGCGCTGTCGGCGAAGGACCCGGAGGCGCTGCTGCTCGGCGTACTCGGTCTGACCCTGCTGGTCGCGGGCATCGCGGCGAAGCTCCAGGTGTCCGCGGCGGTCGGCGCGTTCCTGGTCGGCATCGCGCTCTCCGGGCCGGTGGCGCACCACGCCACCGAGATGCTGTCGCCGCTGCGGGACCTGTTCGCCGCAGTGTTCTTCGTCTTCTTCGGCCTGGTCACCGACCCACGGGACATCCCACCGGTGCTGCTGCCGGCGCTCGCGTTGGCCGTGATCACGATGGCGACGAAGACGCTCACCGGATACCTCGCGGCCCGCCGGGTCGGCATCGGCGAGCCGGGTCGCTGGCGGGCCGGCCTGGCACTCGTACCCCGTGGGGAGTTCTCCATCGTCATCGCCGGGCTGGCGGTGGCGGCCGGCAGCGTCGAGCCGCGGCTGGCCGCGCTGGCCACGGCGTACGTCCTGATCACCGTGGTGACCGGTCCGATGCTGGCCCGACTGCCGGACTTCCAGTGGTTCAAACGGTGGCTACGCAGCCGCGCGCTCATCCAACGAAGCGCGCCGATCCCCGTCCCCGACTGACCTCGCCGCCGCCGCTGTCGTGCCGTCGACAAGCACGACAGCGGCGGCGACGGTCAGCGGATCTTCCGTTCAGACCAGCACAGCCAACGGTTGCCGAATTGCGCCCCTGCGGGTACTACCGCAGCAACCGGCGGGCAGGTTACCGTTTCGCCCCAGCAGCCACGGTCCGCAGGTGGCCAGTGCCGACGCGGGCGAGAGCGGAAGGTTGGCCGGTGAGCGTGCAGGAGTCGACGTTCCACGGCTTTGCCAACCCCGTCGATCCGACTCCGGCGGAGTTGCGAGCCTGGGCATTCCAGCCCGATTCGGTGCCGCTTGCTTCCATGCCGCCCGACTGGGACCTCCTCGTCTCCGGCGACCGGCTGGTGCTGACGCTCTTCGACCTGGCCATGGACCCGACCTGCCCGGCTCGACGCTTCGCGCTGCACTGCCTCTACATCTACGCCGCCGACGGCATCCGGACGAAATTCCGCGCCCACCCCAAGCGGCGCTTCCGCAAGCTGGTCGAGCAGGCCGAACGCGACGGCGACGAGTTGATGAGAATCTGGGCGCACAACGGCCGGGTACTCCTCGCCCGACCGGACCTGTTCGTCTACCGGGACTGGTGCGAAGGCGGCCTGGTCCGCGAGAACCGCCGCCTCGGCTGACAGTCCGGCCCCACGCCCTGGAACTCGGACGAGGCGCGACCGCCGGCCGAACAGGCGATGAGCGACGGGCCGGGACCCCCCGTGGGTCCCGGCCCGCACATCGTTACCGGTCAGTCGTGCTTCCGGCCGGGTTCAGGCCGAACACGGTCGCCGGAGTCAGCGCGGCCACCGTGGTCAGTGCGCTCGCCGTGGTCAGCGCGCTCGCCGTGGTCGGCCTCGTCGGCGCGGTCACCGTGGTCGGCGAACCGCCCTTCGACGATCCGGTCCCGGAAGCTGCCCTCGGTCACCTTGTCGAACTTCGCGCGGACGGTGTCGGCCAACTGTTCCAACCGGTCTTCCGTCTGCTCCGCCAGCTTCTTCGTCGGCCCCGCCATCGTTCTCCCCTCATCGCGCCGATAGGCCCGAATTGAGGCGGTAGGACCCGTATTGACAGGCTAACGGAAAGGGTCCGGCCCGCGCCGAAAAATCGACACGGGCCGGGAGCCGGGAACGACGAAGGTGAGCTACGGGTCAGCGGTCCGGCGTACGGCGGGGACGCCACACCACAAGCGCCGTGGACGTGCGGTTGGTCGGCACCAGGTCACGGCCCGGGAAGCGGGCCAGCGACTCCAGCTCGGCCACCCGGCGGTACGCGGCGTCCAACTCCGCCTCCAGCCGGGCCACCCGCTGCTGCGCCTGCTCCAGCAGCCGTTCCAGCCCGATGATCCGCTTGACGCCGGCAAGGTTGATCCCGTCGTCCTGACTGAGCCGCTGCACCTCGCGCAACAGCACCACGTCCCGAACGCTGTACCGGCGTCCGCCGCCAGCGGCCCGGCCCGGCTGCACCAGCCCCAGCCGGTCGTACTGGCGCAGGGTCTGTGGGTGCATCCCCGCCATCCGTGCCGCGACCGAGATCATGAGCACCTTGGCCTCGTAGGCCGGGTCACCCGAACCGAGGAACTCGCCCGACATCCCGCTCACCTCCGCGTCCATCCCACCGGACTAACTGACCCGACGCACCCGGGCGTCGAGATGTTCCCGCGCCGCCGCCGGACTCTGCTCGGCGAACGCCTCAAGTGCCGTGCGCGCCTCGTCGGACAGGCGGGCCGGCACCACCACCTCCAGCGTGACCAGCAGGTCGCCGGCCTGCCCGTCACGGCGGACCACACCCTTGCCCCGGGCCCGCAGCACCCGCCCGCTGGGCGTACCCGGCGGAACCCGCAGGGTCACCGCACCGTCGAGCGTGGGCACCCGCAGGTCCGTGCCCAGCACGGCCTCCGCGAAGGTCACCGGCACGGTCAGAGTCAGGTCGTCTCCGGTACGCCCGAACAGCTCGTCCGGTCGAACCTTGACGTGCACGAACAGGTCACCAGCCGGTCCGCCGCGCTCACCTGGCTCACCGCGCCCGGCAAGCCGGATGCGCTGGCCGTCGGCCACTCCGGCAGGGAAGCGCACGTTAAGCGTGCGGGTCTTTGTGACACCGCCGCTGCCGTGGCACTCCGGGCACTTCTCCTCCACGACCGTGCCGACGCCCTGACAGTTGCGGCACGGCTCGGAGAAGCTGAACGACCCCTGGTCCCGAGTCGTCACGCCAGCGCCGTGGCACACCGGGCAGGTACGCGGCTGGGTGCCGGGCTTGGCACCGTTGCCGTGGCAGGTGTCGCAGACGCCCGGGGCGCGCAACGTCAGCGGCAGGGTCACCCCGCGGACCGCGTCGCCGAAGTCCAGCGCCACCTCGGTCTCCACGTCCCGGCCGCGGGCCGGACCACGCGCAGTTGCCTGCCCGCCCGCCTGCCCGCCGGAGAAGATCGAGCTGAACAGATCCTGGAAGCCGGCACCGCCGAAGCGACGGTCACCGCCACCGCCCGCACCGCCACCGAACAGGTCGGACACGTCGAACGGCACGCCGCCCGGCTGGCCGGAGCCACGGGCGTTGCGCCGGAACGCGCCCGAGCCGAACAGCGAGCGCATCTCGTCGTACTCCCGGCGACGGCCGGCGTCCGACAACACGTTGTACGCCTCGGACACGGCCTTGAACCGCTCCTCGGCCTTCGGGTCGCCCGGGTTGTGATCCGGATGCGATTCCCGGGCCAGCTTGCGGTACGCCTTCTTGATGTCATCCGCGGAGGCGGCCTTGTCCACGCCGAGCACGGCGTAGAAGTCCTTCTCGAGCCAGTCCTTCGAACTCACCGGTCCACCTCCTTTCGACCGTCGTGGCCCGGCCGTCCCGCCCACCGCTGCGCGGGGGACGGGACGGCCCGGTCACTGTCTCGCACTATTCCGGATCCGCGACCGCTACCAGCGCGGGGCGCAGCAGCCGCTCACCGAGCTGGTAGCCGCGGCGCATGACCTGCACGCAGGTCGGCTCGCTGACGTCGGCCGAGGTCTGGTGCGCGACCGCCTCGTGCCGGGTCGGGTCGAACGGGTCGCCCTGCTCGCCGAAGGCGGCCAGGCCGAACTTGCCCAGCGCGGTGGTGAGCTGCTCCGCCACTGAGCCGAACGGCCCGACCAGGTCGCCGTGCTCCCTCGCCCGGTCGAGGTCGTCGAGGATCGGCAGCAGCGCGGCCAGCACAGAGCCGGTCGCCTGCTCCTGCACCAGGCTGCGGTCCCGGTCGACCCGCTTGCGGTAGTTGGCGTACTCCGCCGACACCCGCTGCACGTCCCTGGTCCGCTCCTCCAACTCGGCCCGGAGCGCCTCCAGCTCGGCACCGAGTGACGTCCCGGTGCCGCCGCCGTCGACGGGCTGCGCCGGGGCGTCCACCACCGGCGGACCGGACGGCGTCGACCCTTCGACAGAGGTCGCCTCGATCTCGATCTCGTCGACCACTACCTCGGCATCCTCGACGAGGCCCTCGGCCGAGACGTCGCTCCCCGCGTCGGTGGCGGTGCCCTCCGGCTCCGTCGTGTCGGTGAGCTTGCGGTTGTTGCGGATGACCACCCGCTCCTCGTCACCGGTGGCTGGCTCCGTGGGCGCGGAGCCACCTCGCGTCGACCCGGCGTCGTCCGGGTCGGCGGCTCGTGACTTCTGCGTCATGCGGCTACCTCATCCCTTCGCCGTGGATACGTGCCGGAGGCCGACGGTCACTTCTTGCCGTCCTCGTCCACGATTTCCGCGTCGACCACGTCGTCGGGACCGCCGGCAGCACCCGCCTGCGGGCCGGTCGCACCGGGACCTGCCGCACCCGGGCCGGCCTCGCCGCCGGGCTGCTGGCCCTGCTCGGACTGCTGCGCGTAGAGCAACGAGCCGGCCTGCTGGGAGACCTGCGCCAGGCGCCCGTGCGCCGACTTGATCTTCTCGATGTCCTGACCGCCGAGGGCACCACGCAGCTCGCCGAGCGCCTCGTTGAGCTGCTCCCGGTTCTCGCTGGGCAGCTTGTCGCCACTCTCGGCGAGGAACTTCTCGGTCTGCCACTGGAGCGCCTCGGCCACGTTGCGGGTCTCGGCGTCGTCGCGGCGGCGCTTGTCCTCCTCCGCGTGCTCCTCGGCGTCCCGGCGCATCCGCTCGATGTCGTCCTTCGGCAGCGAGGAGCCGCCGGTGATCGTCATCTTCTGTTCCTTGCCAGTGCCCAGGTCCTTGGCGTGCACGTTGACGATGCCGTTGGCGTCGATGTCGAAGGTGACCTCGATCTGCGGCACGCCGCGCGGCGCCGGCGGAAGGCCGGTCAGCTCGAAGGTGCCGAGCTTCTTGTTGTAGGACGCGATCTCCCGCTCACCCTGGAACACCTGGATGAGCACCGACGGCTGGTTGTCGTCCGCAGTGGTGAACACCTCGGAGCGCTTGGTCGGGATTGTGGTGTTGCGCTCGATCAGCTTGGTGAAGATGCCGCCCTTGGTCTCGATGCCCAGGCTCAGCGGGGTCACGTCGAGCAGCAGGACGTCCTTGACCTCGCCCTTGAGCACGCCGGCCTGCAGAGCGGCGCCGACGGCAACGACCTCGTCCGGGTTGACGCCCTTGTTGGGGTCGCGACCGGTGAGCTGCTTGACCAGGTCGGTGACGGCCGGCATCCGGGTGGAGCCGCCGACCAGGATCACGTGGTCGACGTCGGAGACCTTGATCCCGGCGTCCTTCACGGCCTGCTCGAACGGGCCCTTGCAGCGGTCCAGCAGGTCCTGCGTCATCCGCTGGAACTCGGCGCGGCTGAGCGTCACGTCCAGGTGCAGCGGGCCGGCCGCGCCAGCGGTGATGTACGGCAGGTTGATGTTGGTGGTGGTGGCGGCGGACAGCTCGATCTTGGCCTTCTCGGCGGCCTCACGGAGCCGCTGGAGCGCCATCTTGTCCTGGCCCAGGTCGATGCCGTGCTCGCCGCGGAACGTCTTGACCAGGTGGTCGATGATCCGCTGGTCCCAGTCGTCCCCACCGAGCTGGTTGTCACCGCTTGTGGACTTGACCTCGACAACGCCCTCGGCCAGTTCGAGCAGCGACACGTCGAAGGTGCCGCCGCCGAGGTCGAAGACCAGGACGGTCTGCTCCTTGGAGCCCTTGTCCAGCCCGTACGCCAGGGCGGCCGCGGTCGGCTCGTTGACGATCCGCAGCACGTTGAAGCCGGCGATCTCACCGGCCTCCTTGGTCGACTGGCGCTGGCCGTCGTTGAAGTAGGCCGGGACGGTGATCACCGCGTCGGTGATCTGCTCACCCAGGTACGCCTCGGCGTCCCGCTTGAGCTTCATGAGCGTCCGGGCCGAGATCTCCTGCGGGGTGTACTTCTTGCCGTCGATGTCGACGGACCAGTTGGTGCCGATCTCCCGCTTGACCGAACGAATCGTCCGGTCCGGGTTGGTCACCGCCTGGCGCTTCGCGACCTCACCGACGAGCACCTCGCCGTTACGGGCGAACGCGACGATCGACGGGGTCGTCCGCGAGCCCTCAGCGTTGGCGATGACGGTGGGCTCACCGCCCTCGAGAACGCTGACGCAGGAGTTCGTCGTGCCGAGGTCGATACCGACCGCACGTGCCATCTTCGCTTCCTCGCTTCGTAAGGTTGTGCAGGTGGCGGGTGTTGCCCGCGACTGCCTGGCGGGCGCCGCCCGCAGCGGGCCCCACCACAAGTTGAGTGAACTTGACTCAATAGTGCCACGCGTTGGCGAATCGTCAAGTCGAGTTGAGCCGACCCGACGCAACCCAGACGTTATTACCGTCCGGTTGTCTTCCCTTGCATCGGTCGGGCACGCTTTAGCGGTGACGACGCACGGCGATTCCGCCACCCGTTCCGGCGCGCCCGCCGTCGCAGCCCGCACCGGCCCGCCGGACGCCGCGGAGGAGCCGCCCGCCACCACCGGGGACGACAGCCTCCCCGGCGCGCTGACGGGCCTCCGGGCCGCGATCGGTGCCGCCCGGTATCCCCTCGCGCTGCCCTCCGCCAACTCCGCCCGGCACACCGCCACGGCCCTCACCGACCAGCTCGACGACTACCTGCTGCCCCGGCTCGCCCGCCTGGACGCCCCTCTGCTCGTGGTGGTCGGCGGCTCCACCGGCGCGGGCAAGTCGACGCTTGTCAACAGCCTGGTGAAGGCCCGCGTCAGCGCCGCCGGTGTGCTCCGGCCCACCACCCGCTCGCCGGTGCTGGTCTGCAACCCGGCCGACGCCACCTGGTTCCGGCAGGGTGACCTGCTGCCCGGGCTGACCCGCACCACTGAGCCCAGCGAAGACCCCCGCGCCCTGCACCTGGTCACCGCCCCGGCCCTGCCGCCCGGCCTGGCCTTCCTCGACGCACCCGACATCGACTCGGTCGTCGACGCCAACCGGGCGCTCGCGAGCCAACTGCTCGCCGCCGCCGACCTCTGGCTCTTCGTCACCACCGCCGCCCGGTACGCCGACGCGGTGCCCTGGGAACTGCTGCGCAGCGCGCGGGCCCGGGGCGCGGTGATCGCCATGGTGCTGGACCGGGTGCCCGCCGAGGCCAGCGATGAGATCGCCGCGCACCTGACCGAAATGCTCGCCGAGCAGGATCTGGGCCGGGCACCTCTCTTCGTCCTCCCGGAGACCTGGGTCGACGGCCAGGGGCTGCTCCCGGAGGGCGTCACCGCGCCGCTCGCCGACTGGTTCGCCCGGCTGGCCGCCGACGCCGACGCCCGCGCCGCCGTGGTCCGGCAGACCCTGGACGGCGCGCTGGCCGCCCTGCACCCCGCCGTCGAGGAGCTGGCCGACGCCGCCGACGAGCAGGTCGCCGCCGCCGACGGTCTGGACGAGCGCGTCCGGGGCGCCTACCGGGGCGCCGAGCGGACTGTCGAGCAGGGCCTGCGGGACGGCCGGCTGCTCCGCGGCGAGGTGCTCGCCCGCTGGCAGGAGTTCGTCGGCACCGGCGAGTTCTTCCGCACGCTCGAAGCACGGATCGGTCGAATACGGGACCGGCTGGTGGCCGCCGTCACCGGTCGGCCTGCCCCCGCCGCCGAGCTGCGCAACGCCATCGAGTCGCAGCTCGTCACACTGCTGCGCGGGGTGGCGTCCGAGGCCGCCGAGGCCGCGTACACCGGGTGGAAGGCGCATCCGGCGGGCACCGACCTGCTTGAGCCGGGGCTCGCCCACCCGAGCGACGACCTGCCCGAACGCGCCGAGCGGATGGTCCGGGACTGGCAGCGCGGCGTGCTGGAACTCGTCCGGGTCGAGGGCGGCGACAAGCGGTTCGTGGCGCGCACCGCCGCGTACGCGGTCAACGCCACAGGGCTGGCCGTGATGATCGCCGTGTTCGCCTCCACCGCGTTCATTCCCACCGGGTTGGAGCTGGCCACCGGGGCCGGCACGACCGTCGCCGCCCAGGCCGTACTCCAGGCGATCTTCGGCGACCAGGCGGTGCGTACCCTTGCCGCGAAGGCCCGCACCGACCTGCTGGCCCGGGTACGGGCGCTGCTGGACACGGAGGCCGACCGCTTCCTGGCCCGCACCGCCGAAGCCCGGCCCGCCGCGGCGGCCGGTGACGAACTGCGCCGCGCCGCCGGCCAGGTCGAACTGGCCCGGCACCGCAGCGGCCTGGCCACAGGCAGCGACCTGCCGGCGGGCGGCGACGAGGAGGACTCCCGGTGACGAACATCGCCGGCCGGGTACGCGAGGCGTTCCGGGGTGACCAGCGCATCGACCCGGATGCGTTGATCGCCCGCGTCGACGCGGTACGCCGGTTCCTGACCGCCGTCGACGGCCTGCTGCCCGACGCCGATCTGGTGCCCGCGCACACCCTCGTCGAACGGGCCGGCACCCGGCTCGCGCTGTCCCGCGACCACACAGTTGTCGCCCTCGCAGGCGCCACCGGCAGCGGCAAGTCCAGTCTCTTCAATGCCCTGGCCCAACTGGAACTCTCGCCGGTAGGGGTCCGCCGGCCGACCACCGGCGTCACCCATGCCTGCGTGTGGGGTCCGCTGGAGGGCGCCAACCGGCTGCTCGACTGGACTGGTGTGCTGCCTCGGCACCGCTTCGTCCGCGAGAGCGCCCTCGACGGGGACGACGAGACGGCCCTGCACGGGCTGATCCTGCTCGACCTGCCCGACTTCGACTCGGTGCAGCGGTCCCACCGGCTGGAGGTGGACCGGCTGCTCGGCCTGGTCGACCAGGTGGTCTGGGTGGTCGACCCGCAGAAGTACGCCGACCGGGTGATCCACGACAGCTACCTGCGCGAGTTCCACAGGCACCGCGACGTCACCCTCGTCGTGCTCAACCAGGCCGACCGGTTGCCCCCGGCCGAGCTGCCTCGGGTCCTGGACGACCTGCGCCGGCTGCTCGACAGCGACGGGCTGACCGGAGTTCCACTGCTTGCCACCACCGCCATCGACCCGGCCGGGATGGTCGGGCTGCGCAACGCCCTGGAGCGGACCGTCGCCGAGCGGCAGGCCGCCCTGCGCCGGCTGGCCGGCGACGTCGACTCGGTGGTCGCCGGGCTCGACGAACTGGTCGGCTCGGCGCGACGCCCGGCCGGGCCGGACGACGCGGCCGTCGCCGGACTGAACCGGGCGCTGGCCGGCGCGGCAGGTGTGCCGGCGGTGGCCGAGGCGGTCGAGCAGGCGTACCGGCACCGGGCCGGCGCGGCCACCGGCTGGCCCGTGGTACGAGGCTGGCGTCGGCTCCGGCCCGACCCGCTGCGGCGCCTGCACCTACCCGGCCCGACCGGCGACCAGGCCGACCCGGCGGAGAGCCTTGTCGCGGCGACCTCGGTCCCGGACCCGACCGCCGCCCAACGCTCGGCGCTCGGCCTGGCGATCCGCGCGGTGGCCGACCGGGCCGCCGCCCACCTGCCCGCCGCCTGGCCGTCAGTTGTCACCGCGGCCGCCCGGTCCCGCCTGAACGACCTGCCCGACGCGCTGGACCGCGCCATCGCCAGCGCCGACCTCGGCCTGGACCGGCGGCCGCTCTGGTGGCGGGTCGTCGGCGCTGTGCAGTGGCTTGTCACCCTCGCCGCCGTGGTCGGGCTGGGCTGGCTGGTGCTCGGGTACGCGCTGCGGGTGCTCGGCCTGCCAGCGTTGGACAACCCGATGGTCGGCCAGGTGCCGCTGCCCACCCTGCTGCTGCTCGGCGGGCTGCTGGCCGGGCTTCTGGTGGCGGCGCTGACCCGCCCGGTGACCCGCTGGGCGGCCCGACGGGCACGCGGTCGGGCGCAGCAGCGACTGACGGTGAAGGTGGCCGACGTGGGGCACGAGTACGTGCTCGTTCCGGTGCGGACCGTGCTCGCCTCGTACGAGCAGGCACGGGAGGCGCTGGGGGACGCCGCCCACCGTTGACGCATCGCTACCGCTCTGCACAGCCCCTCCGGCGGCGTAGGGTCGGAGCATGGCCACGCCTCAGACCCCCTACGACGCGGTGCTGCACGCCGCACGCGACGTGACCAAGCTGGAGTCCGCCCTCGACGCCGAGATGCTCGGCAGTGCCCTGCTGGGCAGTGTCTACGCGATCGCGGAGACCGACCGCGACACCGCCGTACGGGAATTCGTGACCGGGTTCCTCGCCGCCACCGCCCGCCGCCGGATCGCGTCGGCGACCACCATCCGGCAGGTCTTCGCCATCCTCGTCCCGAACGCCGAGGGCGCCGAGCGGGTCCGTCCCGGCAGCCAGGCGCCCGCCTGGTCGGGTCAGCTCGGCCGGGTCCACCTCACCGGCAGCTGGGCGTACGGCGACGTGTACGGCGACCAGACCTCCTACCTCGCCACCTTCGCGTACGACGACGCGGCAGGCGGCCCGGAGCACGCGCTTGTGGCCCTCGTCGACCACAACATCGGGGTCACCAAGGACATCTTCGTCGGCGGGCCGGCGGAGCGGATCCTGGACCAGGTCCGGCAGATGTGCGCCGAGGACGAGCTGACCTGGTTCCGCACCGAGGACCCGTCCCGGCTGCGGGGCGAGGTGGCCCGCCATCTCTCGGTCACCGACGACCTGAGCGAGCTGCCCGGTGAAGGCTCGCTCGCCACCGACCGCGCGCTGGTGGGCGCCCGGCTGGCGATGCTGCCCACTGCCGCCGCCCCGACCAGCCCGGCGGAGGTCGAGCCGCTGTCCGCCGCCGAGCGCACCGACCTGGTCCGGCGTTTCCTTGCCGCTCCGGAGGCCGCGCGGTTCGGCCTCGACACCGTCGACGGCCCGGAGCTCGCCTCGCTGCACTTCTGCCTGAGCCTGCTGCTGGACCACTCGGCGACCTTCCCGGACGCCGACCCGATGCGGTGGAGCCCTGCGGTGTCCGGGCTCTTCCTGCTCGACTGGGTGCACCGCCGTGCCGTGCTCGACATGGACGACGCGGCCATGCTGCCCCGGGTGCTCCGCGCCTGGGCCCGGTACGCGTCACGCCAGCGCGGGCTGCCCGAGGCCGCCGCGACACGCACCGACGAGGCGATCGAGGAGATGGTGCCGGAGTTCGCGCGGCTCTACTCGACCGGCGAGCGGCGCAGCCCGGCCACGGCTGCGGTAGCCCAGCTGATGGCAGACGGCGTGGATCCGGACGACCCGGCCGCGCTCGACGCCTGGATCGAGGCGAACCGCCACCGCCTGGCCGACGACGGCGCCTGACGGCGCCAGCGCCGGGCGGGAGATTTCGCGCCGGGCGGCGTGAGCGTCTGACGACGCCGGGCGGCGTGTGCGTTCTGATGGGCGCCGGGCGGCGTGTGCGTCTGATGGGCGCCGGGCGGCACGGGGCTTGACGGCTCCGGGCCGGCCAGCGCGGGTTCCCGCACGCCCTGCCTCCGCACGGCTCGATACACGCAGCGGCAGGTTCGCTCAGCGCAGCAGACCGAAGGCGAGAGCGGCGATCAGCGCGCCGACCACGCCTCCGGCAAGCACCTGCGGCACGGTGTGGTCGCGCAGTCGCACCCGGGACCAGCCGACCACCGCGAGCAGCGGTGCGGCGACGAGGAAGCCGCGTCCGAAGGTCATCGCCAGGATGACCAGCGTGCCGGCCGCCACCGCCGAGTGGATCGACATCTTCCACCAGTGGCTCACCGACACCGCGACCACCAACCCCACCAGCCCGGCCACCGCCAGCGCCAGCAGCGGCCGTGGCGCACCGAGCACTGTGAGCAGGACGAGCCCTGCCGTGACCGAGCCGAGGCCGACCAGCAGCGGTACCCGCCGCTGCTCCCGACGGCCGATGTGGTGGTCGGTGAACCGGCCCCGGCGCACCCCGCCGAGGATGTAGGCGAACGGGATGCCGGTGACGAAGAGCGTGGCGAGCAGGCCCCACGCCAGGCCGCGGCCACCGCCCGGGGAGCTGTGCCAGCTCACCGCGATCATCAGCAGCGACACCAGCACAGCCGGCGCGGTCAGCTCGGTGACCAGTCGGGCGATCCGCAGCCCCGGGCCGGGCCGGACGGCGACCGGGCGGGGCTCCGCACCGCCGCCCACGCCACCCCCTCCGGTACGTGCCTACCGTGGACCGTCGCCGCCCGTGTCGGTGGCGCCTGATCGTCACCGTACCGCTGCTGGAGCGGTGGGATGCCTCGGTCCGGCCGGCTAGGAGCCGACCGTAGGCGGCGGCGCGGTCCGGGTGAGCCGGGCGCCCGACGTCAGGGAGGGCCGGGAAGCCGGCGCTGTGGGGGCGACGGTCCGGAAAGCCGGCACCGTGGGAGTGGCGGTCCGGGAGGCCGAAGCCGTGGGAGTGGCGGTCCGGGTAGGCGGCCCGGCGGGAGGTGTGCACGGCGGTGTGCCGGCCGGCACGCTGTAGGTGCTCGTCGGGACGGCCGTGGGCGTCACCGGGTCCGTGGCCGTGGGCGTCACCGGGTCCGTGGCCGTGGGCGTCACCGGGTCGGTCGCGGTAGGCGTTACCGGGTCGGTCGGCGTCGGGCTCGGCGTGGGTGTCGGGGTCGGGTCGGGGTCCGGCGGCCCGGTGGGCGACGGCACCGGCGACGGACTGGGCGGGCGCGCGGCCGGTGGGGTGCTCCGGGTCGCACGCGGTACCGGCGGCGCGGGGGCGGCCCGGTGTGCGGGCACCCTGTCGTCGGCCGTCGGCCCGGACCTTGACTCGTCCGCTGCGGGTCGGGGAGCCGCGGGCAGCCAGCCAGGGGTCGTCGTCGGATTGGCGCCGGGCGTGCCCGGTGGTGGGAGCGCCGGCTGGGCGGTCATCGGCATCGGGATGACCACCGGCCCGACCGACGGCGTCGGGATGAACGGTGTGCCGCTGTCCGGTAGGGCGGTGCTGCCCTGGGTGGCCGAGCCCGCGCTGATCGCGGCGAGGATGGGCATTGACGCGGTGCCGACGAGTAGCGCGACGGTGAGCAGGTAGCCCCGGGAAGGGCCGCCGATGCCTGGTGCGCGGTGCGCCCCGACCACCCGGCGGTATCCACCAGCGGCCCGGTGTCGGCCGAGCAGCGGTACACCGGCACCGTCACCTGGCTCGTCCACCGCGCCCCCTTGTCGTTCGTCGCTGTCGTTCGTCGCTGTCGTTCGCTGCTGTCGTTCGCTGCTGTCGTTCGTCGCTGCGGGAGAACAGGCGTCGTCGCCCGGAAGCCGGCAAACCACCCGATCAACGCGATCCTGTGGCAATCAGCCTGACTTAGTTACCGTCCGTCAGCTAGTCCCCACCGCGTGTCGACACGCAGCACTGACCGAACGGTGACGAATCATCGCCGGATCGCCCGGTGGACGCGCTACGGCACGATGAAGACAAACGGCAGCAAACCGTAGACGTTCGGAATGCGGGGCAGGCGTACTGTGGGCGCGCTCACCTGCTCTGCGAATATGGAGCACGACGGCAACGCAGCCGTGACCGCCGCGCACCCTCGCGGCAGGCGCGGCCCGGCGCCGGCGCTCCCGAACCGGGTTCAGCCAAGAATCCGGCTCACGCCGCGCGGCAACCCCCACCGGGGCTAGGCGCGGCCGCCAGGAACCGGCCCGGCAGCAGCCGGGCAGGCGCACGAGTTGCGCGGCCGGGTGACCCCCCGGTGCCGCCGCAGACACGACAGGGAGACACCGATGGCAAAGGGCGACCCCGGGGGTACCCCCACCCGCGGCAGGCGGGCTGCACCCCGCTCCAAGAAGCGCGCGACCGGCGATCCGGACCTGGTACAACTGCTCACCCCCGAAGGCGAACGGATCGACAGCGTCATCGGGCCGGACGGCATCGAGTACCGCGTCGACTTCACCGACGAGGAGTACCGCGGGCTCTACCGCGACCTGGTGCTGGTCCGCAAGCTGGACGCCGAGGCCACCGCGTTGCAGCGGCAGGGCGAGCTGGGCATCTGGGCCAGCCTGCTCGGCCAGGAGGCGGCCCAGGTCGGCTCCGGGCGGGCTCTGCGTACGCAGGACATGGCCTTCCCGACCTACCGGGAGCACGGCGTCCTCTACTGCCGGGGCATCGACCCGATCATGCCGCTCGGCCTGTTCCGCGGCGTCGACCAAGGCGGCTGGGACCCGAACGAGTTCAAGTTCAACATGTACACGATCGTGATCGGGGCGCAGACCCTGCACGCCACCGGTTACGCCATGGGCATCACCATGGACGGCAAGACCGGCACCGAGGACGGCGAAGCAGTGATCGCCTACTTCGGCGACGGGGCCACCAGCCAGGGTGACGTCAACGAGGCGTTCGTCTGGGCCGGCGTGTTCAACGCGCCGATGGTCTTCTTCTGCCAGAACAACCAGTACGCGATCTCCGAGCCGCTGGAGCGGCAGACCCGCATCCCCCTCTACCAGCGGGCCGCCGGCTTCGGCTTCCCCGGCATCCGGGTGGACGGCAACGACGTGCTCGCCACGTACGCGGTCACCCGCACGGCGCTGGACAACGCCCGGCACGGGCAGGGTCCGAGCCTGATCGAGGCGTACACCTACCGGATGGGCGCGCACACCACCTCCGACGACCCGACGCGTTACCGGATCGCCAGCGAGGTCGAGGCGTGGCAGGCCAAGGACCCGATCGCCCGGGTACGGGCGTTCCTGGAGAAGCAGCAGATCGCCGACGCCGCCTTCTTCACCGAGGTCGACGAGCAGGCCCGCCGCGAGTCGGTGCACCTGCGCGAGCGTGTGCTGGCCATGCCCAACCCGGAGCCGGTGACGATGTTCGACCACGTCTACCCCAACGGGTCTCCGCTGCTGGACGAGCAGCGTGCGCAGTTCAGCCGCTACATGGAGTCGTTCGAGGGGAGCGCGCACTGATGGCCACGGAGACGCTCACCCTCGGAAAGGCCCTCAACACCGGTCTGCGCCGCGCCCTGGAGAACGACCCCAAGGTCATCATCATGGGCGAGGACGTCGGCAAGCTCGGCGGCGTCTTCCGGATCACCGACGGGCTCCAGAAGGACTTCGGCGACCAGCGGGTGATCGACACCCCGCTCGCCGAGTCGGGCATCATCGGCACCGCCGTCGGCCTGGCCATCCGTGGCTACCGGCCGATCTGCGAGATCCAGTTCGACGGCTTCGTCTACCCCGCGTACGACCAGATCGTGTCGCAGGTGGCAAAGATGCACTACCGCTCGCGAGGCAAGCTCAGCATCCCCATGGTCATCCGCATTCCGTTCGGCGGCGGCATCGGCGCTGTCGAGCACCACTCCGAGTCGCCGGAGGCGTACTTCGCGCACACCGCCGGCCTGAAGGTGGTGTCCTGCTCCAACCCGCAGGACGCGTACGTGATGATCCAGCAGGCTGTCGCCTCGGACGACCCGATCGTCTTCCTGGAGCCCAAGCGGCGCTACTGGGAGAAGGGCCAGGTCGACCTGGACGCGCCGCTGTCCGAGGCGTACCCCCTGCACTCGGCCCGCGTGGTGCGGCCCGGCAGCGACGTGACAGTGCTGGCCTACGGGCCGATGGTGCGGACGTGCCTGGAGGCGGCGACCGTCGCCGCCGAGGACGGCCGGGAGCTTGAGGTCATCGACCTGCGGTCACTGTCCCCGCTGGACCTGACGGCCGCGTACGAGTCGGTGAAGCGCACCGGCCGCGCGGTGGTGGTGCACGAGGCGCCGTCGAACATCGGCCTCGGTGCCGAGTTGGCAGCCCGGATCACCGAGGAGTGCTTCTACTCCCTGGAGTCGCCGGTGCTGCGGGTCACGGGCTTCGACATCCCCTACCCGGCGGCCCGGGTGGAGGAGGAGTTCCTGCCCGACCTGGACCGGGTGCTCGACGCCGTCGACCGCACGTTCGGATGGTGAGCGCCATGTCCCGGATCAAGGAATTCAACCTGCCCGACCTGGGTGAGGGGTTGACCGAGGGCGAGATCCTGACCTGGCTCGTCAAGGTCGGCGACACCATCGAGCTGAACCAGCCGATCGTCGAGGTCGAGACCGCCAAGGCCGCAGTGGAGATCCCGGCGAAGTGGGCCGGGCAGGTGCAGGCGATCTTCCACCCGGAGGGCACCACTGTCGAGGTCGGCAGCCCGATCATCGCCATCGACACCGACCCGGGCGCGGGCCCGCTGGAGGCGCCGTCGACCACGGCGACCCCCACGGGCGACCTGCCCACCCCGTCGGCGGCCTCCCTGGCCGCGGTCGAGGTGGCGCCGGCGGAGGGCATGGTCGAACCCGGCCTGATCGGCGGCCCCGCCCCGGGCGGACGCACGGCGGTCCTGGTCGGCTACGGCCCCCGAACGACAACAGCAAAACGCCGCCCCCGCAAAGCCCTGCCCCCCACCCCGGCCCCGGCCCCCACCGCGGTCGATCATGGAGTTGTGGTGGGTGACAAACCCGCTGCTATCCCCATGATTCCGGCACCACAAGTCCATGATCGACGCGATGAGGTGAGTGGCGGCGGGCTTGTGCTTGCCAAGCCTCCTGTTCGCAAGCTCGCCAAGGACCTTGGCGTCGACCTGCGCGCGCTCACCGGTTCGGGGCCGCTCGGCTCGATCACCCGGGAGGACGTACAGCAGGCGGCGAGCGGTGCCACCACGGCCGCCGAGCCGGTCGCCGTCACGTCGGTGGCGACGAGCGCCGCGAGCTTCGGCGCCGACCGCGAGCAGCGCATCCCGGTCAAGGGGGTACGCAAGCTCACCGCCGAGAACATGTCCCGCTCGGCGTTCACGGCCCCGCACGTGACTGAGTTCCTGACCGTCGACGTGACCCGGGCCATGAAGGCGCTGGACCGGCTGCGTGGCCGGCGGGAGTGGCGCGACGTACGGGTCTCGCCGTTGTTGCTCGTGGCGAAGGCCGTGCTGCTGGCCGTGCAGCGGCACCCGATGGTCAACTCGACCTGGGCCGGCGACGAGATCGTGGTCAAGGAGTACGTCAACCTCGGTATCGCGGCAGCCACCGAGCGCGGCCTGATCGTGCCGAACGTGAAGGACGCCGGCCGGCTCTCGCTCCGCGAGTTGGCGGACGCGCTGAACGAGCTGGTGCAGACGGCGAAGTCCGGCCGCACCTCGCCGGCGGCCATGTCCGGCGGCACCCTGACCATCACCAACGTCGGCGTGTTCGGGGTGGACACAGGTACGCCGATCCTGCCTCCGGGCGAGTCGGCGATCCTGGCCTTCGGCGCCGTACGGGAGATGCCCTGGGTGCACAAGGGCAAGGTCAAGGCGCGTCAGGTCACCACTCTGGGGCTGAGCTTCGACCACCGGATCATCGACGGTGAGTTGGGCTCGAAGTTCCTGCGCGACGTGGGCGACTTCCTCACCGATCCGGAGGCGGCGCTGCTCGCCTGGACCTGACAGGTTCGAACGCCAGGCCACACGGCCGGTGTGCCACGGGTTAACGCCCGGCACACCGGCCGTGTCCGTTGAGCGACGAAACAGTCGGCCAGGCGCCCACTCCACCTTCGATCGTTAGGCAGGTGTCTCAGCTCACCTAACAATCGATGGATTTCCGCCTCGGCATGCGGTTAAATAGACGCATCAGGGGCCGACAATCGAATAAGCCAGGGGGACCCACCAATGAGCATGATCGAGCGAATCCGCAACCACCGCGTCGCCACCCGCCGCGCCCGTGCCATCGAGCACGCGCTGCGTTCGGCCAACTCGCCGTCGGTTCGTGACGAACTCCTCGTCATCGCCCAGCGTCACGTGAGCTGACGCTCCACGACATTCCGCACCCTCCTCCAGATCGATGGCCCACCCGGTTCCGGGTGGGCCATCGGCGTTCCACCACTACCTGGACCGGGATTCCGCCCTGCCGCAGCGCCCGGTACCGTGGGCTTCGGTCGCCGCCGGCCGGCACTGCCGACGCCGGTCCGATAGAAGCTGCTCGACACCGACCGGCAACGCGGAGTGACGACAGGTGCTCCTTGGACACCTCGTGCGGGCACCGGATACCGTGCGGGGAGCCGGCACGGCGGTACGCCGGTGACGCCGGCTGCCATGCCGAGGAGACCGATCGGTGCCGGCGGCCGACATGTGATGGAGGAGGCGCACCCATGACGTCCGAGGGCCCGCACCGCCCCGGCCAGGAGCCGGACGAGGTGTCACAGGGCGCCGGACCGGCGCCGTACGGCGACCGCCCGGCGCAGCCGGACAACGGCTACAACGCCGCCGGCCCCGATCTGGGCTGGGCGCCGCCGCCACCAGCGCGGCCCAACCCGCCCGCACCCGCGTGGGCGACCCAGTCCCCCGAGCAGCAGGCGAACCCCGCCTGGGGTGCCGCCGCCGCTCCACAGTCCAGCGACCCCCCACAGCCCGCCTGGGCCACCGGCGGTGGCGCCCCCGAGCAGGGGCAGCCCGCCCAGTGGACGGCTCCGCAGCAGGGCTGGACACCACCCGAGCAGGCCGCACCCGCGAGCGCGCCCGAGCAGCCCGAGTGGGCGCCGGCCCAGCCTGCCGCGCGAGGTGCCGCGCAGGTGCCGGCCACGACCGCCTGGCCAGCCCAGGAAGACCCGGCCCGCTCCGGCGGCTGGAGCACCGAGACCCCGCCGGACGACGCGTCCGGTTCCGGCGGCTGGGGCGGTGCCGCGCAGGCCAGCCCGCCCGCCGGCGACTGGCGCGGCGCCCAGCCCGGGCAGCCCGCCGGTTGGTCCGGAAGCAGCGCGCAGCAGGACGACCAGTCCGGTTCCGGCGGCTGGGCCGTGGGTGCCGCCGCAAGCCGGGACGACCAGCCGGTGTGGACGCCGGCCGAGCAGGCGCCCCAGACCTGGGGTCAGCCCACCGAGCAGGCCGAGCAGCCGGCCCCCGCCTGGGGGCAGGCCGAGCCGGCAGGCGCCCGTGGTGCGGCCCAACCGCCGACGACCAACTGGCCCGGTCAGGACGACCCGGCCCGCTCCGGCGGATGGGCGGCACAGCAGCAACAACAGGCGCAGCCGGGTGGATGGGGCGACGGCACCGACGTACGCCAGGACGAGCCGGCACAGCCGGCGGCCTGGGGTGGCGCCGAAGGTCGTCAGCAACAGCCCGACTGGGTGCTCTCGGCCCAGGGTCAGCCGGCCGAGCGGCAGGAACCGGCGGGTTGGCAACAGGCGGAGCAGGCCAGCCCTCCGGCCGCCCGAGCCAGCGCCAGCGTGCCCGGCAACGACGCGACGCCTGGCTGGGCCGCCGCCGACCCGGGCAATGCCGCGCAGGGTGGTGCCGCTGTCCCGCAGGTCCAGCCGTGGGCGCCTGGTGAGGTGTGGGGTCGCGCCGAGGCGGAAGCCTCCGCGCAGTCCCGCGGTGGCCGGGGCGACGACGCGCCGGTCTACCAGCCCGCCCCGGCGCCGGGGATCTCACCGGCCAACGCGGTCCCCCTGCCGCCGCAGGAGCAGCGCGTGCCAGGTGCGAGCCTGGCTGCCGCCCCGCCGGCCGACTACGCGCCCCCGGCCCAGTACCCGCCGATCCCCGAGCAGCCGGCGTACGCCGAGCGCGACACCCCGGACGCCGCCGCGCAGTACGACGCGGAGCCGGCCGGGTGGGGTCGCGCCGAGGATGCTCCCGCCGCTGGTGCCATGGTTCCCGCTCCGCGTACCTCTCCCGAGGCCGGAGCGGGTCGTGCCGCCGTACCGGTGTCGGACGCCGGATCGGCGGGCGGCGCAGCGGCCCGTGCCACGGCGAGCGCCTCGGTGCCCCTGGCGAGTCGGGTGATGCCACCGGCGGACCAGGCCATGCGACCGGCCAGCACGTCCGCGCCACAGCCCCGGGTGTACGGCCGCCCGGCCCAGGCCGATCCGGAGAACGAGCCGGACCAGTCGGCGCCGGAGGCGTTCCAGGCCGACCCGGGCTCCGAGCGCCCGAGCACGCCCGACTGGCGCAACGACTCCGACCGGCCGAGCACCCCGGACTGGCAGAACGGCCCGGAGCGTCAGTCCCCACCGGACTGGCAGAACGGCGCGGAGCGATCGGGTTTCCCCGGATGGGGCGGCGAGCCGCCGTCCGAGCAGCGCTTCGACGACCGGGACCGCTCGTCGGCGCCCGGCGGTTTCGGCGAGTCTCCTTCGGCCGCCGCCGCGCCACCGGCCTTCCCGCCGGGGGTTCCGTCCTTCGTCGACGCTCCCGGCACCAACCGGCCGGTGAACGGGGTCAAGCCGCAGTCCGGCACCGAGCGCCCGGGTGACCGCTTCGGTGGTCCGGGGGCTGCCACCGGCAGCGCCGCGGTCAACGGCGCCTCCGGCTTCGGCGGGCAGGGTTTTGGCGGTGGGCCGACCACCGAGCCTGCGCCGGGTGCGCAGTTCCCTGCCTTCCCGGCACCGCCGCAGCAGTCCGCGCCCGCCTGGGGCCAGGCGGACGGCGGATCGGACCAGGGTCGGTTCGACGCGTTCAAGCCGGACGCCGACGAGCCCAAAGCGGAGCCGCCGACGCCGAAGGTCCGCAACGGGCGGGTGCTCGCTGCGGTGCTGGTCGCGGCGGTGCTCATCCTGGCGGTGCCGCTCGGCCTGCTGATGCTGCTGGGCAAGTTCGGCGGCAACGACAACTCGCCTGCCTTCGACCCGGCGGTCGGCACCTGCGTGAAGCAGGCCGGCCAGGCCGCGTCGGCGGTGGACTGCGGCGAGGCGGACGCCTTCACGATCGTGTCCAAGGTGGACACGAAGGACAAGTGCGCCGACCCGGCCCAGCCCCACGTGGTGCTGCCCGGTGACGGCGCCAACCGAGTGCTCTGCCTCAAGCCGGCCACGAAGTAGACCGACGGACGGCGGGGTCACGGGCAACCGTGGCCCCGCCGCCGTCGTTCGTCCCCGGCTGGTTGCCCCGAATCGCCCCCGCTGGCCTGCGGGGTGCCGGTGGTCAGGCACCATGAAGACATGAGCGCACGAGTACGGGCCCCCGAACTGCGCGGTCGGGGCTGGCTGAACACCGGTGGACGCGATCTCAAGCTCGCCGACCTGCGCGGCAAGATCGTCCTTGCTGATTTCTGGACGTTCTGCTGCATCAACTGCCTGCACGTGCTCGACGAGCTGCGGCCGCTGGAGGAGAAGTACGGCGACGTACTCGTGGTGATCGGCGTGCACTCGCCGAAGTTCGAGCACGAGAAGGACGCCGACGCCCTGGCCGCCGCCGTGGAGCGGTACGGGGTGCATCACCCCGTCCTCGACGACCCCGAGCTGGACATGTGGCAGCAGTACGCCGCACGGGCCTGGCCGACGCTGTCGGTGATCGACCCCGAGGGTTACGTGGTGGCCACCATGGCCGGCGAGGGGCACGCCGAAGGGTTGGCCCGCCTCATCGACGAACTGATCGCCACCCACGAGGCCAAGGGCACCCTGCACCGGGGCGACGGCCCGTACGTCCCGCCGCCGGCGCCGGAGACGACGCTGCGCTTCCCGGGCAAGGCGGTGCTGCTGGACGGCGGCAACCTGCTGGTCTCCGACTCGGCGCGGCACTCCCTGGTCGAGTTGGCCCCGGACGGCGAGACACTGGTCCGCCGGGTCGGCTCGGGCGACAGGGGCAGGGCCGACGGGCCGGCCGACGCGGCGACCTTCTCCGAGCCGCAGGGGCTCTGCCTCCTGCCCCGGCACGTCGCCGAGGTGGCCGGCTACGACCTGGTGGTGGCTGACACGGTCAACCACCTGCTGCGCGGCGTACGGCTGGCGTCCGGTGAGGTGGTCACCGTGGCCGGCAGCGGCCGGCAGTGGCGGGCCTCGGTCGACGACCACGCGCACGACGCGCTCGCCGTGGATCTGTCCTCCCCGTGGGACCTGGCCTGGTACGACGACAAGTTGATCATTGCAATGGCCGGCATCCACCAGCTCTGGTGGTTCGACCCGATCAAGCGGACCGCCGGCATGTACGCGGGCACCACAGTCGAGGCGCTGCGCGACGGCCCGCTGACCGAGGCGTGGATGGCGCAGCCGTCAGGGCTCTCCGTGTCGGCCGACGGTGCCCGCTTGTGGATCGCCGACAGCGAGACCAGCGCGGTCCGGTACGTCGAGAACGGGGTGCTGGGCACCGCCGTCGGGCAGGGCCTGTTCGACTTCGGCCACGTGGACGGGCCGGCGGAGTCGGCGTTGCTCCAGCACCCGCTCGGGGTGTGCGCGCTGCCGGACGGCTCGGTGCTGATCGCCGACACGTACAACGGTGCCGTGCGCCGCTTCGACCCGGCCACGTCCCAGGTGTCAACGGTCGCCGACGGGCTGGCCGAGCCGAGCGACCTCGTGCTCACCCCGGCCGGTGAGGTGCTTGTGGTGGAGTCCGCCGGGCACCGGCTGACCCGGTTGGCCCCGGGTGCGCTGTCGGCGGCCGGCGCGAGCACCGTCGACGGGCCCCGGCACCGCACCGAACGCAAGCCGACCGATGTCGCGGCAGGAGCTGTCACCCTCGACATCGTCTTCACTCCCGCGCCGGGGCAGAAGCTCGACGAGACGTACGGGCCGTCGACCCGGCTGGTGGTCTCCGCGTCCCCGCCGGAGCTGCTGCTGGACGGTGGCGGCACGGGCACGGAACTGTCCCGCCGACTGGTGCTCAACGGCGAGGTCACCGCCGGGGTGTTGCAGGTGACCGCGCAGGCGGCGACGTGCGACGCGGACGTCGAGCACGCGGCCTGCCACCTGACCCGGCAGGACTGGGGCGTACCGGTCCGGGTGGTCGACGGTGCCGCTTCCCGGCTTCCGCTGGTGCTGCGCGGCCTGGACGCCTAGCTGCTCGACGGCTAGCTGTTAGGAAGGGCCCCTTGTTATGCAAAATCCGATAACAAGGTGCCCTTCCTTTCACGCGAACGGGGCGAGCGGGATTCCCGCGTCGATCAGGGCGGCCCGGACGAGTTCGGTGGCGGAGACCGCGCCCGGCGTGTCGCCGTGTACGCAGATCGACTCCATCGCGCAGGGGATGACTGTGCCGTCGACAGCCACGACGGTCCGTTCGGTGGCCATCCGTACGACCCGGGCGGCCACCTCCTCCGGATCGTTGATCACCGCGCCGGGGGTGCCGCGAGGCACCAGCGACCCGTTGGGCAGGTAGCCGCGGTCGGCGAACGCCTCGGCTACCACCGGCAGACCCGCGCCGACAGCGAGCTGGGCGAGCACCGAGCCGGGCATGCAGAGGACGGGCAGTTCGGGGTCGTAGCCGCAGATCGCGGCGACCACGGCCGCGGCCTGGGATTCGTCGGTGGCCGCCGCGTGGTACAGCGCGCCGTGTGGCTTGAGGTAGCGGACGCGGGTGCGGAAGATCCGGCAGAACGCGTCGAGCGCCCCCAACTGATAGGTCACCTCGTCGCGCAGTTCGGCGAAGTCGTACGCGATGCGCCGCCGGCCGAAGCCGGCCAGGTCCCGGTAGCCGACCTGCGCGCCCACTGCCACGCCGTGCCGTGCCGCGACCTCGCAGACCCGCCGCATGGTGGACGGATCGCCGCCGTGGAAGCCGCAGGCGACGTTGGCGGAGGTCACGAGGCCCAGTAGGGCGTCGTCGTCGCCGAGCCGCCAGATGCCGAATCCTTCGCCCAGGTCAGCGTTGAGGTCCATGGAATCTGACGGTAGTACCTGGCCGTGCCTGCGCGAGCGGGGTCACGTCGGTGACCACCCCGATGACCGGGTATCCGCCGGTGGTCGGATGGTCGGCGAGGAAGATCAGGGGTTGGCCGTCGGCCGGCACCTGCACCGCGCCGAGCACGATGCCCTCGCTTGGCAACTCGCCGGTGACCGCGCGGGGCAGCGGCGCGCCGGCGAGTCGCGCGCCGACCCGGTTGCTGACCGGGCTCACGGTGTACGCGGTGCCGAGCAGCCGGTCGAGCGCGGCGGGGGTGAACCAGTCGTCGCGTGGGCCGAGGCGCACGGTAAGGGTCAGGTCTGGTGCGGGTGCCGGGCCGACGGTCACGTCCACGGGTGCGGGTTCCCCGAGCGGCACACCGACGGGCAGCCGGTCGCCGTCGCGCAGCGGGGCGGGACCGAGTCCGGAGAGGGTGTCGGTGGCCCGGCTGCCCAGCACCGCTGGCACGTCGATCCCGCCCGCCACGGCCAGCCAACTCCGTACGCCCCGACGGGCCGGCCCGATCGTCAGCACCGTTCCCGCCGGCAGGGCGAGAGGGCGTCCGGTGTCTCCGGGGCGCTCTCCGGCGCGGACGGCAACCTCGGCGCCGGTGATAGCCACGGTGGTGGCCCGGGTCAGTCGGACCGTGCAGCCGGTCAGGGTGATCTCCAGGCCGGCGGCTTCCTCGGGGTTGCCGACCAGCCGGTTGGCGAGCCGCAGGGCGGTCGGGTCGAGAGCACCGGAGCGAGGTACGCCGAGGTGCGCCCAGCCCGGCCGACCCAGGTCCTGCACGGTGGTGAGTGCGCCGGCCCGGAGCACCTCGATCTCGGTGATGTGGGTCATGCCGCCGCCAGCCGGACCGAGGTGCCGGGGCTGAGCCGGGCCGGCGGGTCGTCGTGCACGTCGAAGAGGGTCAGGTCGGTCCGGCCGACGAGCAGCCAACCGCCGGGGGACGCGCTTGGGTAGATACCGGCGTACGGGCCGGCGAGAGCCACGGAGCCGGCCGGAACCCGGGGACGGGGGGTGGACAGCCGGGGCAGCGCCAGTTCGGCGGGGAGCCCGGTCAGGTAGGGAAACCCGGGAGCGAAGCCGCAGAAGGCCACCCGGAACCGGGTGCCGGTCAGGCGGCGCAGCACTGTCGGCACGTCGACCGACCACTGTTCGGCGACGACGGCCAGGTCCGGCCCGTCGAACTCGACCGGAACGACAACCTCGGCACCACCGGACGGGTCGCCGTCGGGCCGGTCTCCGCCGGGCTGGTCGCCGCTGGGCCGATCCGTGGCGGTGCTGGCCGTGGCGGTGCTGGCCGTGGCGGCGACCGTTGCCGCCCACCTGGCCAGCAGGGCGGCCGTGGCTGCGGGGTCGCGCAGGCCGTCGAGCAGGAGGGTGCTGGCCGCCGGCACGATCTCGACGGCATCCAGGTCGCCCTGCTCGCGGCGACGCCACAACTCGGCCCGCCATGCCTCCACGAGAGTTGCTTCCCCGAGGGCTGCGGCGGGGACAGGGGCGGGCGGGAGGGCCGGGGCGGTGCAATCGAGCAGCAGGGCGTGTTCCCCGACGGGTCGGATCCGCATCGGCCCATCCTCGCCGACGCCCTGCCGGGGAGGAATTCATCGGGACGGTGCCTGGCGTCACCGAGCGTTACTACTTGCAGGTAACCTACGGTGGCGTAACCTGATCTGGTGACCACCTCCGCCCCGCTTCGCCTGAAGCCGGTCGACATCGGCAAACCCCGGATGCGCGGCTGGCTGCACACGTACGCCTTCTTCGTCGCCGTTGCCAGCGGCATCGTGCTCTGCTCGATCGCCGCCACCCGACCAGGGTGGGCGCCGCTGGTGAGCTGCGTCATCTACAGCCTGACGGTCTGCGGCCTCTTCGGCACCAGCGCGCTCTACCACCGTCGCGTGTGGTCGGAGCGCGGCTACCAGCTGATGCGCCGGATGGACCACTCGATGATCTTCGTGTTCATCGCGGGGACGTACACGCCGCTCTGCGTCATGCTGCTCGAACCGCGACAGGCGACCGTGATGCTGTCCCTGGTCTGGGGTGGCGCGCTGGCCGGCGTGGCGGTCAAGATGGCCTGGCCGCACGCACCGCGCTGGGTCTCCGCGCCGCTCTACCTGGCGCTCGGCTGGGTGGCGGTGGCCATGCTTCCCGAGATCCTGCGCGGCGGCGGCGTCACCGCGCTGGTGCTGCTGATCGTCGGCGGCGTCATGTACAGCGTCGGCGCGGTCTTCTACGCGCTGCGCCGCCCCAACCCGTGGCCCAGCGTCTTCGGCCACCACGAGTTCTTCCACGCCTGCACGCTGCTCGCGGCGCTGTGCCACCACATCGCGATCTACTTCGCGCTGTTCGCCTGACCCACGAGCGGGCCGGCGCGAGGCGCAGCTCGGTCACGGTCGACTCGGGTCCCTTGAAATCGGGGTATCCGACGCGGTGGGACACCGCGATTTGCAGGAAGGCGAGTCGATCACCTGCATCGGCGCCTGATCTGCGGACTTAGGGCGCACACACGCGAGCCGGGGCCCCGCGACGCTGCGGGACCCCGGAGTTCGCGGGCGAGGATCAGACCGGGCGACCCGGCCGGCGCACCTCGCGGTACTCCTCGACGACCCGGTCGTCCTGCACCGGCACCACCCGGTCGGCCACCACGCGGTCCTGGCGGACGGGTGCGGCGACCACCGTGCGGCGGCGGCTGTTCCAGAAGTAGAGGGTGACGAGCAGGCCGGCGACACCGGCCAGCATGAGCACCCAGCCGACCACGGCCAGGTCCAGCCAGCCCAGATCGGCCTCCACGGCGAATGCGAAGATCGCGCCCAATGCGATCAGGAAAATGCTGCCACCAATGCCCATGTCTCGCTCCTCGGCTCTAACCTGGCGTACGGCCCGTCGCGGCCGTTGGTAGGGGTCGCGGCATCCATCGACTTACCCCGGCGGGGAGATCGCCAATCGGGCAAGCTGGTGGCATGACGGACAGCCGAGTCGAGACGCGGACACTTGTGCTGCTCCGGCACGCGAAGGCCGAGGCGGGCGCCGAGGGCACGGACGACAACGACCGTCCACTCAGCGCACGCGGGGAGGCCGACGCGGCGGCGGCCGGCGCCTGGCTGGCCCGGCACGATCTGCTGCCCGACGTGGTGATCTGTTCGACCACCCGGCGTACCCGGCAGACCTGGCACGGGGTCGCGATGGGGATGACCGGTGCGCCGCCGGAGGGCGGGCCGACCGGCCCTCGGCCGACAGTCCGTTATGAGCCCGGCGCGTACGACGCCCACCCCGAGGAGCTGTTGGCGCTGGTCCGCACCGCAGATCCGTCGGCCCGAAGCGTGCTGCTGGTCGCCCACAACCCGGGTGTCTCGTTGTTGTCGGCGTTCCTCGACCCGGACGGGGCGGCCGACGAGGGCCTGCGGACAGCCGAGCTGGTGGTGCACCGCAGCACGCTCGCCTGGCCGGAGTTGGCGCGCGCCGGAGCACCGATCGTCGAACGGCACACCGCACGCGACTGAACCACCCGCCGAATGTCGACGGGTGGTTCAGGGCGTACTCGGGTCAGGAAGGTGGCGCGGTCGGCGGCGGCGGGTCGGGCGGCGGCGGCATCATCGCCGTCGGATGAGACAGCCGGTTCTCCTCCACGATGAGGGTCCGGGCCCGCTTGCGCCGGTCCTGCCAGAACCACAGCGTGGTGAGCAGCACGGCAAGCCCGGCCAGGATGAACACCCAGCCGACTGCGCGTAGGTCGATCCACCAGACATTGGCTCTGATCGCGAAAGTCATGATCGCGCCGAGCGCGATGAGAAATATGCCGCTTCCTACACCCATGTGCGCTGCACTCCCCCGTGCGGTGGCTCTGGGCGTTCCCTTTCCTGGTCACGCGCCGGTTACCCGCCAGGGGGCCGGCCTACCCGGCGCGGCTCGATCAATCGACGTACCCCGGCGGCCGGCACGGCCGGTCCGACATTCGCCGCGGCCGTGCGTCCGGGGACGACAACGGCCGGCAGGGCACTTGCCCCGCCGGCCGTTGTCGGTTCCGGGTGGTGCGGCCCGGAAACCGTCAAGCGTGCCGTGGCACGGTCAGAAGGCCTCCTCCGGGAGGTCCATGATGTCGAGGTCGGTGCCCTCGATGATCCGCCGGTCGGCGCCGATGCGCGGCAGCACCTCGCGGGCGAAGAACCGAGCGGCGGCCACCTTGCCGGTGTAGAACGCCTTGTCGCTGGCGGAGACGTCTCCGGCCAGCGCCTTGAGCGCGACGTCGGCCTGCTTCTGGAGCAGCCAGCCGACCACCAGGTCGCCGATCGCCAGCAGGAACCGCCGGCTGCTCAGCCCGACCTTGTAGAGCGCGCGGGTTTCGCCGCCCTGCGCCTCGCCCAGCCAGCCGGTCATGACGCCGAGGATGTTCTGGACCTCGCCGAGCGCCTTGCCGAGCGCCTGCCGCTCCTCCTTGAGCTGGCCGTTGCCCGCCTCGGAGGAGATGAACTCCTGGATCTCGCTGGCGACCGCCATGAGCGCCTTGCCGTTGTCCCGCACGATCTTGCGGAAGATCAGGTCGAGGCTCTGGATGGCGGTGGTGCCCTCGTACAGGGTGTCGATCTTGGCGTCCCGGACGTACTGCTCCAGGGGGTAGTCCTGGAGGAAGCCGGAACCACCGAAGGTCTGCAGGGCCTCGTGCCCGAGCAGCTCGTACGCCCGCTCCGAGCCGACGCCCTTGACAAGCGGCAGCAGCAGGTCGTTAACCCGCTTGGCCAGCTTGGTGGCCTTCTCGTCGCCGGCCGCCTCGGCGATGGCGACCTTGTCCTGCCAGGTGGCGGTGTAGAGAACAAGAGCGCGAAGACCCTCGGCGTACGACTTCTGCAGCAGCAGCGAGCGCCGGACGTCCGGGTGGTGGGTGATGGTGACCCGGGGAGCGGTCTTGTCGGTCTGCTGGACCAGGTCGGCGCCCTGCACCCGGTTCTTCGCGTACTCCAGGGCGTTGAGGTAGCCGGTGGAGAGGGTGGCGATGGCCTTGGTGCCGACGAGCATCCGGGCGTACTCGATGATCATGAACATCTGCCGGATGCCGTCGTGCTTGTCGCCAAGCAGCCAGCCCTTGGCCGGTACGCCATGCTCGCCGAAGGTCAGCTCGCAGGTGTTGGAGACCTTCAGGCCCATCTTGTGCTCGACGTTCGTGGCGTAGACGCCGTTGCGCTCGCCCAACTCGCCGGTGGTCTCGTCGAAGTGGAACTTCGGCACCACGAAGAGCGACAGACCCTTGGTGCCGGGGCCGCCGTGGCCCTCCACGCCCACCGGGCGGGCGAGCACGTAGTGCACGATGTTGTCGCTCAGGTCGTGCTCACCCGAGGTGATGAAGCGCTTGACGCCCTCGATGTGCCACGAGCCGTCGGGCTGCTGGATGGCGCGGGCGCGGCCGGCGCCGACGTCCGAGCCGGCGTCCGGCTCGGTGAGCACCATCGTGGAGCCCCACTGCTTGTCGATGAAGAGCTTGGCCCACCGCTTCTGCTGCTCGGTGCCCTCGACCTCCAGGACGTGCGCGAAAGACGGGCCGGAGGCGTACATCCAGATGGGGGCGTTCGAGCCGAGCACCAGCTCGGCGAGGGCCCACCAGAGGGCGCGCGGCGCGGTGGTGCCGCCCAGGTGCGGCGGCAGGTCCAGGCGCCAGAACTCGGAGTCCATGAATGCCTGGTAGGACCTCTTGAACGACGCCGGCAGCGGCGCGGTGTGCGTGGCCGGGTCGAACACCGGCGGGTTGCGGTCGCTGTCCGTGTAGCTGGCGGCCAGGTCCTCGCGGGCGAGCCGGTCGAGCTCCGCGAGGAAGGTGCGGGCGGTGTCGGCGTCGAGCTCCGAGTACGGCGCCTGGCCGAACGCCTGGTCCGCCCCGAAGACCTCGAAGAGGTTGAACTCAAGGTCCCGCAGGTTGCTCTTGTAGTGGGTCATGCTCACTGGCCCCGCTTCCGGACAGGTGTTACCGATCAGTAACTCACACTGTATTACTCGCGGGTAGGCAGCGACAAGCCGATCTCCGAAGTGACAGCGATTACACACTTTGCTGTGGCAACGGCCGGCTCAGCTCTCGGCGGCGCCGACCTCCCAGCTCGGCACGGCCGACGCCACACCTGTGGGCGTGCCCGCGTACTCCATGAGCACCAGAGCGATGTCGTCGTCCAGCCGGCCATGCACCCACTCGACGAGGGCCGTCTCCAGCGAGGCGAGCCCGTCCGCGACCGTGCCGTGGCCGAGCAGCCGCCACGCCCGGTCGGCGGTGGGGAAGAATTCGCCGTCCCGCCGGGCCTCACCGAGGCCGTCGGTGAACAGCAACAGCCGATCACCGGGCTCCAGGCGCTCCACGCGAGGGCGGACCACAGGCATGAACCCGAGTGGAGGTGCCGGTGCCGGCGGCTCCAGCGGGATCACCGCGCCCCTGCGCAACAACAGCGGCGGCGGGTGGCCGCAGTTGACGATGGTGAGCGTGCCACCCCGCTCCTCCACCAGAGCGGCGGTCACGAAGTCCTCGTCGCCGACGTTGCGGGCCACCGCCCGGTCCAGGTCGGCGACGACGGCGCGCAGGTCGGCCCGCTCGTACGCCACGTGCCGGTAGGAGCCGAGGACGATGCTTGCCAGCCGGACCGCGTCGAGCCCCTTGCCGCGTACGTCGCCGATGATCATGCGTACGCCGTAGGGCGTGTCGATCGCCTCGTACAGGTCGCCGCCGATCTCGGCCGTGGCGGTGGAGGAGATGTAGCGGCCGGCGACCGACAGCGTGCCCACCTGCGGGCCGAGCGGACGCAGCACCGCCTGCTGGGCCACCGAGGCGAGCTTGGTCAACTCGCCGATCTGCTCAGCCTGCCGCTGCCGTACAGACGCCACCGCCACCGCCAGCCCGGTCGCGAGCGCCACCCCGACAACGTTGACCGAGGTGACCAGCAACATCTTCGGATCGACGAGGGCGAAGCCCACCCCGGTCAGCGTCGCCACGGCGCCGACGCCGAGCACCACCCGCCAGGACGCCAGAGCGGCAGCCAGCAGCGGAACCGTCATCAGGATGGCGATGTAGTGCGCCCGCCGACCGTCGGCCAACTCCACAGCCGAGACGATCACGAGCAGAGTAAGGGCCGCGCCGAGGCCGGCGCGGGATCCGGGGCTCAGCGGGCGGTGGCCCGACTGGAGGAGTCGTGTGCGTACGAGGGACAGCATGCCTGATCCACGTGAGCCCGTGTATGAACCTGGCCCGTCGTCTGAGGAGGTTCTGTCCGGCCGGCGCAGGTGTCCGACCGGATCGGCCTCGTCAACTCCACTCAGCCGAGCACCTCGTACCGCACCGTGAACGCGCCGACGTCCAGCGAGGCGATGGTGGCGAAGGCCGCGCGGGACAGGTCGAGGCAACGGCCGTCGATGAACGGGCCACGGTCGTTGATCCGCACCACCACCGACTTGCCGCTGCTCGGGTTGGTCACGCGGACCTTCGTGTTGAACGGCAGCGTCTTGTGCGCCGCCGTCAGCTCGCTCGGGTTGAACGACTCGCCGTTGGCCGTGAGCTGCCCGTCGGAGTAGAAGGACGCGCCGCACGAACCGCTCTGCAGCACCTTGGCGGCCGGTGTGGTCTTCTTCGCGGTCGCGCTCGGCTTCGGCGTACTCGTGCGGGCCTTGGCCCGGGAGGCGGCCTGCGGCGAGCGGCTCGCCGACGGACTCGCGGACGCGCTCGGGGAGGCGCTGGCGCTCGCGCTCGGGGAGGCGCTCGGGGAACTGGTGGCCGGGCTGCTGGGGACGGTGGTCGGCGTGAGGTCGAGAGCCACCTGCTCCGATCCCGTGGAGCCGGAGGTCAGCTGGACGGCACCGAAGGTGCCGCCGACGGCGACAGCGACGCCGACCGCCGCGGTGGCCACGATGCCCGCGGGGGAGGAGAACATGCGGGTACGGGAGTGCCTACCAGCCACGGCCCGGTCCTTTCGTCGACTGAACAAACCGGGTCGGACCGTAACGAGAGAAGCACTTCCGAAGTCAACGTGATCATAGTGCTATGCCCGTATTTGCACGGGTACGTGTAGCCGATCATCCGAGCCCGCATGGGTCGACCAGCCCAGGTGCCGACCCTACGAACGCGCGTACCGCAGGATGGACCGATGCCCGGTGAGCTGACCGAACGCCTCGTCGACAGGTTCCGGTGGATCGACCCGGGGCCGGCCACCAGCCACCTCGTCAGCGACATCTCCGGTTGGTGGCGTGACCCGGCGGTGCTCGCCGAACTCGGTCCGGCCCTGGTCGCGCCGTACCGGGCCGCCCGGCCGACAGTGGTGCTCGCCCCGGCGGTCACCGGACTGCTTCTCGGCCCGCTGGCCGCCACCGCCCTCGGGGTCGGGTTCGTGGCCGCACACAAGGCCGACGACGGGCGCCTACCGCCCGGGCCGCTCACCTGGGCGAAGAGTCCGCCGGACTACCGGGGCCGGCAGGTCGACCTGGCCGTCCGCGACCGGCACCTCGGCCCCGGTGACCGGGTCCTGGTTGTGGACGACTGGGTACGCACCGGCGCGCAACTCCACGCCCTCTACGACATCTGCGCGGCGCGCGGCGCCGAGGTGCTGGGCACGGCCGTGGCCGTCGTCGACTGCCCGCCCGAGGTCGCGGCCGAACTACGGATCACCGGCCTGTTGGCCGGCAACGACCTGCCGGCTTGACCTCAACCGCACTTCATCTTCGACGATCGACCGATGGGCGACGGGATCCTCGACGAAGCGTACGAACGGCTGCACCGCACCGGCCCCGAATACGAGGGCTGGCTCTCCAACCACGGACCGATGGCCGTCGAGGCGCTGGCCCGGCACGGGTACCCGCAACACGTGCACCGCTGGCTCGACGACTACCTCACCCGCCTCGACGAGCTGCCCCGAGGGCTACGTCCCATCGACGACTGGCGGGCGGCGCTCGGCGACCCGAAGCGAGCCGGTGACTGGCTGGCGTACTTCGACCGGCAACTGCGCGAACACCCGTGGCGGGACGTCCTCGGCACCTGGTGGCCCCGGCTGCTGCCCGGCATCGCCGCCGGCGCCACCCACGGCGTGATCCGCGTCGGGCACGCCGTCCGCGCCCTCGACACGAACGACGCGAACCCCCGGCGGCTCACCGAACTCGGCCAGGCCCTCGGCTACTGGGCGGCCCGCTGGCAGCCCGTCCCCGGCACCGACCGCCTGCTCGACCGGGCCACGCCGGACCGGGCCGGCACCGTCGACGCGCGAGGACCGGACACCGCCGACCTCGACGTGGCCGCCGCGCTGGCCGGGCTGCCCCGGATCGACGATCAGACCGGGGGCATCCGGGGACGGCTCGGGCAGCTTCCGGGCGTACCCCACTGGGAGGCGGCAGTCGCGGCACTGCGCCCCGCACGGACCCCGGCCGAGGCGGAGCGGGGCCTCACCACGCTGGTGCACCGCGCCGGCTTGGACTACCTGCGCTTCGGGCACGCCGCGCCGGTCATGCTGGTGCACGCGGTCACGGCACCGACCGCGGTACTGCGTACCCTGCCCGCCCTCGACCGGGCGCTCTGGGCGCCGAGCCTCGCCGCCGCCTGGGCCGCGACGGCGGCAGTGACCTCGGTGTACGCGCCGACCGACGGGATCACGCCGCCGACCTCGACCGCCGCAACCCCGGCGGAGGTCTTCGCCCGCGCGGCCCGCAACGGCGACGCCCACGTGGTCAAGCTGGCCGATGCGGTGCTGGACGCGTACGCGGCCACCGGCGACGAACGGCTGCTCGCCGCCGCCGGCTACGCGGGGCATCTGATCTGACCGTGGCCCGGCGAATTGCGACGACGACGGCACAGCACTCGCCTAGCCTCGGCAGGATGTGGCCTCGGATCGGTGAACTGCGCGCCCTCGCCCTCGGCACCCCCGGCGAACTGCGGACGACCCTGAACACCCTCGTGCTCGCCGGCGTGAAGACCGCCACGGCCGGCCGGCTGGCCGAGTACGCCGACGAGGGCGAGGAGTTGGAGCACGTCGGCGAACGGCTGGCCCTGGTCGACGACAACGACATGCTTGTCGGCGTCGTGGAGATCACCGGCGTCGAGGTGGTCCGCTTCGCCGACGTACCGTGGGATTTTGCCCGTGCCGAAGGCGAGGGTGACCGCTCGATCGAGGAGTGGCGAGCCGGGCACGCGACCTACTGGGCGCGGCTCGGCACCCCCGTGGACGACGACACCCCGATCGTCTGCCTACGCCTGCGACTGGTGTCCGGCGGCGAGGGCGGCGTGGCCAGTGGCGACCTCAGCACCTGACGGCGGCTCAACCGCGTAGCTGAGGCAGCAGCCGGGTCGCCACGTCCACAAGGACGGCCTCGTCGCCGGCGTACCAGCTGCTCTCGCGCGGCCAGTGCGTCACCACGTCGGTGAAGCCCAACCCGGCGGCCCGGCCGACCTGGTCGGCGAAGAACTGCGCGCTGCTCAGGGAGAACACGGGGGCCGCGTCCATCGAGAGATAGCGGTCCAGGGTCGCGGGGTCGCGGCCGGCCTCGTCCAACGTCCGGTCCATCCGCGCGGACAGCGCCGACACGGTGCCCCACCAACCCTCCACGTCGTCGGCGTCGGTGCCGGTGGTCACCCAACCCTGACCGAACCGGGCCACCAGCCGCATCGACCGCGGCCCGTTCGCGGCGACCACGAACGGCACCCGAGGCTGCTGCACGCAGCCGGGGTTGTTGCGGGCGTCCACCGCCGAGAACCAGTCCCCACGCCAGGTGGTGCCGTCCTCCCGCAGGATCAGGTCGAGCAGTTCGGTGAACTCGGCGAACCTGTCGACCCGCTGCCGCGGCGGCAACGTCTCGCCGCCCAGCACCGCCGAGTCGAAGCCGATGCCGCCCGCGCCCAGGCCAAGCAGCAGCCGGCCGTCCGCGATGTCGTCCGCCGTGGTGATCTGCCGTGCGAACGCGGCCGGGTGCCGGAAGTTCGGCGACGCGACGAGCGTGCCAAGCCGGATCTGGGAGGTCACCGTGGCGGCGGCCGTCAGCGTGGCCATCGAGTCGAACCACGGGCCGTCCACCAGATCACGCCAACCCAGGTGGTCGTACGTCCAGGCGTGGTCGAAGCCCCACTCGTCGGCCTGCCGCCAGCGGCGCTGCGCCTCGGACCAGCGCTGGTCGGGCAGGATCACGATGCCAATTCGCATGATCGCCAGCCTAGTTCGCCTCCCCGGTGCCGCGGCGGTCGACGAGCGTCCGGTCAGTAGTGGTCCTCGATCGGCCGCCGGGCCTCGGCGAACAGGGCCGGGCCGTCGTACCGGACCGGCGCCGGAGCCGGCGTGGGCGGCTTGACGCTCTCGAACTGCTCGGCGGACAGGGCGAACACGACCCGGCCCAGGCCGGACCGGTCGATGGCGGTGGCGCACATCGGGCACGGCTGGCAACTTGTGTACATGGTGGTGCCGGCGGCTACATCCGCATCGAGTTCCCGAGCCGCCCAGCGGGCCAGCTTCAGCTCCGGGTGGGCGGTGATGTCGGCCTCGGACACCACAGTGTTGTGGTCCTCGACCAGGACGTCACCGTCCGGGCCGACAAGCAGCGAACCGAACGGTCGTTCGCCGGCCGCGCCGGCCCGGTTGGCGATGTCGATCGCTCGCCGGAGGAACCTCTCGTCGTCGGGCGTCATCGGTCCTCCATGGATCGTTGCTCGGTAATGGTGTGGCGCACTGCCGCGACGTACGCCAACGCTATCGAGGCCGAGCCCGCACTGTGCACGGGACATCGCTGGTGATGATTGACTCGTCGGCAGCCACCGAGCAGATGAGGCCGTAAGGCTCAGTGCGAGCACGAGCTTCTGGGACCTACCCTCCGGGGCATGTCCGTCGATCCTCTCGCCGCCCGCGCGCCCTTGGGGCGGCGCGCACGCACCTGTGTCGCGGCGGTGATCGTGCTGGCGGCGGTCGTGCCGGCACTTCTCGTCCGCGCGCTGATCGAGGTCCGGTACGGCGACGGTCCGGTGGCCGATTTCAGTTTCCTCGTGGTACCGGCGGTGTTGACTGCCTGGCTCGCCCCGTACGCCTCCTACCGGCGACGTGACGCCCTTCTCTGGCTGATCGGGCCCGGTGCGTGGATCTTCGCGGTGATCGCCTGGCGGGTGGCGTACGCCCCGTACCGCGACTGGCGGCCCCGCCCGGAGGAGGTGCCCCGGATGCACTGGCTGAAGGGTCCGGAGCACGCCGGCCTGTGGTACGCGACGAAGGCTGAGAGCACCTCGGCATAGGATCCTGTGGTCCACATCACATCGGCGCGCTGTCGGGTGATGCCTGTTGGCTCCGACCCTTCGCCGAGCAGGTGCCCGCACGGGTGTCTCCGATGAAGGGATCGATGCGAGATGACAAAGGTGACCGCACAACTGTCGGTGTCGCTGGACGGCTTCTATGCCGGCCCCCGCTTCGACGGCGACGGTGACTGGATGGAGTCGGCCGAGAGCGCCGCCTTCTTCCGCGTCACCCGGTGGGCGACAGAGGCGTCGGCGTGGCGCGAACGACAGGGCTTCGCCGGCGGCGAGCAGGACGTCAACTCCGAGGTGATCGCCGAGTCGTTCGGGGCCGCCGGGGCGTACGTGATGGGCCGTCGGATGGCCGACGGGGGTGAGATCCCCTGGGGTGACGAGCCCCCGTTCCGCGCGCCGGTCTTCGTCGTCACCCACCGCCCGCGCCAGACCTTGCTGCGCGCGGGCGGCACCAGCTTCACCTACGTCACCGATGGAGTCGCCAGCGCCGTCGAGCAGGCGCGCGCCGCAGCCGGCGGCAAGGACGTCGCCGTTGCCGGCGGCGGCAGCCTCGTACGGCAGGTACTCAAGGCCGGCCTGCTCGACGAGTTGGAGCTGCACGTCGTACCCGTCGTGGTCGGCACCGGCCTGCGGCTGTTCGACGCGGACCTCGACCTCGCCGACAAGGAGGCGATCGAACTGACGCCGACCCGCGTCATCCCCACGCCGCAGGTCACCCACATCCGGTACGCGGTGCGCGGCCGGGCCCCGCTCGTACTCGACGATCGGGGACGCGGCGGCGGCCCGACGGTGACGCAGTGACCCGCCGTGACGCGGTGACCCGTCGGTGATGCGGTGACCGTCGGCGATCGGGCTTCTAGAGGCGGGACAGCACGAGCATGCGATTGCCGTCGGGGTCCGTGACCCGGGCGGACCGCTCACCCCACGGCTGGTCGACGGGCGCCTCGGTGACGGTCGCGCCGCCGGTACGCAGTGCCTCCACGGCCGAGTCGCAGTCGTCGGCGTACACGCACAACTCCCAACGGCGCGAGAGCGCGGGATCACCGGCGTGCGGGTCGGCGGCCAGGCCCAACTCGCTGCTGCCCAACCGGAGGGCCACGAACTCCGGCTCGCCGTCCTCGGGAAAACGATAGGTCAGCTCGAAGCCGACCACATCCCGGTAGAACGCGATCAGTCGTGGCAGGTCTGTCGTCGTCACGATGGGGAACGCCTCGGTGAACACGCGCGACCACCTCCTGACCGGACACTAACCGGTACGAGCGGGGTCGCAGGCCGCCCGACGGCCGGGTCATGGCCGCCGCTGAATTTCGTTGGAGGCTAGAGGATCGGGTGCACATTCCCTTGGATCTCGAGCAACCCGTCGTCGACGAAGCAGATCCTGCCGGGGAACGGGTCGGACAGCCTTCCGTCCGGGGAGAATGCCCAGCACGTGTCGGTCTTCGCTCCGGTGAAGTCGCGGGTCGCACCCGAGAGTCCTATCCAGCCGGAGGACACGTCGACGTTGCCGACACGGATCGTGACAGCCTCGGGGATCTTGACGGTCCGACCGGTTCCGGGATTCCACAGGGCGGCTCCGGAGTCGACATCGAGCAGTGCCCAAACGTCGGGTGTCCGTTGCTCCCCGCTGACCAGCTGCACCTTGCGGGTGCCAGGGGGAGGTGCGATGCGGCTGCTCCGCCCCGTCGTGACGTCGATCCCGACGACCTCGGCACGATCGGTGGGAGTGAAAACCGTCGAGCCGCTGCCGTCGACGTGCCAGGGCTGCTCCACCGACGTCGACCAGAGGGGCCGACCGTCGGCCGGCGAGCGTCCGGCGAGCTTCTTGCCGTCCGCTTGCAGCAGCACCTCACCCACGATCCGGGCCGCCACCGAGCAGTCGACGTCGGCGATGGTGGTGCGCCCCTCTACCAGGTCGATCAACTCGACGTTCCCTTTGCGCTTCTCATCCCTGACGAGAAGCACGTGCGACTGCTCACGTGCTGGTGAGAAGCGGTCGACGGGGCCGAGGTCGCACTCCATAACGGCCCGGCCGCTCTGCCGCCAGAGCGTCGCTCCAGTGGCGAGGTCGAGAGCCGTCGCCTCGGCTCCGTCCCTGGCAGCGACGACCAGAACCTTCCCGTCGTGCGCGATGCCACGACCCGCCACCGTTGACCGCCAGATCTCACGACCTGTGGCCGGGTCGACGCCGATCGAGCCGTCTTTCGTGCCGATGACGACCAGGCGGTCGTCGACGAGCAGCGGTGTCGCATCAGGTCCTTCATGCGCCCAGGCAACCGCCCCGGTCTCGGCGTGTCGGGCGGTGCCACCAATGATGATCAGGTCACCCGTCCTGGCTGACTCGCCATTCGGTCTCTGCGCGTCAGCGGGCATCTTCCACCGCGGCGGCGACTGCGGGAAGCCGGTGACGGCCACGACGGCGCCGGCGACGATGACGACGGCCGCCCCCGTGCTCAACGCGATCCTTGAGGCGGTGCCACGTGCCACCAGTGCGACGGTCCAGACGACACCGACCACCACGGCGGCGACACCGATTCCGTACGCGAGGTGACCCCATCTCCAAGCGATCGTCGCCATGATCAGGCCTGCGCCCGCAAGCACGACGAGGCTGGCGCCAGCGGTGTAGTGGCGAGGACGGTTCACATCATCAGCGTATGCGAATGGATCAGGGGTGCCGATCGACGGATCCTGGCGGCGACGTCGAGTTGCTTCCGTCGAGGACCTGGGCATCATGCTCGGGCAAGAGATCGGCGTGCCGGCTCTGCTGCCTCTCGCGGTAAAAGTCCTGCTCCGCGACCCTGTGGCCGAGGGCGACCACTACCCGGGCGGCGACCTGCTCTCCAGTGTTTCTGTGGCCCACTGCGGTCCCGACGGCCACTGGCGGTACGTCATCGACAACCCGTTTGGCACTGCCGAGCCGGCGATTAACCACGGTGAGCGACAGGACGCGTAAGTCCTGCCCCTGGTGCCAGCGGTGCCGCTGACCGCAGCCGCCGCGTGCTCGTGGCCCGACATGGTGGGTACCCCAACGATATGGGAATTGTCGATGAACGGCGGGCCGCTGTGGAGGCCGAGGCGGGGTTTCGAGGGCGCTCCCGGGCTCGTTCAGCGGCGGATACGCTGAACGACAAGGGCCAGCACGTATGCCAATCCGGCGATCGCACCGAGTGCCGCGTAGGGCATCCCGTCCTGTCCCCGCGCGATCTCAACAACGAACCCGATCAACACCGCGCATGTCAACGTCACACCGGAAAATACGGTCGCGTCTTTGTCGATCTGGTTGATGCGTTCGTCTCGGCGCTCAAGCAGGCCCGTGACCGTCTCGCTCTTGCGGCTCAAGACGAGGAGCGCCACCGCGAGGGCCAGCATGATACCGAAGCCCTGGAGGCCGAACCTGCGGTCACCGCCAATCCACCCCGCCACGAAATAGGTCAGACCACACAGGACCGCGAAGCCCGGGATTCCCCACCTGCTCCATGACCCCGTCTTACGGATCGTCCTGTCACTGCTCGACATGAAAGACCTCCTCCACAGACGTCTCGAAGAAGCGCGCCAACCCGATCGCGAGCGGAAGGGAAGGCAGGTACTTCCCTGTCTCGATGGAGTTGATCGTTTGCCGCGATACTCCCATCGCCGTCGCAAGCTCGCCCTGCGACAGGCCACGACGCGTCCGCAGCGCCCGTACCGTGTTGCGCATGTGTCAAGGATGCTTGTCAGGCTTGCCGCTGTCAAGCAAGCTTTACAAGCAGGGGACGCTGAGCGCGACTTCCAGACACGGCCCAAGGGCCCGCCTCCGTTACGCCACCGCCGGGAGGCCGACAAGGGCATCGCCGACGCGATCGACAAGGCGGTCAAGGCTGCCCGGCGCAAGGCGAACAAGCGCAAGGTCAAGTGTGTTGCCGAGGGCTACGGACCGGCCGCCGAGGCGAGCCAATGGCCCATCCCTGTTTCAGCAAGACCTAGAACCACGGAAACCCTGGTGGGACGTCTGTCCTGACCAGGGCTTCTGTGTGTGGAGCGGGTGACGGGAATCGAACCCGCACTGTCAGCTTGGGAAGCTGATGTTCTGCCATTGAACTACACCCGCGAGCGGCACCACTGTACCCGAGTCGCCCAGCCGGTGCACCCAGGCACCCCCGAGCGCCGGCCGGCGACCCCGCCCTGCAAGAAGTTTCCTCACGGCAACATATAGCCGTTCTCAAATGCATCGATGGGTTGTAACGTCAGCCACACGTTCTCAGCCCTGGCGTGACACACCCCCTGCCGCGCCGCCAGAAAGAGGTGGGCCCATGGGACCCCGTCCCAACCTGCTGACCCGGCGTGCCGCCGGTGTCGCATCGACAACCCTCGCGCTGCTGCTCAGCACCGCTGCGGTGGGTGTCGTTCCGGCCGCTTCGGCCTTCTCGGCGGCGCCCGACGGCGCCTGCGTGGAGCAGGCCGACAGCCACGCCGACGCCCGGATGAAGCCCGGTGGCGCAGCCAAGCACGACCCGAACGAGTTGACCGTCAACCAGGTCCGCGAGCGGGAAGCCGACATGGCTGCGGCGCTGCGGGAGCGCGCCAACTATCGGACAGGTGCTGGCGCTACGGCGCTGGCCACCGTCACCATCCCGGTGGTGGTGCACGTGATCCAGGAGAACACCACCCGCGCGGGCGGCAACATCCCGGACTCGATGATCACCTCGCAGATCAATGTCCTCAACCAGGCGTACGCCGGTGCGACGGGCGGCGCGGTCACCGCGTTCGCCTTCCGGCTCGACAGGATCAACCGGGTGACGAACCCGTCGTGGTACCCGATCGTGCAGGGCTCGTCGGCGGAGCGGTCGATGAAGTCCTCGCTGCGGACCGGCGGCAAGAACACGCTCAACATCTACCTCGGCGAGTTGAGCAACAACCTGCTGGGCTGGGCGACCTTCCCGCAGCGCAACCTGAGCAGCATGGACGGCGTGGTCGTGCTGAGCGAGTCGCTGCCGGGCGGCACCTCGACCAACTACAACCAGGGCGACACCGGCACCCACGAGGTGGGGCACTGGCTGAACCTCTACCACACCTTCCAGGGCGGCTGCGGCGGCTCGGGTGACAGCGTCAGCGACACCCCGGCCGAGGCTTCGCCGGCCTACCAGTGCCCGACCGGGCGGAACACCTGCTCGGCGACCGGGCTGGACCCGATCACCAACTTCATGGACTACACCTACGACTCGTGCATGTACCAGTTCACCCCGGGCCAGGCCAGCCGCATGCTGACCGCCTGGAACGCGTACCGCGCGGCGTAGCTGTCCCGCGTACACCTGGTGCCGGCTCCGCCACGACGGAGCCGGCACCAGCGTTTCTGGGCCGTGGTCAGGCGGCGGCCGTCGTGCACTTGACGTCGCGGCTGAGGCGGGTCGGGCGAGCCTGGGGTACGCCGAGCGGCGCGGCCGCCGGGGCTCGCGGGTCGAGCCAGACCCGAACGGCCGGACGGCTCGGCGGGAGACCAGGAATGCCGGTGATCTGGTGCTCACGGCGGGTCAGCATCGCCACGTCGACGGTGAACTCGAAGAGCCGCCAGTCGACCTGCGGCTCGGCTCGGGCGGTCTGCGCCAGCCGGGCCACCCGGGCCGGGTCGGTAACCGGCGAGGCGTGCCCCGCCACGTACGCCTCGTCGTCGCTCTCCTCCGGTGGGAACGAGTGCAGGGCGTAACGGCCGTCGCGTTCGAGATCGCGGCGCTTCGGCGAGTCGATGATGAAGCAGAACAGGCCCTCGTCGGTGATGACCGGGGACACCGGATGGACGCGGGGACCGCCGTCGGCGCGGACCGTGGCCAGATAGCCGAAGCCCGGCCCGTACTGCTGCAGGAGAACGCGGATCCCGTCGGCGAGGCGGGGCTCGTCGGCGGCAAAATCGGACCAGGAAGCCATGAGGGCATTCTATCGAACAAATGTACGAGAGGCGACCTCGACACGCTGGTCACCGGCTGCCTCGCTATGGTGGTCCGATGCTGCTCTCCGACCGCGACCTGGTCACCGAGATCAAGGCCGGCACGCTGGGCCTGGAGCCTTTCGAGCCCACTCTGGTTCAACCGTCCAGCATCGACGTAAGACTCGACAGGCTGTTCCGGGTCTTCAACAACCACCTCTACACGCACATCGATCCGGCCATGCAGCAGGACGACCTGACCTCGGTGGTCGAGGTGCCCGACGGCGAGCCGTTCGTGCTGCACCCGGGCGAGTTCGTACTTGCCTCGACGCTTGAGGTGATCTCCCTCGGCGAGCAGCTCGCCGGCCGTCTGGAGGGCAAGTCCAGCCTGGGCCGTCTCGGACTGCTCACCCACTCCACCGCCGGCTTCATCGACCCGGGTTTCTCCGGTCACGTGACGCTGGAGCTGTCAAACGTGGCGAACCTGCCGATCACCCTCTGGCCGGGCATGAAGATCGGGCAGCTGTGCATCTTCCGGCTCTCCTCGCCGGCCGAGCACCCGTACGGCTCGGTGGTCTACGGCTCGCGCTACCAGGGCCAGCGGGGGCCGACGCCGAGCCGCTCCTGGCAGAACTGGCGCGCCTGGCCGACCCGTTGAGCCGCACGCCCGTCCGGTGTTAGTAAGGGGCCCCTTCTCTACACGAGGCGTTAGGAAGGGGCCCCTCCTTACACCTCAGCCGGGACGGCCGTAACTGTGGATCGGGCCGTCGTCGACCTTCTTCATCTTGACGGGTTGACCGGCCTGGGAGGCGTGCACCACCCAGCCGTCACCGACGTACATGCCCACGTGGTGGATGTCGCTGTAGTAGAAGACCAGGTCACCGGGGCGGAGGTCGGCGCGGCTGACGTCCTTTGTCACCCGGCTCTGCTGCGCGGCGTTGTGCGGCAGTGACACGCCGGCCTTGGCCCACGCGGCAAGCATCAGCCCCGAGCAGTCGTACGAGTTCGGGCCCTCGGCGCCCCACACGTAGGGCTTGCCGATCTGGGCGCAGGCGAACTTGACCGCCGTGCCCGCCCCGCCTCCGGGGTAGCTGGCCGGGCAGGGCGCCGGACGCAGCGGACCCCCGCCGCCGTTGCCGTACACCTTGAGGCGCAGCTTCTGTAGCTTGTCGATCTCGGCGTTGATCTGCTTCTTCTTCGCCGCCAACTGCGCCTCGGTCAGGGTCAGCTCGGCGACCAACTCGTCCAGCGGCGCCTTCTGCCGGGCCAACTCGTCGCGCAGGTCGGCCACCTGCTTCACGTCCTGCTGCTGGTTGTGGGCGAACCGGTCGAGCATTTCGAGCTGGCCGACCATCTCGCTTGGCGAGCGGCTGCCGAGCATCGCGTTGACAGTGGAGACGTTCTCACCCATGTACGCGCGGACGGCCAGGGCGCTGACCTTGTCCATGGCGGCGTCGACCTGGCGCTCCAGCGGGGCGATCCTGGCGGCCAGCGCGCTTGCCTGCTTACGCTTGGCGGCCAGCTCGGTGCGGGTGGAGTTGTGCCGTTCGATGATCGGTTCGAGCTTGTTCCAGTCGGCGTCGATCTGGCGTTCGATCTCGGCGACGGACGGGTCCGCGTGCGCGGCCGTGGCGCTGCCGGTCAGGACGACGGCGACGCCGACCATGGCGGCGAGAGCTGTGGTGAAGCGGGACCAGCGTTGACGCGGCACGATCGACAGGGGGTCGGCTGAGGCCGACCGCTCGGACGACGGCCGCGGGGCATGGAGTGCCACCGGGGTTCCGTACTCCTTCTTCCTGACCGCCTACCGGGTTAGCTGACGGGTTCGGGCGGGAAGTCGACGCCCTACCGCACGATCTGCGGATTCACCCCGAGGGAACCTGGGTCCCCGGCTCACTCGTCGAGCGACTCGGCGGTGCCGGTCCGTTACCGCCCGGGATGGGCAGACCTGCTACCGGGCCGACGATTGACCAGAGTAGAGATGACCGTTACCGATCCGCAACCCGTGCGGCAGTGACACTCCGTGGCGATTCTGCGGGGTCACGGACCGTGCGCGAAGGTTTTTTTCTGCCTGTATCCGAATATGGAAAGGTATTGACGGGAGCTCCCGGCCGGCGGGAGGGTGACCTCACAGTTACCCACGCAATCTAGGGGGTTCGATGCACCGTCCAACCCTGCCGTCCCGTCGGCGCACATTGCTGGTCACCGCCGTGGTCGCCGTGACCGTGGTGCCACTGCCCGCCGGTCCGGTCGCCGCCGCACCAACGGCCGACCGCCAGCAGCAGTACGCTGCCGCAGCGAGCGAGTACGGCGTACCGACCGACGTGCTGCTCGGGGTCTCCTATCTGGAGTCCCGCTGGGACAGCAACGCCGGCACGCCCAGCACCAGCGGCGGCTACGGCCCGATGCACCTGACCGACGCCCGGCACGTGACCGCCCTGCCCGGGCGCGGGCACCACGACACCGGCACCGAGGACCCGCGCGGCGACGACTCGCGTACCGCGCTGGCACCCCGCGAAGCCTCGGAGCCCGCGCCGCCCAGCGCCGCCCTGCAAACGGTCGACGCCGCCGCCGCGCTGACCGGCGTGGCCCCGGAGTCGCTGCGCACCGACCCGAACGCGAACATCCGGGGCGGGGCGGCGCTGCTGGCGTCGTACCAGCGGGAGCTTGGCGCACCGATCGGCACCGGCACCGACCCGGCTGCCTGGTACGGCGCGGTTGCCCGTTACGCAGGCGCGGACAGCGCCGACGCCGCGGCGGCCTTCGCCGACGAGGTCTTCACCACCATCGGCGCCGGCGAGTCCCGGGTGACCGACGACGGCCAGCGGGTCACCCTGCCGGCCCGCACGGTACGGCCGGATCGAACCTGGCTGGACCGGCTGGGCCTGCGCAAGCTCGCCCGCCCGGACGGGCTGGAGTGCCCCCGCACCATCTCCTGTGAGTGGATCCCGGCGCCGTACGAGGCGTTCGGCGACGGGGACTACGGCAACCACGACCTCTCCGACCGGCCCAAGCGGCAGAAGATCGAGTACATCGTCATCCACGACACCGAGGCGAGCTGGGCCACCACCCTGAAGCTCGTCCAAGATCCGACCTACGTGAGCTGGCACTACTCGCTGCGCTCGGTGGACGGGCACATCGCCCAGCACGTCAAGACCAAGGACGTCGCCTGGCACGCCGGCAACTGGTACGTCAACGCCAAGTCGATCGGGCTCGAACACGAGGGCTTCGCGGCGCAGGGCACCTGGTACACCGAGGCGATGTACCGGACGTCCGCGAAGCTCGTCCGGCACCTCGCGCTGCGACTTGGCATCCCGCTGGACCGTCAGCACATCATCGGCCACGACAACGTGCCCGGCACCACCGCGGCGACAGTGCGCGGGATGCACTGGGACCCGGGCCCGTACTGGGACTGGACGCACTACTTCGACCTGCTGCACGCGCCGCGACTCGACACCGGCACCCCGGCCACCGGCCTGGTCCGGATCGACCCGGACTACGCCACCAACAGGCCGGCGTTCGTCGGCTGCGTCACGCCAGGCGTTCCGTGCCCGTCGCGCGGTTCGTCGTCGGTGGTGCTGCGCTCCGCGCCGTCGGCCGACGCGCCGCTTGTCAACGACATCGCGCTGCGCCCCGACGGCACCCCGAACACGATGGAGGTGTCCGACCACGGCGCCCGGGCCTCCGCCGGCCAGACGTACGCGCTGGCCGGTCGGCAGGGCGACTGGACGGCCATCTGGTACCTCGGGCAACGGGCCTGGTTCCACAACCCGGCCTCCGCACCCACCGCCACCTGGACCGTGGGGATGGTGGTCACCCCCAAGCCCGGCCGCGCCACCATTCCGGTGTACGGGCGGGCGTACCCGGAGCAGGCCGCCTACCCCGCCGGGGTGCCCTACCAGGCGATCTCGCCGTTGCAGTACACATTGGCCGCCGGCCAGCGGTACGCCGTCGGCGCGGTGCTGCCCGGCGAGTACTACCGGGCCAGCACCTTCGACGGCTCGTCACCCGGCGACTGGACGGTGATCCGCGGCGACAACAGGTACGTGCAGATCCAGTTCGGCCACCGCATCATGTACGTAAACCTGGCCGACGTGCAGGTGCTGCCGTCCCCGGTGGGCGCACCCCGCTGACCCACTGACGAAGATGGCGACGGCCCCCGGTCGGTGACCGGGGGCCGTCGTCGTACGTGCTGTGGATCAGGGTCTGCGGAACCCGGCCACAGGCATGTGGTTGATGCTGGCCACCTGCACCGGTTTACCGGCGCGTGGGGCGTGCACCATCTGGTCGTTGCCCAGATAAAGGCCGACATGGTGCAGGTCGCTGAAGAAGAAGACCAGGTCACCGGGGCGTGCGTCGGCCCGCGAGATGGCCTTGCCCTCGTTCCACTGGTTGCCGGTGTGGTGGGTGAGGCTGACCCCGGCCGCCTTGTACGCGTACTGGGTCAGACCCGAGCAGTCGAACGAGTTCGGGCCGGTGGCACCCCAGACGTACGGCTTGCCGATCTTGCCGCAGGCCGTCTTGATCGCGATACGGGCCTTCTCGCTGACCACACCGTTGATGGTCGGGCAGCCCGCGGTCTTGACAGTGGTCTTCGGCAGCGACGCCTCGAGCTTCTTGATCTCGGCGTCGATCTGCTTCTTCTTGGCCGCCAGGTCGTTCTGCTGCTTGGTCTGGGTGGCGATCAGCGCGTCGAGCTTCTCTTTCTCGCCGTCGTACTTGGCCCGGACGGCCAGCACGCCCTCGACCTCCTTGCGCTCCCGCGCGGCGAGCCGGTCGAGGATGGTGAGCTGCTCGGTGAGCGTGTCCGGCTTGGCGCTGATCAGCAGCGCGCCGATCTCCTGCGACGGGCCCGACATGTAGTAGCGGGAGGCGAGGTCACCGACCCGGTTGAGCGCCAGCTCACTCTGCAGGGCCAGGGGCTCGATCTTCTTCTGGAGGTCGGCCGACTTCTTGCGGTTGACCTTCAGCTGCGCCCGCACCTTGTTGTACTGCTCGATTGTGGGCTCCAACTGCTCCCACTTCTTGTCGATCTGCGCCTCGATCTCGTCGACAGTGGGCTCGGCCTGCGCCGGGGCGGCGAGCATGCCGGCACCGACGGCCGCCGCGGCGACCAGCACGAGCAGACGACGGGCGACCCGGCGTAGACCGCCCGGTCGAACGGGCGACCCCGGGGCGTGACGATGAGGGGGCATGGTTGCCACCGGCATCGACTCCTTTGCAACCGACCGTCGGGCGCCTCGCGTGAGGGAAGGGCCGAGGCAGACGACCCACAGCGGTCGGTGCCCAACATTAGGGAAGCGCCGGACCGGAATCAAGGCGGGCCTCGTCACCATCACTGTCGCGCAACCACTTGCACACCAAGGGTATTGCTTCATTAGCCAACGATTGCGGTCAATACGTCGTCGAGCGTGACCACGCCGAGCGGGCGCCGGCCGTCGCTGACCAGCACCATGTGCCGCCGTTCGCGGCGCATGGCCAGCAGCAGATCAGCAAGCGTACGCTCCGGCGGCACCACGGCCAGCGGCCGGTACACCTCCGCCGGCACCGCCGCCCGGCGCCCCTGCCCGGCGTACCCGAGGACGTCCTTGACGTGCACGAAGCCCAGCACACGGCGGGTTGAGCGCTGCACCACGGGAAACCGGGAGCGGCCGGTCCGGGTCGCCAGCACCTCCAACGACGCGGGCGACACGTCCTCGGCCACCGTCACCACCGTCGACCATGGCTGCAACGCGTCCGCAGCGGTCCGTGAGTGCAGGGCCAGGGCACCGGTGATCCGGGCGTGCTCCTCGGCGTCGAGCAGTCCCTCGGTACGCGCCTGCGACACCAGCCCGGCCAACTCCTCGGCGGTGAACACCGTCTTCACGGCCTCGCTCGCCTCGATCCGCCAGAGCGCCAACACCTGGCGGGCCGCCCACTTCATCGCCAGCAGCAGCGGCTTGGTGGCCACACAGAACGCCAGCATCGCCGGGCCGAGCCACAGCGCTGACACCTCCGGGCCGGCCAGCGTGATGTTCTTCGGCACCATCTCGCCGACCACCGTGTGCAGGAAGACCACGAGGCCCAGCGCCAGCACGAACGCCACCGGGTGCACCGCCCGCTCGGGCATCCCGACGGCCTGCAACGGCGACTCCAGCAGGTGCGCCAACGCCGGCTCCGCTATCGCGCCGAGACCCAGTGAGCAGACAGTGATGCCGAGCTGCGCGCCAGCGATCATCAGCGGGATCTGGTTCATCGCGGACAACGCCAAGCGAGCCCGCTTCGACCCGACGGCCAACGGCTCGATCACCGTCCGCCGGGACGCGATGAGCGCGAACTCGCTGCCCACGAAGAACCCGTTGCCGACCAGCAGCAGCACTGTCACCAGCAGCTCAGCCATCGTTCTCCGGCTCCGCCGGGCGCAACACCCGGACCTGCTCGATCCGGTGTCGCTCCACCTCCACCACCGTGAACTCCCAGCCGCCCTCGGCGATCGTCTCGCCGGCCAACGGGATGTGCCCGAGCCGGGCCAGCAGGAACCCGGCCAACGTCTCGTACGGGCCCTCAGGCAGCCGGAAGCCCGTCTGTTCGGCCAGCTCGTCGGAGCGCAGCACGCCGTCGACGAGCACAGTGCGCTCCCCACCCGGCACGGTCAGCCGTACCGGACCGGGCTCGTCCACACTGGCCGGATCGAACTCGTCGGCGATCTCACCGACCAGCTCCTCGACCAGGTCCTCGATCGTCACCACACCGTCGGTGCCGCCGTACTCGTCGACGACGATGGCCAGGTCGGCCCCGGCGGCCTTCAACGCCGCGAGCACGCCGTCCAGGTCCAGGCTCTCCGGCACGAACACCGGCTCACGGGCCACCGACCCGACAGCTGTCGACGCCCGGGCCGACAGCGGTACGCCCAGCGCGTCCGGCACACCCGCTACGCCGATGACGAGGTCAAGCGTCTCCTCGTACACCGGGAAGCGGGTCCGTCCGGTCCGCCGTGACTCCTCCAGCAGCTCGGCGACCGTAGCTGTGGCGCGCAACGCGACCACGTCGACCCGAGGGGTCATCGCCTCGGCGGCCCGCTTGTCGCCGAAGCGGATGGTCCGGCGCAGCAGCATCGCTGTGTCCGGCGGCAGCGCGCCCGCCCGGGCCGAGATGGCGGCCAGCAGACCCAGTTCCTCCGGAGAACGGGCACTCGCCAACTCCTCCTGCGGCTCGACCCCGAGCGCCCGGACCAGCCCGTTCGCCGAGCCGTTCAGGCCGCGGATCAACCACCCGAAGGCCCGGGAGAACGCGTGCATCGGCCCGGCGGTGGCCAGCGCCGCCGGCATCGGACGGGCCAGCGCCGCGTTCTTGGGCACCAACTCGCCGAACAGCATGGAGATGAGCGTGGCAAGGGCAAGAGCGAGGTAAGGGGTGAATCGCTCGGTGCTGTCACCGGCGACGGGACGCAGCAACGGAGTGAAGATCCGGGCCAGGGCCGGCTCGGCCAGGTAGCCGGTCAGCAGCGCGGTGATGGTGATTCCGAGCTGCGCGCCGGACAGCTGGAACGACAGCTCACGCAGCGCGACGCGTACCGTCCGGGCCGCCTCGTCACCAGCGGCGGCCCGCCGGTCGATCTCGGCCCGATCGACGGTGACCAGGGCGAACTCGGCCGCCACGAAGAACGCGTTGCCGACGGTCAGCAGCACGAAACCGATAAGCGGCAGCAGCGCTAGAACAAGAAGTCCGTCGATGCGCGTGATTGTGGCACGGGAGTGCCCGCGGCGGGTCCCCGCTAGCGTGGTGGCATGGACAGTCTGCTGCTCACCGACGAACTGGTCCTGCTCGCGTACGACGACGACGGCGCCAACCGGCTCGGACGCCCACACCTCGACTACGGCCTCGCCGGTGCGGTGTTGCTGGAACTGGCGCTCGCCGGCCGGGTGGAGGTGACGGACAAGCACCTCGTGGTGACCGATCCCGCCCCGACCGGCGTGCCGCTACTGGACGACGCCCTGGCCATGCTGGCCGCCGCCGGGCGGCCCCGCAAGCCGAAGAACTGGATCGGCAAGCTGGCCAAGGGCCTTCCGGAGCGGGTCCTCGACGGGCTGGTGGACACCGGGGTGCTGCGCCGGGAGTCCGACAAGGTGCTGCTGATCTTCCCGCGTACCCGCTATCCCTCGCCGACCGGCGCCCAGCCGGCGGTGGAGACGGAGGCCCGGGAGCGGATGGCGGCGGCGCTGACCGGCAACGGCCCGGTCGACGCCCGGACGGCGGCGCTGCTCACGCTGACCCGGGCGGTCGGCCTGGACCGCAAGCTCTTCCGCGAGCTGCCGAAGGAGCGGGTGAAGGCCCGGATGGACGAGATCTCCGCGGGCGACTGGGCCTCGGCCGCCGCCAAGAAGGCCATCGACGAGATGCAGGCCGCGCTGATGGTCGCGACCACCGCGGCCATCGTCACCACAACTACCAGCTGAACGAGCGGCGGCGGCACCGCAGGGTGCCGCCGCCGTCGTGGTCCAGCTTCCGCCGGGGGTACGCCTCAGCCTGCGGTCGGCACGACCTCCGGCTCACCGGCCGGGGTCTCCGGCTTGACCGAGCGCAGCAGGACGGTAGCCACGTCGATCACCTCGACCTGCTCGCCGGCGCCCTTGCCGTTGACGCCGTCGCTGAGCATCGTCGAGCAGAAGGGACAACCGACGGCGACCGTCTTCGCCCCGGTGGCCATGGCCTCCTCGACGCGGTCCACGTTGATCCGCTTGCCGATCTTCTCCTCCATCCACATCCGGGCGCCACCGGCGCCGCAGCAGAAGGAGCGCTCGCTGTTGCGCGGCATCTCGGCGATCTCGCCTTCGATGGCGTCACCGAGAACCTCACGGGGAGCCGCGAAGATGCGGTTGTGCCGACCCAGGTAGCAGGGGTCGTGGTAGGTGACGCCGCCGTCGACAGGCTGCACCGGGGTGAGCTTGCCGGTGGACACCAGGTGGGCCAGCAGCTGGGTGTGGTGGACCACCTCGAACTCGCCGCCGAGCTGGCCGTACTCGTTGCCCAGTGTGTTGAAGCAGTGCGGGCAGGTCGCGACGATCTTGCGCTTGGCCTTCTCGCGGCCCTCGAACGCCTCGTTCAGCGTCTCCACGTTCTGCTGGGCGAGCATCTGGAAGACGAACTCGTTGCCGATCCGTCGCGCCGGGTCGCCGGAGCAGGTTTCGCCCTCGCCGAGGATCGCGAACTTCACGCCCGCCTCGTTGAGCAGGGTCGCCACTGCCCGCGTGGTCTTCTTGGCCCGGTCCTCGAAGGCGCCGGCGCAGCCGACCCAGAACAGGTACTCGAAGTCGTCGACCTCACCCACCCGGGGCACCTCGAAGTCGAGACCCTTGGTCCAGTCCTCGCGGGTGTTCTGCGGGGCGCCCCACGGGTTGCCCTTGTTCTCCAGGTTGCGCAGCATCACGCCGGCCTCGGACGGGAAGCTCGACTCGATCAGCACCTGGTAGCGACGCATGTCGACGATGTGGTCCACGTGCTCGATGTCCACCGGGCACTGCTCGACGCAGGCGCCGCAGGTGGTGCACGACCACAGCACGTCCGGGTCGATGACCCCGCCCTCCTCGGCGGTGCCGATCAACGGCTTGTCGCCCTCGGCCAGGGCCAGGACGTCCAGGTGGGCGAGCTGCGCCTGGGTGGCCTTCTCCTCGCCGGTGAGGTCCTTGCCGCCGCCGGCCAGCAGGTAGGGCGCCTTGGCGTACGCGTGGTCGCGCAGGCTCAGCACGAGCAGCTTGGGCGACAGGGGCTTGCCGGTGTTCCAGGCCGGGCACTGCGACTGGCAGCGACCGCACTCGGTGCAGGTGCTGAAGTCCAGCAGGCCCTTCCAGGTGAACTGCTCGACCTGGGCGACGCCGAACTGGTCCTTCTCCGGGTCGGCCTCCTCGAAGTCGAGCGGCTTGCCCTGGCTCGTCATCGGGCGCAGCGCGCCGAGGCCGGAACCGGCAGGCTTGGCCGGCTCACGCTTGAAGAAGATGTTGGGGAAAGCCAGGAACCGGTGCCAGGCGACACCCATCGTGACGTTCAGCGAGATGACGATCAGCCAGGTCATCGAGATCATGATCTTGATGGCCGCGGCGACGCTGACGCCGTCCTGCCAGTCGGGGAGCACCGCGCCGACCGCGTGGCTGACCGGTGTGGCCCAGAACGGGAACTCGAAGTGGTCCGTGGCGACCTTGAAGCCGCGGATCACGAACCCGAAGACCAGGACCAGCAGCACGACCCACTCGACGAAGTAGCCCTGCCACATCGTGGAGCCGGTGAACCGGGACCGGCCGCCCGGCCGGTTGGGTCGGTTGCGCAGCCGGATCGCCATCAGCACCACGATGCCGACCAGGCCCAGCACGCCGATGACCTCGGTGACCAGGCCGAAGATCGTCCAGTTCCCGATGATCGGCAGACCGCCGTCGGTGGTGGCGACCTCGAAGTACGCCTCCAACACGAGCAGCGACAGCACGATGAAGCCGACCATCACGAACCAGTGGGCCGCGCCCACCACACCCCACTTGAACATCCGGGTGTGGCCGGCGGTCTCCACAAGCATGGTCTTGGTGCGGGCACCCTTGTCGCCGAACCGCTCCGGAGCGGGTTGCCCCAGCCGGATGACGGCCGTCATCTTCATGACCGCACGCACCGCCAGCCACACCGCCACGGCGGTGATGCCGGCCGCGAGGATCGTGGTGACGATCTGGACGCTGCCCATCGAGTTGGCCTCCCCGGTGTGCTTGCGGTCGAGCAGTTCAGCGACCGGGGGCCGGTGTCAGGACGAAGCCGGCGTCGCGCCGCTGCCGTACCTGCGACCGGACCGGTCGATGACCTCGCTCCGCTCGGTCATGCAGTGCAGCCTACGCGCAAGGTTACCCAGCAGTAACGTGAGTCATCTCGCAGTAGGCCACGCCGCCTGCGGACACCATAGGGTGCCCGACCACCGCCTGCCGGACAGGGGCGCGTCGGGGTGACCTGATCGTCTGCGAAAACGCAGCGACGAGCCGGCTCAGCGCCAGCGGGAGAGCAGCGCCAACGAGGCGACCATCGCGCCGAAGCCGACGGCGAGGTTCCAGTACTGCCACGAGGCGACCGGGTACTGCTGCTCGGACAGGTAGTAGACCACCAGCCAGCCGATGCCCGCGACGATCAGAGCGACAGCCGTGATCGGCAGCCACACCGGGCTAGGCTTGCGCGTCGACGCCGCAGTCGTCGGACGGACATCCGTCGGCGGCGTGTACACCTTCTTCTTACGGACCTGAGACTTGGGCACGACGCTCTCCAGAGGGGTGACGACCTCGTCCGGCCTGACAACCGGGCGCGGAGGCGACGGTTCATGGCCAATAATGTTCGACAGCTAGCGTAGTCCCGATCGGCCGCTTGGACCACGAATGGGGTCAGGCCGATGCGCGGAGTGACCGAAAAATGCGGGACTGTTCGCATCCCCGGCCCAGCCGGCGCGGGCCGGTCCCCGACACGCGGAAGGAACGCTCGGTGGAGTACACATCCGGCGGGGCCTCCTGGCAGAAGGTCCTCCGACGGGCCGTCGTCGGGCTGCTGCCCCGGCGGCAACGGCAACGTCGGTCCGGCTGGTCGATCGGCGTACCGCTGATCGCTGCCGCGGCGGGGCTGCTCTTCACCACCACCGCGACCACTGCCGGCGGCACCGCACTGCGGGAGGACCGGCGCCCCCAGCTCAACCAGCTCATCGAGGAACGCCGGGAGCAGGTAGTGGCTAGCGAGCGCCGAGCAGCCACGCTGCGCAACGAGGTCGAGGACCGTACGAACACACTTGCCGGCTCCGACGCCCCGATCCAGGCCCAGCAGACCCGCGCCCAGCGCAGCCTCCAGTCGGCCGGGTTCACCGCGCTCACCGGCACCGGCGTCACCGTCGAGCTGAACGACGCGCCCCAGCACAACGACGAGGCTCACTCGGACGCCAGCAACGACGACCTTGTGGTGCACCAGGGTGACGTACAGGCGGTGGTCAACGCGCTGTGGGCCGGCGGAGCGGAGGCCATGTCAATCATGAACGTCCGCGTGCTCGCCACCAGCGCGGTACGCTGCGTCGGTAACACCCTGCTGCTGCACGGGCGGGTGTACTCCCCACCGTTCAAGATCGTAGCAATCGGCGATCCCGCTGCCCTCCAGCAGGCCCTCGCCAGCTCTGAGGGAGTCCGGTTGTTCAAGGACGCGGTCGACGACTACCAGCTCGGCTACAAGGAGTCCGTCTCCACGGTGACGGTCCCGGCCTTCGAGGACTCCACCGCCCTGCGCTCGGCGACGGTGCCCCGATGAGCGGCCCGGACGAGCGGCGCGACGGGCGACACCGCGACCAGGCCGACGAACCGACCGACTTTCTGCCCAAGGTCAACCGACCCGCGACTCCCGGCCGACCCGAGGCGACTCCCGACCGACCTGCGGCTCCCGGCCTCCCTGAGCCCACTCCCCGCCGCCCTGACGCGGCTGCCGGTCGACCTGGGCCGCCTCCCGCTCGGCCGAGTCCGGCCGGCAACTGGCCCGAACCGGTGCTGCCCACCCGCCCCGGCGCGACCCGTCCACCGACCGCTCCCCGGCCGCCGGAAGCCGGCCCGACGGGCCCCTCGGACCGCCCCGCCGTAGCCGCACCGCCGCCCTGGCCCGGTGCCGCAGCGGCCAGCACCAGCCCGCACAGCGGGCCTACTGGCCCCGGCCCACGCGGCGCGCCCACCGGCCCCGGCCCGCACGGCGGGTCCACCGGTCCCGGCCCGCATGGCGGCGGGTCCACCGCGCCCGGCCCGTACGGCGGATCCGGCCGTCCCACTGCCGGTGCTGACCGGCCGAGCGCTTCCGCCGACCCAGGGCCGGTCCGGCCGACAGGTCCCATCCGCCCGCCTGCACCGGGCGTCGCGCCGACCAGCCCGCCGGCCGCCAGCGGCCCGTCCGGCGTACCCACCGGGCTGGCTCCTGCCGGCGGCGGGCCGGCTCTGTCCGGCGGCGGTCCGAGCCGGGCCGTGGGCGACGAGCCGACCGCGTACCTTCCGAAGGTCGGCCCCCGATCCCCCCGCCCGACCGGGTCTCCGGGGAGCGCACCTCAGGCCGGGTCCGGTCGCGGCCCGGACCCCGCCGCCGACCCGGGCGCCACCGCGCTCATCCCCGCCGTGTCCGCAAGGCCCACGCCCCGGCCCCCGGCCATGGATTCCACGGCGCTGATGGGCGCGGTGCCCCGCACCCCGACCACCGACGACCCGGCCGGTACGGACGACGGCCCCGCCGAGCCGCCCCGCCCTCGCCGCGGCGAACGGGTGGTCCAGCTCCGGCCGCACCAGACCGGCGAGGGCTACAAGAGCGTCTACTCGGAACTCACCCGCCCGTCGCTCGGGTCCCGGATCCGTACCGGCATCCGGGTCACCGGCGAGGTACTGATCACCTTCGGCCTCGTGGTGCTGCTCTTCGCCGGCTACGAGATCTGGGGCAAGTCGGCCATCGTCGACGCCCACCAGAACGACCTCAGCAACGAGCTCGCCCAGGTGTGGGCCCCTACCGACGACCCGACTGTCGCTCCGTCCGCCGGCCCGAGCGCCAAGCCGTCCCCTCCGGTCCGCGGCAAGCCGCTCGCCGGCCTCTACATCCCCAAGCTCGACAAGAGCTGGGTGGTGGTCGAAGGTGTCACCCAGGCCGACATCAGGTACGCCCCGGGCCACTATCCGGCCAGCGCGCTGCCCGGCCAGGTCGGCAACTTCTCCGTCGCCGGCCACCGCAACCGGGCCACGTTCTGGCGGCTGGACGAGCTGAACGAGGGCGACGCGATTGTCGTCGAGGGCAAGACCGAGTGGTACGTCTATCTGGTTTCGCAGTCCCGGATCGTCAAGCCGACGCAGGTCGAGGTGGTGGCTCCGGTGCCCGGCGATCCGGACAAGAAGCCGACCAAGCGGATGCTCACGCTCACCACCTGCAATCCGAAGTTCGACAACTACCAGCGCCTGATCGTCCACGCCGAACTGGACCGTACCCAACCCAAGACGGCGGGCCGTCCCGCCGAGCTGGGGGGCTGACCGATGTACGCGTTCATCTGGCGCAAGCTCCCCTTCGGCCTGGTCGGCAAGCTGACCGGCTCGGTGCTGCTGGTGGCCGCCACTGTGGCCCTGCTCTGGTTCGTGGCCTTCCCCTGGGCCGAGCCGCTGCTGCCCTTCGACGACGTGCAGGTCGAGTCCGGCGTGCCTGCGGAGACGGGCGGCGAGGACGCGGTGACCGGGGAGACCCCGGCCGGCGACGAGCACGACCTGCCGTACGACACCGAGCAGAACAATCCCGCGCCGTCCTCCCCGAGCAGGTGATCATGCGCGTCCTGGTGATCGACAACTACGACTCGTTCGTCTTCAACCTCGTGCAATATCTGGGCCAGCTCGGCGTGGACTGCGAGGTCCGCCGCAACGACGAGATCGACGTGGCCGAGGTCGGCCGGGTGGGCGCGGCGGGCATCCTGCTCTCACCCGGGCCGGGCAGCCCTGATCGCGCCGGCATCTGCCTTGACGTCATCCGGGAGTACGCGGGCGAGCTGCCGATCTTCGGCGTCTGCCTCGGTCACCAGGCCATCGGCGAGGCGTTCGGTGCGACAGTGACCCGGGCCCCCGAGCTGCTGCACGGCAAGACCTCCGACGTACGGCACCGGTCGGTTGGCGTGCTCGCCGGCCTGCCCGACCCGTTCACCGCCACCCGCTACCACTCGCTGGCCGTGCTGCCCGAGACACTTCCCGACGAGCTTGAGGTGACCGGCTGGACGGGCTCCGGCGTGGTGATGGCGATGCGGCACCGCACACTGCCGATCGAGGGCGTGCAGTTCCACCCGGAGTCGGTGCTCACCGAGGGCGGTCACCTGATGCTCGCCAACTGGCTGGCCAGCTGCGGTCACCCGGAGGCGCTGGAACGGGCACCCGCGCTGGCCGCCGAGGTCGACGCCCGCCGCCTGGCGGCGTTCGCCACCACCTGAGCCGCCGGAGTCGACTCGCGGGGCAGGTCAGGGCCGTAGTGCGTTCTGGACCGCCGGGTCCGCGGGCGAGCTGACCGCTGGCGCCCGGCCCCGGACCGCGTCCCACGCCGCCTTGCCACTGGCGAAGTAGTCCCGAACCGATTTCTCCGCGAGCAGGGCAGCGCCGCAGCCGTCGCAGCGGGCGGTCACGCCGTCGACGTCGAGGCCGATCTGCCGGCACAGCGTCACCGCTCGGGACAGGTGGTAGGACTGGGTGACGATAAGTGCCCGCTCGACGCCGTACACCTCGCGTGCTCGCAGGCAACTGTCGTACGTGTCGAGGCCGAACGGGTCGGCCACCACACGCCGCGGATCGACACCGAGCCCGGCGAGGTACGACGTCATCACCGCCGGCTCGTCACCCGAGGTGCCACCGCCGTCGCCCGACACGAGGACGACCTTGGCCCGCCCACTGGTCACCAGCGCCGCGGCGGTCTCCAGGCGGCCGGCGAGCCGGTCCCCCGGACGTTGCCGATCAGCCGCCACGGCGGTGCCCAGGACGATCACCACGTCGGCGGCCGGCGCGTCGGCCTCCGAGTGCAGATGGCCGCGTGCGGCGAGCGTCGTCCACAGCCACGGAAGGCTGGCGAGCAGCAGCACGACGACGCCCAGGATGGCCGCGCGTCTGAGGCGTCGAGGCCAGCGGCGCACCGGCCCGGCCGCTGTCGCTTCTGAGTCGGTCATGCCGATGCCCAGGTGTGCCTAGTCCTGGGGAAGTCGGGTCGGCGGAGGCGGGAACGGCAGGCCGCCGCCGCCTCCGCTGCCAGGCGTGGTCGGCGTACCGGTCGGTGTGCCCGTCGGTGTGCCCGACGGCGTCGGGTCGGTCTCCGGTTCCGGCTGGCTCACCTTGATGGTCACCCTCGTGCCTGTCGGCTTCTTGTCCTTGGCGTTCGGGCTCTGGTCGGTGACCTTGCCGGCCTCAGCCGCCGGCACCTCCGGCCCGTTCTGGGAACTCACAGTGAAGCCCGCGTTGCGAAGGACACGGGTGGCCTCGTTCTCGCTCAACCCGACCACGTCCGGCACCTCACGGACCTTGCCGTTGGACACCGTCAGCGTCACCTGCGTGCCCTCGGGAACGCGCTGGCCCTCCGGCGGGTCGACGCTGAGGACCTCGTTCTGGGGCGCCTCGTTGTCCACCGTCTTGACCTCGTACTTGAGCTTCGCCTCGGTGAGCCGGGCGATCGCGCTCTCCCGCTTGCTGCCCTTGAGCCCTGCCGGAACCGCTACCTCGGGCTTGCCACCACAGACCTGGATCGTCACCGAGGCGTTCTGCTTCAGCCGACCGCCCGGCCCTGGGTCCTGTCGGACCACGCTGCCCTCCGTGCAGTCGCTGGCGAACACCGGATCGCCCACCACCGGCTGGAACCCGGCATTGCGGATCTCGGTGATCGCGGCTGTCTGACTCTTGCCAGTAAGGGTCGGCACCGGCTTCAGCGCCTCGTCCTGCTGCTGGCTCCAGAGCAGGGCCGCCACCAGGGCGATCACCGCCAGCACACCGACCGCGCTGAACAGGGCGATCAGCCAGGAGGACGCCTTGCGCTGACGCGGGTCGCCGACCCGGGCCGGGATCTGCCGGGTCTGCGCCCCGCCGCCGGCAGCCGGGTAGCCGCCTCCGCCGCCGGCCGGAGCCATCGCCACCGTCTCGGCCTCACGCAGCACCGGAGTGGCGAGCACCGGTCGACCGGCGGCGGCGCGCAGCAGGTCGGCCCGCATCTCCCCGGCACTCTGGTAACGGTTGAGCGGGTTCTTCGACAGCGCCTTGAGCACGATCGCGTCGACAGCCGGGTTGACGTCCGGGTTGATGTCGCTCGGCGTCGGCGGCGTCTCGCGTACGTGCTGGTAGGCGACGCTCACCGGGCTGTCACCGACGAACGGCGGGTGCCCGCATACCAGCTCGAAGAGCACGCAGCCGCCCGCATACACGTCGGAACGGGCGTCGACGGCCTCACCGCGCGCCTGCTCCGGGGAAAGGTACTGCGCCGTGCCGATGACCGCGCTTGTCTGCGTCATCGTGGTCGCGCCGCTGGCCAGAGCCCGGGCGATGCCGAAGTCCATCACCTTGACCTGGCCGGTCTGGGTGAGCATGACGTTGCCCGGTTTGATGTCCCGGTGGATGATGCCGTGCCGGTGGCTGAACTCCAGCGCCGCGCACATGTCGGCGCAGATCTCCAGCGCTCGACGTGGCTGAAGTCGCCCTTCGGCGCCGAGCACCTCCTTCAACGTCCGGCCGTTGACGAACTCCATGACGATGAACGGCAACGTCTCACCGGTCGGCGCGGTCTCCTCGCCGGTGTCGTAGACAGCCACGATCGCCGGGTGGTTGAGCGAGGCGGCATTCTGCGCCTCCCGACGGAACCGCATCTGGAACGTCGCGTCCCGGGCGAGGTCGGTTCGGAGCATCTTGATCGCGACGTCCCGACCGAGCCGGAGGTCGCGACCGCGGTGCACCTCGGCCATGCCGCCATAGCCGAGCAGCTCGCCGACCTGGTACCTGCCACCGAGCAGGCGGGCCTGCGCTGTCATCGCGTCTGTCGTCCTTCGCTCGTCGTCGTCCCGCCGTCGTCCGGCTGGATTCGTACCTCACGACGGTACGACGTCCGGGTCGCATCGTCGCGTCCGTCGAGCCCCAGCGCGCCGGCCGTCACGGTCTGTGAGGCCAGCGCGCCGGCGGCACCGTCCTGCGACTGCTTCCGCAGGCTGTAGGAAATCACGCCGGAGCAGATGAGGACCAGTACGGCCAGCAGGATGGCGAGGAGCACCATTCCGGGCCGCGACCGGTGGGAGTCCGGCCCGGGCGGCACCGGGCCGGCCTGGTGGACGTACGCCGGGGGGTGTTCCTGGCGGACCTGTGGCGGTGGCACCGCCGCGGCGCCACGGGGATAGCCGGCCGGGGCGGCCGGCGGTCGGGCGTAGGGAACGGCCGGCGCGACGGTGGTGGGGCGCAGTGGCTGGGCCGGCGGGACGGAGGTGGGGCGAAGCTGCTGGGCCGGCGGTACCGACATGGGGCGCGGCTGCTGAGCCGGCGGAACCGAATTCGGCCGCTGCCCGGCGGGCGCCGGGCGGTGCGGGGCACCTGGCGAGCGCATCTGGTGCGCCTGTGGCACCTGCGCGCGGCCGGGTGCGGCAGGTGAGGCCGGCGCTGCGGAGACCGGCCCGGGGTTGCCACCGGCCCGGGCCTGCTGGGAGAGCGCGGCCTTGAGCTGGCGGGCGACACCGGCGAGGGCTGCTGCGCTGGGCCACCGGGCAGCCGGGTCCTTCGCCAACGCGCGCTCCACGACGGCCCGGACCTGCGGCGGGATGTCGGCGGGCAGCGGCCGGGGCGTCTCCCGGACGTGCCGCATGGCGATGTCGAGCGGGTTGTCGCCCTCGAACGGCCGCCGTCCGGCGAGGCACTGGTAGGCGACGACGCCGAGCGCGTACACGTCGGAGGCGGGGGTGGCAACGCCGCCGGTGGCCTGCTCCGGCGAGATGTACGAGGCGGTGCCGAGTACCGAACCGGCGGCGGTGAGCTGGCCGACCATGTCGGAGCGGGCGATGCCGAAGTCGGTGAGCACAAGTGTGCCGTTCGGCCGGACCAGCAGGTTGCCCGGCTTGACGTCGCGGTGCACGATGCCCTTCTCGTGCGCGGCGTGCAACGCGTCGGCGGCCTGCGCGACGAGGGCCATCGTCCGGGCCGGGGTGAGCCGACCGACCCGGCTCAGCGTGGACGACAGGGCGTCGCCCTCGACGTACTCCATGACCAGGAAGGCGATCTGCTGGTCGTTGCCGAAGTCGTAGACGTCCACCACGCCGGGGTGGTTGATGGTGGCCATCGTGCGGGCCTCACCGCGGAACCGCTCGGCGAAGTCCGGGTCGTCGAGCAGCGCGGGGAGCAGGCTCTTCACGGCGACCGTACGGCCGAGCACCTGGTCGGTGCCGCGCCACACGTCGCCCATGCCGCCGCTGGCGATCCGCTCGTCGAGACGGTAGCGGTTGCCGAGCTGGACGCCGGGGCTGAGCATGTCAGCGACCCCCGGGGTCGGCGATGGCGGCTCGCATTATCTGGCCGCCGATGCGTGCGGCCTCGGCGCTCCCGCCACTGCCGGCCTGCTCCAGCACCACACACACCGCGGAGACCGGGTTGCCGTTCTTGTCCAGGGCGAAGCCGATGAACCAACCGTGGTCGGGGCGGTCCGGGGCGGACTGGGCGGTGCCGGTCTTGCCACCGACGGTGTAGCCGCTGATGGCTGCCTTCCGGCCGGTGCCGTTCTGCACCACGCTGACCATCATCTCGCGCAGGTCGGTCGCGACCTGACCGCTGACCGGCTGGCGCAGCTCCCGGGGCTTGGCGGTGTAGTAGCTGGTGGTCCGGTCCGGAGCGAGCAACTGCCGGACCAGGTACGGCCGCATCTGGCTGCCGTTGTTGGCGACCGCGCTGGCGATCAGGGCGCCTTCCAGCGGGGTCATCCGGACGTTGTTCTGCCCGATCGAGGACTGGGCGAGCGCGGCCGGGTCGGTGCTGCCGTCGGGGTTCTGCATGTCCCCGGTCCGGCTGGCCGCCGTGGGCAGGCCGCCCTCGCCGAGGTGACCCACTGTGAGGTCTTCCTGCTCGAACCCGAACTGCCGCGCCTTCTCCTTCACGGTGTCGGCGCCGAGGCGCACCCCGAGCTGGGCGAAGCCGGTGTTGCAGGATTCGGTGACCGCGTCCATCAGGGTGACCTGCGACTCGGGGCAGATCGACGGAGCGGCGTTGCGGATCTGGCTGCCGGAGGTGGGCGGCGTGTAGCTCGACCCGGCCGGGATCTGGGTGGTCTTGGTGACGCCGTTCTCCAGGGCTGCGGCGGCGATCACGATCTTGAAGGTGGAGCCCGGCGGCAGCGTCTCGCCGAGCGCGCGGTTCTTCAGCGGACCCTCCGGGTCCTGCTCCAGCTTGTTGAACGCCGCGGTCGCCTCATTGGTGTTGTGGCTGACCAGCGGGTTCGGGTCGAAGCTTGGCATCGAGACCAGCGCCTGTACCGCCCCGGTACGCGGGTCGATGGCGATCGCCGCGCCCTTCTTCGCCCCCACCTGGTTGTTGCGCAGCTGGTCGTACGCCACGTCCTGCGCCCGCTTGGAGAGCGTGAGCAGCACGTTGCCACCACCGGTCTCGTCACCGGTGAACAGGTCCTTGAACCGGTCGCCGATCAACTGGTCGCTGGTGCCGGCCAGGAAGTCGTTCTCCACCTGCTCGATGCCCTTGTCGGCCAGGTTGACAGGCTTGTAGCCGAGCACGTGGGCGTACTTGGCACCGCCCGGGTAGGAGCGCTGGAACTTCAGCTTGCCGGTGGTCTCCTTGCTGGTGGCCAGCGCGGTGCCGCCGGCCTCGATGTTGCCGCGCTTGCGCTTGTAGTCGGCAACCTGGACCCGACCGTTGTAGTCGCTGGTGCGGTATTCATCGGCCTTGTACGCCTGGATCCAGTTGAGGTTCGCGAAGAGCAGGCCGAACAGGACAATGACGACGACGCCGACGCGGCGCAGGGGTGCGTTCACGGCTTGATCACCTCCGTGGGAGCACCGTGCAACTGCTCGGGCGGGCCACCCGTCGGTCGGGCCGCCTTGCCACCACCGGTCACCGGACGGCGTGCGCCGTCGGAGACCCGCAGCAGCACCGCGATGAGCAGCCAGTTGGCCATCAGCGACGAACCACCGGCGGACAGGAACGGCGTGGTCTGACCGGTGAGCGGGATGAGCTTGCTGATGCCGCCGACGATCACGAAGACCTGGAGGCCCAGGGTGAACGCGAGACCGCCGGCGAGCAGCTTGCCGAACGAGTCACGCACCGCGAGCGCGGCGCGCAGGCCCCGCTCCACGATCAGCAGGTAGACCACGAGCAGCGCGGAGAGGCCGAAGAGGCCGATCTCCTCACCGATGCCGGCGAAGATGAAGTCGTTCTGCACCTCGGGCAGGATGTCCGGTTGGCCGCCGCCCGGCCCGGCGCCGAACAGCCCGCCCGTGCCGAGGGCGAGCAGGCCCTGGACGAGTTGGTAGCCCTTGCCGTGCGGATCGGCGAACGGGTCCAGCCAGATCTCCGCGCGCACGTAGAAGTTGGCGAACGGCCCACCGACCGTCGAGCCGAGGATGTAGGCGAGGTAGGCGCCCCCGAAGAAGAGGATCAGACCGATCAGCAGCCAACTGACCCGTTCGGTGGCGATGTAGAGCGTCACCACGAACATGCCGAAGTAGAGCAGCGAGGTGCCGAGGTCCTTCTCGAAGACCAGCACCAGGACGCTGATCAGCCAGACCACCACGACCGGGCCGAGGTCGCGTCCGCGCGGGAAGTCGATGCCGAGAAAACGCCGGCTGGCCAGCGACAACACCTCGCGCTTGCGCACCAGGTAGTAGGCGAAGAAGACAAGCAGCGCCAGCTTGGCGAACTCGCCTGGCTGGATGGAGAAGCCACCGACCCGGATCCACAGCTTCGCGCCGTTGATCTCGGAGATGCTGCTGGGCAGCACCGCCGGGAGCATCACCAGCACGATGCCGGCAAGCCCCAGGGTGTACGCGTACCGGGAGATCGAACGGTGGTCGCGCATGATGGCCAGCAGGACGGCGGCGAGGATCACCGAGGCGAGCGTCCAGGCCAACTGCCGGCCGCCGATACCGGCGAAGGTGGCCAGGCCCTCCCGGTCGGCAGGTGCCGCCTCGCCCAGGTCGATCCGGCGCAGGAAGCCCACCCCGAGGCCGTTGAGCAGGGCCACCGCAGGCAGCAGCGCCGGGTCGGCGTACGGGGCGAGGAACCGGATCACCAGGTGCAGGCCGAGGAAGACCGCGCCGACTGCGGCAGCGGGCATCCAGAAGTCCGGGGTGACAGTGTCCAGCAGGTTCGCCTCGACGGTCGCCATGTACGCGGCCACGATCACCATGGCCAACAGCAGCAGGGACAGCTCGGCGTTGCGACGTGACCGGGCCAGGCGTACGCCGGAATCCCCGCCCGTGGTGGCGGGCGAGGGTGCCGGTGTGGCCGCTACGGTCACGGGTGGGGTCCTTGTGATCTCAGCCGACGCTCACTCAGGAGACCGGCAGCCGGCCGGGTCGAGCCCCGGCGCTGTCGAATCGGAGGGCGTGGCGTCGGATGGGGAGGTCAGATCGGTGGCCGCGAGGGTCGGGCTTGCGCTGACGACCCCGTTGGGGGTCACCGGCGCCCCGGCGCTGGGGCTGCCGTTCGGCTCCGGGGTCGTCCCGGGAAGGGCGGTTGTCGGCGAGGCCGACGGCGTGCCGCCCACCGCCGTCGGGTCGGGCGGGCAGATCGGCTTCAGGTTCGGGTTGGTCGGGGTGTCGCTCGTCAGCTCGGCGAGCTGACGTTCGGCGTCCGGCTCGCTCTTGGCCCGGATGCCCACCTTGACGGTGTCCTGAGCGGCGACGGTGAGGTCGTCCAGCCGGGTGCTGCTGGTGCGGTGCACGGTGGAGAGGTCAACTCCGGCGATCTGCCCCTGGATCCCCCGGAAGACAGCGACCTGCCCTTCGTCGGTGGCACCCACGTAGTACTGGCGCTGCGTGTACGTCCAGCCGGCGAAGAGACCACCGCCGATGATCACCAGGATGGCCAGCGCCATCGCGGTGGCCCGCACCGGTCGGTGCCTCCGCTGCTCCGGCTCGTCGTCCGAGGACGTCGGCTCCTCCGGCACAGCCGGGCGCGGCGCGGAGAGCGCCGAGGCCCGGGCGGCAGGGGTCGAGTTGTCGGCGGAGGTGGCCATGCCCCGGTCCCGGGCGGCGGCGCCGCCCACGATCGGGGTCGCCTCGACGATGTCGTGGTCGGTGGCGTCGGCGATGATCACAGTGATGTTGTCCGGGCCGCCACCGCGCAGGGCGAGCTGAACCAGGCGCTCGACGCACTGCTGCGGGTCGGTGTACTCCCGCAGGGAATCACCGATCGTCTCGGCGCTGACCACACCCGACAGGCCGTCGCTGCAGATCAGGTAACGGTCACCGGGCAGCACCTGACGCACCGAATATTCGGGGTCGATGTCCCGGCCGTCCAGGGCGCGGGTCAGCAGCGAACGCTGCGGGTGGCTGCTCGCCTCCTCGGCGCTGATCCGGCCCTCGTCGACGAGCATCTGGACGTACGTGTCGTCCTTGGTGATCTGGGAGAACTCACCGTTGCGCAGCAGATAGGCCCGCGAGTCGCCGATGTGGACCATCCCCAGCTTGCTGCCGGAGAAGAGGGTCGCCGTCAGCGTGGTGCCCATCCCCTCCAACTGCGGGTTGGCGTCCACCGTGTCGCGGAGCTGTTGGTTGGCGGTGCCCACGGCCGAACGCAACGCGTCGACGAGGGCGTCCCCTGGGACGTCCTCGTCGAGCGGCGCCATGGCACCGATGACGATGTTGCTGGCGACGTCACCGGCGGCCATACCGCCCATGCCGTCGGCAACGGCGAGTAGCCGCGGCCCGGCGTAGACGGAGTCTTGATTGCCGTCACGGATCAGACCGCGGTCGCTGTGGGCCGCATAGCGCAGGGTCAGAGTCATGGCCGTAATTCGAGGGAAGTGCGGCCGATCCGGATCGGCACGCCGAGGGGGACGGGGGTTGGTCCGGTGACCTTAGCGCGATCGAGGTATGTCCCGTTAGTCGAGCCGAGGTCCTCGACGAACCACTGCCCCTCGCGCGGCATGAGCCGGGCATGCCGCGCGGAGGCGTAGTCGTCGGTGATGACAAGCGTGGAATCCTCGGCCCGCCCGATGGTGATCTGCGCTTCACCGAGGGTGATCCGGGTGCCGGCCAGTTGACCGGCGGTCACCACCAGTTGATGGGCCGCCCGCCCCCGCTTCACCTTTGCTGGTTTGGCCGCCTGCTGCCCCGTCGAGGCGCCGACCGCTCGTGGTGCCGCCACCAGGCGACCGGACCGGGCTCCCGCGAAGAGGTCCCGACGGATCACACCGACCACCGTGAACACGAAGATCCACAGGAGGATCAGGAACCCGAACCGGGCGACGGTGATGACCAGTGCCGGCAAGGCGGCTCAGCCGTCCACGCGGAAGGTCAGCGTCGTGGTGCCGAGCTGGACCATGTCACCAGGGTTCAGGGCGACGGCGGAAACCCGCTGCCCGTTGACCATGGTGCCGTTCGTGGAGCCCAGGTCGGTCAGCACGACCTGGCCGCCGTCGAAATCCAGCCGGGCGTGTCGCCGGGAGATGCCGACGTCGGGCAGGCGCAGGTTGGCCTGGTCACCGCGACCGATCACCGTCGACCCCATCTGGAGGGGGTAGGTGCGGCCGTCACCGGAGACCAGCCGCACGTTGCGGCCACCACCGTGCCCGGGCGGCGGGCCGTAGCCCCCACCCTGGTCGTACGCGGGGTAGGCGGGCGGACCGGCGTCGTAGCCGGGTGCCGACACCGGGGCGACCTCGCCACCGGTGTAGACCTCGGCGGTGACGCGGAACATTCCCGTGTCCAGCCCCTCGCCCCGCTCGATCTCGACGATCACGTCGCCGTAGACCGTCCAGGCCTGCTCGCCGATGAACTCCGCCTGCGACTGGGCCAGTTCCTGGGCCAGCGCAGCGGCGTACGGGGCCAGCCGACTGTGGTCGAACGGCGAGAGATCGATCACGTAGCGGTTGGGCACCAGCGTCCGCCCACCGGCGAGGATCGCCTTGTGCGCCTCAGCCTCCCGCTGCATGGCATTGAGGATCTCCACGGGGTGGACCACCCCTTTGAAGACCTTGGCGAAGGCCCCTTCGACCAGGCCTTCCAGACGCTTCTCGAAGCGTTGCAGCACGCTCACCGGCTCCTCCTCGGGTCCCGAGGACATGATGGTATCCGGCCGGCGCGCGCGCAGCTCACACGCCGCTCGGCCCGCCTGCTACCGGCCTGTTCGGAAGGGCCGGGACTGCCGTGCTACTCTTTCGTCCGCCACGAACGGTAACCGGTCGAGGCGAGCACCCGGAACAGCCTAGTATCTCCGGGGTCCTGTTGGAGACAGCGGGCTCAGGGCAGCTAGAGTGGTCCGGGTTGTGCCACGGGGATGTGGCGGAATGGCAGACGCGCACGGTTCAGGTCCGTGTGCCCGAAAGGGCGTGGGGGTTCAACTCCCCCCATCCCCACCAGAGACGAGGGCTCCGCGGAATGCGGGGCCCTTCCGTCGTATCGGGGCGTGCCGGACATCACGCTATGCTCCGATGGATTCTGCCTCCGATGGACCAGGAGTGGCGTGTGACTGTCGCGTTGGTGACCGGCTCGGGTGGTCTGATCGGCTCCGAGGCGGTCCGGCACTTCGCCGGTCTCGGCCTGGACGTCGTCGGCATCGACAACGACATGCGCCGGTACTTCTTCGGCGAGGACGGCTCCACCTCGTGGAGCCTGGAGCGGCTGAGCCGGGACCTGGGTGACTCGTACACCCACTTCGCCGTGGACATCCGGGACCGCGACGGCCTTGAGCAGGTCTTCAAGAAGTACGGCCCGGACATCGCCGTGGTGATCCACAGCGCGGCGCAGCCGAGTCACGACTGGGCGGCCAAGGAGCCGTACACGGACTTCGACGTGAACGCCGGCGGCACGCTCAACATGCTGGAGAACACGCGGCGGCACGCCATCGACGCGCCGTTCATCCACTGCTCGACGAACAAGGTCTACGGCGACCGGCCCAACAACCTGCCGCTTGTCGAGCTGGACACCCGGTACGAGCTGCCCGAGGACCACCGCTGGTACGAGGGCATCACCGAGGACATGTCGATCGACCACTCGCTGCACTCGGTCTTCGGCGCCTCGAAGGTCGCCGCGGACGTGATGGTTCAGGAGTACGGCCGCTACTTCGACATGAAGACCGCCTGTTTCCGGGGCGGCACGCTCACCGGCCCGGCGCACTCGGCCGCCGAACTGCACGGGTTCCTGGCGTACCTGATGCGCTGCGTCATGGAGGGCCGGACGTACAACCTGTTCGGCTACAAGGGCAAGATGGTCCGCGACGCGATCCACTCGCACGACGTGTTGACCGCGTTCGAGGCGTTCTTCCGGGCGCCCCGGTCGGCCGAGGTCTACAACCTGGGCGGCGGCCGGCACTCCAACACGTCGCACATTGAGGCGTTCCGCGTCGCCGAGGAGATCACCGGCCGCGAGGCGCGGATCAACTACGTCGAGCAGGCCCGCACCGGCGACCACCAGTGGTACGTGAGCAGCATGGGCCGCTTCGAGGGGCACTACCCGGACTGGAAGATCACGTACGACGTGCCGATGATCCTGCGGGAGATCTACGAGGCCAACGTGGACAAGTGGGTGCCGCAGTCATGACCGCACAGAGCAAGCGCAACGTGCTCGGCGTCCTGGTCGACGCCACCGACTACACCTCGGCCACCGACGCGGTGGTGACCGCGGCGCACGAGCGGCGCCCGTTCGCGCTCACCGCGCTGGCCGTGCACGGCGTGATGACTGGCGTACTGGACCGGCCGCACAACGCGCGGCTCAACTCCTTCGACGTGGTCACCCCGGATGGGCAGCCGGTGCGCTGGGCGCTCAACCTGCTGCACGACGCCGGGCTCACCGATCGGGTCTACGGGCCGACACTGACCCTGCACGTGCTCTCCCGCTTCGCCGACGAGGGACTGCCGGTCTACCTGTACGGCTCGACCGAGGAGACGCTTGCCAAGCTGATCCCCGCGTTGGAGCGGATGTTCCCGGCGCTGAAGATCGCCGGAGTGGAGCCGTCGAAGTTCCGTGCCGTCCAGCCGGGCGAGGACGCCGAGATCGCCGACCGCATCCGGTCCAGTGGCGCCCGGCTCGTCCTGGTCGGGCTCGGCTGCCCGCGCCAGGAGGTCTTCGCGTACGCCATGCGGCCGCTGCTGGACATGCCGCTGATGGCGGTCGGCGCGGCCTTCGACTACCACGCCGGGCTGCTGCGCCAGCCTCCGCCGTGGATGCAGCGCGCCGGCCTGGAATGGTTCTGGCGGCTCGGTCTGGAGCCGAAGCGCCTCTGGAAGCGTTACGTGATCCTCAACCCCGCCTACCTGACCCGGCTGGCCGGGCAGAAGACCGGCCTGTGGAAGGCCCGCCCGCCGGCCCCGGCCACCGAGCGACCGGCGACCTTCGCGGTCTGACCCCTTCCCGATTTCGCGTACGGCGCGAGGCCCCACCCGCTTCGGGTGGGGCCTCGTGTCGTACGGGGACCGGTCAGACAGTCAGGGTCCAGCTGTTGATGTAGCCGGTGTCGGCCGAGTACACGTCACGAACCTGGAGCCGCCACGTGCCGTCGGCGGCCTCGCTGGACAGGTTGACCGTGTACGTGGCGATCACGTTGTCGGCGCTGTCCGAGCCCGAGTTCTTCAACCGGTACGAGCTACCGTCCGGGGCGAGCAGGTCGATGACCAGGTCACCGCGGTACGTGTGCACGATGTTCACCGCCACAGTGGAGGCCGACGACGCGCTACGGCCGCACCCGGAGATGGTGATCGCGCTGGTGACGGCCGACCCGGCGTCCGGGATCGTCACGTCGGTGGCGTTGGTGCCGGTGCAGCCGGTGGGCGGGGGCGGAGTGGTGCCGCCGCTGCCGACGTAGAGCAGCCGGTTCGGTGAGCCGGTGCCGGGGCTGGTCACGACGTTGGGGGTCGCGTTGGCGACAAGCTGGTCCCGGACCTGCTGCGGGCTCCAGCTCGGGTTTGCGCTGGCTACCAGGGCAGCCGCGCCGACCACGTGCGGGGTGGCCATCGAGGTGCCGCTGATCGTGTTGGTCGCGGTGTTGCTGGTGTGCCAGGCCGACGTGATCGACGACCCGGGCGCGAAGATGTCCAGGCAGGTGCCGATGTTGGAGAACGACGAACGGGCGTCGGTGTTCGTCGTCGAGCCCACGGTGATGGCCTCGGCGGTGCGGGCCGGCGAGGTGTTGCAGGCGTTGGCGCCGCTGTCGTTGCCTGCCGCGAGGCCGTACGTCACACCCGACGCGATCGAGTTGCGAACCGCTGTGTCCAGGGAGCTGTTCGCGCCACCGCCGAGGCTCATGTTCGCCACGGCCGGCTTGATCGCGTTCTGGGTGACCCAGTCGACGCCGGCGATCACACCGGCGTTGGTGCCGCTGCCGGAGCAGTTCAGCACCCGTACGCCGACGAGTTGAACTCCCTTGGCGACGCCGTACGCGGAACCGCCGACGGTGCCGGCGACGTGCGTGCCGTGCCCGTTGCAGTCGTCGGCCGCTCCGCCGTCGACAGCGTCGAAGCCGGAGGTCGCCCGGCCGCCGAAGTCGCTGTGGGCGAAGCGGATGCCGGTGTCGATGATGTAAGCGTGCACGTTGCTCGCCGTGTTCGGGTAGGTGTAGGAGCTGTCCAGCGGCCGGTTGCGCTGATCGATCCGGTCGAGACCCCAGGAGGGCGGGTTGGCCTGCGTTCCGGAGATCGACACGGTGTGGTTCTGCTCGACGTACGCCACATCCGGGTCGGCGGCGATCCGGGCCGCCGCCTTCGCGCTGACGGTGACCTCGAAGCCACGCAGCGCCGTACCGTAGGTGCGGGCGATCGACCCTCCGTGCCTGCCGGTCAGCCGCTTCGCGGCGTCGCCGACCCGGCTGCGGGTGACGGCGCTGTCCTTGAGGACGACGATGTAGCTGTCCTGCACGGCGGTGGCTCCGCCGGCCTCCCGGACCACGCCGACGGGCTCGGCGGCCAGGGCGGGGGTACCGACGGCCAGCACTGTCGCCGTTGCCACCCCGACCAGTACGGACCTGCGTGGAAGACCCATTTCCCTACCTCCCTCCGACCGGCGGCGAAACGCGGCCACCGATCAACTCAATCGACACTTGCCGATCGAGCTGAGGGTAGATCGGCACGGTCGGCCAAGAAACATGTCGAAACGTCCATCACCTTGATGGGATGACCCCCTACGGGGCGGGCTTCCGGGGCGAACCGGGGACCGGCCCGGATTCGCTGAGCGTCGAATCGGGAAAGACTCTCCGACATGGAAAGTCAGCTCGCCATCCTGTTGCCGGTAGCCGCCGTCTGGCTGGCCGCCGGGGTCCTGGCCGACCGACTGCCCCGGCTGCGCGACGCGAGCGCGCTGCGACGGCGTACCGGATTGTTGCTGGCACTGGCACTGACCGGCGTGACGCTCGTCGCGGCGGTGGCCGTCGGCGGGCTGTTCAGCGCCGGCACCGCGCCTGTCGACCGGGCCGCCGCCGCCCTCGCCCTCGCCACCGGGCCGGCGCTCGTGGTGGCAATCTGCTCCCTGCGGCGGATCCGCCGACTCCGGGCCGGGGCCGGCGCGTTCGATACGGCACCCGGCACGCCCGCCCCGCACGGGCTGCGCGCTGCTGCGGCGCACCCGCTCGTCGGGTTGCCGTTGCAGGTGACCGCCCTGGCGACAATGCCCGCGGTGATCGCGGCGGCCGGCGCGGACCTCGGCGCGGAGCCCGGGGTCGCCGGGCCGGCGATCACCGTCGGCGCACTCGCGGTGGCGGCCATCGGCGTCCGGCACGCACTTCGGCACAACCGGCTCGCCGAGCGGACCCAGCAGGCCGCGCCACGCTCAGCGCGGGCGACCGGACCCCTGCACGTATAGCAACTCCAGGATCGCCCGGGTCGCCTCGAACCAGCGGTCCAGCCAACCCGGCGGCGGCACGCTGCCCTTCGGGGGCAACTCCATGAGCAGGCCACGCAGCAGCGGGTGGTCGGCCAGCGACGCGGTGGGCTCCACCGGCCAGCCGGTCGGCGGGAACGACGGCTCGACTAGCGGGTTCGGGTCCAGCGAGGGCAGCGAGAGCGGTGCATCGCCCGCCTCGGAGTCCGTCGACTCCCGGCCGTTCAACTCCTGCTCGGTCGAGACCACCTCGGTCAGTACGGTGTCCCGACGTGCCCCGCGGTACTTGCCACCGAACCGCTCCGGCTTACCCGGACCGTTGGTGAGGTTGTCTGAACCGATCGTCGTCATCCGTCTCGCCTACCTCGTTCGGGTGCGGTCGGTGCGGCGGTCGTGATCAGCGCCGTACCGACCGGTTCAACGAGGCGGACCCGCTGTGGCGACGGGAATCCCGGCGGAACCTCACCCGCACCTGTCGATCCGGCGGCCCGGCAGCCCGCAATCGGGGACGCGGAAGGTCCCCGCCCGGTCGGGGCCGGACGGGGACCTCAGCTGACCTCCGGGTCAGGACGCGCTCAACACACCACCCCTGGCGCCGGCGACGAAGGCGTGCCAGTCACCGGGAGCGAAGACCAGCGCCGGTCCGGCCTTGTCCTTCGAATCCCGAACTCCGACAGCCCCGGTCACGTACGCCACCTCCACGCAGTTGTCACAGTTCGGCCCGCTCTTCGAGCTCTTGAACCACGTTGCCTGCGTCAGGTCCACGGGGAACCCCTTGGTCGCCATCTCGGCTCCTCTGCCAGTTTTGCGATGTGTGCGACGGACTCCTCCGGACGAATGGCCGCAGCACGGATGTGATCGAAGATGAAGCTGTACTTCTGCAGTTCGTCGCTCTTCTCGAGGAAGAGCCCACCCGTGGCGTTCTCCGCGTACACCACATCCGGATCACCGGGCTCGGGGAAGCTGAGGATCGTGAAGGTCCCGTCCATGCCGGCGTGCGCTCCCACCTCGAAGGGCAGGATCTGTAGCGTCACGTTCGGCAACTCGGCCACTTCGACCAACCGCCTGAGCTGGCCACGCATCACCTCGTCCCCGCCCACCGGCCTGCTTACCACCGCCTCATCGAGCACCACCCACAGATCGACCGGATCGTCCTGGGTCAATAACGACTGGCGGCCGAGACGGACACGCACCCGCTGGTGCACCTGGTCGGCGGTGAAGTCCGGGCGGGCGGCGCGGATCATCGCACCGGCGTACTCCTCGGTCTCCAACAGACCGGGGACCACCTGCTGCTCGTACGCCCGGATCGAACTCGCGGCGGCCTCCAGCCCGACGTACGCCCCGACGAGCACGGTGCTGTACGGATGCCACCAGCCCTTCTGCCGGGCCTCCCGGGCGATCTGCACGAGTTCGTCGCTCTCGGCGCCCACCACGCCGTAGATCCGCAGCATGTCCCGCACGTCGCGCGGGGTGGCAGTGGTGTGCCCGGTCTCGATCCGGGAGACCTTGGACGCCGAGCACTCCAACTGCTCGGCGACGACCTCGATGGTGATGCCCGCCGACTCCCGCTGCCGGCGCAACTCCGCACCGAGCCTCCGCCGCCTGATGGTCGGGCTGCGCCGCTCACTCATCGCGCGACCTCTGCGTCCGAGGCTTCCGCTGGTTGCTCGACCCCACTCGGGCTACCTCCGGTCGACGCGCCACTGGCTGCCGCCCGCCGGAGGCGCGACCGTCGACCGGCGGGCGTTCGCGGCGAGGGGTGTGGTGCCCGGCATCGGACGGCCGCGACGGCGAAACCGGCCCCCAGTGTGACGCCAGCACGCGTATGCCTTCAAGCAGCGGTTTGCGTGTCGGACTCACGTATTGGCAAAAGTCGACGTGCAACTTGCATGAAGCACGTCACTGATGCACTCTGTCCGTATGGCACGGATCACTCAGCGTTCCGATCCGCTCTCCGGGTGTGGTGACCCGGGGCGCTGCTCGGGGCACGGGCCGGGCCAGCGACACACGGATCTGCCCCCAGGGTAAAGACCCCACCGCTGCAAGCCAGCCGGCTGTGGCGGTGGGCGCGGTTCCCGGAGGCGGTCAGGTGATGGTCGGGTGGCGGCACGCCACCAGCGGGTACGGCCCGACCACCGCCATCCCGCACCACCGGCCCACGAGGCGCGACCCCGTCACCGGGCCATGACGTCCCCGACAGTCACCGCCGGCACCCCGCCGGCCGACCCTCCCAGGAGCCCATGTGCTTCCCCGCTCCGGTGACGTACTGCATGTGACTCGCGCGGCGAGTGTCCAGTTCCTCAGGCCCATCATGTTCCGGGTGATCCGGGTGCTCGAGTGGCCGACCTACGATGGCTGGCTCTGGCTCGACGGCTACGAACTCAACACCGCTGGCGACGCGGTCAACCGACGGTCGATCTTCGTTCAGCGGGACGGGCTGCACCAGGTGCAGGCCGCACCGCAGCCCCGCCCGCACACCGTACGGGCCCGCCGGTCGGTGGCCCGTACCCCGGTTGCAGTTGGCTGACCAGCCCGATCCGCCGCCGGTGGGCGTGCCGTCGCCATAGAATTGGTACGCCCACCCCGGCACCGTTCCACCCGCACGTCCAGGACCCTGAGCCTGGGATGGTTCATGGTCAATCAGCCCGCCATGCGGCGGCACCACCGCTCCCGTATCACCTGTGCTCTCGGACTTCTCGCCCTGCTCGGGGCCGTGACCATCCTCGTGGTCCTGGCCCGCGACCCGGCGCTGTCGTCCACACGCCTGGTCACTCCGGTGCCGGCTCCCGAGATCACCGTGGTCGACTCCGACCCGGCTGACGACGCAGCCGGCTGGATCGGCGCCGAACCACCGGAGGAACAGCCCGAAACGACCGGCCCGGCCGCCGGCTCCGGTGCCGGCGGTCAGTCCAACGGCCAGCAGGAGACCACCGACGCGGCCCCGGCCAGGCACACCGCTACGGACGTCCGCCGCTCACTGTTCTGGTCCGGCCTCTTCGGCCTCACCATCTCGCTGGCCGGTCTCGGTCTGGTCGGCACCCGCCGCCGGATGTGGTGAGCGCCGGTCACGGCATGCCGGTCCCGGCGGTCACGGCGTGCCCGTCGGGCTCGGGCTGGCCGAGCCGGTACCCGTCGACGGCCGCCCCTGCGAGATCACCAGCAGCACCTCCTCGTCGGTCGACACGGACGTGCCGGCCTCCGGCTCGGTGCTCACCACAGTGCCCGGCGGCAACTCCGACTGTCGGTACACCACCCGGTAGGCCAGGCCGAGCCGGTCCAGCAGCCCTTCCGCCGTGGCCTGTGTCAGGCCGGTCAGCGGCGGCACCGGCACCTGCTCCGGCGGGGCGCTCGTCGGTGGGCTGCTCGGCGTCGCACTTGTCGGTGCCGCCGATGTGGGCGCGGCGCTGGTCGGCGCTGCCGAGGTAGCAGTGGCCGACGGCAGCGACGGAGTCGGCCCGGGGTTGTCGGGGTCGTCATCCCGCGCGTCGAGCAGGACCCACACCGCCGCGCCGAGCAGTCCGGCGAGGAGTAGGGCGAGCACACCCCAGAGGATGGGCAGCCACCAGCGCCGGCCACCCTGCTCCTCGACGTACCAGTCTCCGGTGGGCTCGGCCGGCCGGGGCGCCTGCACCTCGGCGCGCCCGGACCACGGCGGCGTCGTCGACCGCTCGACAGGCATCCGCGCCGTCCGGTCGCCCGCCGGCCCCGCCCGGTCGAACGGCACGGTCTGCTCCGGCGACGCTTCACGCCCAGCGGCTGCGGTCCGGTCGATCGGCATCGTCTCGTCCGGCGACCCGGAACGCCCAGCCGCCGCAGTGCGGTCGAACGGCACGGTCTCGTCCGGCGACGCTTCGGGCTTCGGGGGCGGTAGGGCGTGCGTCCGGTCGTCGTCGGGCTCCCCGGTGGGCGGCTCCTGGCGGTCGTCGCTCATCGCACGTCCTTTCCCGAACCGGGCGGGCGGCACGGCCCTCGACCGCCAACCTAACCGCCCAGGTCGACCTGGGCCGGGATCAGCGACGTGAACCGCGTGCCGCAGGACGGTCGGCCGCGCTCGCCTGGCCGAGCGGGTACGCCGGTGGGCCGGCCGGTCAGGGGGTGGGTTTTGTCGTCGGCTGGCCCGGTGCCGCCCCGCACCAGATGCTGACCTCGTCGTTCCAGCGGGCCGGGCCGTCCTCGGCCGGGTCCTGCCGGCTGACCTCACCGCTGCGCCCACTGCGGTAGCGCGGGTAGAGACCCGCGTCGACCAGGTCGTCGGCCGCTTCGGCGCACTCGTCGCCGACCACGTCGGGCACCTCGGCGGCCGGTGCAGGGCCGGCCACCTGAAGTTGCACTGTGGTGCCCCGGGTCACCTGGGTGCCGACGGCCGGCGAGGTGCTCTCGACTGTGCGGCCGCTGCCGGTGCCGAAGACAAGTCTCCAGCCCAGCCGCTGCTTGCGCAGCGTTTCCCGTGCCTGCTCGAAGTCGGTACCGATGACCGGTGGCACTGTCAGCCCCGCCGCCTTGGTGGTGGCGGACGTCCGAGGTGCGGCGGGAGTGGTCCGGCCCGCGGCCGGTCGGGACGGGGTGACCCGGTCCGTCGGCGTGGGGGTCGCGCTCGCCGCCGCCTGCCGATCAGCCTGGGACGTGTCGCCCTCGCCGGCCAGCAGCCAACCGCCTGTCGCACCGACAGCCACGAGGAGTACGGCGACCAGCCCGCCGCCGAGCAGCACGCTGGCCCGGCCACCGCCGCCGCTTCCGGTGGAATCCTGCCGACCCGTGTCCGCGTCCGTCATACCGCCCACCGCCTCATCACCGGCGACCGTACCGTCTGCCGCCCAACCCGTTGTGCTGACAGTACAAACCGGCGGGTCGCTGCGACTCGCCGCGTCGACGACGGGACGTTACGCTGCCCGGCATGGCCAGACGGGGCTGGGGAGTATCGATCGTGACAGCGGTCGGGGTCGCTGCCGGCGCGGGCGCGGCGCAGCTGGGCTTCGGCTACGGACTGGGCGTCATCACCTGGACACCCACCGACGCCGGAGCCAACGACACGGCCTGGGCGGACGGCCTCGCCTGGGCAAGTTGGCTCGCCGCCAGCTCGACAGTGCTCGGTGCGGTCTGCGCACAGCGGCTGCACCACCGTTCCGTACCCGCGCCTGCGACAAGCGCTGAGCCGACCCCGACGGCCGAGCCCGACCGTGCGGAGTCGACGGCGGTCGAGGCAGGTCGGACGCCACCGGTCGAAGGCACCGACAAGGTTCAGGACACGACGGCAGGTCGGTCGACGCGGGAGGCAGACCCGCAGCGCGGCGAACGGGACGGTCTGCTCCGCAGCCTTGCGTTGGCGCTCGCCGCAGGGCTGGGTGGGCTGGTCACCGTTCTGCTTGTCGCCGTGCCGGCCCGGGTCGCGGTGGGTGCCGACACCAGCGTGCCGCAGCGGGTGGCCGCCCTGCACGCGACGCTGGGCATCCTGATCGGCGTCCTCGTCGCGCTGTGGGCGCTGCGCTCGCGTACCGCCGCCTTGAACGTCACCGTCACGGCCGCCTGGCTCTGGCTGCTCGCGGTGGTGTCGGTGGTCGACGGAGTACGCGTCGGACGCGGGCTGACCGGCGCCCAACTCGGCACCTGGCAGCTCGACCCGGACCACGCGCGGTACTGGATCGGGGGGCAGCTCTACTGGCCCGGCGCGCTGCTGGCGCTCATTCCCGCTCTGCTGATCGGTGCGCTCGCCGCACGCCGCGCCGCACGCGCGGGCGGGCATCGGGTCGGCGCGGCGGCCTCCGGCGCGGCCGGCCCGCTCCTCGTGGCGCTCGCCTACCTGACCACCGTGCCGCGCTGGGCGACGCTGGGCCCCGCGCAGTTCTCCACGCAGCTCATCGCCCCCTACGCGGTGATCGCCGGCATCGGCGGTTCGGTGCTGGTCGCCGTCTTGGCCGAGCGCGCCGACCGGCGTCGGGCAGCCAGCCGGGAGGCGACCACATCGGAACCGGCGGCGGTGGACCCGGCAGCAGATGCCGGTCCGCCCCCGGCCACCGGCACAGCTCCGGGGGCCGACCCTCGGTCGACGTCGACGGTCGGGGCGCTTTCGGCCGAGCCGTCGGACGGGCTCACCGCCGCGCAGGACGCCACCGCCTCCGCCCCGCCGACGAGCCGGGCGACGCGATCCCGGAGCCGGGACGCCGCAGTGCCCCGGCCACGCGACGCCGACGCATCCCCGACCCGGGGCAGCGCCGTTCCTCCGCGCCGCGACGGCGTACCCCAGGTGCCGGCACCACGCACGGACCCGGATCTATCGGATCCGGCCGACGCCATCGGCGGCGAGCCGGCCGAGAGTTCCGCCCCGAGCAGCCGGCGTCGCCGGCCGAGCCGCCCCGGCACCGACTGACCCTGCCTGCGCCGATCACCAGCGGTGGGCGGCCTTCTCCCGGTACGCGTGCGCCACGACCGGGCGGTCGGGTCAGTCGACGGGCCAGGTGTGGACCGGTTCGTTGCTGTGCTGGAGTTCGGCGTAGCGCTGGACCATGTGGTGCAGCGCCGCTGTCCGGTCCATCCCCCGGCGTCGCTCCGCCGCCCAGACCGCCTCGGTCTGCCACACGGCGCCGTTGCGGCCGGTCCGGCAGCGCTGCTCGATGATGCCGAGCAGCCGGTCCCGCTGCGCCGGGTCGACACCGAACCCGTCCAGGCCTGTGGCCGCTGTGGGCAGCAACTGGTCCAGCACCAGCTTGGTGACCGGTACGTCGCCGAGGCGGGGCCAGTGCAGCACCGCGTCCAGGCCGCGCCGGGCCGCCGCGTGGAAGTTCTCCTCGGCGGAGCTGAACGTGAGCTGACTCCAGATCGGCCGGTCCGACTCGGCCAGGCCGCGGGCCAGCCCGAAGTAGAAGGCCGCGTTGGCCAACATGTCGACAACCGTCGGGCCGGCCGGCAGCACCCGGTTCTCCACCCGCAGGTGTGGGCGGCCGTTCATGATGTCGTAGATCGGGCGGTTCCACCGGTAGACAGTGCCGTTGTGCAGCCGCAGCTCACCCAGCTCGGGCACCCCACCTGCGTGCAGCACCTCCACCGGGTCCTCGTCCTCACAGATCGGCAGCAGTGGCGGGAAGTAGCGGACGTTCTCCTCGAAGAGGTCGAAAATCGAGGTGATCCAGCGCTCGCCGAACCACACCCGGGGGCGTACTCCCTGGGCCTTCAGCTCGTCCGGACGGGTGTCGGTTGCCTGTTTGAACAGGGCGATCCGGGTCTCGGCCCAGAGTTGGCGGCCGTACAGGAACGGCGAGTTGGCGCCGACGGCCACCTGCACCCCGGCGATGGCCTGGGACGCGTTCCAGTAGTCGGCGAAGCTGTCCGGCGCGACCTGGAGGTGGAACTGGAGACTGGTGCAGGCCGCCTCGGGGGCGATCGAGTCGGTGTGCGTCTGCAACTGCTCGACGCCACGGATGTCGAGCTCGATGGCCTCACCTCGGGCACCGACGATCTGGTCGTTGAGCACCCGGTAGCGCTCGTTTGTGGACAGGTTGTCCTCCACCAGGTGGCCCTCGGTGAGAGTGGGCAGGATGCCGACCAGGACGATCTTCGCGTCGGACTTGGCGGCCCGCTCGTCGGCTCGGGAGAGGCTGCTGCGCAGGTCGTGTTCGTAGTCGGCGAAGCCGGTGCCCTCGATCAGCCGGGGTTCGGCGTTGAGTTCCAGGTTGAACTGCCCCAGCTCGGTCTGGAAGAGCGGATCGGCGATGTCGGCGAGGATCTCCTCGTTACGCATCGCCGGCTCGGCCGCCGAGTCGACAAGGTTGAGCTCGATCTCCAGGCCGGTCATCGGCCGGTCGGCGTCGAACCCGAAGTCGTCGAGCATCAGGGCGAAGACGTCCAGGCACCGCCGGACCTTCTGCCGGTAGCGGACGCGGTCCTCCCGGGTGAAGGCGCCCTGCGAGACGTCCCTGCCCATTGTGTCCTCCCGACGCCGGCGCGGTCGGGATCCTGCCGTCCCGGAAAGCGCATTGTGAACCACCACGTTAGGAGCGCTCGCCTGGCCAGGGCCAGGGGCCTACGGCGGTGATCCGACGCCGACCGGAGCGAGCACGCTCGTGGCGCCATCTGTACCCCGCCGAGACCTGTCCGACCCGATGACGATGCGAACAGCTCGTGACAATTCACACGGACCCGAGACGACGCCGGGCCCACGCCGAACGTACGGCGTGGGCCCGGCGTACCGGTGATCCGGGGGGATCAGGCCTGGCGGATGGCCTCGCCCTCGATCTCGATCTTGATCTTCTTGCCGACCAGCACGCCACCGGTCTCCAGGGCGACGTTCCAGGTCAGGCCGAACTCCTCGCGGTCGATCTCGGTGCTCGCGGAGAAGCCGAAGATGTCCTGCCCGAACGGGCTGCGGCCGACGCCCTCGAACTCCACCTCAAGCTCGACCGGACGCGTGACGTCCTTGATGGTCAACTCACCGTTGAGGACGAATTCGTTGCCACGGCGGGACTTGACGCCGGTGCTGCGGAACTCCAGGGTCGGGTACTTCTCGACCTCCAGGAACTCGGGGCTGCGCAGGTGCGCGTCCCGGTCGGCCTGAGTGGTGTCGATGCTGGCACCCTGGATGGTCGCGACGACCGAGGACTGCAACGGGTCCTCGGCGACGGTGATGGTGGCGGTTGCCTCGTTGAACTCACCGCGGACCCTGCTCACCATCATGTGCCGGACGACGAAGCCGACCCGCTTGTGCGCCGCGTCCAGCACGTAGGTGCCGGGCGCCGGGATGGTAAGGCCGTCCCAGTCGCGGGTAACCGCATCGGTGCTGCTGGTCATGCTGGAGCCTCCAGGAAGATTTCGTTCAGTAGCCTAATGACTGCCTGAGCAACTATACCTCTAACAATATTCCCCGTGTCAATAACTGGTAGGATGAGCGAGTGACAAACGTGTTCGACGATCCTCGGATCACTGCCGTCGGCCTGCTCTACGAGGCGCATGCTGGGCTGTCGGCCCGGTTCTCCGCCCAACTGGAAGAGCACGGCCTGTCCGCTGTCGAGTTCGAGGTGATCACCCGACTGGCCCGCTCGCCGGGCAACCAACTACGGATGACCGACCTGGCCGCCCAGACCTCCCTGTCCACAAGCGGGGTGACCCGGGTGGTGGACAGGATGGAACGCGACGGGTTACTCACCCGCCGCGCCTGCCCCAACGATCGACGCAGCTCGTACGCGGTGGTCACTGCGGCCGGCATGCAGCGGCTCGACGAGACGATGCCCGGACACCTGCTGATCATCGAGCAGTGGTTCACCGGTCAACTCGACCCCGACGCCCTTGCGGCACTGCTCGACGGCCTGCGCCGCGTACGGGACGCCGTACATCCCGGTGCCACCGCCGGCAGTGACGACGTCACGCCGGAGCACGAGCTGGTCGACATCGAGGAGCCCGACGGTACGGCCTGACCCGCCGGCCACTCCCGCCGTATGAAACCACCCGGGAGTGGTGCCGGCACCGGCAGAAAGACCGGCAGAACTGGTCTTGACCACCGGACAAACCTCACGAAGAGCACCTTTACGCCCGGGTGGCGGTGGCAGGCTGGCAGACACCGGGGATTCACCGGGGGGTGACGGCGCGGGCGGACAGCGAGGGGTAGCACCAAGGGGGCTTTCGCCCGCGCCACTCCCGCCCGACGGACGTCACAACCCGCGCCGGAAACGATCCACCGCCGACCCTTGCCCCGTCGGCTACTGGCCCGGCGGCCCGCTCCGTCCAGCCGTCAGCGCGTAGAGCAAGCCCGACTCCTGCGGCAACAACCGGATGCCGCTCTCCTCACAGGCCCGGTCGAGGCGATCGAGAACAACCGGGTCCCCCGTGCTCGCAGCAAGCCCCACCAGCGCCTCCACGACGTCCCGCCGATCGTGACCGGCCTCGGCAGCGGCGGCGAACCACTCGGCCGCCAACTCCCGGTCACCCCGGTGCAGGGCCAGATTGCCCTCGATCAACGCGCAGATGCCCGCCTCCGGCCCGCCCCACGACAGCACCGCGTCATCCGAGCGTGGTCGCGGCGGCCCGGCCCGCCGCCCCCACCGTCGACCAGGTGCGGCAAGCGTCGCCTCGGAGACCCCGGTACGCAGCTCGGCGAGCACCTCGGCCGCCTCCACGACACGCCCGTCCTGGGCGAGCGCCAGCCCGACAGTCCCCAGCACACGACGCCGCTGACCCGGATCACCCAACTCGAACAGCGCCGCCACCGCCCGCCGCCCCTGGTCCACGGCATCGGCGTACCGGCCCTCAAGGCGGGCGACCTCGGCCCTGTTGGCCCAGGCGAGCACCCGCAACCGTGGCTCACCGCCCTCGGCGGCGAGCCGGACCACGGCCGCCAGCCGACGGTGCGCCGCAGCCAGATCACCAATCCGGATCTCATGCCAGGCAAGGCTGTTCTGCGCCACCGCCACGTCCCGGGTACGCCCGTTGCGCGTGGCCAGCCGGAGCAGCGACTCCGCCTGCTCGCGGGCTTCGTCGTGCGCGCCGACGCTCGTCAGCAGCGCGCCCAGCACACTCCGGGCCTCCAGCTCGCCGGTCACGTCGCCCGCCTGCCGGAACAGGTCCAGCGCGGTCCGTGCCGTGGGCAACTCGTCGGCCTCCGCGCCATGCTCGGCAGCGAGCCGCGCCACCCCGAGACTCGCCCAACCGCGCAGGATCGGGTCCGCGTCGACAGTCCGCGGGTCGGCCAGCAGACGCCGCAGCCACTGCCGGCCGGTCACGTCGCGCCCCCGGAACCGCCACCAGCGGGTCAGGCAGGCCGCCAGTCGCAGAGCGGTAAGCGGATCGTCGGTGGCCGCGTGCGTCAGCGCCGAACTGATGTCGCTTGCCGCCTCGTCCAGCCGGTGCACCGCGTCGAGCAGTCGAGGGCCAGCCAGGTCGCCGGCGGTACGCGCCACCAGACGGGCGATCACCTCCGCGTGCCGGCGCCGGAGGCAGGCCAACTCGCCGGCGCCGACCGCCTGCTCGACAGCGAACTCACGGACGGCGTCGAGCAGCCGAAACCGGAACGGCCCGGTGCCACGTACGCTCAACAGGCCGAGTTCGGCGAGCCGGTCCAGCAAAGGAACCGGGTCGATCGCCACAGTTCCTTCCTGGTCGCCCGCGTCGGCAAGCATCTCCTCGGCCAACTCCACCGACCACCGGTTGCCGAACATGGCGAGCCGCCGCAACGCGTCCCGCTCATCGGGCGCGAGCAGCCGGTAACTGCTCGCCACGGCATCCCGCAGGGTGACCGCCACAGGCGTACGGATGGCATCGGTGCCGTACTGGCGGTTGGTTGTCGACTCGGGCGCGTCCCATCCGGGGTGGGCAGCCGGATCGGCGGGGGTGGTCAGGTCGAGCACCCGGTCGCCGTACCGGTCGAGCAGCTCGGTGAGGTCGAGCAGCCGGCCCCGGGCGGCCATCAGCTCGATGGCAAGCGGCAGTCCACCCAGTCGGCGAACCAGCGCGGCCAACGCCGGCAACTCCTCGGGTGTGGGCGGCTCCCGGCGGACCTGGGCGAGCCGGGCGATGAACAGCGCGACCGCGGGCCAGGAACCGAGCGTGGCCGGGCCGGAGTGTTGGGCGTCAGGCGGTGGCACCTCGAGCGGGGCCACCGGCCAGACCCGTTCGCCGGGCAGACCGACCGGGTGTCTCCCGGTGACGAGCACCCGCAGCGACGGCACCACTGTGGTCAACCGGTGCAGCGTCTCGGCGACCGGGCCGGGGGCCCGCTCCACCGCGTCCATCACCAGCAGTGCCGGCCGGCCGGACAATCGGGCGGCAAGCTCCGGTAGCCGGGCCTCGCCCAGCACTGTCATCGCGCCGGCGAGCACGTCCGGCCCGTCCGAACCCTCACCGACCAGCACACCGGCGACGCCGGCCGGATACGCGCGGGCTGCCGCGTGTGCCACGGCCAGGGCGAGCGCGGTCTTGCCGACGCCGGCCAGCCCGACCAGGCTCACCAGTCGAGGGCCGCGCTCGGCGATCAGCATCTCGGCCAGCTCGCTGACGTCGCGGTCGCGGCCGATCAGGGCGACCGGAGGCGGAAGGGCTGCCGGTGCGGCTGTCGCCTCCGTGTCGCCGGCTACCGCACCGCCCTCCGGCTGCGGAGGTTCACCACCGGCGGTGCCCCGGGCCGCGCTCAGGAACGCCGCACGGGTGGCTCCGGTCAGCTCCAACGCCGTGGCGAGCAGCTCGACGGTGGTGCGCTGCGGCCGGACCGATCGGCCGCGTTCCAGGTCGCGTACGGTCCGCACGCCCACCCCGGCTCGGGACGCCAGCTCCGCCTGGGTCAGTTCGGCAGCACGCCGGTGCGTGCGGAGCAGCTCCGGCAGCCGGGTACGACCAGCCGGGCTCCGCGACCAGTCCTGATCCGGAGTCATGGGCACGAAGAGTACGGTTCGACGCCGACTGATGGCAGTCGACCGTCTGGCTCCCGACGCCCGCTCGCCGATATCCGACAGCCGAACGGACAACTCGGCCTGGACAGGTGGCTGAACCGCTCGCCTCCCGGGTGCCCGCGCGGGTCAGAGACCCAGGTCGCGAGCGATGATCATGCGCTGCACCTCGCTGGTGCCCTCACCGATCTCCAGGATCTTGGAGTCCCGCCAGAAGCGGGCCACCGGGTACTCGTTCATGAAGCCGTAGCCGCCGTGGATCTGGGTGGCCTCGCGGGCGTTGTCCACGGCGATGGTGCTGGCGTGCAGCTTGGCGATGGCGGCCTGCCGCTTGAACGGCTCGCCGGCCAGCATCCGCGCGGCGGCGTCGTAGTAGGCCAGCCGGGCGGTGTGGGCCTTCAACTCCATGTCGGCGATCTTGAACTGGATCGCCTGGTTGGCACCGATCGGCCGGCCGAATGCCTGCCGCTCCTTCGCGTACTTGATCGACTCGTCGACGCAGCCCTGCGCGAGCCCGACGGCCAGCGCGGCGATGGCGATCCGACCCTCGTCGAGGATCCGCAGGAACTGGGCGAAGCCCCGACCCCGCGCACCGAGCAGGTTGGCCGCCGGCACCCGGCAGTCGTCGAAGGTCAGCTCGTGGGTGTCCGAGGCGGTCCAGCCCACCTTGGAGTAACCAGGCGCCACGCTGAAACCGGGCGTGCCGGTGGGCACGATGATCGTCGACAGTTCCTTCGAGCCGTCCGGGTTGGTGCCGGTCACGGCGGTGACTGTGACGAGTGCCGTGATGTCGGTGCCCGAGTTGGTGATGAACGCCTTCGACCCGTTGATGACCCACTCGTCGCCGTCCAACACGGCGCGCGTCTGGGTGCCTGCGGCGTCGGAGCCGGTGCCCGGCTCGGTGAGCCCGAAGCCGGCAAGCGCCTCGCCGCTGAGCAGCTTCGGCAGCCAGGTCGCCTTCTGCTCCTCGGTGCCGAACCTGTAGATCGGCATCGCGCCGAGCGACACCGCCGCCTCCAGCGTGATCGCCACGCTGGAGTCGACCCGCGCCAACTCCTCAAGGGCCAGGCAGAGCGCGAAGTAGTCGCCGCCCATGCCGCCGTGCTCCTCGGCGAAGGGCAGGCCGAACAGGCCCATCTTGCCCATCTGCCGGATCACCTCGTACGGGAAGGTGTGCTGCTCGTAGTGCTCGGCGATGACAGGGGCGACCACCTCGCGCGCGAAGTCCCGCACGCTGGACCGCAGCGCCGCTTGTTCGTCGGTGAGCCGGAAGTCCATCTCAGTCCTCCTGTGTGGACGGCCGCCGTGCGCTCGTGACGCCGGGCGGTCGCTGTGCGGGTGGTCGGGGATCAGACCGGGGTGACGCCGTGCCGACGCCGAGAGAACGTACGGTCCTTCGTGCGTGCCGCCGCGAAGCGACGGATCAGCTCGGCGCGTAGGTCGTGCGGCTCGACGATGGCGTCCACCACCAGCTCGCTCGCGAGCCGGACGACGTCGATGTCCTGCTCGTACTCGGCCCGCTTGGCGGCCACGAAGGCGGCCCGCTCGGCCTCGTCCCCGATCGCCGCGATCTTGTTGGCGTAGACGGCGTTCACCGCTGCCTCGGCCCCCATCACCGCGATCTTCGCGGTGGGCAGCGCGATTGTGGCGTCCGGCTCGAACCCGGGGCCGGCCATCGCGTAGAGGCCCGCGCCGTACGCCTTGCGGACCACCACGCAGATCTTCGGGACTGTCGCCTCGGAGATCGCCGTGATCATCTTTGCGCCGTGGCGGATGATGCCCTGCTTCTCGACGGCGCTGCCGACCATGAAGCCCGGCACGTCGCTGAGGAAGAGCAGCGGCACGTTGAACGCGTCGCAGAGCTGCACGAACCGGGTCGCCTTGTCGGCGGAGTCGACGAAGAGCACCCCGCCCTTGAACATCGAGTTGTTGCCGAGCACGCCGACGACCTCGCCGTTCAGCCGACCGAAGCCGATTGTCAGCTCCTTGGCCCAGAGCGCCTGGATCTCGAAGAACGACCCCTCGTCGAGCAGTCCCTTGACGTACCGGCGCATGTCGAACGCCTGCCGCTCGCTGGCCGGCACCAGCGCGGCCAGGTCGGCCTTCGCGGGCGCGTCGACCGCCGGGGCGGTCGGCGGCTGCTGCGTCCAGTTGGCCGGCAGGTACGACAGGTAGGTCTTCACCACGTCGAGCGCGTCGGCCTCGGTCTTGCAGAGGAAGTGCCCGACGCCGGACTCGGCGGTGTGCACCTTGGCCCCGCCCATCGCCTCAAGCGTGGTCTTCTCGCCGGTGACCATCTCGACCATCCGGTCGGAGCCGAGGTACATGCTCGCGTTGCCGTCGACCATGGCGACCACGTCGCAGAACGCCGGGATGTAGGCCCCACCGGCGGCGCTCGGGCCGAACAGCGCGCAGACCTGCGGGATCGAGCCGGAGGCACGCACCTGGTTCCAGAAGATCTTGCCGGCGCCGCGCCGTCCGGGGAAAAGGTCGACCTGGTCGGTGATCCGCGCGCCGGCCGAGTCGACCAGGTAGACCATCGGGACGCTTGTGGAGTATGCGCGCTCGATGATCCGGATGATCTTTTCGACCGTGCGGGCGCCCCAACTGCCGGCCTTGACCGTGGAGTCGTTCGCCATCAGGCAGACCTGTCGGCCGTCGATGGTGGCGGTGCCGGTGACCACGCCGTCGGCGGGCAGCCCGTCGGCGAGCGCGTTGGCGTAGAGGCCGTCCTCGACGAAGGAGCCCTCGTCGACGAGCAGGGCGACCCGCTCGCGGGCGAAGAGCTTGCCCTTGGCGGCGTTGGCCGCGTGGTACTTGTCCGCGCCGCCGGACCGGGCCCGCTTGCGCAGTTGCTCCAGTGCCTCACCGTCGAGCGTCACGCCGACTCCCTCGCCGTACTGACCTGAACGATCGTTAGGCTATCGCATTCGCGCGCCCCTCGGCGACCCGCGCGGGGAGCAGCCAACCTCTCAACCTAGACATTGAAATGGATTGATGTTTGGCGCTAGGCTCCTGACACCCCCTCCCGGATAAGGAGTCAGCGATGACCTCACGACTCAAGCGGCTCGCGGTCGCATCGCTCGCGACGGCGCTCGCCACCCTCGGCATCACGGTCGCCAACCCCTCGCCCGCGTCCGCCGCCATGACCATCTGCTACAACACCAGCCAGGCGGGAAGCTACGCCAGCGTCGCCAACCAGGCCGCCTCGATCTGGAACAACGCCACAGTCAACCTGACGCTCTCGGCGAACTGCGGCTCGAACCTGCGGATCTACCGGATCACCGGTGGCGGCTCGTACGCCGTGCGGACCAGCCTCGGCAACGGCCGGGTCTACATCGACACCCAGCAGGCCGCCCAGTACAGCGTGCTGCGGATCATGACCCACGAGATCGGGCACATCCTCGGCCTGCCGGACAACTACAACGGCAACTGCTCGCTGCTGATGTCCGGCGGCAGCGCCGGCACCAGCTGCACCAACGCGTACCCGAGCAGCGCCGAGGCGAACCGGGTGAGCAACCTCTTCGCCGGCACCTTCGCCGCCACCGAACGCAGCGCCGACCGCGCCGGAGCGGACGTCTTCCAGGACAGCTGGCCGAGCATGCTCACCTCCGTGAGCTGACCTGGCCGAAACGACGGAGGGGCCGGCACTCTGCCGGCCCCTCCACCACGTCACGGCCCGTCAGTCGGGCATCGGCGTCAATCGGGTACGCGGACCCGCCCGCAGTACGCCGGAGGGCAGCTTCTTGCCGAGCAACTCCTCGGCCAGCTCGGCCGCCTCGATCAGGGCCGCCAGGTCGATGCCGGTGTCGATGCCCATGTCGTGAAGCATGTGCACGGCCTCCTCGGTGGCGAGGTTGCCGCTGGCGCCCGGCGCGTACGGGCAGCCACCGAGGCCGCCCACGCTGGCGTCGAACTCGGTCACCCCCAATTCCAAGGCGGTCAGCAGGTTGGCCAGCGCGGTGCCCCGGGTGTTGTGGAAGTGCAGCAGCACCGGCACGTGCGCGTTGCGGTCGCGTACCGCGGTCAGCAGCTCGCGGACCCGACGCGGAGTGGCCATGCCCGTGGTGTCGCCGAACGCCACCCGGTCCGCGCCGTCGCGGACCACCCGGTCCACGATGCCGGCCACCCGCTGCGGGTCGATATCCCCCTCGTACGGGCAGCCGAAGCTTGTCGCCACGATCACCTCGACCCGTGCGGAAGCACCGTGCAGCAGGTCGATCAGCTCGGCGATGTCGTCGAGCGACTCGTCCGTGGCGCGGTTGACGTTGCGCCGGTTGTGCGTGTCGCTCGCCGACACCACCACCTCGATCTCGGTGAACCCGGCGGCCAACGCCCGCTGGGCACCCCTGGTGTTGGGCACCAGCGCCGAGTAACGCACCCCCTCGGCCTTCGTCGCCCGACGCCACACCTCGTCGGCGTCGGCCATCTGCGGGATCGCCTTCGGGTGTACGAACGACACCGCCTCGATCCGGCGTACGCCGGTGCCGGAGAGCGCGTCGAGTAGCCGCACCTTGGCGTCGGCGGGGATCGGGTCCTCGTTCTGCAACCCGTCCCGCGGGCCGACCTCGCGGATCGAGACGGAATCTGGCAACTGGGTCATTCGGTCACCTCGCTGTGACGTCGGGTCGGGACGGAGGGTTGGGGCCGGGGGCGGGGGGCGGGGGGACAGCGCGACGACCGGCGGCCGCCCGAGGGCTCAGCGCATGCGGGAGACGATCGCCGTGTCGTAGGCGCCGGAGAGAAACTCCTCGTTCTCCAGCAACTCGGCGAAGAAGGGCAGGTTGTTCTTCGGGCCGACGATCTGGAACCCGGCGACCGCGTCCCGCGCACGGGCGATCACCTCGTCACGGCTGGCACCGCTGACGATCAGCTTGGCCAACAGGCTGTCGTAGAACGGCGTGACGGTGTTGCCCTCGACGTACCCGGAGTCCACCCGGATGCCCTCGCCGGTGGGCTCCACCCAGGTCGTGACCTTGCCGGGGCCGGGCAGGAAACGCTTCGGGTCCTCTGCGTTGACCCGCAGTTCGATGGCGTGCCCGCGCGGCGACAAAGCGTCCGGGTCGAACGTCGGCGCCAGGCCGGCGGCCACCCGCAACTGCTCCTCGACCAGGTCGACGCCGTAGACGTACTCGGTCACCGGGTGCTCCACCTGAAGCCGCGTGTTCATCTCCAGGAAGAAAAAGTCTTCGGAGTCAGGAACAGCGCCAGCAGCGTCCGGCTCGCGCGGGACCAACAGGCACTCGACGGTGCCCGCGTTGCGGTACTTCACCGCCTCACCGGCCCGCACTGCCGCCGCCAGCAGGCGGTCGCGCAGCTCCGGCGAGACCGCCGGGGACGGCGACTCCTCGACCAACTTCTGGTTGCGTCGCTGCACCGAGCACTCCCGCTCGCCGAGCGCCACAACCCGACCGTCGGCGAGGCCGAGGATCTGCACCTCGACATGGCGTACCCGGGGGAAGAACCGCTCGATCAGCACCGAGCCGTCGCCGAACATCCGCTCGGCGAACGCGCGCACCTTGTCGTACTCGATGCGCAGCGCGCCCTCGTCGGCGGCCACGCCCATGCCCATGCCGCCGCCACCGGCCGCGGCCTTGACCATCACCGGATAGCCGATCTCCGCGGCGGCGGTCACCGCCGCGTCCAGGTCGGCGGCCGGGTCGGTGGTCCCGGGAGCGACAGGCACCCCCGCCGCGGCCATCAGATTCCGAGCATTGATCTTGTCGCCCATCGCGGTGATCGCGTCCGCGCCGGGGCCGACCCAGATCAACCCGGCAGACTCGACGGTACGGGCGAACTCGGCGTTCTCCGACAGGAACCCGTAGCCGGGGTGGATGGCCTGCGCACCTGTGGACTTCGCGGCTGCGAGGATCGCCTCGGTGTTGCGGTAGCTCTGCGTCGGGTTCGGCGGGCCGATGAGGACCGCCTCGTCCGCCTCGACGACGAAGGGCAGGTCGGCGTCAGCCTCCGAGTACACCGCGATCGCGCGGATGCCGAGCCGCTTGGCGGTCCGGATGATCCGGCGGGCGATCTCGCCCCGATTGGCGACCAGCAGTGACTCGATCATGTTTCCTCCAAGTGTCCGAATGTCGGGACGCCTGTCAGGGAACCATGACCGGACCGCTTCTGACGAGTCGGCTCAGGCGAGCAGCGCGGCGAGGGTGGCGTCGCGCAGCAACTCGGCCCGACGCTGCCGATCGACCTCGCCACCGAGGAACGGAGTCGAGTTCATCAGGCCGAAAGCGGCATGCGCCAGCACCCGCGCCTCACCGTCGGGCATGCCCGGGTGCAGCGCGGTAAGCACTGTCACCCACTCCTCGACATAGAGCCGCTGGAGCCGGCGGATGCGCCGCCGCGGCTCCTCCGGCAGGCGGTCCAACTCGTGCAGGTGCAGCGCGATCACCGCCGGGTTGGCAAGCGCGAACTCGACATGGAAGTCGATAAGCGACTCCAGCACGCCGCGCGGGTCGTCCGGGTGCCCGGCGGAGCGTTCCCGCCCGCCGGCCAGCAACCCTTCGCTGACCGGGATCAGCGCGGCGGCCAGCATGGCCTCCTTGCCGGCGAAATGGTGATAGAGCGCCGGACCGGTGACCCCCGCCGCCGCGCCGATGTCGTCCATCGACACACCGTGATAACCACGGGCGGCGAACAGCCCGACAGCGATCTCCAGGATCTCGTCCTTGCGGGACCGGCGCCGGCCCGCACCCACCGCGCCCCGCGCCTGCTGCTCCACCTTCACCGGGCAAGCGTAGACCGCGAACCGCGCCGGTTGGTTACCGGTCAGTTGCGCCCACCGACCGCCAGCCGCCCCTCGTCCGGCAGGGGCGGCCGGTGGCGGTCAGTCCTCGTCCAACTGGTGCTCCGCGCGCACCGCGGCGGCCTCCGTCGGCCGGTCCAGCAGGTCCAGCGCACGGGCCAGCAGCCAGGCCGTCTGGCGCACGGGCCGCGAGTCGGCGGGGAGCCCACCGAGCACGCGGCGCAGGAGTGGTTCGGCCTCCGCCGGCCGTTCCAGGCGCAGCAGCAGCTCGCCGGCCAGGATCTCCACCTGGATGGCCTCACCGAACGCCTCGATCGACCGCAACCGGTCGGGCACGCCGGCGATGCGTCGCAGTGCCTCGTCCGGTCGGTCCTCCCCGGTCAGCACCCGGGCGCCGACCTCGGCCACCATCGCCAGCTCGTAGGTCGCCGCCGGCTCCGTCCGCCCGGCCAGCTCCGCCGCCAGCGCGTCCACCAGCTCGACAGTACGCAGCGCCGCCTGCCGATCATCGGACCAGAACCAGGCGTACGCCTCCCGTCGGCGGGCCCGCAGCTCGTCCAGCCGCAGGTCGGCCAGTCGGTACGCCGTGGCGGCTGCGGCGAACCGCTCGGCGGCCGCCGCATCCCGGTCGGCGTCGTAGAGGATCCCACCGGCCTCCTCAAGCACCTGCCCCCGGTGCGGGAGATTGTCCGGTCCATCCAGGTTGTCGGCCAACTGGCCGAGCAGCGCCAGCGCCGGCTCGATCTCACCGAGCCCGGCGTAGACACCGGCCAGCAGGTGCCGGCAGCGGTCCGCCTCCGACTGGGCACCCATCCGGGCCAGACCGAGCACCGCTTCCTCGGCCACCTCGGCCGCCTCGGAGAGCCGACCCACCGTCCGGTACGCGATCGCCAACTCCCAGCGCAGGAACGCGTCGCCGTCGGCGCCCCGTTCCACGCAGAGCGTCACCGCCTCGACGAAGTCGTCCACAGCGTCGGCGGCCCGACCGGCGGCGAGCAGCGCCCGAGCCCTGGCGACCCGCACCGGCAGCTCCGCGTCCGGCGGCGCCCATCGCAGCGCCTCGTCGCAGGCGACCACCGCCTCCGCCGGATAGTCGACGGTCCGCGCGTACGCCAGGCAGGCAGCCGTCTGCAACTCACCGACGCCCAACTCCTCGGCGATCCGGCGGGCTGCTGCGGCGGCGACGCGGGCCTCCTCGATGCGGTCCAACTGCTCCAGCAGATGAGCACGGTGCAGCGCGATCCGGGTCGCCAGATGACTGTCGCCACCCGCGTCGGCCGGTGCCCGGTCGAGTGCCGCGAGGGCGTCCTCCCACCGTTCCCGGTGCAGCAGCGCCAACGCCAGCCGGTCGTACCCGGCCGCCCGCTGTCCGGCGTCACCGAGCCGGTCGAGCACCTCGACGGCCTCCCGGACCAGTGTCAACCCTTCCTCGGCGGTCTCGTCGGAGTGCGTCAACAGCACGCCGAGCCGCCCGGCAACCACCTGGGCGGGCACCTCCTCGGCCGCCTCCCGGTAGAGCTTGAGCGCGGCGCGGTTGATCTCGATGGCACCGTCGATGTCGTCCTCGTCGCCGCGCTCGGCCGCGCGCAGCGCCAACCGGTGTGCTGTCGTACCCGCCGGCAGGTCGGCAGCGCCGAACCGGTCGTCGAAGGCGGCCAGCGCCGCCCGGAAGGTGGCCCGCTCGTGGCGCCCCCAGCTCAGCTCCGCGAGATCCAGCAGGTCGTCCGGGCCGGCGTCGGCGGGCGGCTGGACGGCCGGCGGCTCGCCGACCCGGGCCTCCCTACCCTGCTCACCGGAGGACGACGCACCGGTCGCCGCGTCGGCCCCGGCCGGGCGGGCCGGGCGGGCCGGGCGACGGCGGACGCTCGCGGACAGCGGCAGGTGCTCGCCGCTCGGCCGCACGGCGAGCCTGCGGGTGATCCACTCCGACTGGTGGGTGGTGCCGTTGCGGGCGTCGAAGCGGGCGGCCAGCCCGGTCGCAGTCTCGGCCAGCTCGTCGGCCAACACCGACGCCGGCACCTCGGCCGCCGGCCGGCCCTCGGCTGCCCGGCGGTACACCGTCGACGCGCCGGCCTGGCGCAGCGCCGCGGCGCCGGCGGCCGCGAAATGCATGGCGGCGGCCGGGGACGGCGGCCGGTCCAGCCAGTCCAGGTGCCGCTCGATCAGCTCGACCGCCCGCGCCTCGTTTCCGGTCAACGTGCAGAACTCGACATGATCGCCGATGTCCCACAGGTCCGCGAGGTTGCCACGCAGCCGCCGGTACGCCTCCCGGTGCGCGTCCCGCGCCGCCTCACCCCGCCCGGTCCGCAGGTACGGCAGGAGCAGCGCGGTGAGGATCGCCTGTGGCTGCTCGGTGCAGGTGAGCCGGCCGGCGAGCACCGGCTCGGCAAGCGCCACAGCCTCCGCGTCCCGCCCCGTGTCGGCGAGGTAGCCGACCTGACTCGTCGGGTCACAGCCCGCGCAGTCGGAGAGGTCATCGCGGGGGGTCGTCTGCCAGAGCCGGTACCAGTGCGCGGCAGCCTCCGCGTCGCCCACATGGTCGGCCACCCGGAACCGATGCTTGTGGACGGTCTGCAGGCTGTGCCCGCCCGCCCGATAGCGCCGCTCCATGTCGTCGAGCACCGCGTACGTGCGGTCCAGTGGCACCTCGGGGAACTTCAGCAGGCCGGACACCATGTACTTGAAGTGCCACAGCAACTGGTGCAGGTGCCGCTGGTGGTAGGGCTGCGGGTCACGATCGAACTCCGACAGGCACCAGGAGAAGGTCACGAACGACTTCGCCGGCTCCCCGCCGTAGACGTACCCGGTGGTGGCCTGCATACGGGTGACGAAGGCGAGATGCCTGTCGTCGGCGGCGTCCACCCGTCGTAGCAACTGCTCCAGGGCGGCGATCTGCCCCGCCCCGTACGGCATGTCGGCGATGCCGCGAAGCACACGCCACAGATCCTCGCCGCTCATGCTCACTCCCGTCCCGGCACGGCCCGGCCGAGCAGGCCGAGGAAGGAATCGTTCAACAGGGCGGCGTCGGCCGCGCGGATCGGATGGTGGCCGAGCAGCAACGCCTGCCCGTACAGCGCCTCGACGGCGAGCCCCACAAGCTCCGGGTCGCTGAGCATGGCCACCCGGCGTACCAGCGGGTTGCGATGGTTGAGCACCAGTTGCGGGCGGTCCGGCGGGGCGGTCGCGGCGAGAGCGTCGAGCACGCCGCCCCACAGCTCGTCGGCCCGGTCCCGGCTGGCGGCGAGCTGGTCGTTGAACGCCGCCGACCGGCTGACCAGGTAGAGCGCGGGCAGCGAAACCGGGTCGTACGCCCGGACGACCACCTCGCAGCCGGAACGCTCGACGGCCCGCTGCGCGGCGGTGAGGAACGGCCGCAACGCCAACTCCACCTGCGGGTCCAGTGCCTCGAAACGGGTCGTGAGGTCGCTCGGCTCCAACCGCTCGATCAACACCGTGCGGTCCACCACCGGCAACCGCTCGATCAACTCGGTGTCGTACGTGTAGCCGGCGTTCACCACCGCCAGGTCCTGCGCGGCGGCCACCGCGGCGAGCTGGCGGAACTCGTCGAGGCTCGCCGCGTAGCGGACCACGCCGTAGCGCTCCCGGAACTCGGCGAGGGTGAGCGTGCCGACGTTGGTGTCCATCGGCCACCACCTGTCGACAAGCCGCAGCATCTCGTCGTCGTGCAACGCCAGCGCCTTCACCCCGAGGTGGTGCACCTGGAGGAACTCGGCAAGCCGGCGCGGCTCGTGCCGCGCCAACCGGACAAGCCAACCCCGGACCTGGTCGCCGAGCGCCTCCCGGGTCGCCGTCAGCAGGGTGTCCTCATAGAGGGCCTCCCGGCTTGCGGTGGGGCGCAGCTCGGTCGCGTCCACAACGCAGTGCGCGAAGAACGCCCAGTCCGGCAGCAGCCCGTCGGCGGTCTCGGTGAGCAGCATCCGCTTGAGGTAGACCCGGTGCCCGGCCCGGGCCGCCGGGTTCACCGGGGTGGGCAGGATGAAGGCGACACCTGTCAGCCCGGCCTCCGGCACGGCGAGCGGCAGCACGTCGAACGGGTCCACACCGAGCGTCTCCCGGGCGTACCCGACAAGCGCGGCGCGGTCCAGTGGTGCGCCGGGCGTGGTCGGCCACGGCGGTTCGCCGGTGGTGGTGACCACGTCGCCGACCCGGACGGTGACCGGCAGCAGCGAACCGAAGAGCCGCGCGAGGTCGGTGACCGTCGGAGTGGTGAACCACTGGTCGGCGTCCTGGCGGGGCACAAGCGTGACAGTGGTGCCCGGCTCGGCACGGGCGGCCTCGGTCGGCGCCACGGTAACCGCGTAGCGGCCGTCGGCGTACCCGGTCCAGCGGACCGTCGGGTTGTCGCCGTGCCGGGTGAGCACGTGGATCTCGTCGGCCACCAGGAAGCAGGAGAGCAGACCGATGCCGAACTGGCCGAGGAACTCGTGCCGGGAGAAGCCCAGCTCGTCGCGCTTCGAGCTGCGGCCGATGGTGGCCAGCAGTTCGTGCACCTGCGCCTCGGTCAGACCGATTCCTGTGTCGTGGATTCGCAGGGTGCCGTCACCGGTGCGCTCCGGTGGCTCGATGCGGATCAGCGCGGGCGCTTCCGGGTCTGCGGCACGTCGCGCGGTGATCGCGTCCACCGCGTTCTGCAGCAGCTCACGGACGTAGACCCGTGGGCTGCCGTAGAGGTGATGACTGAGCAGGTCGACCACGCCGCGTAGGTCGACCTGGAAGGTGTGGTCCACGCCTGATTTCTCCCCGATCCCGGTGCCGGCGCTCACCGTACCGACGTTCACGGGCCGGCGCGGCCCCCCTTTTCGCCACCGGCGGCTTGACCCTCGACCCTGTCGAACCGGCACGGTCGCCGGCATGACCTCCTCCGCTCTGGGCCGGGATTTCCGGCTCCTGTGGTCGGCCGCTGTCTCGTCCCGGTTCGGCGACGCGCTGCGTACCCCCGCTCTGGCTCTGCTGGCCGCGACGGTGACCCGTGATCCCCGGGTCATCGCGGCGGTCGCAGTGGCCGGGCTGTTGCCGCCGCTGCTGTTCGGCCTGCTCGGCGGCGTGTACGCGGACCGCTGGGACCGGCGTCGGGCCATGGCGCTTGTCGACGGGGTACGCGCAGTGGTGGTCGCGGCCCTGGCCGTGGCGGTCGCCCTCGACCGGTCGCCCGTCGTGGTGCTGCTTGTGGCGGCGTTCGTCCTCGCCACGCTGGGGACGCTCTTCGACTCGGCCTCGTTCGCGATGCTGCCCATGGTGGTTCCGCCGGACGCGCTGGCCCGCGCGAACGGGCGGCTACAGGCCGGAAGCGCTGTGGCTGGCGGCTTCCTCGGCGCGCCGGCTGCCGGCATCCTGTTCGCCGTCGCCCCCGCGCTCCCCTTTGCCGTCGACGCCGTCAGCTTCGCCGCGGCCGCCCTGCTCGTGCTGGCGCTGAGCCCGCCTCCCGCCGTGGCCTCGGCGACGCCGCCGAGGCGTGGCTCGGTGTGGAACGAGATCGCCGAGGGAGTGCGATGGCTGCGGGGTCACCGGACACTGTGGCGGGTCACGCTGCTCACGGCCGCGAGCAACCTGGCGATCAGCGGCATCGTGGCGGTGCAGGTGCTCTACGCGCTGGACGTGCTGCGGGTCCCGCCTGCCGGGTACGGGTTGTTCACAGCGGCCGCCATCGTGGGCGGCTTGACGGGGGCGCTCGGGGCGGGCCGGCTCGCCGCCCGGCTCGGCACGGTGTCCGCGCTGCTCGTTGTGCTCGCCGCGGAGACCGTCGCGCTCGCCGGGTTCGCGCTGGCCCGGCACCCGGTGTCGGGCGGGATCGCCTTGGCCGTCTTCGCCGCCGGCACTGTGGTGTGGAACAGCCTGTGGGCGTCGTACGGGCAGCAGCAGGTGCCGAGTGGGCTGCTCGGACGGGTGGGTGCCGCCCAGCGGATGGTCGGTCTGCTCACCGCTCCGGTCGGGGCGGCGCTGGCCGGGTTTGTGGCCGCCGCGTACGGGACGGTGCCGGTGATGGGCGGGGCAGCGGGCACGTTCGCACTTGTCACACTGGCGGCGTGGTGGGCACTACGGCCGGCCGCACCGACGCCGACGGTCGCGCCCACCAGCGACGCGACAGAAGCCCGGCCAGTGCCGCACCCGTCGCGTTGAGCAGCACGTCATCCACTGAGGACACCCGACCGAGGTCCAGCGCGTACTGGAGGAACTCGATGACCAGGGAACCGGCGGCACCGAGCAGGAAGAGCCTGCTGACGCTGGCGAGGGCGGCGAAGCGTACCGGGGCGAAGAAGCCCAACGCGGCGAAGACCAGCAGGTTGCCGACCACCTGCACCACGGCGGTCGCCGGCGGGGCGGTGAGCAGGTCGGCCAGGTCGCGCAGCGGCACCAGGTGGACGTCGCGGGGGGCGGGACGCGGCGCGAGGGTCATCCACACCCAGGGCAGGGTGCCGGCGACGGCGCCCACCTCGGCGACGCCGCGTCGCCGTGCCGCGCGGTCCGACGGTTCCCGCCGCGCGCGGGCGAGGCGCACGATGACAAGGGCCAGCAGCGCAAGGCCGGCCAGCACGGTGAACAGCACGGCGCACCAGTCCCGCCAGACCTGATCCATCGGCGCAGACTAGCCCGGGGTCCGTTCCCTGTGGGACAGCCCGGACAGGCGCAGTGCGACATTCCGGCGGACCGGCGGCACTGCGCCGATCAGCCGGAGCAGCACATCGCGGGCCGGCCGGCGCACCGGGGAGGCGGTCGCCAGCCGGGTCAGGCCGGCGGCGAGGCTCAGCACGTCCTCGGCCATCGGGCGCTGGCGGGCGCTGTAGTCGTCGAGCAACGTCTCCGAACCGCCGGCGAGCACGTCGGCCAGCGCGGTACCGGCGGCGACCGCGTCGCAGATGCCGAGGTTCATGCCCTGCCCACCGGCGGGGCTGTGGACGTGTCCGGAGTCGCCGGCCAGCAGCACCGGCCCGGAGCGGAAGGTGTCGGCGATCCGGTGGTGCACCCGGAAGCGGGAGCCCCAGAGCACGTCGGTCACCCGGTCGGGCCGCCGCGCCGGGCCCCGTTCGTCGAGCAGTGCCTGGAGGTACGCCCGGTCCGGGTCTGTCGGCGGCGTCGGCACGGCAGCGACAAGCCGGACCACCCCGTCCGGGAGGGGCGCCCAGACCAGCGGTCCGGAACGGGCGAGGAAGAGGGCCACCTCGTCGCACGGCAGCGAGCTGTCCACCCGCACGTCGGCGAGCGCGAAGGACTCCAGGTCGCTGGGGCCTGTGAAGCCGATGCCGGCGGCCTGCCTCACGGTGCTGTGCAGGCCGTCCGCGCCGACCACGTACCGGGCGCGCAGAGGCTCCCCGTCCACCTGCGCGAGCACCCCGTCGCCGGTCCGGGCAAGGCCGGTCAGCCGGCTCGGTCGCCGCACCCGCACGCCGAGGTCGGCCAGCTGCCCGGCGAGCACCTCCTCGGTGACGGACTGGGAGACCAGCAGCGCGTAGGGAAAGCGGGACGGCAGGTCGTGGAACGGAACTCTCAGGAGCACCCGGTCCCGGTCGCGCACTGTGAAGCCCGGCGACCGCACACCCTGGGCGACAAGCGGCGCTGCGGCGCCGACCAGGTCCAGCACCTCAAGGGTGTACGCGTGCACGACCGCCGCGCGGGAGGTCATGGGCGGCTCGGCCTGTTGGTCGAGCACTGTCACGTCGACGCCGCGGCGGGCCAGCGTCAGTGCGGTGGCGAGGCCGGTGGGGCCTGCTCCCACCACCAGAACGTCGGTGCTCATGGCCACCTCCGGTTCGGTTTGCCAACGACCGTTGGCAAACACTTGTTGGCAACGTTAGGGCTGGTGCCCCTTGAGTGTCAACAAGCGTTGGCATACGGTCGTTGACATGACAGAGACGGCGCCCCGGACCCAACCCCGCCGCTCGGACACCACCCGCGCGGCGATCCTGCGAGCCGCCCGGGAGCGGTTCGCCGCCGACGGGTACGAACGGGCCACGATCCGGGCCATCGCCGCCGACGCGAAGATCGACCCGTCGATGGTCATGCGCTACTACGGCAGCAAGGAGGGGCTGTTCGCGGCGGCTGCCGAATTCGACCTGCGGCTGCCCGACCTCACCGCCGTACCGGCCGGGCAACTGGGCGAGACGCTGGTCCGGCACTTCCTCACCCGCTGGGAGGGCGACGAGACACTGGTGGCGCTGCTGCGGGCCGCCAGCACCAACCCGGGCGCTGCCGAACGCATGCGCGGGATCTTCGCCGACCAGCTCACCGCGGCCGTTGCCACCTTCGGCACCGACCCGGCGACAACCGGCCGCCGCGCCGGCCTGGTCGCCAGCCAGATCCTCGGCCTCGCCTTCACCCGCTACATCGTTCGCCTGCCGCCCATGGTGGACCTGGCACCGGAGGAACTGGTTTCCTGGATCGCACCGACCCTCCAGCGCTACCTGACCGGGCGGGTCGAGAACTGACCCAACCTTTTGCCCCTCGCCATGCGTCTGCCAGGTGACGCACCGCGACAGCCGGGAGGGGGGCGGATGGCACCGACGGCGAACGACGGCCGCGACGGCTACCTCGCCTTCGTGGAGAGCCACCAGCACCGGCTGCTCCGCGCGGCGTACCTGATCTGCGGTAATCGACACCAGGCCGAGGACCTCCTCCAGGACGCCCTGCTGAAGCTGGCGCTGCGCTGGACCTCGGTACGCGACGGCGACCCCGCCGCCTACGTGCGGGCCATCCTCTACCGCGACGCCGTGTCCTGGTGGCGTCGTCGACGCCGGGAGTGGCTGAGCGCCGCGCCGCCGGACCAGGCGACCCGCGACCGCGACGGCGCGCTGCGGCTGGCGCTGCACGACGCGCTGGGACAACTCCCGCCCCGGCAGCGGGCCGTCCTGGTCCTGCGCTACTACGAGGACCTGACCGAGGTCGCCACTGCCGAAGCGCTCGGCGTGACAGTCGGCACCGTGAAGAGCCAGTGCCACAGCGCCCTGCGCCGACTCCGCGAGGTGGCACCGGACCTCGCCCCGCCCACCCGAGCGCACTCGGGCGACCTGGCAACCGGTGTGGAGGTGAACCCGTGAACGAACAGGACCTGCGACGACTGCTCACCGTCAGCGTCGAGGACGTCCTACCCAGCCAACCGGCGTCGGCAGGCTGGGATCGGGCACGGCGTACCCGGCGTACCCGGAGGACTGTCGGCGCGGTCGTCATGGCCGTGGCGCTCGTCGGCGGCGGCACCGTGGCCGCGCTGCGCCCGCCCGCCAGCCCGCCGCCGGGACACCCTGTGACACCGACCGTCGAGGCGACCCACGCTGGTCCCGTGCAGCACCCGCCGGCGGAGCTGACCTACCCACCCGATCCGCTGTCGCGGCTCGGTGACCAGGCGACAGTGCGGCTGTCCGAGCGTCCGGTCCAGCGGGCGCTGGCGCTGTACCAACCCCTTGACGACCAGTACCGCGCGGACGGCCCGGTCCGGGTCCTCGGCGACGACGGCGTGGTGCGCAGTCTCGACGTGGTGACGCTGGCGCCAACCCGGGACCGGGACGGCAACGAGGCGCCCGCCGTGAAACCGGGCGTGCTGTCGCCGGACGGCCGGTGGGCCGCCTTCGCGCAGACCAACGAGCTGGTCATGGTCGACCTCACCAAGGCGGGCGTACGTCGCGTCCCGCTCGACGGCTACCTGGAGTTGGTGGTCTGGGCGAACGACCGGGTGCTTGTCGGCGGCGACGGCCGGACGTACGCGGTGCAGCGCGACACCGAGGCGGCGAGCACCATCGACGTGTCGGCCTGGGACCTGGCGGTACCCGACCCGGAGGCGGGACGCGAGGCCGCGCTGATCGAGACGGGCGGCCAGCGGGACGGCCTGACGTTGCGCAGCCGGACCGCCCGCGAGGGCGCACTCCGCTCCGAAGAACGCGTCACTGGCGAACTGCTGCCCGCCCCCTACCAGGTGAACGAGTTCTACGGCCGGGGCTGGCTGCACGGCGACCGGGTGGCCCGCGCTGCCTGGATCACCAACGACAGAATCGACGGCGCCGAGGGAGTGGCGGTGCTGGACGCCCGCACAGGCGCGGTGGCCCACGTGCTCGACCTCGGCCGGGACCGGGCGAAGGGCTGCTGCGAGGTGCTGGGCTGGGACAAGCAGGGTGCCGTGCTGCTCCGCCTCGAACCGGCGGGCCTGGCACGGTGGCACCCGGAGACCGGCGAGATCACTGGCGTGCTCCGCGACCGCGCCGGCATCGTGGCGCTGGCCGGCTGACCGCTCGCACGCCCGGCTGACCCGCTCGTGCGTCCGGCCGGCTGGCGCCCTCGTGCGTCCGGCCGGCTGGCGCGTGACAGCGCTCAGCCGGCCGGGTCGTGCACGTGTCCGCCCACGCGGCGGGCTTGTTCAGGCGGCGATACCGCCGGGCTGGTCACCCTTCACGACAGGTGCCCGGACCAGGTTGCCCCACTCGGTCCACGAACCGTCGTAGTTGCGCACCTGCGGGTAGCCCAGCAGGTGCCGCAGCACGAACCAGGTGTGGCTGGACCGCTCGCCGATCCGGCAGTACGCGATCACGTCGTCGTCCGGGCTGAGCCCGAGCTGGTCGGCGTAGATGGCGCGCAGCTCGTCGGCGGACCGGAACGTGCCGTCCTCGTTCGCGGCGGACTTCCACGGCTTGTTGACAGCGCCCGGGATGTGCCCGCCGCGCAGCGCGCCCTCCTGCGGGTAGTCCGGCATGTGCAGCATCTCGCCCGTGTACTCCCCCGGGGACCGGACGTCGACGAGCGGCCGTCCGACGGCGATGTGCGCCATCACCTGCTCGCGGAACGCCCGCAGCGGCGCGTCGTCGCGCAGCGGCACCGGGTAGTCGGCGCGCGGCCGGTTCGGCTTGTCACGGGTCAGCTCGCGCCCCTCGGCGACCCACTTCTGCCGGCCGCCGTCGAGCAGTCGCACATCGACGTGGCCGAAGAGCGAGAACACCCAGAGGGCGTACGCGGCCCACCAGTTGAAGTTGTCGCCGTAGAAGACGACAGTGTCGCCCCGGCCAATGCCCTTGGCGGCGCACATCTCGGCGAAGCGCGTGGCATCGAGGTAGTCCCGGGTCACCTGGTCGTTCAGGTCGAGGTGCCAGTCGACCTTCACGGCGCCGGGGATGTGCCCGGATTCGTAGAGCAGCACGTCCTCGTCGGACTCGACCACGACGAGGCCATCGTCGCCCAGGTGCTCGGCCAGCCACTCGGTGGTGACCAGCCGCTGCGGGTCCGCGTACGACTGGAGGCGGGGATCAGGATCGTTCGGCACAGACATGATCCCCAAGGTACGCCGCTCCACGGCCGGACGGCCCGCCATCGAGCATCGAGGGCCACAGGTGTGGCCGAGAACGCGCCCGGCCCACCACCCGGGCAGGGTGACGGGCCGGGCTTCACACTGGCTCTAACTGGCTGCGGGCTGCTCAGCGACCCCGAAGATCCAGAGGGCTGCCGCGGTCTCGATGCCGTCCTGGTTGACGCCGACGACTTCGAGCAGGAACCAGCCGGCCTCCGTCGGCATCCAGGTCACCGACGCGCTGCCGTCGGCGTTGGCCGGCACGGTGCCGGCCTGGTCGTTGAAGGAGTAGCGGTAGCTGACCGTGCCGGGCACAACCGGGGTGAATGTGAACACCCCGGGCACGCCGGGCCCACCGCCTTCGGTGAACTCCTGGTAGACGGTCGCGGAGATGGTCGGCGCGGTGTAGGCAGCCGAGAATTGGTAGTTGGTGACCGGAGACTGGTTGCCAACGGCATCCAGGCTCCACACCTGGATAGTGTTCGGGCCGCTGCGGGGGTTCAGCGTCACCGTGGCCGAGCCGCCGGGTCGGTCGGCGGTCACCTTGCCGGGAGCACCGGCGTTGAGCTGGTAGGCGAATCCGGCTACGTCCGACGTGCCTTCGGCGTCGAAGGTGAACGTCCCCGACAGCGCGGGTGCCGGCGTTCCGTCGACCGGGAAGTCGGTGGAGGAGACGGTCGGTGCCGTTGCCGGACCCTCGTAGTCGGTACGGAAGTAGCAGACCGGACTCCACTCACCGGTGGCCCGGCTGTCCGCCGCGCGCACCTGCCAGGCGTAGACCCGGTCGTGCTCGAACAGGGAGGGAATATCCCGGTACCGGCCCACCGCCCGCTGACCGTCGCGGGAGAAATCGATGCGTTCCACCCGGGCGTCCGGCTCGTCGACCGGCCAGAGTGCGAACGTCGCGGTGAGCTCGTCCGTCCCGCCGGTGTCGGTGAGATCCTTGTCGTGCAGGACCGCCGAGAGATCCAGCTGTCGGAACGGCAGCACCTGGTACGGCTCGGCGACCGTGCAGTTCGTGCCCTTCGCCGTCTGCAGATCGGTCGGCACACCCGGCGGGTAGTTGTGGTCGATGGAGAGGCCGACCTGGCTCGCATACTTCCGGGCCAACGTCGGGTCCTTCTCGACCTCGACCGGGAGCCGGAGCGAGAGGGTGAGCGTCGACTTGCCCTCGGCGAGGGCCTGACGCAGCCCTTCCGTGGCGTCGAACCCGACGTAGGGCGCCGGGCACCCGGACTGGGCAGGCATCGCCGTGGCGTCGATCCGCGCCAGGTCGACCGGGGGCTTCGCCCAACTGGAGCGGGAGATGTACGGCTCCGTGCGCCACAGCTCCACCTCGGGCCGCTTGGCGCAGTCGCCCGCCCCGGTCTCCTTCGCATTGAACTTGGCGAGTTCGATGACCGCACCGCGGTAGGCGGTGATGTCGAAGGTGAAGTACGCCCGCGAGGTGTGCGGACGCCGCTTGCTGTCGAGCCAGGTGCCGACGGACACGTCGCCGGCCTCATCGATGTTGATCTTCTTTGGCCGCTCGGAGTCGGTCCAGGCCCAGGAGGTGTTGTTCTCGAAGCGCACGTCGTACGCGGCGGCCGGCGTGGCGGTCGAGACGACCACCATCCCGACGGCCACCAGCATCGACAGTGTGGCGGCCAACAAGGGACGCCCCGGTGAGCGGGGCGATGTCGTACCAGGTATGAGGGTCATCCCTCATCCACCTTTCCCCGATTGTCCCCGTGCTCGATCGACGGGGGCAGCGGATGTTATCCACCGGGAAGGACGTTCGGCGATCCCTTTCAGGCGCGTCGGTGCACGATCCGGCCGGCGGCCACTGTCACCAGGCAGGTGCCGTCGGCGTCGTGCACCGCCAGGTCGGCCCGTCCACCTGGATGCAGGTGCGGCGGCACGGGTGCGGACAGCACGAGCAGGTCACTTCTGTCGACGGCGGCCCGCAGCACCGGGTCGGTCAGGTGCTCGGCCAGCACCGTCGTCACCCCGTGCCGCAACAGCGCGTGCACCCGCTCGCGCGGGGTGGGCGCCATGGGCAGTGGCCCGTCGTGCGTCAACCCCGGCCCCAGCGTGCCTGGCCAACGGCGAACACGCACACCGGCGTACGCCTCGATCAACTCGGCCAGCGGACCCACTGCCTCGACCCGGTCGCCACCGACAAGCACGGCGTGGCCCGGCACCGCCTCGCCGTCGGGGGTACGCCGCAGCAGGGGCGCGGTGTGCAGGGTGCGCACGCTCAGTCGACGATCGGCCCGAGCAGCGGACGCTTCGCGGTCACCGTGTCGCCGGACGAGCGGCCGGTGAGCCGCCGCTTGATCCACGGGGCGAGGTGCCGGCCGGCCCAGCGCAGGTCGGCCGCGCGGGCTGCGAGCCACGGCGACGGGGCCGGGTGCGGCGGAACCATCAGCCACTCCTCGTCGCAGCCCACGCCGAGCGCGTTCAACACCTGCCCGGCGACCCGCCGGTGCCCGAACTCGGACAGGTGCAGCCGGTCGGTGCTCCAGAGCATCGGGTTGAGGAAGGTGTCGTCGGCGTACAGGTCGACGAGGATGGCGCCGTGCCGCTCGGCGGTCTCACCGACCGCCTGGTTGAGCAACTCCACCCGGGGGGCGACGAGGCGCTGGCCGGGCAGCCGGGCCATCACGTCGGCGAACCGGAAGAGCAGGACGTCCGCGCCGCCCGAGCGCAGTTGGCGAACCACGTCGTCGAAGCGGGTGACGATCCTTTCCGGGTCGAAGGTGCGGCGCAACACGTCGTTTCCGCCGGCCGCGAAGCTGATCAGGTCGGGCTTCATCGCCACCGCGGCGGGCACCTGCTCGGCGACCACGCTGGGAAAGAGGCGACCCCGGATGGCCAGGTTTGCGTAGCGGAAGTCGGGGCCGGCCTCGGCCGCCAGCCGGGTCGCCACCAGGTCCGCCCAACCCCGGTAGGTGCCATCGGGGTACGCGTCGTCCATTCCCTCGGTGAAGCTGTCCCCGACCGCGACATAACTGCGCCAGCGCACCCGCGTCTCCCTCACGCCACCCCGTTGCTTGCGGCGACCAGTCTGTCACCGCTGACGCGACGGACGATGCCCCGGAGGGGCGACGTGGCGGACGTCATCCGTTCTGAGGATCAATGCGATGCCGGTCGGTGCGATGCCGGTCCGTGCGACGCCGGTCGGTGCGACGCCGGTCGGTGCGACCCGCCGGGAGCGCACCGGATGTGAGTCGACAATCCGGCTCGCGTCGGGTCGCCCCGGCTCGCATCCAGGGCTCACAATGGAGGGCCGGTCACCAGGCCGCGCAGCGGGAGGCCTACTTGAGTCAGGCAAGCGAACCGAACCCCGCCGGGCCAGCCCCGGCGGACACCACCTCGCCACGCACCGCCCGGAGTCGCCAGATCCGCCTCGTGGGGCTCACTGTCGCGCTTGCCGTCCTGGTGGCGGCCCTTGTCCCGATCGTGCTCGCCGCCGGTCCCCCGACCCGCGACGAACTGCTCGAACAGGCCGGCATGAAGGGTAAGCAACAGCTCGTCATCGGGGTGAAGGACGACCAGCCCGGCATCTCCCAGCGCTTCGGCAACAACGTCTGGAAGGGCTTCGACGTCGACATCGCCTACATGATCGCCGGGTTCCTCGGGTTCGATCATTCCCAGGTGCGGTTCCTGCCGATCGAGAGCGAGGACCGGGCCCGTCGACAGGCCCGCGACAACGACGGCTTCGTCACTGTCGACCTGGTCATCGCCTCGTACAGCATCAACGACAAGCGCGTGGACGAGGGCGCTGTCTTCTCCTCCTCGTACCTGCACACCGAGCAGTCGGTGGTGACCTTGAAGAGCTTCAAGGGCCAGGTGAGCAGCCTGGAGGACCTGAGCGGGCGGACGGTGTGCTCGCTCACCACGTCGACGTCCATCCAGCGCCTCGGTGAGGCCGGCGCCAAGCCGACAGGCCGCAACCGGATCAGCGAGTGCATCCAGATGCTGTACGACGGCACGGTCGAGGCGGTCACCACCGACGCTGCGATCCTCGCCGGCTTCGTCACCGGCGACCGGCCCGACGACAGCGGTCAGCGCTTCCCGGTCACGCTCCGCAACGTCAAGCCCTTGCAGCACTGGGACATCGGCTCGTCGCCCCAGGAGAGGTGGGGTATCAACACCGGCCCCAACAAGGCGCTGCGCGACCTTGTCGACCTCGCGCTCTACGTCTCGGCCAACGACGAGGAGGACTCGACCTGGGAGGACGCGTACAACACCAACCTCCGCTGGCAGCAGGGATACAACCTCCCGCAGCCGGTCGCGGAACAGCAGCAACCCGAGGCGAGGAAGGTGGAGGTGCGACAGTGGCCGTGGGAGAGGATCGCACAACCCGCCCCGGCGCACCCCGGATCGCCAGCAACCCCGCCAACGCGGGCCGTCCGCGTCGGATGGCGGGGGCGCGGCAGGCGCAGCAGTGGCTGCTGACCCTCCTGCCCACATTCCCCGTCCTGCTCCTGGTGCTGCGGCTGTGGCAGCTCAGCCGGCAGGACATGTCCACGATGCTGCTGCTTGTGCAGTACGTGAGCCCGCTCGGTCTGCTCAGCGCCCTGTTGATCGCCCTGGTGTGGGCGTTCCCCGTTGTCGTGTTGACGTTCGGGGTGCTCGGCCGACTGCTCCGGCTCAGCGCCCCTGACCGTTTCGACCCGGAACGGTCGCTGCTGGCTTCCCTGACGGCGCGTACCCCCGGTTGGGTGCTCACCGCCGCTGTCGCGCTGGGGGCGCTCACCTGGCAGCTGCGTTTCCTGCCGGCGCTGCTGATGCTGGGTCTGTGGCTGCTCGCGCTGCGCACCCGCTACCTGCACCCGCAGGAACCGACGCGGATCCTGCTGGTCAGTGTGGCGCTGCCGCTGGCGGCGGCGATCCTGGCGTACAGCCTGCTGGGTCCGGCGATCTGGACGGCGCTCCGGGAGGGCGAGTGGGCCACCGCGGCGCTGCTGGCGGTGCCACCCGTCACCACAGTGGTGGTCACCGGCCCGATCCCCGGCTGGATCGCCCCGGCGCTGACCCACGGTCTGGCGTTCACTGTCGCCGCCGTGCTTCCGCTGGTGATGGGCGCGGTCTTCCTCCGGGTGCCGCTGCTGCCCACCGCCGCGATCGAGGTGGCGCCGAAGGCGGCGGTCGGGACGCCGCGCACGGAGGCCCCGGACCCGACGGCGAGCCCGCCGCCAGATCTCACGGCGGCCCCGCCGCCGGCCAGCGGGGCCGGTACGGAGGTGGTGCTCGGGGCGCTCATCACTGTCACCGACACGTCGACGATCGTGCTGGACCAAACCGCCGGTGTGCGGTTCCTGCCGAACGGCCAGGTCCAGTCGCAGGTCCTCTGCCCGCAGGCGGCAGCGGCGCCCTACAGCCTGGTGTCGGTGCGCGGCTGGCCAGTGGAGGAGACCGCCCTGGAGTGGATGATGCCCCGACGACCGCTTACCGACCCGGACATGCGCTGCGCGGGCCGCCTACCCGGCGCGAAGTAACACGGGCCGACGCCCCGGCGCGAGGTGAATTTGAGTCGTCGTGGTCGACGCGTGCGTTCTACGCTGCGCCCATGCTGCTTCGCATGTCGACCCTGTTGCTGCGGACCCTGCGCGAGGATCCGGCCGACGCGGAGGTGCCGAGCCATCGGCTGCTGCTGCGCGCCGGTTACATCCGCCGCGCCGCATCGGGCGGCTACACCTGGCTGCCGCTGGGCAAGCTGGTGCTGGACCGGATCACCGAGGTGGTGCGGGGCGAACTGTTCGCGATCGGCGACCAGGAGGTGCACTTCCCGGCGCTGCTACCCGCCGAGCCGTACCAGACCAGCGGCCGGTGGGCGGAGTACGGCGACGACATCTTCACCCTCGCCGACCGGCGCGGCGCCGAGCACCTGCTGGCGCCCACCCACGAGGAGATGGCGGCGCTGCTCGTCAAGGACCTGTTCACCTCGTACCGGGACTTCCCGGTGACGTTGTTCCAGGTGCAGACGAAGTTCCGCGACGAGGCACGGCCCCGGGCAGGGCTGCTGCGCGGCCGGGAGTTCCTGATGAAGGACGCGTACTCCTTCGACCTGGACGACGAAGGGCTGCGGGAGGCGTACGCCCGGCACCGGGCGGCGTACCGGCGGATCTTCGACCGGCTGGGCCTGGACTACACGGTGGTGCACGCGATGTCCGGCGCGATGGGCGGCTCGGCGTCGGAGGAGTTCCTTGCCACGACGCCGGTCGGCGAGGACACGTTCGTGGGCTGCACGACCTGCGACTACGCGGCGAACACCGAGGCGGTCGTCACGCGGGCGCCGGCCGCCGCTGATCCGGTCGCGCAGCCTGCCGTCGAGGTGCACGACACTCCCGAGACGCCGACGATCGCCAGCCTCGTGGAGTTGGCCAACGCCCGCCGGCTGGGCGGCCGGGACGACTGGACAGCCGCCGCCACCCTCAAGAACGTCGTGCTGACTGTGCGGCAGCCGGGCGCCGAGCGGGCCGAGCCCTTGGTGATCGGGTTGCCCGGTGACCGGGAGGTCGACCTGAAGCGGGTCGGCGCGGCCCTGCACCCGGCACAGGTCGCCGTCTTCGACGAGTGGGCCGAGCATCCGGAACTGGTACGCGGGTACATCGGCCCGCAGGGGCTCGACAAGCTGGGCGTCCGCTACCTGGTCGACCCGCGGGTGGCACCCGGCTCGGCGTGGCTGACCGGCGCGAACGAGCCGGGTCGACACGCGACCGGTGTGGTGTCCGGACGGGACTTCACACCGGACGGCACGATCGAGGCGGCCGAGGTACGCGCCGGCGACCCCTGCCCCGACTGCGCCGACGGCGAGTTGACGATCCGGCGGGGCATCGAGATCGGGCACATCTTCCAGCTCGGCCGCCGGTTCACCGACGCGTTCGCTGTCGACGTGCTCGGCCCTGCCGGCAAACCCGTCCGGCCCACGATGGGCTGCTACGGCATCGGGATCTCCCGGGCCGTGGCGGCGATCGCCGAGCAGCACCACGACGACAGGGGGCTCTGCTGGCCGGCAGCGATCGCGCCGTGCGACGTACACCTGGTGGTTGCGGGTAAGGGGCCGCAGCTCGACGCGGCGCTGGAGCTCGGCGGACGCCTCGCCGCAGCCGGCGTGCGCGTGCTTGTCGACGACCGGACGCACGTGTCGGCCGGTGTGAAGTTCACCGACGCCGAGCTGATCGGCATCCCGCGCAGCGTCGTGGTCGGCCGCCGCCTGACCGACGGGTACGTCGAGTTGCGTGCGCGGGTCGGCGACGGCCGCGTGGAATTGCCGTTGGACGGTCTGGTGGAGCGCATCGTCCACGAAGTACACAGCGAACGTGGGAACCTGGGTGTAGCCGCCAGGTGACGGGGGTACCGCAGGTCGGTCGGGTGGGAAAAAGTCTTCGGAGGAACTCATGGCCGGTTACCGGGTCAGTGACGTGATGACCAAGCAGGTGGTCTATCTGCCGGTGGAGACCACCCTGGACGAGGCGGCCAAGGTGATGAAGGAGGCGGACATCGGCGACGTGGTGGTCACCGAGGGCGCCACTCTCGCCGGCATGCTCACCGACCGCGACATCGTGGTCCGGGCAGTGGCCGAGAACAGCTCACCGGCGTCCACCACCATCGGCTCGATCATCACCCGCGAGGTGGTCATGATCGAGCAGCACTGCACGGCTGGTGAGGCGGCGACGCTCATGCGGGACCGGGGCATCCGGCGGGTGCTTGTCTGCGACAGCGACCGCAAGCTTGTCGGGATCGTGTCGCTCGGCGACCTGGCCATGCAGCTCGACCCGACGAGCGCCCTCAGCGAGATCAGCGAGCAAACCCCCACTGTGTAAGGAAGGGCCCCTTCTTAACGCCTCGGGTATAGGAAGGGGCCCCTCCTAACGGCGGTAGCCTCGACGCATGGCTGACATGCCGGCCCGACTGGCCGAGATCGTCGACGAGTTCGCTGCCGCGCCGCGCGACCTGGTGCTGGAGATGCTCCTGGAGTACGCGGACGTCGTCCCACCACTGCCGGACGACACCGTGCGCGAGGGCATGGAGCAGGTACCGGAGTGCCAGACGGCGTTCTTCCTGCGCGCCCAGGTGACGCCGGACGGGGTCGTCGACACCCTCTTCGACTGCCCGCCGGAGGCGCCCACCACGAGGGCGTTCGCCGGGATCCTCGCCGAAGGGCTGGCCGGCGCGAGCGCCGAGGAGGTGCTGGCCGTGCCGGACGACCTCTACCAGCGGATGGGCCTGGCGCAGGCGATCAGCCCGCTGCGCGTACGCGGTGGCACGGCGATCCTGGGCCGACTCAAGCGGCAGGTACGGGAACAACTCGGCTGACCGGGCGGTTGCCACCGATCATGGAGATCGAGATCTACGCCGACGTCGTCTGCCCGTGGTGCTACATCGGCAAGCGGCGGCTGGATGAGGCTCTGGCCCGCTACGAGGGCGAGGTGACGGTGCGCTACCGGCCGTTCCAGCTCGACCCGTCGCCGGTGCCCGAGCCCCGCCCGACTGTGGAGGCGATGGCCGCGAAGTTCGGCGGGCCGGAGCGGGCGCGGCAGATGTTCGACCACGTGACCCAGATCGCTGCCGCTGACGGGCTACGACTGGACTTCGACAGCGCGCTGATCGCCAACACCTTCGACGCGCACCGGCTGGTCTCGTACGCCACCGACCACGGTCGGGCCGCCGAGATGGTCGAGGCGCTCTACCAGGCGCACTTCCAACAGGGTGTCGACATCGGCTCCCGTGAGGCACTGGCCGCCATCGCCGGCGGGATCGGCCTGGACGCCGCCGACGCACGCCGGTTCCTCGAGTCCGACGAGCGCGTCGCCGACATCACCGCACAGTTGGCCACCGCCCGGGACCTGGGCATCAGCAGCGTGCCGACCTTCGTCCTGGCCGGGAAGTACGCGGTTTCCGGCGCACAGGAGACGCAGACGTTGCTGGCTGCTCTCGCCGAGGTCGAGCAGCGGGAGTCTGCGACGAACTGACCACGCACGCGATGTTTCACGTGCAACAGTATCGACGGTGATCTCTGCTCAGGCGGGCTTGGCCAGGCCCTCGACGACCTGCGCGCCGGGCAGGGCGCCGAGCGCCGGCCCCGGCAGCGCGATCTTGCTGTGCCGTACGCCGGACCCGATGATCACGTGCGGCGTGGCGATCACCCGAGCGTCGACGAGGATCGGCCACTGGGCCGGCAGCCCGATCGGCGTGATGCCGCCGTACTCCATGCCTGTCAACTCGACCGCGTCGTCCATCGGGGCGAAGCTCGCCTTGCGTACGTCCAACGCCCGCCGGGCCACCCCGTTGACGTCGGCACGGGTGGTGGCCAGGATGACGCAGGCCGCGTAGCGGACCACACCCTCACGCTTGCCGGCCACCACCACACAGTTGGCCGACACCTCCAGCCCCACCTCGTACGCGGCGCAGAAGGCAGCCGTGTCGGCGAGGTCGGCGTCGATCGGAGCGACAAACACGTCGTCGACGTCCACCGGCGCCTCGACGGGCCACTGGGCGATGGCCTCCGCCACCGGCGCGGCGAGCAGGTCGAGGCGGGCACGGGCCGGTTCGGTCTTCAGCGTTCCCATCACGGGTGCGATCCTCGCACCTGCCGCGTCGGGTCGCCCGTCGACCTCCGAGCCGTCCCGCGACGCCACCTGGTCGGGCTGCACGGGAGCGCGACTCAACTGCCGGACAGGAAGGCGTTTTCGCGCAGGAAGGTGCGGTCGCGCGAGGCGGCCATCTCCTCGGCGCGACGGGCCTTGGCCCGATACAACTCCAGATCCTCCAGGGCGTGCCGGACACCGACCCGGATCACGCCGTAGAGGAAGACGAAACCGGCGACGTAGAGGATCACGGTGATGACGACAGCGAACATGGCGTCACCGTAAGGCGAACGTGAACGGCCGTCGGTCTCATTTCCGGCCGGTTCCCCCGTACGTGTCGGCGAGATGGTCGGCCCATGTGCGTACGCCGCGCGGCAGGGCGTCGGTGAGCAGACCACCGGCGCGCAGCTCACGACCGAGCCGGCCCGGAATCCGCACCGGCAGCAGCGGTCTGCGTGAGCCTCGGGCCTCCCGCCAGGCGCGGACCGCCTCGTCGAAGCGGAGCACCTGCGGGCCTCCGTACTCCTCGATTCCACCGAGCGGGCCGGCGACCAGCCGGGCCGCGAGGCGGGCCGCCACCTCGCCCGGGTCGACCGGCTGGGCGAGCACCGCCCGGTCGCCGATCACCGGGCCCAGCCGGGAACTGGACGCCAGCAGGTCGTCCAGGAACTGGGGGAACTGGGTGGCCCGCAGCACCGACCACGGCACCGGACCGGCAGCGACCACCTGCTCGGCGGCGAGCTTGTGCCGGTAGTACGGGATCGGCACCCGATCCACGCCGACGATCGAGACGTAGACCAGGTGCCGGACGCCGGCCGCGGCGGCTGCCACCACCAGCCGACGGGTGCCCAGCACGTCCACCTGGTGGGTCCTGCCCCGAGGCGAGGACGCCAGGTGCAGCACCGCGTCCACTCCCGCCACCGCCTCGGCCACACCGTCCCCGGTGGCAAGGTCGGCGACCACCCACTCGACGTCGGAGTCCTGACGCGCCCGCCGGCCGGTGGCACGGACATCCACCCCGTCCTCGCGTAGCCGGGCCAGCGTCGGCCGACCCAGATGACCACCCGCCCCGGTGACAAGCACCTTCATCGTCGTCTCCCGTCCCGCCGCCATCCACTGTCACCACCGAGCCACCCGGCCCACGGCAGATGACGGCAGTCGGAGGCGACACGTGACAAGGTGTGCGCCGCCTCACCCCGAGCGCACCAGGTCCAGCACTGTGAACAGCGCGAAGAACGCGATAAGCACCTCGTTCACCACCCAGGCATGCCCCTCGGCCCACCGCCGCAGGGCCGTCAACACCCGGGTCGCGCGACGCCCGAGCAGCAGCAGCGCCAACAACGGCAACGCCAGCAGGAACACTGTGACCAGCACGAACGGCAACAGATGCCACCACGGCAGATCGTGTCGGGCCACGCTCGCTCCGACGGCGGCCATTGTCAGGTCGTCGGGGGGCGCCACCACGACGAGCACCACACCCGCTCGCAGCGCCCAGCGCGAATCGCCGCGTCCGACGCTGCCCAGCCACCGGGGCGGCCCGGCCCGGTTCCGGCGCACCCAGACCACCACGGCCAGCATCACCAGCAGGACGAGCACCACCACGTCGATGAGCCGGCCCCTGTCGACCCGGCCCGCGACGGCGCTGGCGTCGGCGGTCAGCCCACCCAACCAGCGGGTCAGCAGCCAACTCGCCGTCACCCCGGCGGCCACCACCAGCCCAACACCGGCGAGGAAGCTCAGCGACGCTGCCCGGGGCCGGTCCGACGAGGCGAGGAAGACCGCCACGATCAGCTTCGTTCCGGCGGCCACCACCACGGCCAGTGGCAGGACGGTCAGGAAGCTCATTGCCCGCCATCCTCCCGGCCCGGCCGGGCGTCACACCGTCGAATCCGCGCGGATCACCCGCCCGGCCGCGTACGCCCGACCACCACCCGGCCGGCCAGCAGCGCACCGACCAACGCCAGGCCGCCGGCCACCACCAGGGTCACCGTGTAGCTGCCCGCACCTGGCGCGCTTCCGGCCGCCAGCACGGCACCGGTGAGCGCCAGTACGGTCGCCGCGAAGAGCGCGTCGCCCAGTTGCAGCGAGGAACTGTTGCGGCCCTGCTCACCGGGGGCGGACAACTCAAGGGTGAGCACCGACAGCGACGGATAGAGCAGACCCATGCCCACACCGGCCGCGGCCCAGCCCAGCACGAGGACTGCCACCGGCACAACAGGTTGGACAGCGACCGCCACCAACGCGATGCCGACAGTAATGAAGGTCAGCCCCGCCCGGGGCAGGCTCGCCCGGGAGGCCGGCACCGGGACACGCCCCTGCACCCAGGAGCCCACCGACCACGCCAACGCCCCCACTGTGAGGACCAGCCCGGCAGCCGTCGGCGAGAACCCTCGCTCCCGGGAGAGCAGAAGCGGGATGACCACCTCGGCGCCGACGAAGGCCGCCGAGGCCAGACCCCGCAGACCGATCACAGTGGGCAGCCCTCGGGCGGCCCGCAGGAACCCGGCCGGCAGCAGGCGGGGAGCGCAGACCAGCAGACCGGCCAGGGCGATGATGACCAGCACCACGGCGGTCACGCCGCGCTGCTGTCCCCCGATGTGCAACAGCGCGGCGCTCACCCCCGCCCCGCACGCCCAGGCGATCCGGGCCACCGCCCCCGCCGGCACCCGGCTCGCGACCGTAGCGCCGAACGACCGCAGGCCGGGATGGATCAGCAACACCGCGGGAACGGCCAACGCCGGCACCGCCAGGAACACCCAGCGCCAACCCAGGTGCTCGACGATCAGGCCAGCCAGCACCGGGCCGACAAGCGACGGCACGACCCACGCGGCGGCGAACGCCGCGAAGATCCGCCGATGCAGATCCTCCGGGTACGCCCGAGCGACGATCACGTACAGCGCCACCGAGAGCAGGCCCGAGCCGAAGCCCTGCACCACCCGACCGACGACAAGGAAACCCATCAGCGGCGCCGTTCCGGCCACCACCAACCCGACGACGAACCAGCCGACGCCGTGCCACAGGGGCGCCCGGGGCCCTCGGGCGTCGCACCAGATGCCGGACACCACCATGCCGATCACGCTGGCGGCGAACGAACCGCCGAACGCGATCCCGTACAGGGCGAGACCGTCCAGGCTGCGCGCCACGGTCGGCATCGCCGTACCGACCGCGAGCGCCTCGAACGCGACGAGCGAGATCAGCGCGACGCTGCCCACTGTCATGGCCCGCAGCCGCGGTGCCCAGAGCCCGGGCTCCGGCGAAACAGCGGTGGCGGTCACCGCCGGGCCGCCGTCGGAGCGTCGGTCAGACACGGGTTCGGGTTCGTACTGGTCGGCATGGCCCAAGCCTGCGACCTCAACCTCAATTCAGGTCAACCGGGAGTGACCTGACTCTCGTCCGCCATCCACGGCGAAGTTCCCCTCCTCGCGGGGCATAACGGATGCCACGTCGGGAAGCCAGCCCTCCGGATCCGAGGCAGCGGGAGGGCACGATGGCCGACGGCAGAACCAGCAGCGGCAGGGAGCCGGGCGGGCGCCACTGCGACCGTACGCCTCGATGACGGCGGTGGGTCGCGCCGCCGGCCGTCTGCTGCCGTCCGTCAACGTGCCGCAGTTGGTCGGCGCGGCGTCGCGCACCGTTGGCCCGACCGCGACCCGGCTGGCCCGGCTGGCCGGCCTGACCCGCCGGAAGGTCCGCTCCCGCCCCGGCCGGCACCACATCGAGGTGCACGGTGTCTGCCAACCGGGCGGCGACAAGCTGGCCCGGCAGGTGGAGAGCGCGTTGGAAGGGCTGCCCGGGGTGATCTGGGCACGCGTGAACGCGCCCTCAGGCCGGGTGGTGGTCGCGGTGCAGGCGCCGGAGCCGGACCTGGGCGACCTGATCAGGACGATCGAGCGGACCGAGCGGACCTGCGATCACGACCCCGATCCGGACGTCCCACCGCCCCACCCGCCAGAGGAGGGGCCGCGTACGCCACGCACCCTCGGAGCGCTGGCCTCCGACGTGCTGGGCCTGACCATCTCCGCGGCGACCCGGATCCTGCCGCTGACACCCGTACCCGGTGAGGTGGTCGGGCTCGTAAGCGCTGTCGACCTGCACCCGAAACTGCACGCGCTCGCCGACCGGGGACTCCGCTCGGACCCGCGCGCCGAACTGCTGTTTCCGCTCACCGAGGCAGTGGTGCAGGGCATCACCGGCGGCTGGATCGGCATCGTCCTGGACGGCGCACAGCGGATCGTGCAGTGGGGCGAAGCCCGGGCACAGCTACGCGCCTGGGAACAGGCCGAACCGCGGCTGACCGGCGCACCGGACCGGGCCAGCGCACGGTGGCACCCGGACGACCGCCCCCGACCGAAGCCGGACGGTCCGATCGAGCGGTACGTCAACGGCATGCTGATCGCCGGCGCGGCGGGAGCGCTGGCGGCCATACCCGTAGTCGGGCACAAACGCGCCGGCTCGGTAGGCCTCTCCGCGCTGCCCAAGGCCCCCGGCAGTGGCCGCGAGGGGTACGCCGCGCAGCTCGGCCGGATCCTGGCCCGCCGAGGCGTGATCGCCATGGACCGCAGCGTGCTGCGGGAGCTGGACCGCATCGACACGCTGGTGCTCGACGCCGCCGTACTCGGCTCCGACCGAGGGGGCCTCGCCGACCTGGCACCGCTGCCCGGAGCCGACGTCGACCAGGTGGCCGAGCGGGCGTTCGCGCTGTTCGACCCCGACGCGCCGGGCGCGTCGCGGGAGGTCGACGGCTGGCGACTCGGCCCGCTGGAGCAACTGCACGCCGAGGACCCCGGCGACACCGCCGACAGCGACCGGCTGCGCTCGGCCGGCGGCCAGGTGCTCGGCCTCGCGCACGGCGACCGGCTTGCCGCGCTGCTGCGTGTCGAGCCGGAACCCGCGCCGGGCGTCGACGGCCTTCCGACCGCCGCACGGCACGCCGGGCTGCGGCTGGTGGTCGCGGGAGCGGACGACGAACGGTACGGCTTCGCCGACGCCCTGCTGCCCGGCGGTGACCAGCTCGCCGACTCGGTGCGGACACTGCAACGTGACGGCGCGGTGGTGATGCTGGTGTCCGGAAACCGGGCAGGGCTCGCCGCCGCCGACTGCGGCCTCGGTCTGAGCGGGCCGGATGACCTGCCACCGTGGGGTGCGCACCTGCTGGTCGGCACCGACCTGCGGGTGGTGGCGCTCATCGTGGAGGCGGCCGGGGTGGCCCGCCGGATGGCCGGGCAGAACATCCGCCTGGCGATGGCCGGCACCGGTCTCGGCGCACTGGGCGCCTTCACCGCCCCACGGACGCAGCTCCCCCTGCGCGCCCTCGCCTCGGTGAACGGCGCGGCGGCGCTCGCCTTCGCCCACGGCGTGTGGCGGGCCGGGCGCGTTCCGGACCACACGGACACCCCTGCACCGGTGGCGACAGCCTGGCACCTGATGCCTGTCGACGCGGTCCTGCACCGGCTCCACACCGGGCCGGGCGGTCTGAGCAGCGCGGAGGCGTCCCACCGGCAGAGCGGACACGGTAGGCCCGACAGCAACGCCCCGGCCGGTGGGCTGCTGCGCGCCTTCGTGGACGAGCTGGCCAACCCACTCACCCCGGTGCTCGCCGCCGGGGCGGTGCTCTCGGCCACGTTCGGCTCGCTCGTCGACGCCGCACTCGTGGGCGGCGTGGTGGGCGGCTCCGCACTCGTCGGGGCGGTCCACGAGCGCAACACCGAACGGTCACTTGCCACACTGCTGTCCCGCTCGGCGGTCACCGCGAGGGTCCGCCGGGACGGCACCGAACGGGTGGTCGCCGCGGAGGACCTGGTGCCCGGGGACCTCATCACCCTCGAATCCGGTGACTCGGTGCCCGCCGACTGCCGGGTGCTCGAATCGGTGGGGCTGGAGGCCGACGAGTCGTCGCTGACCGGCGAATCGCTGCCGGTGGCCAAGACCGACAGGCCGGTGGTCGCCACCGCCCTCGCCGACCGGCACTCGATGCTCTACGACGGCACCACCATCGCCGCCGGGCACGGCACCGCAGTCGTCGTTGCGACCGGCGCCGACACCGAGGCAGGGCGCAGCATGGCGCTCGTCCGGCAGGCACCTCCGACCAGTGGGGTGGAGGCTCGGCTCGGTTCGCTGACCAAGGCCGCCATCCCGTTGGCAGCCGGTTCGGCGATCGCGGTCGCCGGCGCGGGACTGCTTCGGGGCGTACCCCTGCGGGAGACGGCGGCGACCGCCGCGAACCTGGCCGTCGCGTCGGTGCCGGAAGGGCTGCCGTTTCTGGTAAGCGCGGCACAACTGGCCGCCGCCCGACGGCTGGCCGAGCACGGTGCCCTGGTCCGCAATCCACGCACGATCGAGGCGCTGGGCCGGGTGGACGTGCTGTGCTTCGACAAGACCGGCACCCTCACCGAGGGCCGTTTGCTGCTCGCCGGGGTCGGTGACGGTGCCGGCGACCGGTACGCGTCGGTGGACCGGCTGGACGACCGGCTCCGGTTGACGCTGGCGGCGGCGCTGCGGGCGACGCCTGCGGCGGCCGATCCGGAGGAGTTGGCGTTGCAGACCGACCGGGCGGTCCGGCGGGGGGCAACCACGGGCAATGTGGTGGAGCAGACCGGCGCGCCCGGGTGGCAGGCGGCCGGTGGGCTGCCGTTCGAGCCGTCCCGCGGCTACCACGCGAGCGTCGGGGAGACCGACGGCCGCCTGTTGTTGAGCGTCAAGGGCGCGCCGGAGACGGTACTGCCGCGCTGCGCGACCCGCCGCGTCGACGGCCGGCAGGAGCCGCTGGACGACGCCGGACGCGCCGAGCTGCACCGGATGCTTGCCGACCGTGCCGGCGCGGGGCACCGGATCCTTGCCGTCGCCGAGTGCACGGTGACCAGCCCGGACGTCACCGACGACCAGGTCCAGGGCCTGGCCTTCGTCGGCTTCCTCGCCATGGCCGACGGTGTCCGGGAGAGCGCCGCGCCGGCCGTACGCCGGATCCGCCAGGCCGGCGTGCACACCATCATGATCACCGGCGACCACCCGGCCACCGCCGAAGCGATCGCCGCCACCATCAGCGAGCACGACGAGCAGCGGGTCGTCACTGCCGGCGAGCTGGACCAACTCGACGACGAGGCACTCGCCGAACGGCTCGCCCGCACGGACGTGGTGGCCCGCTGCACCCCGGCGCACAAGGTACGGATCATCCAGTCCCTGCAGAAATGCGGACGGACCGTTGCCATGACCGGCGACGGCGCCAACGACGCGCCAGCGATCCGACTCGCCGACGTCGGTATCGCGCTCGGCCAGCGGGGCACCCCGGCCGCCCGAGCTGCCGCCGACCTGGTGGTCACCGACGATCGACTGGAAACCATCATCGCCACCCTTGTCGAGGGTCGGGCCATGTGGTCGTCGGTACGCCACGCACTCAGCATCCTCGTCGGCGGCAACCTCGGCGAGATCGCGTTCAGCGTCCTGAGCGCCGCCGCTACCGGCCGCTCCGCGCTCACCGGGCGACAACTCCTGCTGGTCAACCTCCTCACCGACCTGGCACCGGCGCTGGCCATCGCCGTCCGCCCACCTGCCGCGGACAGCACCGACAGCCTGCTCCGGGAGGGTCCGGACGCGTCGCTCGGAGCGACCCTCAGCAGGGAGATCGGGCTGCGCGCGGCAGCCACCACACTTGGCGCGACCACCGGGTGGACGCTCGCCCGGTACACCGGCCGCCGGCGGCGGGCCGGAACTGTCGCCCTCGTCTCCCTGGTCGGCACCCAGCTCGGCCAGACCGTCCTGGCCGGAGGCACCAGCCCCGCGGTGCTGGCGTCCACGGCGGCGTCACTGGGTGTGCTGGTCGTTGTGGTACAGACACCGGGGCTCAGCCAGTTCTTCGGCTGCACGCCGCTCGGGCCGGTCGGCTGGACCATCGGGGCCGGATCGGCGCTCGGTGCCACCTTCGCCAACGGCGCGCTCACCAGGCTGGTGGAGCGCCTGCCGTCCGCCGGCGACCGGCAACCATCGAGCGAAGACCCGGACCAGGCTACGGACGCATCCCAGGACTGATCGCCGTCGCGCCGCTTGGACGCAGCCGGCTGGGGTACGGCAGCCGAGGGAGGTGGACACAGTGGCCGAACATCCACAGGTGACGTTCATCGGAACCGCGACGACACTGCTGCGGATCGGCGGGTTCACCCTGCTGACCGACCCGAACTTCCTGCATCGGGGCCAGCGCGCGTACCTCGGAAAGGGTCTGTGGTCGCGCCGACGCACGGACCCTGCGCTGCGGATCGCCCAGCTTCCCGCGCTGGACGCCGTGGTCCTGTCCCACCTGCACGGCGACCACTTCGACCGGGTCGCCCGCCGCGAACTGGACCGCGAACTGCCCATCGTCACGACGCCCGCAGCGGAGCGCAAGCTGCGCCGCTGGGGTTTCCGGGCCGCCGAGGGCCTGCCCACCTGGTCGTCCCGGGAACTGCACCGCGACGGTACGACAGTGCGACTGACCTCCATGCCCGGCAAGCACGGCCCGGGCGCGCTGGACCGGCTACTCCCCGACGTGATGGGCACGATGATCGACGTGGAGCGCGCCGGACGGCGCGAGTTCCGGCTCTACGTCACCGGGGACACGTTGAACCGGCCCCTGCTAACGACCATCCCCGAGCGTTACCCGGACATCGACGCGATGCTGATCCACCTCGGCGGCACGAAGGTCGCCGGGATCCTGCTCACCATGGACGCCCAGCAGGGCGCCGACCTGGTGGAGCTGATCCGGCCGAAGCTGACAGTGCCGATCCACTACGACGACTATCCGGTGTTCCGCTCCCCGCTGCGGGACTTCGTCGACGAGGCCCGCCGCCGTGGCTGGGTCAAGCAGGTACGCACCATCGCGCGGGGCGAGACCGCCCCGCTCACCCCGCCTGCCTGACGGACGGCGCCTTATCCGGCTGCCGGAGCGGGCTTATCCCGCTGCCCGAACGGATCGCGGGGCGGTGCCTGCTCCGCCCAGCAGAGGCCGCCGCGGAACTCCACCCCGGGGATGCCGTCGACGAGCCCACTGATGTCCACGACACCGGCCAGGGAACTGGCAAGGTCGGCCCGCAACTCCTCGACGGCGGATTCGAGGTCATCTTCCTCAGTGGACCAGTCGATGTCGGCGGCCCGAAGCTCTCGTACGGCGAGAGCGCTGACCGCCGCGGGATCGGTCACGATCACCTCCAGCCGGCAGTACACCTGCATCGTCACTGTTTGCTCGTTCATCCAGTGATCATGCATTCCGGCACATCGAGACGGGAGACGGGCCGGCTCAGGCAAGGAACCAGCCAAACACCTGTGCCTCGAGGTCTTACCCACGGCGTCAGGGGATGAGGCGGTCGAGCAGTTCGAATTGGTCGTACGGCTGGTCGTAGTCGCCGAAGTGCCCGTCGTCGCGCACGATCTGGGTGCCGCCGAGCTGCTCGAACATGGCGCGTCCCTGCCGGTCGTCGCAGCCGTACGGATCCTCGCGCGAGTTGACGAAGTAGATGTCACGCACGTGCGACCGGATCGCGGCCCAGTCGTAGCTCGGCTGAAGGACCGGTTCTTCCTCCGTGTTGGGCGGGGTGCAGTAGCCGGCGACCAGGATCGCCTGAGCAACGGTCACGTCCACGTGCTCCAGGAGAGCCAGCAGGAGAGCCGCGCCGCCGGAGTGCCCCACCAGGACCGTGTCCTCGTCGAAGCGGTGCCCGTTCAGCACCCTTGGCAGGAACGTGGCGATCGGCTCGACGTTGATGGCTGGGTAGTGCGGTACCTCGACGGTATAGCCCCGGCCCTTGAGCCGCTCTGCCAGCCAGGGATACCAGCAGACGTCCGGGCTGCCGCCGGTCCCGTGAAAGATGATCGCTCTGGCCGCCACCATGCCCCCTCCGGGTCGACTCGTCGATCCAACCATGTGATCCGTCGAGCGGCTCCCGCGTTCAGGCTCACCGACAGTAAGGCGTGGCGGGACGGGTGCCGGCTACCGCCTCCGCGCCCGAGTGCGCTCGCGATGCCCTGCGCGGTCCGGACGTCCGATGTGGCCGCCCGGACGCCCGGCCTCACCCAACCAGAGGTGCGGCGCGTGGTGGCGGACCACGGCCACCGCCAGGGGCACGTCGGCTGTCTCGATCCGGAGCCGGTACCGCAGATGAGGCAGCCCGGGGCGGAACGGCTCCTCGTCGCGCACCAGCGTCCACAGCACCGGGTCGTCACGGTCGATGGGACCCGTCGGGTACAACTCCAACGAGTGGAAAGCGATCTTGCGCCCCTGGCTCTGAAACAGGCCGACACCAGCGAGGGTGCGCCACGGGACGACGTTCCGCCGCGCGCCGATGTCGAGCCACAGCCCCGTGCGGTCGATGAGGATCCTCGTCCGGCGCTGCCGCCAGAACGCCACGAAGAGCACAACCCCCAGCACACCGAGTGCCATCAGGATGCCGGCCCCGAAGAGCCCCGCCATGAACGACCGGGGCTCGTGGATCCCGCCCACGATCGCGACAGCCGCGACGAGACCGGCCACCCCGGCCAGGACAGCAAGCAGGGCCAGGGGTAGACCCGTCCGGGCACGGCGCCGGCCCGTGGGTATCACCGTCGCGTCCGGTGCGGGGATGGCAAGGGGTACGGCCATGGTCGGCAAGCCTAGAACAGTGCTCACGGTGATGGAACTGCCGGGAACTCCACGATCCGAATGACAGCCGACCGAGATCAACCGATGAAAGTGCTGGTGGAGCCCAGGGGACTCGAACCCCTAACCCCTGCCTTGCAAAGGCAGTGCTCTGCCAGTTGAGCTAGGGCCCCGCGGGTGGCCGTGACAATCGCTCGTCGCGGCCTGACGTCAGCGCAGGTCAGGCGAGGTGGTCGCCTCGTGCCACAGCGCGCGCTCGTCGTTGGAGGCCTTGACCTTGCTGTAGACGACGGCGGCCACACCGACGACGCTAGCCAGGATCAGCAGCTTCTTGAACATGGGGCGACCCCTTGCGCTCGACTACCGTCGGACGACAATGCGGTGGGGCTAGCTGGAATCGAACCAGCGACCTCAGAGTTATCAGCTCTGCGCTCTAACCGACTGAGCTATAGCCCCGCGTTGCGACGAGCAAGATTAACCCATCCGCTCAGCTGGCCCCAAATCGGGGTCCAGCCCCGCGAGCCGGGCCATCGACACCTGGAAACCTACCCGAGTACGAGACGCCGGAGCGACCGCATTTTCGCAGCGCCCCGGCGTCCCGGCCACTCAGTCCCGCTCGGCGAGCGTCAGCTCGATGCCACCGACCAGGTCGGCGCAGACGTTGTAGACGAACGCTCCCAGCGTGGCCAGCGCGGTGAACAGCACCACGTTGACCAGGCCGATGAGCGCCGAGCTGAGGATCACGCCCTTGGCGTTGATCTGGAAGCCGCTGGTGCTCTGCCCACCGCCTGCGTTCACCAGGTCGCTGAGGCTGTCGTTGACGCTCTGGAACACGCCCATCGCGTCCAATGCCAGGTAGAGCACCGAGGTGGCGACCACCACCACGATGAAGAGCACCACCGAGACGGCGAACGCGAACTTCATCACCGACCAGGGGTCGATGCGCTTGAGGTTCAGCCGTGCCCGGCGCGGCCCGCGGGACGCGGCCGAGCTGACTGAGGTACGCGCGGCGCGTACCGCCTCACCGACGCGTGCGGCCCCGACGGCGGACGCGTTACCGATGCCCGGGGGCAGGCCGCCGCCGCTCGCCGGGCGGCCACCAGCGGCGGTACGCCCCGAATCCGGCCGGGTCATCCCCGGCGTGATCCGGGGTTGGGTGCCGGTGGCGCTGGTCGAGGACGCCTGACCGGGTCGTGTGCTGATCGGCTGTGTGGTCGTCGGGCGAGCCGAGTTCCCGGCAGACGCCGCCGGGGCTGAGCCGGCGGACGTCGGCGCCTCGGTGGTGGATTTCTCCGCCTTGCCCTCGCCCGATCCACCGTCGTCGCCGGGCTGCTCCGGCGGCGGCGTCATACCGGGAGCCCTTGTGAATTTCGGGGCAGGCGCGTCGGCGGGAACCGTGGCCCGGCCCACGGCCGCGCGGCCGGTCGCTGGTGTGCCGCTCTTGGCGGCCTCCTCGTCGACCGGGTTGGCCGAGGTCCCCGTGTTCCCCGACTTCGCCTGTGTCTCCGTCATTCAACTAGTCCTGTTCGTCAGGCTCGTCGGCATTGCGAGCAATCGCCACGATAGTCACGCCGTCCGGGAGGTCCATCAGCTTGACCCCCATTGTGTTCCGGTCACGTGTACGGCGTACAGGCTTCACCGGAGTCCGGATGACACCACCGTTGCTGGTGATCGCGAACAGCTCGTCGTCCGGGTCGATCACCACGGCACCGACCAGACCACCGCGCCGTTCGGTGATCTTCGCAGTCAGCACGCCCTTACCTCCCCGGCCCTGCACCGGGTATTCCTCGATCGGGGTACGTTTCGCGTATCCCCCGTTAGTGGCCACCAGGACGTCCAGACCGTCCCGGACGACCTCCATGGCCAGCAGGACGTCGTCGTCCGTGAAGCGCATGCCGATCACGCCCGAGGTGGCCCGGCCCATCGGCCGCAGCGCCTCGTCGGAGGCGTTGAACCGGATCGCCTGCGCCTTCTTGGAGACCAGCAGCAGGTCGTTCTCCGGAGCCACCAACGCAGCACCGACCAGCTCGTCCTCATCGCGCAGGTTGATCGCGATGATTCCGCCGGAACGGTTGGAGTCGAACTCCTCGAGCCGCGTCTTCTTCACCAGGCCGTTCTTCGTGGCCAGTACCAGATAGGGGGCTACCTGGTAGTTCGGGATTTCGATGATCTGCGCGATCTGCTCGTCCGGTAGGAAGGCGAGCAGATTGGCCACGTGCTGGCCCTTGGCTACCCTACTGGCCTCCGGCAGCTCGTACGCCTTGGCCCGGTAGACGCGGCCCTTGTTGGTGAAGAACAAAATCCAGTCGTGGGTGGAGCATACGAAGAAGTGGCTGACAATGTCGTCCTGCCGCAGCGTGGCGCCGCTGACGCCCTTGCCGCCACGCCGCTGTGAGCGGTAGAGATCGACCTTCGTCCGCTTCGCGTAACCCGTTCGGGTGATCGTGACGACCACGTCCTCCCGGGCGATGAGGTCCTCCATCGAGACCTCGCCGTCGAACGGAATGATCTGCGTACGCCGGTCGTCGCCCCACTTCGCGACGATCTCGCCCAGCTCCTCCGAGACGATCCTGCGCTGCCGCTCCGGCTTCGCGAGAATGTCCTTCAGGTCGGCGATCTCGATCTCGAGCTTGGCCAGATCGTCAACGATCCGCTGCCGCTCCAGGGCGGCGAGCCGGCGCAGCTGCATGTCGAGGATCGCGGTCGCCTGGATCTCGTCGATCTCCAGCAGCCGGATCAGGCCCTGGCGGGCGTCGTCCACGGTTGGCGAACGCCGGATCAGCGCGATGACCTCGTCCAGCGCGTCGAGGGCCTTGCCGAGACCGCGCAGGATGTGCGCCCGCTCCTCAGCCTTACGCAGCCGATACGCGGTCCGCCGGCGGATCACGTCGATCTGGTGCTCGACGTAGTAGCGGATGAACTGAGCCAGGTTGAGCGTGCGCGGCACCCCGTCGACCAGGGCCAGCATGTTGGCGCCGAACGTCTCCTGAAGCTGGGTGTGCTTGTAGAGGTTGTTCAGCACGACCTTGGCGACCGCGTCGCGCTTGAGCACGAGCACGATCCGCATACCGGTACGCCCGGAGGACTCGTCACGGATGTCGGCGATACCGGCGAGCTTGCCCTCCTTGATCAGCTCGGCGATGCGCTCGGCCAGGTTGTCCGGGTTGACCTGGTAGGGCAGCTCGCTGACGACCAGACACGGCCGACCCCGCTTGTCTTCCTCGACCTCCACCACTGCGCGCATCCGGATCGAGCCACGACCCGTGCGGTAGGCGTCCTGGATGGCCGTCGTGCCGACGATCAGACCGTGGGTCGGGAAGTCCGGACCCTTGACGATGCCGAGCAGCGCCTCGAGGGTCGTCTCCTCGTCCTCTTCCGGGTTTTCCAGACACCACTGGACCGCCGCGCCGATCTCCCGCAGGTTGTGCGGCGGGATCTTGGTGGCCATGCCGACCGCGATGCCCTCGGAGCCGTTCACAAGCAGGTTGGGGATCCGCGACGGCAGGATCGTGGGCTCCTTGGCCCGGCCGTCGTAGTTGTCCTGCAGGTCGACGGTGTCCTCGTCGATGTCCCGCAGCATCTCCATGGCGAGGGGGTCGAGCTTGCACTCGGTGTAGCGCATCGCGGCGGCCGGATCGTTACCCGGCGAGCCGAAGTTGCCGTTGCCGTCGACAAGCGGGTAGCGCAGCGACCAGGGCTGCGCCATCCGGACCAGCGCGTCGTAGATGGCCGAGTCGCCGTGCGGGTGGAACTGGCCCATCACGTCGCCGACGACGCGGGAACACTTGACGTAGCCGCGGTCCGGACGGTAGCCGGAGTCGAACATCGCGTAGAGGATCTTGCGGTGGACCGGCTTGAGCCCGTCCCGGACGTCCGGCAGCGCACGACCGACGATGACGCTCATCGCGTAGTCGAGGTAGGAGCGCTGCATCTCCACCTCGAGCCCGACCGGTTCGATCCGGTCGTGCGCGACCACCGCGGCGATGGCCTCGGCGGGGACCTCGGGCTCGTTCGGTGTGGACTCGGGAGAATCGGTCACTGTATACCCTTATCAGACTCAGAGTCGTTTTCGTGCTGTGGATAACCGCTGTGGATACCGGCCAAGCTGTGGATAACTCTGTGGACCGGCGGATCGGTCGGGTGCGCCCGGCCGATCCGCCGCAGTCCGTCAGATGTCCAGGAACCGCACGTCCTTGGCGTTGCGCTGGATGAACGACCGGCGGGCCTCGACGTCCTCACCCATCAGCACGCTGAACAACTCGTCGGCGGTCGCCGCGTCGTCGAGAGTGACCTGACGCAGGGTACGCGTTGCCGGGTTCATCGTGGTTTCCCACAGCTCGGGGTAGTTCATCTCGCCGAGGCCCTTGAAGCGCTGGATGTCGTCCGGCTTGGCGTTCGGCTTCTTCTGCTGGCGCAGCGCGATCAGCCCGTCCCGCTCGCGGTCGGAGTACGCGTACTGGGCGTCGTCGCCCTTCTTGTTCCACTTGATCTTGTAGAGCGGCGGGGCGGCCAGGTAGACGTGGCCCATCTCCACAAGCGGACGCATGAAGCGGAACAGCAGCGTGAGCAGCAGCGTCTGGATGTGCTGGCCGTCGACGTCGGCGTCGGCCATCAGCACCACCTTGTGGTACCGCAGCTTCTCCATGTCGAAGTCGTCGTGGATGCCGGTGCCCAGCGCGGTGATCAGCGCCTGGACCTCGTTGTTCTTCAGCACCCTGTCGATCCGGGCCTTCTCCACGTTGAGGATCTTGCCGCGGATCGGCAGGATCGCCTGGGTGCGCGGGTCGCGGCCCTGCTTGGCCGAGCCACCCGCCGAGTCGCCCTCGACGATGAACACCTCGGACTCGCGGGGGTCCGTTGACTGGCAGTCGGCGAGCTTGCCCGGCATCGAGCCGGACTCCAGCAGAGACTTGCGCCGGGCCAGCTTGCGCGCCTGCTGCGCGGCGATCCGTGCCCGAGCCGCCTGGGAGGCCTTCGTAATGATCATCTTGGCCTCGGCCGGGTTGCGGTCGAACCAGTCGACCAGCCGGTCGTTGCAGACTCGCTGCACGAAGCTCTTCACAGGGGTGTTGCCCAGCTTGGTCTTGGTCTGACCTTCGAACTGCGGGTTGGCCAGCTTGACCGAGATGATCGCCGCGAGCCCTTCCCGGATGTCCTCACCGGAGAGCTTCTCGTCGCCCTTGAGCAGCTTCTTGTCGGTGCCGTACCGGTTGACCACGCTCGTCAGCGCGGAGCGGAAGCCCTCCTCGTGGGTGCCGCCCTCGTGCGTGTTGATCGTGTTGGCGAAGGTGTAGACCGACTCGCCGTACGACTCGTTCCACTGCATGGCGATCTCGAGTGACATGCCCTCCTCTTCGGCCTCGAACTCGACCACGGTCTTGTGGATCGGGCTCTTCGAGGCGTTGAGGTGTCGGACGAAGTCGGCGATGCCACCCTCGTAGTAGAAGGTCACCTCACGCTGCCGGCCGTCCTCCTCCTCGGCCACCCGCTCGTCGAGCAGGTGGATGCGCAGGGCGCGATTGAGGAAGGCCATCTCCTGGAGACGCCGGTAGATGGTCTGGAAGTCGAAGTCGACGGTCTCGAAGACGTCGGGGTCGGGCCAGAAGGAGACGGCCGAGCCGGTGCGGTCGGTGGTCTCGCCCTTCTCCAGCGGGCTCGGCTTGGAATTGGTGTAGTGCTGCCGCCACACGGAGCCGGACTTGTGGATCTCGACGAACATCTTCGTGGAGAGCGCGTTCACCACAGAGACACCGACGCCGTGCAGACCGCCGGAGACCGCGTACGCCTTGCCGTCGAACTTGCCACCCGCGTGCAGGATGGTCAACGCGACCTCGACGCCGGGCTTCTTGAGCTTCGGGTGGAGGTCGACCGGGAAACCACGGCCGTTGTCGGTGACGCGTACGCCGCCGTCGGCGAGTAGCACGACGTCGATGGTGTCGCAGTATCCGGCCAGCGCCTCGTCCACCGCGTTGTCGACGACCTCCCACACGAGGTGGTGCAGACCGCGCTCGCCGGTGGACCCGATGTACATACCGGGCCGCTTGCGAACGGCCTCCAGCCCTTCGAGAACGGTGATCGACTCTGCGCCGTACTCCTGCTTGTCCTGCGCTGCCACCCTCGGCCACTTTCTCGCGTCGTCCACGCCAAAACAGGGCGCGTCGGGCGCGGGTTCGGCGGACAGGACGCGACGTCGGCGCGCGGACCGGTGCCGGAGACCTCCGGACAGCGGGTCGAACGCGCCGGTCGCCGCGGTTGCCCGCGGATCGCGATCGGCTCGACCCGACATGGAGAATGATCCGGGGCCACCGGCCCCGTCCCGCACTCCGCACCGGGTCTTCGTCTCACTGTCAATCCTACTGTGCGCGCGGGACAGAACCGCCACTCGGCACCCTCAACGAGGCGGCTGAGATGTCCATAGCCGGCAGAACCCCATTACCCACGACTCCCCCCACACGCCATGCCTCGATCGCACGCGCCGCCGCCGGACGGGTTGACCCGCGGCCGGGCGGGTCGGGGGTCGCGGTCGGATCTCGGGTGTCGTAGGTTTGCGGCGCTCCGGAAGCGGCCTTGATCTTTAGCGGCCGGAACCGGGACGATCGACCCGATCGTCCCGACACGTGCTCTTTAAGAGGTGACAGATGGGGCTGGACAACGTCGCGGTGCACTGGCCGCGGACCGGCCGCTTCTACGATCCGGTCGCGCCGGCCGAGTTCGTCGACTTCGGCGAGATCGTCGACGTACCCGGGATCTCGGCGCCGACGGCGGCCCTGGCGGAGCTGATCGCGAAGACCGGCACCATCCGCGCGACCGCGTACACCGAGTTGGTGGATCTTCTGCTCGGCCTTGAGGGTGTGTTGTATGCCACAGACGCCGCGGCAGAGGACGAGGACCCGGTAATCGATCCGGACGGGTGTGCCTGGATCGCGGCCGGCATCGAACGGTTCGTGGCCGGCCATCGCGCGTACGGCGAGGCTGTCACATTCGAGTCGGTGAGCACGGTTCTGCGTTCGCTGCTCGGTGACGGTCGGCTCGCCGAGCAGCAGCTCCGGTGGCTGGAGAGCCGGCTGGACGCGATGCGCGACGAGAGCGGCGATCCGCCGCAGTGGAACTTCACCTGCCCCGAGTTGGGGGTTTTGGCGGCGTTCTACAGGCGCTGCGCCGATCGCGGCTTCGCCGTCTACGCCGACGCCTGACCGGGCGCCTCCGAGGGCTGCTCGCCGCCGGGCCGGTTGGCCGCGGCGATGACCCGGGTGAGCACCCCGTGCAGGTGCTGCAGGTCCGAAACCGGCAGCCCGAGCCGCCGCACGATCGCTGCCGGGATCAGTTCGGCCTGGCTGCGCAGGGCGGCACCGCTGGCGGTCAGGGTGACGGCGAGGCTGCGTTCGTCGGCGGCGTCGCGCTCGCGGCGCAGATAGCCGGCGGCCTCCAACCGCTTCAGCAGAGGTGACAGCGTGCCCGGATCGAGTTGCAGGAGACGGCTCAGGTCGCGACCGGAGAGCGGCGCGTGCTGCCAGAGCGCCAGCATTACCAGGTACTGCGGATGGGTCAGCCCCATCGGCTCCAGCAGGGGCCGGTAGACGGCCACCACGCTGCGCGCCGCCACCGAGAGGGCGAAACAGACCTGCTGCTCCAACGCCAGCGGATCGTCGCCCTCCGGTCGGTCGATCATCGGTTGCCCTCCCCACGCGTGGTCATTATCGTAAGCGATCATTGGTACACCAACCATTGGTAGCCCAATTACCTGTCGGGCGCGGCGAGAGAAGGCGACAGATGACTGAGAACGGTGCGGCCCCCAAGTCTCCGGGCGAGGGCGGCCGGTTCCTGCGCTGGACCTTCCGCAACCTCGCCGGCCCCGCCGAAGGTGTGCAGGGTGCGATTCAGGGCGGCACCGCCGAGGCCCGCGAGGCGTGGAAGCGCGACCTGGCCGAGCGCAAGCGCCACACCCAGGAGCAGCGCGAACGGAAGCGGGCTGCCCGCGAGGCTGGCCGGAACCGGGGCGGATCCGCTCAGCCGTAGGTGTCCCGTGGTCCCCGGCCACGTACCCGACGCGGCCCCTTCGACCAGGACGGCGCGGCCGGGCCGTGGATGTGCAGCTTGCGTACCACGTTGTGGCCCACCTCCTGGGCGATCTGCTTGAGCAGCGAGCCGGCCAGCAGGCGCAGCTGGGTCGCCCACGCGGTCGAGCGCGCCTCTACCGTCAGCTCGCCGTTCTCCAGCTTGACAGGCCGGCTGTGCTGGGCGACCTCCGCGCCGACCACCCGTTCCCAGGCGCCGAACACGGTGGCCTCGGCCGCCGGCTGCTGCCAGCCCCGCGCCTTCACAAGCCGGTTCAGCACCGCGCTGAGCGGCTGCGGGTCGCGCGGGTCGGGGCCGGGACCGGAGTAGCCACGCAGCCTCCGCCCCGAACCGCCAGCGCCGTCGCCACCGGCGCCCGAGGGGGTACGTCGTGCGCGGGCCGCCGCCTGCCGCCGGGACAGCGCCGCGTCGAGGACCGCACGGGCCAGCTCCGGCCCGCTCGCGGCCTCCGCCTGCCCGCCAGCTCCGCCGTCCGCGGACACCCCTGGGGTACGCGCGTCCGTGGCGTCACCGGCCCGCCGGTCGGTCCGGCCCGTGTCGTTCCCGTTGGCGCGTGGCTCATTCGACACGGCGTACAGCCCCCTCGCCGACCTGGTATCGGGTGCCGCGCAGGGCGGCAGGTACGTCGTCGTCCACGGCGCAGGTGACGAGCAGCTGACTCGCTCCGCCGACAAGCTCGGCCAGCCGCTCCCGGCGTCCGGTGTCCAACTCGGCGAAGACGTCATCGAGGATCAGCACCGGTTCGATGCCGTCGGCGCGCAGCAGATCGTAGCCGGCCAGCCGCAGCGCGAGAGCGAACGACCAGCACTCGCCGTGGCTGGCGTACCCCTTGGCGGGCAGTGGGCCGAGGGCAAGGGCCAGCTCGTCGCGGTGCGGACCGACGAGGGTCGTGCCCCGTTCGATCTCGGCGGACCGGGAGGCGGCCAGCGCTGCGGTCAGCGCCTCGGCCAACGCGGCCCGGTCCATTGTCGCGTCGGTCAGCTCGATCGAGGGCCGGTAGGCGATGCTGGCCGCACCCCGGCCGGCGGCCACCGCGTCGTACGCCTTGGCGACGTGCGGAGTGAGCGCAGCTACCAGCTCCAACCGGCCGGCGAGAAGTTCGGCGCCGTGCTGGGCCAGGTGGGTGTCCCAGACGGCGAGGGTGCCGAGGTCTCCGCCGCGGGACCCGCCGGTCTTGCGGGCCAGGTACGCGGTGCGCAGCAGGGCGTTGCGCTGCTTGACGACCCGCTCGTAGTCGGCCCGCACGCCCGCGTAGCGGGGCTGCCTGGTGACAAGCAGGTCGTCCAGGTAGCGGCGACGCTCGGCCGGATCGCCCCGGACCAGCTCCAGGTCCTCCGGGGCGAAGAGCACAAGGCGCAGGGCGCCGAGCACGTCCCGGGCACGCCGTGCCGGAGATCTGCCCAGCCGGGCGCGGTTGGCCTTGCCGGGCACGATCTCCAGCTCGACCAGCAGTTCCCGCCCCTCGTGTGCGACAGCGCAGCGGATCACCGCCGAGGAGGCGCCCATCCGGACGAGCGGCGCGTCAGTGGCGACCCGGTGCGAGTCCAGGGTCGCCACGTAGCCCAGCGCCTCGACGAGGTTGGTCTTGCCGACGCCGTTGGCGCCGACCAGGACGTTCGCCCCCGGTTGGAGGTCGACGGCGACCCGCTCGTACGAGCGGAAGTCGACCAGTTCCAGCCGCTGGACGTACACAGGGTGTGGATACCGCTCAGCGCTTGTGGACGGCGTGGCCGCCGAACTGCTGGCGCAGCGCGGAGACCGCCTTCATGGCCGGTGAGTCGTCCTGGCGGGACGCGAACCGGGCGAACAGGGAGGCGGTGATGACGTTCAGCGGCACGGCGAGCCGGACGGCCTCGTCGACAGTCCAGCGACCCTCGCCGGTGTCCTCGGTGTAGCCGCTCAGCTCGGCCAGCTCCGGGTCCTCGTCGAGGGCCCGGTCCAGCAGGTCGAGCAGCCAGGAGCGCACGACGGTGCCCTCACGCCAGGACTTGATGACCCCCGGGACGTTGGTCACCAACTCGGAGGCGGCCATCAGCTCGTAGCCCTCGGCGTAGGCGTGCATGAGGCCGTACTCGATGCCGTTGTGCACCATCTTCGAGTAGTGCCCCGCGCCGACCGGGCCGGCGTGCACGAAGCCGAACTCACCCTCCGGCTTGAGCGCGTCGAAGATCGGCATGAGCCGGTCCACGTGCTCCTGGGAGCCGCCGACCATCAGGCCGTAGCCGTTCTGGCGGCCCCAGACGCCGCCGGAGACGCCGACGTCGATGTAGCCGATGCCCTGCTCGTTGAGCCGCTCCGCGCGCGGAGCGTCGTCGCTGAAGCGCGAGTTGCCGCCGTCGATGATGATGTCGCCCTCGCCGAGCACTGCGGCGAGCTCGTCGATGGTGGCGTCGGTGACGCCGGCGGGCACCATGACCCAGACAGCGCGCGGCGATTCGAGCTTTGCCGCCAGCTCGGCGAGGTCGGCGGCGTCGCTCAGCTGCGGGTTGTGGTCGAAGCCGACCACCTCGTGCCCAGCTGCCCGCAACCGCTCGCGCATGTTGCCGCCCATCCGGCCGAGTCCTACCAGGCCGAGCTGCATCTGTTCCTACCTCCGTGGATCTGGGTGTTGCTGGGCGCGATCAGCGGGACACGCGGATCGGCATGATGAGGTACCGGTACCCCGGAATGACCTCGCCATCCTCGCCAGCGGGCGAGATCACCGCGGGTTTGAAGGCGTCGACGAACGAGAGCATGGCGGTCTGGGAACCCAGGTTTGCCAGGCCGTCGATGAGGTACTGGGGGTTGAAACCGATGGTGAGTGCCTCACCGGTGAAGGTGGCCTCCATGGCCTCGCTGGCCCGGGCCTCCTCGGAGCCACCGGCCTCGACCACCAGACCGTCGGCGCTGAAGCTGAGCAGCACCGGGGTGGTCCGCTCGGCGACGAGCGCGACCCGCTTGACCACCTCGATCAGGGTGCTGACCGGCACCCGGGCCTCGGCGTTGTGGGTGGCGGGGAAGAGGGATCGCACCGGTGGGTAGTTGGCGCCGTCGAGCAGGCGGCTGGTGGTGCGTCGGGTGCCTCCGGCGAGACCGACCATGCCCTCACCGGCAGCACCCTGCGCGAGGGCGAGGGTGACCTCGCCACCGATCGGGCCGAGCGCCTTCGCGGTGTCGTTGAGCGTGCGGGCCGGCACCAGCGCGTTGATGCTGACGTCGGGGTCGTCGGGCCGCCACTGGATCTCACGCAGCGCCAGCCGGTACCGGTCCGTGGCGAGCATGGACAGGGTGCTGCCGGAGAGTTCGACCCGGACGCCGGTCATCATCGGCAGCGTCTCGTCGCGGCCGGCGGCGACGGCCACCTGGGCGACGGCGGTGGCGAACGCTGCCGCGTCCACGGTCCCGGCGCTCTGCGGCATCTCGGGAAGCGCGGGGTAGTCCTCCACAGGCATGGTGGGCAGGGTGAACCGGGCGCTGCCGCAGACCAGCTCGAGGTGGGCCCCGACCGCGGCGATGTCCACCGGCTTGGCCGGCAACGCCTTGGTGATCTCGGCGAGCAACCGGCCGGAGACCAGGGCGGCACCGTCGGCGTCACCCTGCACCTCGACGGTGACCTGGCTGGAGACCTCGTAGTCGAACCCGGAAACCCGCAGGTTGCCGTCGGTGACGCGCAGCATCACCCCGGCGAGCACCGGTACGGATGGCCGGTTGGGCAGGCTCTTCGCGGTCCACGCCACGGCCTCGGCGAGCGCGTCGCGCTCCACTCGGAACTTCATCAATGCCTCCGCGTCGACGTCAGCGACAACTCTCTCATGCCGACCGCTGCCTACCGTCCCGCCCGACCGTGCGGGTACCCATCGCACCTTAGGGCGCGGGGGCATCGGCTGTGCGCCCGACCCCATGGATCGTGTCGATGCTGACCGGCCTGTCCGGCAGCGTTCGGCCCGATCCACAGAAAGCCCAACGGTGATGATTGGTTTTTGTTCTCTTAGAAGAGATAACTCATCGTCTTCATCGCACCTGTGCAAACTGTGGAGAACTCAAGTTCGCGCAGCTCAGACAGGTTATCCACCGGTGATTTAGCTGTGGAGAACCCGGGGTACAACCGCCTCGTCTGTCCACAGCCCGGCGACGGCGGGAGGTTGTCCACCGTTGTCCACCGGTTGTCCACCGGTAATCCACCGACTTTCTCCCCATGCCTGTGGACAGCCGGGAAGATCACCATTGTGGTTGTCCCCAGAACCTTCAACAGCCCGTACACAGGTGGACAGGCATCGGTGGATAACCTCGCGGTTGTCCCCAGCCGTCCACAGCGTCGTACACAGGGTTTCTCCACAGCCTGTGGGTAACTGGCGGAGCGCGGACCGTAGTTATCCACTGACGGTGGATAACGAGCTGTGGACAACGAGTGAGCAACGAAGCGGACACGGCGTCGATCCTGTGGTCTGCACCATGTCGAGGGTCAACCCGAGGCCCCTCGCGGGAGACAAAAAGAGCGCGAGTCGGGCGCCTCGGAGACGGGCCGGTGCCCCGGCGCGGACGAAAAGAACGCCCGACCGGATCTCCGGCCGGGCGTGTCCCGGGTACGCGTGCCGCCGTACCCCTCAGGTGTTCTGCTTGATCCGGTTGGTCAGCTCGGCAATCTGGTTGTAGAGCGAGCGGCGCTCGGCCATCTGCTGCCGGATCTTGCGGTCCGCGTGCATGACAGTGGTGTGGTCCCGACCGCCGAACGCCTGCCCGATCCGGGGCAACGACAACTCGGTCAGCTCCCGACAGAGATACATGGCCACCTGGCGGGCGTTGACGAGCACCCGGGAGCGGGACTGGCCGCGCAGGTCCTCCAGGCTCACCCCGAAGTAGTCGGCGGTGGAGACCATGATCTGGTCGGCCGTGATCTCCGGGCCGGCGCCGTCCGGGATGAAGTCCCGCAGCACCTCCTCGGCCAGCGACAGCTCGACGGTCGACCGGGTCAGGCTGGCGAACGCGGTCACCCGGATCAGCGCGCCCTCCAGCTCCCGGATCGAGTTCGACACCCGGGAGGCGATGAACTCCAGTACGTCCGGTGGGGCGTAGAGCCGCTCCTGCGCTGCCTTCTTCTGCAGGATCGCGATCCGCGTCTCCAGGTCCGGAGGCTGGATGTCGGCGAGCAGGCCCCACTCGAAGCGGGTCCGCAGCCGGTCCTCCAGCGTCGCCAACTGCTTCGGCGACCGGTCGGAGGTGATCACGATCTGCTTGTTGGCGTTGTGCAGGGTGTTGAAGGTGTGGAAGAACTCCTCCTGCGTACGCTCGCGGTTCTCCAGGAACTGGATGTCGTCGATCAGCAGGATGTCGACGTCGCGGTAGCGGCGCTGGAACGCACTTGTCTTGTCGTCCCGGAGCGAGTTGATGAAGTCGTTCGTGAACTCCTCGGTCGACACGTACCGCACCGACCGCGCGTTACCGAGCGTCGTGGCGTAGTGGCCGATGGCGTGCAACAGGTGGGTCTTGCCCAACCCGGAGCTGCCGTAGATGAAGAGCGGGTTGTACGCCTTCGCCGGCGACTCGGCCACCGCGACGCTCGCCGCGTGGGCGAAGCGATTCGACGAGCCGATGACGAACGTCTCGAACATGTACTTCGGGTTCAGCCTGTTGCCGCCGGTGTCGGTGCCGGGCAGCCGACGGTCGTCGCGGCCGCCGGCGCGGTGATCCATCCCGCCGCGGCCGGGCCCGCTGTCGGTTCCACCGTCGCGGGGCAGTGGACGGATCACGTGCTGGTCCCGGGGCGACCCGGCGTCCTCGCGGTAGCGGGGCTCGTAGGGCCGGGTGTCAGGGCCCGGCTGATCCTGCCGGGGGGGCTGGTCGTCGTAGCCGCGCCGGTCCGACCCCGCCCGGGGCGGAGACCGCAGCGGCTCCACGAACGCGGCGCTGAACAGCGCCTCCTGCCCGTCGCGGCTGGCCGGAATCAGCCCGGACCGGTGGCCGTCGGCAGCCGGTGCGGGTGGCGGACCGGGCGGCGCCGGCGGTGCGGCGAGGTCGTACCCCGGCTGATGCTGCTCGGGGATGGTGTTGTCGGCCGGCGGTCGTCCGGAGTGCCCGTCGTCGAGGGAACCGGACAGCGGGATCTCGCCGTCGGTCGAGCCTGGCTCCGGTGCGCTGCGGTAGACGGTGCCGGCCGGGCGTCCGGTGGCGTCCTCGGCCACCCGCACCGTCACCGCCACCTGGATGGGCCTGCCGAGCCTGCGGGTCAACGCCTCGGTGATCGCCGGGCGCAGCCGTGACTCGATCACGTCCCGGGTGAACGCGTCCGGAACGGAGAGCAGCGCGGTGTCCTCGACGATCGCCCGTAGCCGGGTCAGCCGGAGGTAGGCGCGCTGCTGGGCGGAGATGATCTCGTCGGCGAGCTCGTCGGTCGCCGCTAACCACACCGCGGCAAGGTCGGTCGTACCGGCCACCGTCGTGCCACCCCCTCGCCTCTGCTCCCGGCCGCCGCTGTCTGCCAGCCGGCCGTCCCGGGCCCGCCCCGTGCGCGGGTGGAACATCACCCACCCGGACGACTGACCAGTGGGTCGTCCACAGGTTATCCACAGCCTGTGTACCGACCGATTGTGGGCCGCCCGGCGGACGCGGGTGCGACCTGCCCCCTGCCTGGCCGGGCGTTGAAGCGGGTTCACCGTGCCGAACGATTCACCGGCGTGTCCGGTCTTGCCTGCGCGCGACGACCGGAGCTTCCGACGCTCACCGCAATCGGGCACGGTAACAGCGTTGTCCCTGCCCCATCAACCGGCGACGCGGCAGCGACCTTGTCGGCATCAGCGAAAACCGCCCCTTCGGCCCCGGGCGCGTCCTCGACGGCGGCGCTGGGCATGTTTGACGGTCATTGCGCCCCTGCGTAGGCTGGAGCGGCTGCTCTCTCGTCCTCTGCTAGGGTGATGGGTGTTTGCTGCCCACGGTCGCATCCCCGCGTCGCCGAGGTCCCGTTCCGCAGGGCAGCACCGATCGGTGGTCACCGTCGAGGTGGCCTGGACCACCCCAGAACCCCGGCGATCCCGTCGCGCGGGGCGCGTACGAATACGGAGAGCCTGACGTGAGCAAGCGCACCTACCAGCCGAACAACCGCCGGCGCGCGAAGACCCACGGCTTCCGGCTGCGCATGCGCACCCGTGCCGGCCGTGCCATCCTGTCGAGCCGTCGCGCCAAGGGTCGTACCACCCTGTCGGCCTGAGCCGACCGGGCGGGTCCGGGGGACGTGGGCAGTCGTGCTGGCCGCTGCGCAGCGACTGCGGCGCAGCACTGACTTCGCCGCAGCGGTTCGCGGTGGCCGACGCGCCGGACGAGGTGCCGTCGTGGTCCACCTGACCGTGCCGGTGACCGCCGACCCCACCACATCGACCTCGCCGAAGCCGGCGCGGGAAACTGGTGCGGAGCAAGCCTCCGTCCCGGCCCGCGCCGGCTTCGTCGTGTCCAAGGCGGTGGGCAACGCGGTCGTCCGCAACAAGGTCCGGCGCCGACTGCGCGCGCTGGTCCGGGAACGACTGGCCGCCTTGCCCACCGGCAGTACCCTGGTCGTCCGGGCGTTGCCCGCAGCAGCCGAGGCGTCATATCCCCGGCTCGCCGCAGACCTGGACGCCGCCGTCGCGGTTGCCCGGTCGCCCCGAGAGAGGCGGTCCCGTTGAGCAGCGACAAGACCGCCGCCGCGTCCCCGATGTCGACCGGTGCCAAGGTGCTGACAGCGCCTATCATCGCGTACCGTCGGTGGATAAGTCCGGCTCTGCCGGCCCGCTGCCGGTTCTACCCGTCGTGCAGTGCGTACGCCCAGGAGGCGGTGTCCACCCACGGCGCGCTCCGGGGAGCCGCGCTGGCGGTCCGGCGGTTGTTGCGCTGCCACCCCTTCCACCCTGGTGGACATGACCCGGTGCCGGAGCCGGGCGGTCGCCGCCGTGCCGATGTGACTGGAGCACCGAATTGAGTCTCGACTGGATCTACTACGCGATTTCGTGGATCCTGCTGACCTGGCACTCCGCCTGGGACGCCATCGGGGTGCCCGTCGGCGCGGTGATCGGCACCAACTTCGCCTGGATCCTGGCCATCGTCTTCCTGGTGGTCACCGTCCGGGTGATCCTGTTCCCGGTCTTCGTCAAGCAGATCAAGTCGCAGCGCGCGATGCAGGCCCTCCAGCCCAAGGTCAAGGAGCTGCAGGAGAAGCACAAGGGTGACCGGGAGACGCTCCAGAAAGAGATGATGGAGCTCTATCGGAAGGAAAAGGCCAACCCGCTGATGGGCTGCCTTCCGATGTTCCTCCAGATCCCCGTGTTCCTCGGTCTCTTCCACGTGCTGCGCCGCCTGGACCCGGCCAAGCAGAGCAAGGACCTCTACGGCTGGACCGCCAGCCAGTTCGACAGCGCGTCCAACGCGAAGATTTTCACCGCCCCGATCGCCGGCAAGTTCGGATCCACCGCCGACGAGCTGACCCGCCTCGGCGCCAACGGCACCACGGTCAAGGTCATCGCCGGTCTGCTGGTCCTGATCATGATCGCGACCACCTACCTGACCAGCCGTCAGATGATCCTCAAGACCGGCTGGGCCGAAGACCCGCAGCAGCGGATGATCCAGCGACTGATGCTCTACGGCATCCCGGCGTCGCTGCTGATCTCCGGCGCGATCTTCCCCATCGGTGTGATCATCTACTGGGTCACGAACAACCTCTTCACCCTCGGCCAGCAGCAGTGGGTGCTGCGCAAGTTCCCCCCGCCGGTGACCGCGAAGAAGACCACCTCTCCCGCCGCCAGCCGCAACCCTGTGCAGCCCGCCAAGTCCGGTGGTCTGTTCGGCCGTGGCAAGTCGACCCCGCCCGCGCCGGTCAAGGCCACCGCCCCCAAGGTGGCCGGTCCGAAGCCGGGCGCCAAGCCGGTGAACCCGAAGAAGAGCCGCCCCGCCAAGCGGCAGGGCTGACCCGTACGGGCCGTCGTCGGACCACCGGCGACGGCCCGTTCCGCACCGTGCAGCCGCCGGATGGCCGGCGCCGGGCGGAACCGGCCGCGCACGACGCGGTCACGGGCGACACTGCCCGTACAGACGTGCCCGCGGGCACCGGCGACCTCCCGCCGGCCCCGGGAAACCAGCGGACCCGACGGTCCGGCCGAGCGAGTACGGAGATGAGACCGTGACCGAGACCAGCATCCCCCGCGTCGAGCAGCACCTGGACGAGGAGGACACCGCGCCTCTCGCAGCAGACGGCGACACCGAGGCCGACGAGTCTGAGGTGGACGACGACGCCCCCGCCGCGGGCGGCCGTGAGAAGAAGGCCGCCGGCGAGGGCGAACTGTTCCGGCAGAGCGAGATCGCGGCGGACTACGTCGAAGGACTGCTGGACATCCTCGACTACGACGGCGACATCGACGAACTGGTCGCCGGTGGCCGGCCGGTGGTCGAGGTGGTCGGTGCCCGACTGCAGAACCTGGTGGGCCAGCGCGGCGCCACCCTGGAGGCGCTTCAGGAGCTGACCCGGCTGGCCATCTTCCGGCAGACCGGGACCCCGAGCCGCCTGCTGCTCGACGTCGGTGGCTACCGAGCGACCCGACGCAAGGAACTCGCCGCCGTGGCCAAGAACGCCGTCGAGAAGGTCAAGGAGTACGGCGAGCCGGTCCGGCTGGAGGCGATGTCCGCATTCGAGCGCAAGTGCGTCCACGACGTCGTCAACGCCATGTCCGGCGTGGCGAGCGAGTCCGAGGGCGTCGAGCCGAACCGTCGCATCGTCGTACGGCCGGCGGACTGACCGGGTGGCCCACGACGACCCCGCGGCTGACGCCGTGACCGGCCCGGGCGGTACGCCGCCCGGGCCGTCCGCTGTCCGGCCCGACACCGATCCGAATAGGTACGACGAGGACGGCGGCACTTCCGCACCGGACGCGCATGTCGGCGACACGTCGTCGGCGGCAGAGTCCGGTGACCGCAGCCCGTCGCCTGCCGACGCGGCACTGCCGCCCGAGTTGGCTCCGGCCGCGCTCACCCTCTTCGGTGATCGGCTCGACCTGGCCGCCGCGTACGCCGAACTGCTGGTGACCGACGGCGTGGTCCGCGGTCTGATCGGCCCTCGGGAGGCACCTCGGATCTGGGACCGCCACCTGCTCAACTGTGCGGCGGTCGCGGAACTGATCCCGGCCAACGCGACGGTGCTCGACGTCGGCTCCGGCGCGGGCCTGCCCGGGATGGTCCTGGCCATCGCACGCCCCGACCTGACCGTCACCTTGATCGAACCGCTCGCCCGACGGACGTCGTTCCTGATCGAGGCCGTCGAACAACTCGGCCTGACCAGGTCGGTGCGGGTGTTCCGGGGACGGGCCGACGAGGCCGCCAGCGGATCGGCCGATCGGTACCCGATCAGCGGAGACGTGGTGACCGCCCGCGCTGTCGCACCTCTGGACCGGCTGGCGACCTGGTGCCTCCCCCTGGCGGTACGCGGTGGACGGCTGCTCGCACTCAAGGGATCGTCCGCCGCGGCGGAGGTCGAGGAGCACGCCGGCGTCGTGGCGCGGCTCGGTGGCGGCGAGGCGGCAGTGCGCCTGTGCGGGGTCGAGGTGATCGACCCGCCGGCCACAGTCGTGGAGATCGTCCGTGAACGCGTTGTCGGCCAACCTCGTCCGGCCGCCAGCAAGCGCGCCCGTGCAGGACGCGCACGCCGCCGCTGATCGTTGCGCCATCGGGCGTCCGGTCAGTGGGTTGCCTCGTTGTACCCGTACGGATGGAACGAGGGAATGAGAACCCGACGTGGACCGGCCGCGCCCGTCCGCCGTAGGCTGACCGCGCGTCGATAGTGTGGAGCGGCCGACGGACGTCGCGGACTCCGACCGCTCCCAAGGGGCCGTACGCCCCGGGGTGCGAGCGCGGGTGCGGGCCAAGTTGACCGAGGCGCGGACCGACCATCCGAAGCGGGCAGGGATGACAGGTGCATGACGACGGCAGGTACGACGATCCACGCGTGACCGGGTCAACCAGCGACCCTGTTTCACGTGAAACCGACTACCCGAGCTGGTCGCCCGGTGCGCCCGGGGCGTCCCCTCCTGCGGAGGGCGGAGATCCGCCGGTGTCGCGGGACGAACCGGCGGGCCAGCCGGCCCCGGTCGAGCCTCCGACGGCTGGTCGTCGGACACCGGAGGGGTTGACCCGACCGGTCAACGCACCCGAGGTGCGGCCGACGTCAGGTCGGCGGAACACGGCTGCGGCGGTGCGCTTCGAGCCTGCGGTGCCGCATCAGCCCACCGCTGCGGCACCCCGGGATGCCGTGGTCGTCCCCGAGGTGCCGACCGAGTCGCCGACGGCGGCCACGTCCGATCCCACGTACGTTTCACGTGAAACCCCGACGCGCGAAGAGGATGACCCACCCTTGGCTATGGAGGCGATGCGCGCCGTGCAGATCCTGAATCCCAGTGGCGAGGTGACAATGCCTCGGCCGGACCGGACCCGGGTCATGTGCGTCGCCAACCAGAAGGGCGGCGTGGGCAAGACCACGACCACTGTCAACCTGGCGGTGGCTCTCGCCCTGCACGGCAACCGGGTGCTCGTGGTCGACCTCGACCCGCAGGGCAATGCCTCGACGGGCCTCAACGTTCCGCACCACACCGGCGTTCCCGACGTCTACGACTGCCTCATCAACAGCGTGCCGCTGTCCGAGGTGGCGCAGGCGGTCGAGGGGATCCCGAACCTCTGGTGCGTACCGGCCACCATCGACCTCGCCGGCGCGGAGATCGAGCTGGTGTCGGTGGTGGCGCGGGAGTCGCGCCTCGACCGGGCCATCACCGCCTACCCGGGCCAGTTCGACTACGTCTTCATCGACTGCCCGCCCTCGCTCGGACTGCTCACTGTCAACGCCCTGGTCGCCGCGCAGGAGGTGTTGATCCCGATCCAGTGCGAGTACTACGCCCTGGAGGGGCTCAACCAGCTGATCAACAACATCAACCTGGTACGCCAACACCTCAACCCGAAGCTCGACGTCTCCACCATCCTGCTGACCATGTACGACCGGCGTACCCGGCTGGCGGACGCGGTGGAGCAGGACGTGCGGAACCACTTCGGCGACAAGGTTCTCCAGGCCGTCATTCCCCGCAACGTCCGGGTCTCCGAGGCGCCCAGCTACGGCCAGTCGGTGATGACCTACGATCCCGGTTCGCGGGGCGCGACAAGTTACTTCGAGGCAGCCCAGGAGATCGCCGAGCGGGGCGTCAAGGAGCCGGTGGGCCGGAATGCGTAGTGCGGACAAGTTGCTGGGAGGCTTGGCATGAAGAACCGTCCTCGGGGCGGTCTGGGACGGGGCCTTGGGGCGCTCATCCCGACCGGGCCGGTGCCAGGTGCCGCTGGCACCGTGACGGCCGAGCCGGAGAACGGGCATGTGGACGTCGACGTGGACGACGGTGCGGCGACCTCGGCCGTACCGGCTGCGCCTGTCAGCGTGCCGGCCCACCAGCCGGAGTCCACTCTCAGTCCGGTGCCGGGCGCCCGGTTCGCCGAAATCCCGGTCGACGCGATCCTGCCGAACCCGAAGCAGCCCCGCCAGGTCTTCGACGAGGAGGCGCTTGAGGAGCTGAAGACCTCGATCCAGGAGGTCGGCTTCCTTCAGCCCATCGTCGTCCGGCAGCTCGACGACGAGAAGTACGAGCTGGTGATGGGTGAGCGGCGTTGGCGTGCCGCCCAGGCGGTCGGGCGGGACAGCATCCCGGCCATCGTCCGGGACACCCGCGACGACGCCATGCTCCGCGACGCGCTGCTGGAGAACATCCACCGGGCCAACCTGAACCCGCTCGAAGAGGCCGCCGCCTACCAGCAGCTGCTTGAGGAGTTCGGGGCCACCCACGAGGAGCTGGCTCGCCGGATCGGCCGCAGCCGCCCACAGATCTCAAACACCATCCGCCTGTTGAACCTGCCGGCGCAGGTGCAGCGCCGGGTGGCGGCGGGTATCCTCTCCGCCGGCCACGCCCGCGCACTCCTGAGCCTCGACGACCCGGAGGCCCAGGAGCAGTTGGCGCTGCGAATCGTGGCCGAAGGACTGTCGGTGCGAGCCACCGAAGAGGTCGTCGCGCTGGCGCTGAACGACGGGCCCGCGAAGACGCAGGCGGCGAAGCGCCGAGCGAAGCCGCACGCACCCGCCCTGTCGGACCTGGCCGACCGGTTGTCCGACCGCTTCGACACCCGGGTGAAGGTCGACATCGGCCGGAGCAAGGGCAAGATCACGATCGAGTTCGCCACGGTGGACGACCTGGAGCGGATCGTCGGGATCATCGGAGTGCAGCAGGAAGGTTCCGGCGACTGATCGCGCTTCCCCTGCGGCCGCGCTTCCCCCGGGTAGCGCGGCCGTCCTGCGTCTGGGCCCGTTTCACGTGAAACAGACGCGTGGCCCTGCGCGTCGGTTGGGGGCGTAGCATCGCTCGGCTGCTCGGCTGCTCGGCTGCTCGGCTGCTCGGCTGCTCGGCTGCTCGGCCCCTTCCGCGTCACCTTGGTCGCTGTGGTTGCCGCCTCGGCTGCGCCGTCCTAGCTTTGGGCACCGCCCCGACTCAGCGCGCTCTGCCATGGCGTCCAGCGTCGTGTCGCTCTTCCCGGGCCGCCCCGGCTCTGCGTGCCCGGCCCCCGCCCCGCCGCCCAGCCCCGGCTTTGCGTGCCCGGCCCCGCCCGCCACCCGCGCCGCCCGGCCCCGCCCGCCACCCGCCTCGCCCCGCGCGCCCGCGCTGCCTCACCGGGTCGCCCTGCGCGTTGCGTCACCGGAGGGCGCGCCCCGGGACAGCCCTGGGCCGCCTCACGCCGCCTCGCGCGTCCTGGCGGTCCTGCCGCAAGGACGCGCGAGGCGGAACGGGGGCGCCCGCCCGCATGAAGCTCAGAACGGAGTTGACCTCTGCGGCTCTAAGGGCGCTCAGCGACACGTGCCGTACCCGAGGTGCTCGGAGAGGGCGGGGAGCCGGCAGCGGCCCGCTGAGAGGGCGCGCGAGGCGTCCGCTCGCCGTCTCAGGATCTACGTATGGCCGGAGGGGCCATAGCGCGGGCGTTTCACGTGAAACGGCGCCACCTCGACCGATGATCGACTCGCGTTCACGGAAATCGAGGTGTCTCATCGCCGGTGACACCCCGATTTCATGGAACCCGAGTCGATCAAGCGCGATGCCCGCCGACTACCCCGACTACCCCGACTACCCCGACCACCGCCGGCCCACGTCGGCGGTCTGCCTGACGAAGGGCACGCCATACCGCTGAGAGCCGTCGTCGAGAGCTTCGGCCGCACAGACGGGCATGGGCCCGCGCCAGCCCACAGCCCCAGTGGAAGCCACGCACCTCCGAGAGCCACGCACCTGCGAGAGCCACGCACCTGCGAGAGCCACGCACCTGCGAGAGCCACGCACCTGCGAGAGCCACGCACCTAGCCGATCCCCGGCCAGAAGCCACCGCCGCGATAGAGGCCACCGTTGCCGGAAGGCCCTCCGCCGCCGCCGCAAGGAGCCCTCAAACCTGTGGACGGCGCCACGGCCGGTCCGCCGCTTTAACGGCAGAGCCGAACCTGACTCGGCGCCCCTCAAGCGACCTGGCGTGACCGTCGTCCGCGACTCCATCGAAACGTCGTCTGAGCCGGCTCACCGCAGCCCGACCGCAACGACCGAGCGGTGGAAAAGTTATCCACACCCTTTGTCCACAGGCACCCCCCGTTTCACGTGAAACACCGCGTGGACGCGGGTGTCGGCCTGTGGATGACGGCCTGTGTTCGCCGTCTCGGCAGCCTGTGGATATCGCTTTGGCGGGGTGTTGGCGTCGGGTCGGCCGATCGACGCGAGGCACTGATCTGGACGGCCCGGACCGATCAAACAAGTAGGGACATGGGTGCCAGACTCGGTTAGGGTCAGCTTCGTGCACGACACCCCTCCCTCAGTCCCGGACTTCACCCAGTGGCCTTCGTTCCCCTTCGAAGGTGATCTCCGTGTGAAGCAGCTCGACGAACCGGTCCCGGTCGAACCGCCACGCAAGGGCGAGGGCCTCCGGGAATGCACCGCCTGCAACGCTCCCGACGACGCGTACATCTGGGTGGGAGAGCGGTGGCGGGTACGCGCCATGGATCGCCCCACCGGTCTGCCCATGGTGCTCATCCTGGAGTCGCGGACCCACCTCGATCTGGGCGATCTACCGAATCTGCTCGCCGCCGAACTCGGGGTGATGACAGTTCGCCTGGAACGTGCAATCCGGTCGCTGGACGGGGTGGCGCGGGTGCACGTCAACCGTTGGGGCGACGGCTCCGCTCACCTGCACATGTGGTTCTTGGCCCGCCCGTACGGCCGGCTGCAGTTGCGGGGAACCTTCCTGTCGCTGTGGGACTCGATCCTGCCGCCGATCTCCGAGGATCAGTGGCGGGAAAATCTGGCGCTCGTCGCCGCCTGGCTCGCTGAGTTCGGCGGTCGGCCGCTGGCGGAGCCGCCCCGAATCCAGTGGCAGGCACCATCGAGCCTGCTGGCCCAGTCCGAAGCCGCGCACGCCGCTGCGGCCCAAGAGGAGGCCGTCTCGGTGATCGAGGCGGCAGAGGAGATCCCGGAGCCGGCAAACGAGGAAAGCCCCGCCGCCGACCTCGCGGACGGCGATGGGGACGACGGGGTGCCCTCCGTCACCGATCCGGCCGCGACCGACATCGACCCGCCATCCGCGCCCACTGTCGCCGCCGGCCACCTAGCCCGGGAGCAAGCAACCGGGTCAGCCGAGCGAGCGGTCAGCCCGGCCGGCTCAGCCGAGCGAGCAGCCGGCCCAGCCGTGCACGCGCTCCGCCCGACCGAGCGAGCAGTCGGCCCAGCGGCCGAACAGAACGCCGAGCAAGACCCCGAGGCAGCACCCGGCCCCGGAGCCACGCCCCCGACCGCTTGAGTCACGCCCGCGACTGCACAAGCCACGCCCGCAGCCGCACGGGGCCACGCCCGCAGCCGCACGGGGCCACGCCCGCAGCCGCACGGGCCGCGCCTGCGGCTGCGCCAGACGCGATGGACGCCGCCGCCCCAACCAGCACACCCCACTCGGCGTGCAATCCGCCCACTGATCGTCGGCCTGCCGAGCCACGCCCACGACTGCATGAACCACGCCCACGACCGCGCCAGACGCGACGGACGATGTCGCCGCACCGACGAGCACACCCGAGCCGACCGACCATCCGCCCACTGCCGACCTGTCAGCCGGGCGGCGGCACCACACCCGTCCACCTCACGCGCAGATCGGCAGCTCGTCGTCCGCGGCCACCCGCTCCGGTCCGGGTGGCCGGGGTACGTAGCCGCACTCCTTGGCGACAATCGCCTCCACGAAGCTCAGCGCTGCCCACCCCGGCCCGGGTCCGCCACGTGCCGTGTAACGGGTCAGGATGCGCGCTGGGCAGCGGTGCGGCTGACAAGCGAGCCGAGGAGCCGACCGAAGTCCAGACCGGCGGCCTGGACGGCGAGCGGCAGCAGTGACGTCTCGGTCATGCCGGGCGAGACGTTGACCTCCAGCACGTGTGGCTGACCGGCGGCGTCCACGATCACGTCGACCCGGGACAGGTCCCGGAGGCCGAGCGCGGTGTGCGCGGCGAGGGCCACGTCGGCCACTGCGGCGGCCACCTCCGGCTCCAGCCGGGCCGGGGCGTGCCAGGTGGTCCGGCCGGCGGTGTAACGAGCGGCGTAGTCGTAGACACCGTTACGCGGCACGATCTCGACCGGCGGCAGCGCCTGCGGCCCGTCACCCAGATCGACAACGGAGACCGCCACGTCCTTGCCGGCCACGTACCGCTCGACGAGCGCCGTCGAGTGGTACGCGAAGCAACCGACCATCGCGGCCGGGAGTGACGCGGCGTCCCGGACCACAGCGGCGCCCAGACCCGACCCGCCCTGCGCCGGCTTGACCATCAGGGGCAGACCCAACCGGTCGACGATGCGGTCCAGGACGGCGACCGCACCCAGTTCGGAGAAGCGGTCGTGTGGCAGTGCCACCCAGTCCGGGGTGGGGATGCCCGCTTCGCGGAGCACTGCTTTGGCGGACGGCTTGTCCCAGGCGAGCCGCGAGGCGCGGGCGTCGCAGCCGACGTACGGGATGCCGCACAGGTCGAGGACTCCCCGCAGGGAGCCGTCTTCGCCACTCGCCCCGTGCAGAGCGATCACGACGGCGTCCGGTGGGTCGGCGGCGAGGGCGGGCAGGAGCGCCACGTCGGCGTCCCGCAGCTCTGCCTCGACCCCGACGGCACGCAGGGCGTCGATCACCCGGCGACCGGAGCGCAGCGAAACGTCACGTTCGTAGGAGAGGCCGCCGGCGAGTACGAGCACCCGCAGGTCGGCCGCGACAGCGGAGTTGGTCACGGCGAGGCGCTCGACAGCGGTCGTACCCATTGCGGCATCATGCCAAGTCGGGCCCCGGCACGTCGGAGCCGGGCCGGCCACGACGGCCTCCGGTGCCGCTGACCGCGCCGAAGACGCGACGCGTCGCGATCTCCTGCTCCATGACGCCGGCGAGCCGGCGGACGCCCTCACGGATGCGCTCCGGCGGCGGGAAGCTGAAGTTGAGCCGCATGGCGTCGGTGCCCGTCCCGTCGGCGTAGAAGCCGGTGCCGGGCACGTAGGCGACCCGCGCGGCGATAGCGCGCGGCATCATGGCCTTCGAGTCGAGCCCGTCGGGCAGGCTGGTCCAGACGAAGAGGCCGCCGGCCGGCGTCGTCCAGCTCGTGCCCTCGGGCATCAGGTCGGCCAGCGCGTCCAGCAGGGCGTCCCGGCGCTCCCGGTAGACCTCGCGGTAGACCTTCAGCTGCTCCCGCCACGGCATCGTGCTCAGGTAGGTGGCGACGGCGGCCTGGGCGTAGCCGCTGGGGCAGAGGATCTGCGCCTCACTGGCGATGACCAGCTTGTCGCGGACCGCGTGGGGCGCCAGGATCCAGCCGACCCGCAGCCCGGGGGCGAAGGTCTTGGAGAACGTGCTGAGGTAGAAGACGCCGTCGCGGCGGCGGGCACGCAGAGGCGCGGGCGCCTCACCCTCGAAACCCAGTTGGCCGTACGGGTCGTCCTCGACGACGAGCAGGCCGGCCCGTTCGCAGATGTCGAGGACGCGTTCCCGGCGCTCCTCGCTGAGCGTCACGCCAGTCGGGTTCTGGTAGGTGGGGATGGTGTAGAGGAACTTCACACGCCTGCCGGCGCGGGCCAGGTCGGCGATGGCTGTCTCCAGGGCCTCGGGGATCAGCCCGTCGGCGTCCATCGGCACGTGCGCCACCTGCGCCTGCGCGGCCTGAAAGACCCCGAGCGCGCCAACGTACGTGGGACCTTCGGCGAGCACCACGTCACCGGGGTCGAGGAAGAGTCGGGCCACCAGGTCGAGAGCCTGCTGCCCGCCCACAGTGACGACCACGTCCTCGGGTGAGGCGCCACACGCGGCGTCGATCCCGGAGAGGGACATCACTTCGCAGATCCGCTCGCGCAGTTCGAGGGTGCCCTGGCCGATGCCGTACTGGAGGGTGGTCACACCATGCTCGGAGCCCAGCCGGCCCAGCATCTCGCCCACGGCGTCGAGTGGCAGCGCGGCGATGTAGGGAGCGCCACCGGCGAGTGAGACGACCTCCGGCCGACTGGCCACCGCGAAGAGTGCTCGGATCTCCGAGGCGGTCATGCCGCGTACACGCCGGGCGTACCGGTCGGTGTAGTCGTCGAGCGTCGTGCCGGTCATGACCTCACCTCGATCGCTGCTCGGTGGCTCCCGCCCCGGGTACCCCGCCCACTCGTGACCATGAGGGCTGGAGGCACCGATTGTCGATCGTAGCCCGCCTGAGCCTGCATGTCGGCCTGCAGTGACGGACCGACCACATCCCGGACGCCCGCCGCCGTCCCCCCGGGGCGGTGGGTATCTGCGCGTCCCCTCCCGTACGGTCGATCAGCGGCGTACGATCGCTCGTCGGGGGCAGGAAGGCGGCGCTGTCGTTCCGTGCCGGTCTCACCACCGAGCCTATTGTGGGGATGCGCCATATGTCGCGACGTCTGGTCAGCCTGACCCTCGACACGCTGGAAGATCTTCCTCGTCCCTGCCGGCAGTGCGTCTACTGGGAGCTGGATCCGGTCTCCGCCGACCGGGCCTGCGCCGCCGGTGACCCCGGTCTGGAGAAGGAGGCGTGGGTCTCCCAGACGTTGCTGGAGTGGGGTTCCTGCGGCAAGCTCGCGTACGTCGACGGCATGCCGGCGGGTTTCGTGATGTACGCGCCGCCCGCCTACGTGCCCCGCTCGATGGCCTTTCCGACCTCTCCGGTCTCGGCCGACGCGGCGCTGCTGATGACCGCCAACGTGGTCGCCTCGTTCTCCGGCGGCGGGTTGGGCCGGATGCTGGTGCAGGGTGTCGCGCGGGATCTGACCAAGCGGGGGATCAAGGCGATCGAGGCGTTCGGCGATGCCAAGTTCGGTGACGCGGACGACCCGGCCGGTGGCTGCGTCGCGCCGGCCGATTTTTTCCTGTCGGTCGGTTTCAAGACCGTACGTCCGCATCCCCGCTTCCCCCGCCTGCGGCTTGAGCTGCGCACCGCGCTGAGCTGGAAGTCCGACGTCGAGTACGCGCTGGAGAAGCTCCTCGGCTCGATGAGCCCGGAAACCCTGCTGCGTCCGGTTCGACCGGCACCGGCCACCCGGTCCACCAGCAGCAACTGACGGTCGGGCGGCGGCCGTTCGCCACGGGCGGGGTCAGTCGACCCACGGGCGGGAGGGTCAGTCGACGACGGTGCCGGCGGTGACCACCGCCCGCAGTTCGCTGACGTCGATCGAGCCGGTCGGTACGTCCCGTTCGATCGGGAAGTACATGCGCTGCACCGCGGCCACGATCGCCTCGACCACCCGGTCCCGGAAACGGGGGTCGATGAGCCGGGCTCGGTCGGTTGGCGAGGTGAGGTAGCCGACCTCCACCCGTACCGCCGGCATGCGCGTGAGCCGCAGCAGGTCCCACGTCTTGGCGTGGGTGCGGCAGTCCCGCAGCCCGGTCCGGGCGACGATCTCCCGCTGCACCAGCCCGGCCAGCCGCTCGCCTGTCGACGAGGTGACCCCGTTGTCGGTGCCGTAGTGGTAGGTCGCCACCCCTTCCGCCTCCGGGTTGGCGTGCCCGTCCAGGTGCAGCGACACGAACACATCGGCGCCGAGCGAGTTGGCGAGCATCGCCCGCTCGGTGTCCGGCAGGCACTTGTCCGGCGCGGGACCTCGGGTGAGCTGCACCCGTACACCGGAGGCGGCGAGCCGTCCCTCCAGCCGGCTCGCCAGGTCGTGGACCAGATCCGCCTCCGTCCAGCGCAGCGGGCCGTCCGGCACCACCATGCCTGGGTCGGTGCCTCCGTGCCCGGGGTCGATGACCACCGTCTTGCCGACGAGCGCCGGCCCGGACTGGCGGATCGCGTCGGACTCGCGGAGCCACTGCGGGCGCCCACCGACGACCTTGCGGCCGATCCGGCGCAGGGCGTCCATCGTGTGCGGGCCGCAGGAGCCGTCGGGGGTGAGCCCGACCTCCCGCTGGAACTGCGCCACGGCGCGGGAGGTCCGGATGCCGTAGATGGCGTCGGCGCGGCCGACGTCGTACCCCATCTCCAGTAGTCGTTCCTGGAGCGAGCGGACGTCCTCGCCGGTGAGCGGGTCGGGCACCGCGTGGTAGAGGGTGCGGGCGCCGAGCCGCCACCGTGCGGCCTCCAGGGCGCCCCAGGTCTCCGTGCCGACGCGGCCGTCCACGCTGAGCCCACGGGACTGCTGGAACGCCCGCACCGCGCGTTCGGCGTCGACGTCGAACTCGTCGGTCTGCGGACCGGCGGCGAGCAGGTCGAGACCATGCAGGATGGTACGGATCTCCGTGACCGCTGGTCCCCGGTCACCGGGTCGGATCGGACGCACGCTCGACCCCCTCTGCAGGAAGCTGGCTGGCCGGGCGGCCCAGGCTTGAGGTTATGCGTTCCGGGGCGGCCAGGTGGCTAGGGCCGGAAAAACGCGGGCCGCGAAGACAGCGAACCCCGTACCCAACGATCGGGTACGGGGTTCGGTGGCTTTTCTGCTGGTCAGAGGGCCGACTCGATGAGCCGAACCAACTCGCCCTTCGGCTTGGCGCCAGCGATCGACTGGACGGGCTGACCGTTCTTGAAGACGGTGAGCGTCGGCACCGACATGACCCGGTAGGCGCGTGCCGTCTCCGGGTTCTCGTCGATGTTGAGCTTGACGATGCTGACCCGGTCGCCCATCTCGCCGGCGATTTCCTCGAGCAGCGGCGACACCTTGCGGCACGGACCGCACCACTCGGCCCAGAAGTCCACCAGAACCGGCTTGTCTGCCTGCAACACGTCAGCGACGAAGCTCTTGTCGGTGACCGCCTTGGTATTTCCCACTATGCCCTCCTCCGGGATGTATTTCCTGTTTCAGCTGAGCGTCGCGATGAACCGCTCGGCGTCAAGCGCGGCGGCACAGCCGGTGCCGGCCGCGGTGATCGCCTGACGGTAGGTGTGGTCGACCAGGTCGCCTGCGGCGAAGACGCCGGGCACGCTCGTCCGGGTGCTTGGCGCCTGGACCTTCACGTACCCCTCGTCGTCCATCTCGACCTGGCCCCGGAAGAGCTCACTGCGGGGGTCGTGGCCGATGGCCACGAAGACGCCGGTGACGTCCAGCACCTTGGACTCGCCGGTGTGCACGTTGCGGACCCGTACGCCGGTGACCTTGCCGTCGGCGCCCAGGATCTCCTCGACGGTGCTGTTCCACTCGACCTTGATCTTCTCGTTGCCCAGCGCCCGGTCCGCCATGATCTTGCTGGCCCGGAACGAGTCTCGCCGGTGGATGATCGTGACCGAGTCGGCGAAGCGGGTGAGGAAGCTTGCCTCCTCCATCGCCGAGTCACCACCGCCGACGACAACGATGTGCTGGTTGCGGAAGAAGAACCCGTCACAGGTGGCACACGAGGAGACGCCGTGGCCCAGGTATTCCTGCTCGCCCGGCACGCCCAGCGGACGCCAGGCCGAGCCGGTGGAGAGGATTACCGCGCGGGCCTGGTAGGCGGTCTCGCCGACCCAGACGGTGCTCACCGCGCCGGCGCCGGCGTCGCCGGTGTCCACCAGCTCGACGCGCGTCACGTCGTCGGTGAGGAACTCGGCGCCGAAGCGCTCGGCCTGCTTACGCATGTTGTCCATCAGCTCGGGGCCGAGGATGCCGTCGGCGAACCCGGGGAAGTTCTCCACCTCGGTGGTGGTCATCAGCGCGCCGCCGGACTGCACGCCCTCGATGATCAGCGGCTTCAGGTTGGCGCGGGCCGCGTAGACCGCCGCCGTGTAACCGGCCGGGCCGGAGCCGATGATGATCAGGTTGCGGACCTCGTCCACTGCCGTCTCCCGAGTTGTGTGTGTTCGGCGTCGGCGCGCGCACCGATGCTGATCCAAGTGCCGGCGGGTGGTGCGTGCCGGCAACTGACTTCCAGAACGTCATCGTACGAAGTGGGGATTCCCGAGCCGGGCATCCGGTGGGTCAGGTCACGTGGACGGTTATCGCACCGATGACCGCGGATTCACCCTACCCGCGCTGAATACCTGCCGTCCGAGCCGGACCCGGGGACGCCGCACTCCGGGCCGCTCACCCAGGCCCAGCGGGCACCGGCCGCGTCGGTGAACCGGATGACCAGTGCCTGCTCGCCCTGGAACCTGGCGTAGTCGAGCACGTCGACCACCAGCGGCGCGGACCCGTGCTCGGCCGCCACGTCCGCCAGGCAGGCCGTCAGCGCGGCCTCGTCGGTGAGCCGGGTCAACTGGTCCGTGCCGTCCGGAGCGGGCCGGCGGCCCCCCTCGGCGTCCACACCGGGCTGCTCGCCGGGACCTCCGCTGGGCTCCTTGAACGGACGGGCGGTCACGGCGCTGCCCGTGGACTGCCCGAGGGTCTGCGGGGTGTAGTCGGTGCCGCTGCGCAGCGGCGGCCCGGTGGTGCGCGCCGCCCCGGCCCCCGCCGCTGCTTCGGGCGCGCTGGCCGGGCGGTCCATGGCGCTGGTGTCGGCGGTGTCAGCGCCGTTCCCCGTCAGTTGGGTGAGCCCCAGTCCGACCGCGACGACGGCGACTGCCGCGACGGCCACCGGAGCGGCACCTCGGACCCACCGTCGCTGCCGTCGCTGTCGACGCCCCGGACCGGTGGGAGTGCTTCGCCCCGGCTCGGCCGGCGCGGAGCCGGCGGGCCGGCGACCGCCCTGCGCAGGCAGAAGCACCGGCGTCGCGGAGCCGGCAGCGGGCTCCGGCGTGCTCGTGGAGTGCTCGCTGTCGTCCGGCAGGGGACCTGCCGCCGCCAGCGCCTCGGTGAGTCGGTCGGCGACGGCTGGCGGCATCTCCGGGGCTGGCTCGGCCCACCGCGCCAGGTCCGCGTGGACCTGTGTGATCGCGGGCGCCAGCAGCGCGTACGCCTGCGCCCAGGCCGGGTCGGCGGCCACCAGGCGGGCGACCTCCGCCTCCTGCGGAGTGCCGTCCAACGCCCCGCCGAGGTAGTCGGCGAGCAGGTCGTTGTCGACCTCCCTGAACCCCTCGGTCGTCACGAGTCCTCCTGGTTGGCGTCCCGCCGGTACCGGCCCGACCCCGATCCGACGCCCTCGGACGGGCGTGGGTTCCCCGCCGTGACGCCGGGCACGTCCGTGTTCAGGTCGGCCGAAGTCCGGGGGACCGTCGACGCCGCCGGTCGGAGATGCCCGAGCAGCACCGCCAGGCGCGCCCGACCGCGAGCGCACCGGCTCTTCACAGTCCCCTCCGCGACACCGAGGATGCGGGCGACCTCCGCCACGGGGTAGCCCTGCACGTCGACGAGCACCAGAGCGGCCCGCTGCTCGACGGGCAGCGCGGCGAGCGCCTCACGGACGACAAGCGCGGTGTCGTGGTCGTGTGCCGGTGCGGCCGGTTCGACGCCGCCGATGCCCGACCCGTCCACGGACCTGATGCCGTCGGGCAGAGGCACTGTGAGGTGCGCCTGTCTGCGGCGGATCCGATCCAGGCACGCGTTCACGACGATCCGGTGCAGCCAGGTCGTGACGGCGGAGTCGCCACGGAAACGCGCGGCGGCACGGTGGGCCGACAGCAGTGCGTCCTGAAGGGCGTCTGCGGCCTCCTCGCGGTCACCGATCGTCCGCAGAGCCACCGCCCAGAGCCGGTCGCGGTGCCTGTGGAAGAGTTCGGCGAAGGCGTCCCGGTCGCCGGCGACATGGGCGCGCAGCAGCTCAAGGTCCGTCGCCGCGTCGCGCCCGTCCATCACCACCGCCGGCGGAGGCGCTGCCGGGCTCGTGCCGCCCGGCTCACGAACCCTGGACCGTAATCTCCTGCACCCCGAGTCGGAAACCGTCCTCGTCGCCGCTGGGCGGCAACTCGGTGAACCAGAGCAGCAGGTAGCGGTACTTCTCGTCGGCGTTGAAGCCGTTGAACGTCATCGTGGTGCCGTCGTGCTCCTTCAACACACCGATCTCGGTCTTGTAGTTCGCCACCATCTGCTTGTCACCGTTGGAGCTGGAGGGGTAGCCGGCGGTGCCGGCGAGCAGTTGCGCGGTGGCACCACGACCGGAGAGCACGGCCTGCACCGACTTCACAGTGTGCGGCGAGCCCAGATCCAGCCAGACACCCATGCCGGTCTTCAGGTTGCCGTACGTGGCGTTCGGGTAGCGGTCGGTCTCCCAACCCTTGTCGTTGTCGCCGTCGATGATCTTGTCAGCGCCGCCGAGCTCGTCCCGCTTGGTGCTGTCCGGGTCGACGATCCGGATGCCCTGCACCTTCAGGTTGCGGACCGTGGCGGCGGCCGGGGTGGCGTCACCTGCCGGAGCGCTGGCGGAGGGCGTGGCACCGGCGGTGTTCTGCGGATCCTCGTCCTTGTCGCCGAGCGCACTGATGCCGATGAGCAGACCCACCAGGGCGACAGCCAGCAGGCCAGCGATGCCGATGGCGACCTTGCGCCCACCCGCCGCGGCCAGCGGGGACGGCTCCTCCCCGGTGTCGGCGGCGAACCGCAACGGCCCGCTGGTGTCGAGGTAGTGCTCGTCCTCGGGTACGTCCAGGCGGGCCAGCTCGGCGGCGAGCACATCGGACGACGGCGGGGCGATCTCGGCGTCGAGCAGATCCATTGTCAGGTCGTCCAGGTACGCGGGCACTCCGGCCCGGACCTGGCGGGGGGCCGCGATCGTGCCGGCGGCGTCCCGGACGGCGTCGGAGATGGCGGCCCGGCCATGGCCTGCGGTAGCGCCGCGCAGCGGTGCCTCGGAGTGCGGCCAGTGACCGGTCAGCGCGAAGTAGAGGACGCCGCCGACCGCCCGGATGTCGCTCTCCTGGCTGTCGTCGCCGTCGGTGCGCGCGTCTGCCAGGACCACACGTCCCTCGTCGCTGATCATGACGGTGCCGGGGTGCACGTTTCCGTGGACCATCCCGGTGGCGTGCACGGCGGCGAGCGCGCTGGCGACGGCGTTGCCGATGGCTGTGGCGCGGGCCGGGTCCAGAGGGCCCTCGGCGGCGAGGTCACGCAGCGATTGCCCGTCGACCCACTCCCGGACCACGTACGCCCGGTCGGCCTCGTCGATGGCGTCGTACACGCCGACAAGGTTGGGGTGGATGACCCGGCTGGCCGCGACGGCGGCCTGGAGCATCTCGGTGGCGGAGTCACCACCCGGGTAGCGGAGCACCACCGCGACGGGACGGCGCAGGATGACGTCGACCCCGCGCCAGACCAGCCGACCCGCGCTGTCGTTGTTGATGTGCTCGACCAGTTCGTACCGCTCGGCGAGGATCTCACCGGCCGTGGGAGCACCGAAGGTCATGACCGGCGGAGCGCTCTCGTCCGCCTCCTGACCTTCGCCGACCTGGGTCACCCGTCCTCCCTCGGTGATCGTGTCGATCGATGGACCCGCACTGCTGGGCATGTGGCTTCCCGCTCTGCCGTCGAAGGAACCGGCCGACCGGTGTCGACGCCCAGCGTCGGCGCCGCCGCACCCGTCGAGAGCGACCTTACCCGGGTTGCCCGTCTCTCCGACATGTCATCTTCCCGCCGTACCCAGCGGGGTGCCGGGAGTCGGAGAAGTAGTCCGGTTACGACCGTTGTCAGCCACGTTGCTGGCACATGTACTAACCCAATCTACGGCTTCACCGCAAGCGATCGACGGTGGGGCCAGGCCCGGTCGGCGCGTCCCGCAGGGGATCGGGTTCCCCCCGATCGGGCGGCCACGCTCATCCGTACGGTTGGTTATCCACAGGCCGATCTGGTTGCTGGCCGGCGAATCGCGGAGTTATCCACAGGTGCATCCCCAGGCTGGTGATCCGCAGTCACCGTCGGTATGTCTACCAACTTGTTGTGATCGCCGGCTGACCATCAGCGACCGAGGCGGCGGCGGACCATGCCCACCACCTCGGTGATCTCCCCGATCCGCAGCACCATTGCCAGCCCGAGGTACGTCCCGCCGATCACCGCACCGCCGACCACGAGCTGGACGATCGCCTCCAGGCGCGTCGGCGTGTCATCACCGGGCAGCAGCTTGACCACCAGCAGACCGACAAGTGCCGAACCGAGTGCCGCGACCGCGACCCGGCCGCCGGTCCGCATGATCTCGCCGAGACCGATCCGACCGACGCGCGGCCGGAGCAGCCACGCGGAGCCGATAGCGGCAGCCAGATAGGAGATCGCGTTACCGATCATCATGCCGGCCCCGGCGAAGCTCGCCGAGAAGGCCACGAAGAGCACGATCTGCACCCCGATCCGGAGCGCCACGACCGGAATGTTGATCAGAGCCGGGGTCCGGGTGTCGGGCAGCGCGTAGAACGCGAAGGTGAAGAGCTGGCTCACAGCGAACGGGACCAGCGCCAACGCCGCGGCGAGCAGCACGATCGAGGTGGCGGTGGCGTTGTCCTCGTTGAACGCGCCGAACCGGAACAGGGTGAACGCGATCGGCGTGGCCAGAACGGCGTAGCAGACCGCGATCGGAGCGAGCACCGCGGTGACCGTGCGGGTGCCCCGGGAGAGGTCGGCGGCGAGGTCGGCGTACCTGCCGTCGGCGGCGGCCGCGCTCATCCGGGGCATCAGCGCGGTGATGATCGAGACGGCGATGATGCCGTGGGCGGTCATCAGCAGGAGGAAGACGTTGTTGTAGATCAGCGGACCGGCCGCGTTCTCCTTGCCGGCCCGGTTCAGCAGGTTGAACAGCACGATCAGGCCGACCTGGCTCACCGCGACGTAGCAGATCATCCACGCACCGAGCCGGCCCAGCTCGCGCAGCCCGAGCGCGCGGAAGTCGAAGCGCAGCTTCCAGCGGAAGCCGACCTTGCGCAGCGCCGGCAGCAGGCCCGCCGCCTGGATGGCGACGCCGAGCAGGGTGCCGCCGCCGATCAGCAGCACCCGCCCGGTGGTCATGTCCCCCGGCCGGACGATCTCCGCACCGAACACGGCGATGTAGAGGCCGGCGGTGCCGATCACCACCAGGTTGTTGAGGATCGGCGCCCACATCGGGGCGGCGAAGTGCCCCCGGGTATTGAGCACCGCGCTGATCAGCGCGCTCAGCCCCGAGAAGAAGATCATCGGCAGCATGAGGCGGGCCAGCGCTGTGACCAGCTGCGAATAGTCGCCTGTCGACTCGCCACTGCCGTAGAGCCAGGTCAGCGGCGAAGCCAACGCGACAGCGAGCACGGCGGCCACGCCGAGGGCGAGCACCGCGAGGGTCAACAGCCTCTGCGCGTACGCCTGGCCGCCGTCGGCGTCGGACTTGCGGCGGCGGACCAGCACCGGAATCAGCACGCTCGTGAGCACGCCGCCGAGCAGGAACTCGTAGACCATCCCGGGCAGGATCTGCGCGGTCGTGTACGCGTCGCCGACCAGCGCGCCACCGAGCGCCGCCGCGATGACGAGGTTGCGCAGGAAGCCCGTACCCCGGCTGACCAGGCTGCCGACGGCCATCACCGCGCTGTTTGTCGCGGCGCTCGCCTCGGCCACCTGCTCCTGCGGCGGCGCCGTCGACTCCATGGCCGGCTGGTTCAGCGGCTCGGCGGAGATGAAGGTGGCGCCGTCTTGCGGGCGCCCACCGGCTCCGGGCCCGCCGTCGCGCGCGGCGTTCGCGCTGCGGTAGAGCCCGCCGCTCATCTCCAGCCTCCCAGGGGTACGTCGAGCCGGGCACCGACCCGCACGCCACAGACCTTAGTCAACCCCCGCCCATTACCCGCGCCCGGCGGATCGGATCGCACGCCGGCCCGATAGTCTGGCGATCCCATGTCCGAAGCCTCCGCTCCTCACACCGCTGACCGCCGCGAACTCACCGCCGCGCAGCGCAACGCCGTCGCCGAACTGCTGCGGGTCTCCCCGGTGGCCGACGAGTTGGGCCGCCGGTTCGTCCGCGCCGGTCATGAGCTGCACCTGGTGGGCGGTTCGGTGCGGGACGCCCTGCTCGGGCGGCTGGGCGACGACCTGGACTTCTGCACCGACGCGCACCCCGACGAGACGTTGGGGATCATCAAGGGCTGGGCCGAGTCGATCTGGGAGACCGGCCGGGAGTTCGGCACCATCGGTGCCCAACGCGGCGGCCTCCGGCTGGAGATCACCACCTTCCGCGCCGAGTCGTACGACCAGGTCAGCCGCAACCCGGTGGTGGTCTACGGCACGAGCCTCGACGAGGATCTGCGGCGGCGGGACTTCACGATCAACGCGATGGCTGTCAGCCTGCCGGAGCACCGGTTCACCGACCCGCACGGTGGGCTGGGCGATCTCGCGGCCAAGGTGATCCGTACTCCCAGCACCCCGCGCGAGTCGTTCGGCGACGATCCGCTGCGGATGCTGCGGGCAGCCCGGTTCGCCGCCCAGCTGGGCTTCGCCGTGCACCCGGACGTGTACGTGGCGATGACCGAGATGGCCGCCGACCTGGACCGGATCACCGCCGAGCGGATCCGTGACGAGTTCACCAAGCTGCTCTGCGGCGCCGACCCGATCGCCGGCCTGCGGCTGCTTGTCGACACCGGGCTCGCCGAGCGGTTCCTGCCGGAGCTGACCGGTCTGAAGCTGGAGATCGACGAGCACGCCCAACACAAGGACGTCTACGAGCACACGCTGACGGTCGTCGAGAACGCGGTCTCGTTCGAGGAGGAGGGCTGCGACTTCATCCTGCGGATGGCCGCCCTCATGCACGACGTGGGCAAGCCGGCGACCAAGGCGGTCGGGTCCGACGGCCGGGTCAGCTTCCACCATCACGAGGTGGTGGGCGCCCGGCTGACAAAGGCCCGGATGAAGGCGATGCGCTACCCCAAGGAGATCACCGCGAAGGTGACCGCGCTTGTCGCGCTGCACCTGCGCTTCTACGGGTACGGGCGCGGCGAGTGGACCGACTCGGCGGTGCGCCGCTACGTAGCCGACGCCGGTGACCTGCTGCCCCGGCTGCACAAGCTGACCCGCTCGGACTGCACCACCCGCAACCGCCGCAAGGCTGCCCAGCTCGCCGCCGACTACGACGCGCTGGAGGACCGGATCGGCCGGATCGCTGCCGAGGAGGACCTGGCCCGGGTCCGCCCCGACCTCGACGGCAACGCGATCATGGAGTTGCTCGGCGTACCGCCGGGGCCGGTGGTCGGTCGGGCCTGGAAGCACCTCAAGGAACAGCGCCTGGAACACGGCCCGCTGGACCGCGACGCCGCCGAGGCGGAGTTGCTGCGCTGGGCCCGCGCCGAAGGCCTGATCGACTAGCCGGCTCTCTCCGCCCTACCGCGCGGCAAGATCTTGGAGGGAAAGCGCCCCACCGGGGGTAGTTTTCTTCCAAGATCTCTCAGGTACACAGGCGGGCGCCACCCCCGAACCGGGAGCGGCGCCCGTCGGCGTACGTCGTCAGCGGGTCTCGACGGCCGTCCCGTCCACGGCCGTGGTGCCCTTGCCGGCCGAGGCGCCGTTGCCGGCGGCGGCGGACGCCGAGCCGAGCCGGGCCAGCAGGCCGGGCAGGTCGATGCCGGTCAGGTCGCTGCCGAGCTGGAGCCCCTGTGCCACGTTGCCGGCCACCGACTTCGTCAGCGAGGACGCGCCGTCAGTGGAGATGACCGTCATCTTGTCGATAGCACCGATCGGGGCGCTGGCCGCCTCGACCACCTGCGGCAGCACCTTGACAAGCAGGTCCAGCACCGCCGCCTCGCCGTACGCCGCGAACGCCTCGGCCTTGCGGGCCATCGCGTCGGCCTCGGCCTGGCCCCGGGCCAGGATCGCCGCGGCCTCGGCCGTGCCCTCCCGCTCGACCGCCTCGGCGATCGCGGACCGCCGCCGCTGCTCGGCCTCACCTTCCTTGGCGCCCTCGATCGCGTTGGCCTCGGCCAGCGCGGCCCGTCGGGCCCGCTCGCCCTCACCGGTGAGGCGGGCCTGCTCGGCGGAGGCCTGCGCGGCGGCGATGACCGCCTGCCGCTGCGCGTCCGCGCTCAGCACCGCCGCAGCGCGGGAAGCCTCGGCCTCCTGCTCCACCTTGTACCGGGCGGCGTCGGCCGGCTTGCGCACCTCGGTGTCCAGTTGGCGCTGCTTGAGTTCGGCGTTGCGCTCGGCGACCTTCTGCTGCTCGGACAGGATCGCCTGGTCCCGTTCCGCCTGGGCCAGCGGTCCGGCCGCGGCCGACTTCGCCTTCGCCGCGTCGATCTCCGCCTGGATGCCTGCCTGCTTCAGAGCCAGGTTCCGGTTCGCCTCGGCGATGGCCTCCTCGGCGAGCAGCCGCTCCTGCTCGGCCTGCTGCCGGGCCCGGGCCTCGGCGATCGCCGCGTCCTTGAGCACCCGGGCCGCCTCGGGCCGACCCAGGTCCTGGAGGTACGAGCCCTCGGCGAGGATGTCCTGAAGCTGGAAGGTGTCCAGCACCAGACCCTGGTTGGTCATCGAGTGCTCGGCTTCCTCGGCCACCGCGTTGGCGAACGCCGCCCGGTCCCGGATGACCTCCTCGACGGTGAGCCGGCCGACGATCGACCGCAGCGCGCCGGCCAGCACCTCCCGGGTGAAGTTGTCGATCTCGTCCTGCTGGTGCAGGAACCGCTGCGCCGCCGCCCGGATCGCGTCCTCGGTCCCGCCGACCTTGACGATCGCCACGCCGTTCAGGTCGGCGCGGATGCCCTGCTTGCTCACCGCGCCCCGGATGCCGACGTCGATCCGCCGGCTGGACAGGTCGAGCGACTGGAGCTTCTGCACCACCGGCAGCACGAACACCGAGGCACCCAGCACGACCTTCTGCCCGGAGTTGTCGGTGGACCGGCCACCGTCGGCGGTCTGGGTGGTGCGGCCCTTACGGCCAGTGACGATGAACGCTTCGTTCGGCCCGGCCACCTTGATCCGGGAGAGGACGAAGAACACCAGGACGAGCACGAGAAGAACGGCGCCGCCTACGGCGATCAGCAAGGGCATGAAGGGATCCTGTCTTCGAGGAGGAGTCAGTAGGTCTCGACGTGCACGCTGGTCTCGCTGAGCGCCTGCACGACGAAGACCTGGGCGCCGATCGGGATCGGCTGGTCGGCGCGGGCGTTGAGCTTGACCGGCTGGCCGGCGACGCGTACGCGGACCTCGCCGTACCCGTCGACCGGCACCGGGGTCACCACCAGGCCGAGCGCGCCGACCAGGTCGTTGCGGGTGGGGGTGGGGTCGGTGCGCATGTTGCGCGCCGCTCGACTCAGCCGGGACGCCAACCACGCGGTGGGCACGGCGGCGACCAGACCGGCGGCCGCCGCGCCAGCGATCATTCCTGGTGTACGCGCACCGAGCAGTTCGTTGGCGATGGCCCCGCCGAACCCGAACGCGCCCGCGAAGCCCGCCACCGCCTCGGTCGAGGCCGGTCCATCCACGTGGGCGTGCCCGAAATGCAACAGTTCGGTGCCGAGCAGGGCGAGCACCAGCACCCCGACACCTGCCGCGCCGATGAGGAGAAAGATGAGCGTCCCGGTGGCCACGACCTGCACAGTATCGACGTCCCGCAACATTTCGATGATCCAGTGGACGCGAAGTTGATCTGGCCACGCGAGCCACTGCCGCTGCGGCGATCCGGGCGGCGCAGGAGTGGCGTTCGGCCCGACGCTGGTAGCCGGGCCAACGGGGAAGTCCGCGACAGGGACAATGGGTGGATGCGCTGGACCGTGCTCGATTCACCGATCGGCGAGTTCTCCGTGGCCACTGACGGCACGAGCGTGTGCGGCACGCACTTCGGTCGTGTCGACGCTGCGGCCGACGAGCCCGCCGACGCGGTGTCCCGGCAGGCTGTCGCCGAGTTGCGGGCGTACTTCGCCGGTGAACTGACAGCATTCACCGTTCCGGTGTCGATTCCGCGCGGCTCGGAGTTCGAGCGGGCGGTGTGGCGGGAGATGACCCGCATTCCGTACGGCGAGACGTCGACGTACGGCGAGGTGGCGAGCGTGGTGGGCGATCCCGGTGCGGCACGGGCGGTGGGGGTGGCCTGTAACCGCAACCCGGTCCCGGTGATCGTGCCGTGTCACCGGATCGTCGGCGCCGGCGGCAAGCTGGTCGGGTTCGGTGGAGGTCTGCCCCGCAAGGTCAAGCTGCTGGAGTTGGAGGCCGGGGTCGCGCTGCGACACACCTGGGCCGTTGGTTGACGCTCACCGAGCAGGTGCTGAGGCTTTCGCCGTACCTGGAGATGTCGAGCTGAACGCGACGAGGGCCGGGTCCATGCGGACCCGGCCCTCGACCGTGCTGGTGTTTCAGCGGGTCAGCGCTCGACCTCGCCGGCGATGAACTCCTCGACGGCCTGGTGGGCGTCGTGGTCGGCGTACTGCACCGGCGGGGACTTCATGAAGTACGACGAGGCCGACAGGATCGGGCCGCCGATCTTCCGGTCCAGGCCGATCTTCGCGGCGCGGACGGCGTCGATGATGACACCGGCCGAGTTCGGGGAGTCCCACACCTCGAGCTTGAGCTCGGCGTTCAGCGGGGTGTCACCGAAGGAGCGACCCTCCAGGCGGATGTACGCCCACTTGCGGTCGTCCAGCCACGGCACGTGGTCCGACGGGCCGATGTGCACGTCGCTCTTGCTCATCTCGTGCGGGATCTGCGAGGTGACCGACTGGGTCTTCGAGATCTTCTTCGAGACCAGCCGCTTGCGCTCCAGCATGTTCATGAAGTCCATGTTGCCGCCGAAGTTGAGCTGGTACGTGCGCAGCAGCTCGACACCGCGGTCCTCGAAGAGCTTCGCGAGCGCGCGGTGCACGATGGTGGCGCCGACCTGGCTCTTGATGTCGTCACCGACGATCGGGAGGCCGGCGTCGGTGAACTTCTGCGCCCACTCCGGGTCCGAGGCGATGAAGACGGGCAGGGCGTTGACGAACGCGCAACCGGCGTCGATCGCCGCCTGGGCGTAGAACTTGGCGGCCTGCTCGGAGCCGACCGGCAGGTAGCAGACGACGACGTCGACCTGCGCGTCACGCAACGCCTGAGTCACGTCGACGGCGGTGGCGTCGGACTCCTCGACGATCTCGCGGTAGTACTGGCCCAGACCGTCGAAGGTCGGACCGCGCTGCACGGACACGCCGGTGGGCGGCACGTCGCAGAGCTTGATGGTGTTGTTCTCGCTGGCGACGATCGCCTCCGCGAGGTCCATGCCCACCTTCTTGGCGTCGACGTCGAACGCCGCGACAAACTCAACGTCAGAGACGTGGTAGTCGCCGAAGGTGACGTGCATGAGACCCGGGACGCGGTCGTTCGGGTCGGCGTTGCGGTAGTACTCGACGCCCTGAACCAGGGACGAGGCGCAGTTACCCACACCGACGATGGCGACGCGGACGGAGCCCATAGCGTCTGCCTCCTTCTTCTCTGTCACGGCCGCTCTTTCCTGGTATCTCCAGGCGGAGGCGGGCTGTTGTCTTCTCGTCGGCCACCGGCCGTCCCCGCTTGCGGGACCGTCGGGGCTCGGCCGGAGCGCTCGTTGGCGATGAGCTCCTCCAGCCAGCGGACCTCACGCTCACAGGCGTCAAGGCCGTGGCGCTGCAGTTCCAAGGTGTAAGCGTCGAGGCGCTCGGCCGCCCGGCCCAGCACGTCGCGAAGCCCTTCGCGACGTTCCTCGATCTTGCGGCGGCGACCCTCCAGAATGCGGAGTCGGGTCGCCTGGTCGGTCCGGGCGAAGAACGCGAAGTGCACCCCGAAGCCCGTGTCGTCGTACGTCTCGGGCCCCGCCTGTGCGATCAGCTGGGCGAAGCGTTCCTTGCCCTCCGCGGTGATTTTGTAGACCACCCGACCTCGTCGGCTGGTCAGCGCGGGAACCTCCTCGGCGGTGACGGGTGTCTCAGCGGCTTCGGTGATCCACCCCGCCGCCTGGAGCCTGCGTAGCGTGGGATAGAGCGAGCCGTAGCTGATCGCCGCGCGGATCGCCCCGAGCTTGGCGGTCAACTCCTTGCGCAGCTCATAGCCGTGCATCGGAGACTCCTGAAGCAGGCCGAGGATGGCGAGGTCGAGCATGGGCCACCCTCTCTTACCCCTGGCGCCGAGCGGTAACCGCCGCGATGTATCGGACCGATACATCGCACGTTAGCGGGTCATCGAAGCCAGGGCAAACCCTCGTTCCGGGATCCTGCCGTCACGGATCGTGACGATGGTCGCCTGGTCCGGCCGGACCGCGTACCCTTCTCCGCATGCGTACGCAGCGCCAGGTCGTCGACTACTCGCTTCAGAAGCGAGCAGTGCTGCGTGAGCTTCTGGCCGGCCGGGTCGGCACGTACGACGTGTGCGACGCCTCGCCGTACCTGAAGAACGCTGCCCGGTTCCACGGGGAGCCGACCGACCTGCGCTGCCCGATCTGTCGCAGCGAGAATCTGACCCTGGTCCACTACATTTACGGTGACGAACTCAAGCAGTCCGCCGGGCAGGCCCGGACGCTCACCGAGCTGCCCGTGTTGGCGATGACACTGCGTGAGTTCCAGGTCTTCGTGGTGGAGGTGTGCCTCGGCTGTGACTGGAACCACCTCGTCGAGCAGTACCTGCTCGGCCGGGGCGGTCTCAGCGGCGACGGCGCTGACGAGCAGGACGTGGCCAGCGCCGAGGGCGCAGGTCGACGGAGGCGAGAGGCGCAACGGTGATCTCAGGTGGTTGGACCGGCCCCGGGGCCGTGGACGTGACCCGGGACGGCCAACCGCTCGTTGGTCCGATTGGCCCTATTGATACAGCAATGGACCCAGCGAACCGGCACCCCCGTGCCGGTGCCCCGGGTGAAGCAACTCACGGCAACCCGGTGGCGGCGCAGCAGCGCCCCACCGCGACCGGCAGGGTGTGAGGAATGAACTCGTACGGCGATCCCAGTTCTGCGCGCGGGCGGGCCGAGTACCCCGGCCCGGACGGTGACCCCGGACCGGGCGCGGACGACTCGTACCGTCGACCCGGCGGTGACTCCCGCGCGGGCGGCTGGTCCGCCCCGGAGCCAGCGGCACCCCCCGGCAGGGCCTCGGTGACACCGCGGGCCGCCGGTGGTCGTGCCTCGGTGGGCGGCTCGGCCTCCGTGCCGCCGCGCGGCGTCGCCGCCGGATCCGCCTCGATGGGTCCGGCCACGCCGGGCCGCAGCGGCCGGGCCTCCGTGCCGGTGTCCCCGGCCCCTGGTGTGGCCGCCGGTCGTGCCGGCGCCGGCCGGGCCTCGGTGCCGGTGTCCCCGGGCGCGCCTTCGGGCCGTGCCGTCGTCGGCGCCGCCTCCGTCGGCGCGGCTTCGGCAGGCCGGGCCAGGGTCGGTACGGCGTCGGTAGGTGGCCGCGCCGCGGTCGCCCGGGCGAGTGTCTCCCCGGTCTCCGGTGGCCCGGGTGGGCCAGCTGGCCCCGGCGGACCGAACGGCCCGGGTCGCGGTGGTCGTGGCGGTCGCGGTTCGGGCGACCCGAGCGGGGCAGCCCGCGCCAAGAAGCGCAAGCGGATGAACCTACTGATCGCCGGGTTCGCCGTCTTCATCATGCTCGCGGGCATCGGCGTGGTCGGCTTCACCTACTACTCGACGAACGTGGTCATGCCCAACGAGATGCCGTTGCCGCTGTCCACCACCGTCTACGCCAAGGACGGCAAGACCCAGCTGGCCAAGCTGGGCAGCGAGAACCGCACCTTCGTCACCATCGACCAGATCCCGGAGCACGTGCAGCACGCGGTCGCCGCAGCCGAGGACCGGAACTTCTACCGGCACTCCGGCGTCGACTACAAGGGCATCGTCCGGGCTGCGTGGAACAACGTCTCCAACGGTGACAAGCAGGGTGCCTCGACGATCACCCAGCAGTACGCCCGCAACGCGTTCGAGAACCTCAAGGACGACACGTACGGCCGGAAGGTGAAGGAGGCAATCCTCGCCTCCAAGCTCAACGACGCGTACAGCAAGCCCGAGATCATGCAGCACTACCTGAACGTGATCTATTTCGGGCGAGGTGCGTACGGCATCGAGGCTGCGGCGCAGACCTACTTCGGCAAGTCGGCCATCAAGCTCACCCCCGCTGAGGGCGCGGTCCTGGCCGCCTTGATCAAGCAACCGGTGGCCACTACCACCCACAAGGGCTACGACCCGGCGGTCAACCCGACGGACGCCAAGACCCGGTGGGACTACGTGATCGGTGGCATGAAGAAGGAGGGCTGGCTGGACCCCGCCACCCAGCTCGAATACCCGAAGGCGCTGCCGCCGAAGAAGGACGGCGTCGGCTTCGGCGTCAAGAGCCCTCGGGGCAACGTCATCAACTACGTCCGCCAGGAGATGGACCAGATGGGTCTCTGCTCCGACAGCGGCGCGGAGGGCAAAGCCAGCTGCGTGGACGCCCTGCGGGACGGCGGCTACCGGATCACCACCACCATCGACCCGAAGTTGCAGTCGGCCGCCGAGAACGTCGCCATGCAGTCGAAGAAGGGCTCCGAGCTCAACGACCAGCCCAAGAACCTCATGGCGGCTGTTGTCTCGATCGACCCGAAGAAGGGCCGCGTGCTCGCCTACTACGGTGGCGACAGCGGCGCGGACTTCGACTACGCCGGCAAGAACACCGACAAGAACGGTGATCTGACCGGCGGTCACCAGCCGGGTTCTTCGATGAAGGTCTACACACTGGCTGCCGCCATCGAGGCCGGCATCTCGGTCAAGTCGCACTGGGACCCCACGCCGTACAAGCCCGAGGGCTCCGCGGTTGCGATCGGCAACGCCGGCCGTACCAACCTCAAGTGCGGCAAGTGGTGCACGCTCGAAGAGTCGACGGTCCAGTCGTACAACGTGCCCTTCTACTGGGTCACCGACAAGATCGGTGCCGGGAAGGTCGTCGACATGGCCCGGAAGGCCGGCGTGACCACCATGTGGGGCGTCGACCCGCCGCAGGCCTTCGACCTGTCGAAGAAGGGGCCGAACCCGTTCGACAACTACACGGGTTTCGGCAAGTACCCGATCACGGTGTTCGACCACGCCAACGCCATGGCCACGTTCGCCAACGACGGCAAGTACATCAAGGCGCACTTCATCATCAAGGTGGAGCAGCAGGACAAGGACACCGGCAAGTGGAAGGTGGTCGGCAGCGAGCGCATCAAGCCGGAGCAGCGGATCGACAAGAAGATCACCGATGAGGTCACCGGTGTCCTGAAGCAGATCCCCGGCCCGAACGGGCTCTCGCTCGAGGGCGGCCGCGCGGCCGCCGCCAAGACCGGCACCTGGGAGTACGACCGGAAGGACAACGCCCACGCGTGGACGGTCGGCTACACCCCGCAGATCGCCACAGCGGTCTGGGTAGGCAGCCGTGACCCGAGGAAGCCCCAGATCCGCCTCACCGGCGGCAAGCCCATCGGCGGTTCGACACTGCCTGGTCCGATCTGGGAGAAGTACATGAACACCGCGCTCAAGGGGCAGGACGAGGTCTCCCTGCCCAGCGTCACTGGCGAGGGCGACGTTGACGCAGGCAACGGCAAGGAGCCGGTGGCTCCGCCGCCGACCCCCGGTCTGCCTGGCGGACCGGGTGGACCCGGCGGGCCTGGCGGCGGGCAGCCCTGTGACCCGTTGACCAACCCGTTCTGCCCGCGTACCGACGGCAACGCCGGCGGCGACACTCCCGGTGGGCCCGGTCGGCCCGGCAATGGCGGCAACGGCGGCGGCCTGTTACCCAGCCTGCCACCTTCCACCCGGGACTGACCCACCCCGCACGCGACGCCGCCGCCGGCCGGACGACATGTCCGACCGGCGGCGGCGTTTGGCGTACCCGGACATCTCCCGCATTGGGGCAGGACGCGCACCCCCGTCGTACGGCAGGATGCCTTTTCATGAGCACCCAGTCGACGCCCGGCATCGACGACGCCGGAACCACCGACCACCCGTCCCGGTCCGATGGGTTCGTCCGCGGCCTCTCCGGCGCCATCGGCGGGCCGCTCGGCGACCACGCGACGGCACTGGACCAGCCGGCCGGCTCCGAGCGTCGGTTCTGGACCGCCGCCCGGATCGTGCTGGCGCTGGTCTGCCTCACGCTGGCGCTGCACTGGGTGCAGAAGTCGCCCTGCCAGGACGGCGCCTGGCAGAACAACGTCCAGTACAACCGGTTCTGCTACACCGATGTGCTCGCCCTCTACTACGCCGAAGGGCTCAACGAGGGCAAGGTGCCCTACCGCGACCATCCCGTCGAGTACCCGGTGCTGACCGGCTACTTCATGGGTGCCCTCGGACTGCCGGTGCATGCGATCGGCGACGGCGACCCGACCATCAACCAGGCCCAGTGGTTCTACAACCTCAACGCCCTCGTGCTTGGCGCGCTCGCGGTCGCCACCGTGGCGGTGATCCTCGCGCTGCGTCGCAGACGACCGTGGGACGCCGCGCTGTTCGCGATCGCCCCGGCGCTGCTGCTCACCGCCACCGTCAACTGGGACCTGCTCGCCATCGGGCTGGCCGCGTTCGGGCTGCTGGCCTGGGCACGGCGACAACCGGCGGTGGGCGGCGTGCTGCTCGGCCTCGCCGGCGCGGCCAAACTCTGGCCGCTGTTCCTGCTGGGCCCGATCCTCATCCTGGCGCTGCGGGCCAATCGGCTCCGCGCCGCGCTCACTGCCATCGGTACAGCGGTCGTAGCTGTGGTGCTTGTGAACCTGCAACCCGCACGGGCGTACCCGGAGAACTGGGGCCGCTTCTTCGAACTGAACACCACCCGGCCGATCGACTGGGGCACGCTCTGGTACATCGGGCGCTACCTCGACGGCAAGATCGGCACCGATCCCGGCCGGCTCGGTCCGTTCGAATGGCTGAACGCCAACATCCCAACCCTCAACATCGTTTCGTACGCCCTGTTCGGGCTGGCCTGCCTCGGCGTGGCGGTGCTGGCGCTACGGGCACCACGCCGGCCCCGGCTCGCCCAGCTCGCGTTCCTTGTGGTCGCCGCGTTCCTCATCTTCAGCAAGGTCTGGTCCCAGCAGTTCGTGCTCTGGATGCTGCCGCTGATAGTGCTGGCCCGGCCGAAGTGGGGCGCCTTCCTGGCCTGGCAAATCGCCGAGGTCTGCTACTTCGTCGCCTTCTACGGTGAGCTGCTCGGCGCGGCGACCAGCCGCCCGGTCTTCCCCGAAGGGGTGTTCGTGCTGGCCGCGTCGCTGCGGCTGGGCACCGTGGTGGTGCTCTGCGTGCTGGTCATCCGGGAGATCCTGCACCCCGAGCAGGACGCGGTACGGGCCACCTATGACGACGACCCGGACGGCGGCGTGCTCGACGGCGCGCCGGACGCACCCTGGCTGGACCGCTGGCGCCGCCGGGAGGGCAATCCCGCGCCGGAGCCCGAGCCGGCAGTCACCACCTGAGCCGGGCCCCGGGCGTCGAGAGAGGGTTCAGAGCCGGTACACCACAGCGTCACCGACGTCCTGCCGGCTGATGCCGAGCGATTCGACAGGCGCGTCGATGGTGATCTCCCATGGCGTACCGACGACCTGGCTGCGGAGCAGCACCACAGTGCGCACGCCCAACGTCCGCAGGTAGTCGACGCTTGTCTGGTCCGGGAACGACTGGCTCACCCGGCGGACGTCGTCGAGCTGGCGCGGGGTGAAGCCGCTGCCGCCGTTGACCACATCGGGGAACCCCCTCGTCGACCAGAGCATCACGTGCTGGTCCTGGTTCTGGCTGCTGGGCAGCACCAGCAACGGGCCCTCCGCTGCGCGCATCGCTGTCGGTTGGGTCGGCACCACCTGGTGCGGCGTGGCGTTCAGGCCCTCGGCGATGACAAGCAGCAGCGGCAGCAGGGTGGCCAGCCGCAACCACGGCCCGGGCCAGGACGGGATCCGCTGCGCGGCCAGCTCACGGACACGATCGGTGAGAGCGGTGACCGCGCCCGCCGCGAGCAACGCGAGCAGCAACGTCGTCCAGAGCATCAACCGCCCCGGTGTACGCAGGGCGTTCCAGCCCGGCGCGTGCTCGAACAGCAGCCCATAGGTGAAACTGCCGCCGAAGAAGCGGGTGCCCATCGCGAAGGCCATCGTCACCAGCACCCCGGCGAGCAGCAGCAGCCGGTGCCGCAGCCGCCACACCGAGAAGAGCAGCCCGCCGGCGGCCAGCGCGTACAGCACGAACCCCGGCAACAGCGTCATCTCCGGGTGCCACGGCAGAGCGCCGCGGGCGCCCTCGTGCAAGCCACCCCAGATCCGCGACTCGGCGGGCGCCGTCACGAACCCGGACACCGGCGGCGAATACATGCGGATGTCGTCGATAGACCGTTCGGCGTACGGGTGCAGCTCGGTCACCTTGAAGTACGGGTACGCCATCAGCAGACCGACACCGGCGAAGAACGCGCCACCGACCAGGTCGGCGACGAACAGCCGGCGACCGAACGGCAGCGCCCGACCCGTCCGGAGCCGCCGCACGACGAACAGGACCGCGGTGACCACGACCCCGCCGGCCAGGATGTACGCGAACGGCAGGCCGATACCGAAGCCGAGGCTGATCTGCCAGGCAGCCACCAGCCACCCGGCGTAGACCCAGCCGTCGTGCCGCCGCTCGGGCCGGTAGCCGTACCGCAGCGACCAGCCGTGCCCGCGCGCCAGCATGGCAAGGGCCAGGGGAATGCCGCCATTGGACAGCACGTGCAGGTGCCCGGCCTGGGCCAGCAGCCACGGCGCGTACGTGTAGGCGACCCCGGCCACGGCCGAGCCGATGCGACCCGCGCCCAACTGCCGGGCCAGCGCGTACGCCCCGAGCGTGGCGAGCGCGTGCGCCAGCACGAACATGATGTTGTAGCGCAGCACCGCGTCCTCGGGCCCGCTGCCGAGCATCCCCGCCGGTGCGTAACCGAGCAGCGTGTCGGAGAACGCGAAGCTCCACAGCTCGGGGAAGAAGGTGTTGGACTGCCACAGCCGCGCCGGTTCGGTCAGCAGGATGTGCCCGGACCAGGCCATCTGCCAGGCCTGGAGGCTCGGGTCCCAGTAGTCCTGCGGGAGCGTGTAGCGCGGGTAACGCATCGTCGGCCAGGTCATCAGCACGGCCAGCGCCACGGCGGCCAGGCTCGCCAGGGTCCACTCGTGGACCACGAACCGGCCGACCGCCCGGCCGGCCCGGGTCAACCGGCTGGGCGCCGGCTCCGGCGCGGAGGCGAACGCGTTCCACCGCTCGGCCTCCACGGGCTTCGTCTTGCCGTCGGCCGCGTCCTTCTCGCCGACATCGGCGACCGTTTCGCCCGCAGCCTTCTCGTCGGCGCTCTTCTCGGTGGCATCGGTCTTGGTCTTGGTCCGGGTCGCGGCGCTGTCGCCCGCGTCCGTTCCGCTTTCGACCTTGGTGGTGTCGGCGTTGGCCGTGTCGGCGTTGGCTGTGTCGGTCTTGGTCGTGCCGGTCTTGGCCTTGTCCGCGTCCGTCACGCTTCCGGCGACGACCGTGCCGGCCGCGGCCTTGCCTGCGTCCGTTCCGCTACCGGCCTTGGCCGTGCCGACATCGGCCTTGCCTGCGGCGTCGGCGGTCCCGGCTTTCCGCCTCCAGGCTTTCCACCACCCGGCCTTTCGGCTACCGGTCGAGGTCGCTTTCTCGGCGGCGTCCTTGTCCGTGCTTCCTCCGGCCGCGCCATTCGTGGCGCCGTTGCTCGCCGCGCTGATGTTCGCGGTGTCGTCCGTGCTCGTGCTCGTGTTGTCTCCCGCCGAGCCGTCCGTGCCGGTGGCGCCGGTGGTCGCCTCTGCGGCGCTGGCTTTGACGCTGCCAGTGCTTGCCTTGGCGGCGCTGGTACTCGTTTCGGCGGTGCCGGACTGGGCGTTGGCCTTGGCGGTGCCGGGCGGGTTGGTCGGTCGGAGCGGGGCGTCCCCGCCGACGGAGGGCCGGACGTTGCCCGTCCCGTGCTGTCCGGTCGTCATGCTCCCGGGTGCTCCGTCCCGAGCTGCTGACGGAGGAACTCGATGTCCGCTGCCTGGCCGGCCACGCCGCCCGGGGTTTCGACGATCACCGGCGCACCGGCGGCCCGGATCACCGCCACGACCAACTCCGGGTCGATCGTCCCGCCGTCCAGGTTGTCGTGCCTGTCCTGGCCGGAGTTGAACCCGCCCTTGGAGTTGTTGGCGTGCACCAGATCGATCCGCCCGGTGATCGCCTTGACCCGGTCGACCAGCCCGAGCAGTTCCTCACCACCGGCGTACGCATGGCAGGTGTCCAGGCAGAAGCCGACCTCGTGGTCGCCGATGGCGTCCCAGAGTCGGGCCAGCGCGTCCAGCCGGCGCGCGCACGCGTTGTCGCCGCCCGCGGTGTTCTCGATCAGAACCGGCACGCCGAATCCGCCGGAGTCGGCCGCGTACGCGAAGGTCTTGCGCCAGTTGTCGAAGCCGACCGCCAGGTCGTCTCCGGCGTTGACGTGCCCACCGTGGACGATCAGGCCCTTGGCGCCGATCGTGGCGGCGGCGGTCGCGTGCCCGAGCAGCAGCTTGCGGCTGGGGATCCGGATGCGGTTGTTGAGGGTGGCCACGTTGATGACGTACGGCGCGTGCACGTAGAGGTCGACCTCGGCGGCGCGCAGCTGCTCGGCGTCCTCCCGCGGCTTGGGGGCTTTCCACCCCTGCGGGTCGGCGAGGAAGAACTGCACGGTGTCGGCGGATCGGGCAGATGCCTCCGCCAGCGGGTCGGTCGAGTCGACGTGGGCTCCGATACGCATGGGAGCGAGCCTACGTCGCCCCTCCGACGGGTGCGGTAACGACCGGTGCGGTGTCGTCACCGGCCGGACCGACGATCGTTGATGAATTGAACCGGCGACAAGCGTCCGACACCGCTGGTGGCGTGAGCGCCCCGGACGGCAACGGCGGTCGTCGGCTCGACAGCGAGGGCACCCCGTCTCGCGGCCCGGCGGGACGGGGGCGCACCCCTCCGACGCACAAGACGTCCACCGATGAAGATTCTCGGAAAATTGCGCCTTTTCCCCCAACAAGGGACGAGGGCCGTTGTATCGTCAGGTAACAACACGATAAAGCTCCGCGGGGCGTCTTCGATCCAACCTCATCGGTGTGGTCGTTCCTCCCCAGGTCCCACCCAAGGAATGCGGACGGGACGCCCCGCGGCCTCGTTGACGGGGGCTCGTCACCGACCAGTGCTGGTCGGACGGCGGCCCCCGTCAACGCGTGCCGACGGCTGCCCCGCCCGCCCCGGGCATGATCGTCCGGACCGGCTATCCTGGTCAGGTTGTCCGCGTCCGGCCGGGACCCCCCGGCGCGTGCGGCAACGACGCACGACCTCCTGCCACGGAAGGACCGTGGCCGCTTAGCCCACAGGAGGTGAGAACGTCTTGCGTCATTACGAGATCATGGTGATCCTCGATCCCAGCCTCGAGGAACGCACCGTTGCCCCGTCTCTCGACACGTACCTGAACGTGATCCGGACCGCGGGTGGCTCGGTTGAGAAGACGGACGTGTGGGGCCGCAGGCGCCTCGCGTACGAGATCAACAAAAAGGCAGAGGGCATCTACGCCGTCGTCGACCTGCAGGCCACGCCTGCCGCTGTCGCCGAGCTGGACCGTCAGCTGCGACTCAACGAGTCCGTGCTGCGCACCAAGGTCATCCGACCGGAAATGCGCTAAGCCTTCAAACCCCGGTTCGTCCGGATCAGCCTCCGCGACTCTGTCGGAGGGCTCTGAGAGCCTGTACGACGAGACGCTGAGTGCGCGAGGAGATGGTCATGGCAGGAGACACCACCATCACGGTCATCGGCAATCTGACCGATGACCCCGAGTTGCGGTTCACCCCCTCCGGGGCCGCGGTCGCCAAGTTCCGAGTCGCTTCGACGCCCCGCTTCATGGACAAGGCGTCGGGCGAGTGGAAGGACGGCGAGCCGCTGTTCCTCGCTTGCACCGTCTGGCGGCAGGCCGCCGAGCACGTCGCCGAGTCGCTGCAGCGCGGCGCCCGGGTGATCGTGTCGGGTCGGCTGCGTCAGCGGTCCTACGAGACCCGCGAGGGTGAGAAGCGCACTGTCATCGAGCTTGAGGTCGACGAGATCGGCCCGTCGCTGCGCTACGCCACGGCAAAGGTGCAGAAGATGTCCCGCTCCGGCGGCGGTGGCGGCGGCTTCGGTGGCGGTGGTGGTGGCAACCAGGGCGGCGGCGGAGGCAACTTCGACGACCCCTGGGCTTCGGCCGCTCCTTCTCCCGCGCGTGCCGGTTCGGGCGCCAATTTTGACGAGGAGCCACCGTTCTAATGGCGCCTAGCGCTCGCGATCGCAAACCAGGAGCACGTGCAACGGCCAAGGCTGCGGCACTGCGCAAGCCGAAGAAGAAGGTGAACCCGCTCGACAAGGACGGGATCGCCTACATCGATTACAAGGACACCGCGCTGCTGCGCAAGTTCATCTCCGACCGCGGCAAGATCCGCGCTCGTCGGGTGACCGGCGTGACCTCGCAGCAGCAGCGTCAGATCGCCCGTGCGGTCAAGAACGCCCGTGAGATGGCGCTCCTGCCGTACACGGCCACCACCCGCTGAGAGGAGGCACCGATATGAAGATCATCCTGACTCAGGAAGTGTCCGGCCTCGGTGCCCCGGGCGACATCGTCGAGGTCAAGGACGGCTTCGGCCGTAACTACCTGCTGCCGCAGGGCTTCGCGATCGCCTGGACCAAGGGCGCGGAAAAGCAGGTCACGGTCATCAAGCGGGCCCGTTCGGCCCGCGAGATCCGCGACCTCGACCACGCGAACGAGGTCAAGGGTCAGCTCGAGGGTCTCAAGGTCAACCTGAAGGCCCGCGCCGGCGACGGCGGGCGGCTCTTCGGCTCGGTCACCTCGGCCGAGATCGTCGACGCCGTCAAGGGCGCCGGCGGTCCGGTCCTCGACCGGCGTCGGCTGGAGGTTCCCGGTCACATCAAGTCGACCGGCACCTACCCGGTGAAGATCAAGCTGCACCCCGATGTGACCGCGTCGTTCAACCTGAACGTCGTTCAGGGCTGACGGCCAGCAACACCACCACGAGGGCCCGCACCGAGCGATCGGTGCGGGCCCTCGTGTGTGTTCATGCGGTGCTGCGACGCGGCACGGCGGTGACGCGGTCCAGCGGTGCAGCACAGTGCTGCGACGCGCGACGTGACGGTGCCGCGATGCGGTGGTGAGGCGCGGCCGTGGGCGGTGCCGTCAGCCGATCGGCTGACCGGTCACCGCACTGATCATCACGGTGGAGAGGCCACCGCCGACAACCGCGGCGGCGAGCGCGATTGTGGCCGACCGCCACGTCGTGCCGACCCGCCGCAGCAGCGCCGCCACCACCAGACTGCTCAGCAACGCCAGCCCGAAGCGCGGCGAGGCGGCGAGCAGCGACTCCAACGCCCGCGACCGGGCCGAGTCACACCCGCCCCCGCTGATGTCCGTGACACAGCCCGCCGGCGCCTGGGCGTCCAACGTCAACAACCAGACGAAGATCAATACCGCAGGCACCAGGTAACAGGCCGCGGTGTAGAGCAGCGGTCGGAAGGACCCACCGGGATCCGGGTCGAGCAGGTCGTCCTCCAGGCGCCGCGCCCAGCCGCCCGTCGCCACCGACTCAGCCCGTCGACGTACCGACGCCGTACCGACCGGCGACTGGCTCGCCCGGCGTCGCGGCACACCCTGAGGGGGTACGGGCGCGCTGCGCGGTCGCGGAGCGGTGTAACCCACGACCGGTGAGCGGGGCGCCGACGTCGACGTGTCCATCCAGCGTGGGTCGTCCCCGGACAACCGTGTGCCGGACCAGAACCCACTGTCACGACTCGGCCATCCCTCTGCCGAGGAGCGGTCGGAGCGAGGCGCCAGCGTCCGGTCCCACTGGTCGTCCTCGACCGCCGACCGCTCCCACTGGCCGGTCTGGTCCGACCGCTCCCAGCCACCGATGCTCTCCGCCTGCGACCACTGCTCGCTCAGGTCCGTGCCGTCAGCACCAGTCGGCGGCCACGCGTGCACGCCCGAGGCGTCCCACGGGTCCACCGCGGGGGCGTACGTCGGGTCGGGCTCCACCGCCCGCTCCGAGCCGCGTTCCCATGGATCGACCGCCGGCCGCGTCCACGAATCCTCCGCTGCCCGCCTGCTGCGCCGGGTGGGCCGGCTCACCTCCGGGCGGGACGTCGGCTCCGACGGGGCGTCATCCAGGTCGCCACCGGACCAGATCACCTGGGGGCGGCCGGCGGGCGCACGCCGGGGGCGACGGTCCGGAACCGCGCCGGAAACCGGGTCTTCCTCCGCCGAGTTGGCACGCCGTCGGCCCGCGTACCCCTGCTCCTGTGGACGGTCGAGCGTCCACTCCCGGGTGTGGTCCGAGTCGGGAGCCGCACCGATCGCGGGCTGCTCCCGCCAGGTGGTTTCGCCGGCCCACCGTCGGGTGGCGGTCGGCTCAGGGCTTCGCCAGCCGGCACCGGAACCCGGCTGCTCGGGGCGTTGCCAGCCTGCCCCCGAGCCCGGCCGCTCGACCTCGGCGTCGTCGTCGGGGGCGGCATGCCGGCCACCGCCGTCGGCGTGTCGAACACCCGATTCCAGCGCCCACCGGGGCAGGTACGCGTCGACCGGCTCGTCCTGCCCCCGCTCCAGGGCGCGACGCCGACTGGAGGTGCGATAGCGCGCATCCTCGTCGTACGGGTCGACCGGGGAGAGGGGCATGGGATCACCCCACGAGGCGGTCGGCTGGCGCTCGCGCGGGCTGCCCTCCCCGCGCTCCCAGTCCCGGTAACTCACGGCCGGAGTGTGACCCTTCTGAACCGAAAGCGTAATCCGCTGTCCAGGTGTAGCCGTTCGCTGGAGATAGTACGGGACGATCGTGGCGAATACCCGACCGAAATATTCCCCTCCACAGGCTGGGGACTACGTATCAGCAGCTCAGGGGGTTGCAGCCAGGAATTCCCCAACGGTTATCCACAGGCTGTGCACACGCTGCGCACATGCTCGTCCACCGGCGTCCACAGGTTGTCCCGAGGCTTGTCCACCGGCCTTGTTGAGTCGCTGACCTCGGGGTCCGTATGGTTGGCCCTCGACCGCCGGCGCGATGGCCCCCGATCGACCGGCCCGGTCGGAGGAGAAATGTCGTACCCCGGCGATAGAGCTGGGACCGGATCCGACGCAGTGGAGGGGGACCCGTGTCGGTCACCGACGACATGCGGGCGGAGTCGCGCTCCGGCGGCGGCCAGCCGCCCGCGCAGCGGGACGGCCAGTTCGACAAGACCCCACCCCAGGATGTCGCCGCCGAGCAGTGCGTGCTCGGCGGCATGCTGCTGTCCAAGGACGCGATCGCCGACGTCGTCGAGATCCTCAAGACCAACGACTTCTACCGGCCGGTCCACGCCACGATCTTCGACACCATCCTCGACATCTACGGTCGGGGCGAGCCGGCCGACCCGATCACCGTGGCCGCCGCCCTTACCGACTCGGGCGACCTGGCCCGCATCGGCGGGGCTCCCTACCTGCACACCCTCATCGCCAGCGTGCCCACCGCCGCGAATGCCTCCTACTACGCGCGGATCGTCAGTGAGCGGGCGGTGCTGCGCCGGCTGGTCGAGGCCGGCACCAAGATCGTGCAGCTGGGCTACGGCACCGCGAACGGCGGCAGTCGAGACGTCGACGACATCGTGGACCTCGCCCAGCAGGCCGTCTACGACGTCACCGAACGGCGGGTCAGCGAGGACTTCGCGATCCTGGCCGACATGTTGCAGCCGACCCTGGACGAGATCGAGGCGGTGGGCGCGCAGGGCGGGATGATGACCGGCGTGCCGACCGGCTTCACGGACCTGGACCGGCTGCTCAACGGCCTCCACGCAGGGCAGCTGATCATCGTGGCGGGCCGGCCTGGTTTGGGCAAATCAACCGCAAGTATGGACTTTGCCCGAAATGCTGCTATTCGTGCCAACCAGGCGGCCGCCATCTTCTCGCTCGAAATGAGCAAGGTCGAGATCGTCATGCGGCTGCTCTCGGCCGAGGCGCGGGTGCCGTTGCACGTGCTGCGCAGCGGGCAGCTCTCCGACGACGACTGGACCAAGCTGGCCCGGTGCATGGGCGAGATCAGCGAAGCTCCGCTCTTCGTCGACGACACCCCGAGCATGAACCTCATGGAGATCCGGGCCAAGGCCCGCCGGCTCAAGCAGCGACACGACCTGAAGATGATCGTGGTCGACTATCTCCAGCTGATGACCTCACCGAAGCGCACCGAGAGTCGTCAGCAGGAGGTCGCCGACCTCTCCCGTGGCCTCAAGCTCCTAGCCAAGGAGGTCGAGTGCCCGGTCATCGCTGTCAGTCAGCTCAACCGTGGACCCGAACAGCGCACCGACAAGCGGCCCCAATTGTCAGATTTGCGGGAATCTGGCTCGATCGAGCAGGATGCCGACGTTGTCATACTTCTGCACCGCGACGATTACTACGACAAGGAGTCGCCGCGCGCGGGCGAGGCGGATTTCATTGTTGCCAAGCATCGGAATGGCCCGACCGACACGGTGACAGTGGCGGCGCAGTTGCACCTGTCCCGGTTCGTGGACATGGCAATCGGATGACAGGTCCGACTGTCAACCGAGCAGCGGAAACCAACCTGCCGACTCGCCCAGCTCCAGCCGGTCCCGGTCGGTGAGCGGAAGCCGCCCGGTCGCCTTCAGCAGGAAATCGTGATCGTCCCAGGCGGTCGGGCGGACCGTGTCGTCGCTGAGCAGGCCGTCCATGGTGGCCACGGCGACGCGTACGGCCAGTGGACCGGGCGGCGGGGCGTCGGGCAGGTCGGGTGTCAGGTCGAGGTGGTGGACGACTGCCTCGGTGGTGAGGGTGGCGAGGAAATCCGGCACGCGCAGCACGTGGCCCTGGGTGCTCACGTACCCCTCGGGGTCTGCTGACGCGCCGGCGCGGACGGCCGCCGGTGCGGTCTCGGCCCAGAGCCTGACGATTCCGGTAGGACGGTCGAACGCGGCAGCTGATCGTCGGACCCACCAGGCGTGCTGGGCCGCGTCAGCACCGTCGGCGGGAAAGTCACGCCAGTAGCTCACGTCGTCGCTGTCGGCGGGGCCGGAGGCGGGGCTGGCCAGTGTGACCAGGGCCCGCTGGGCGTCACCGAGGACGTGCAGCAGCAGGTCCGCGACGAGCCAACCCCGGCAGCGGGTGGGCCGTTGCAGGCCCGCGTCGTCCAGGCCGTCGACCACGGCGGTGATGCCGTCGTACGCCTGGGCCAGCGCCTCGGCCTGCGGAATCGCGGTCATGCGATGCAGCCTCGCACGTGCCGCACCACCCGCCAACCATCGACGGGGTCAGGTGCCCGGGCCGACGCGTGGATCGGCCCGGGCAGGAGGTGTCGGTCGGGCTCAGCCGAACATCTCGTCGAGGAAGCCCTTGCGCTTCTTGCGCTTGTAGTGCCCGTGGTAGCCGTGGTGCTGCTGACCGTAGACCGGCGCCTGCGGGTAGCCGGGCGGGGGCGGCGGCGGAGGCACGGAGCCGTACCCGGGCTGGTGCTGCGCTGGGGCGTGCGGCGGTGGGTAGCCGCCGGGCTGCTGGGCGGGAGGCGGCGGCGGTGGGCCACCGGCCTGCTGGCGGCTCCAGTTGGCCTCCGCCTCGAACAGCTTCTCCAACTCGCCGCGGTCGAGGAAGATGCCCCGGCACTCCCCGCACTGGTCGATGACGACACCGCTGCGCTCGTACTGACGCATTTCTCCGCGACACTTGGGACAGGTGAGGCTCATCGCCACACGGTACCCGGTGCAGCTATGCGGTTGCTGTGAGCGCCTCGGTGACCTCGTCGTCGGAAACCTCGTGGAAGTCGTCGTAGTAGACGCTCACCGCTCCGAACTCCGGCGGGCGCTGGGCGCAGATGACCTGGTCGGCTTCGGCGGCCAGCAACTCGTACGCCTCCTGCGCGCCGACCGGAACGGCGACCACTACCCGGCGGGCGCCGAGCCGGCGGACGACCTCGACGGCGGCCCGCGCGGTCGCGCCGGTGGCCAGCCCGTCGTCGACGATCACGGCGGTCCGGTCGGTGAGGTCCAACGGTGGGCGGTTGCCCCGGTAGAGCCGTTCCCGACGTTCCAACTCGGCCAGTTCGCGGTGGTTGACCTCGGCGATGTCGTCGCTGCTGAGCCGGCTCGCCACCACGTCGTTGAGCACCTGCACGCCACCCGGGCCGACCGCGCCGAAGGCGACCTCCCGTGCCCAGGGCATGCCGAGCTTGCGAACGACGAGTACGTCAAGGGGCGCGCCGAGCCGCTCGGCGACGACCCGGGCCACCGGCACGCCGCCCCGGACCAAGCCGAGGACGACGACGTCCGGGTCGCCGACGAGTGCGGTAAGGCGGTCGGCGAGCACCCGGCCCGCGTCGTCGCGGTCGCGGTACGTGGTCATGCCTTCAGGTCTACGCCCTGCGGCGTCGTTCCGCCCGCCAGTTACACCGATGTGGCCCGACCGGAAACGCGCTCAGGTGCCGGTGCGGTCGGTTCGGTGGTTGCCGGGCGGTGCAGTGCGGGTGCCCAGGTGAGCAGGGCCAGCGGGTACAGGAGGTAGCCGAACCGGGTGGACGGCATCAGGACGATCGCGGCGAGCAACCCGTACCCGCAGATCAGCGCGGTGGCGACGGCAGTGCGGGGCGGGCGGCGGACGAGCCGGACGGCGATTGCCACACCGGCCACGACGAGCAGTGCGGAGGCGACAAACCTGCCAGCGGGCAGTGCGGAGGCGATCAGGTAGCCGGGGAACGGGGACTGGGCAGGGCTGGTGACCAGGCCGTGGCCGAGGGGGAAGCGCAGCACGTTCTCGATGAGCGCGTCGCGGTCTACCAGCAGGGCCGGGAGCAGGGCGGCGACGGGCAGTCCGACAGCGCCTGCGGCGACCCGGCCGCCGGCACGCCGGGTCAGGCCCCAGATGATCAGGACGAGGGCGATCGGCCAGGCGAACAGCTTCAGTGCGCCGGCAAGGCCGACAGCGATTCCGGCCCGGCCGGGCCGGTCGGCGGCGGCGAACGCGAGGGCAAGGAGGCAGAGTGCGAGTACGGGGAGGTCGTCGCCGCCGGTGGCGAGGGTGAGTGCGCAGATCGGCAGGACGGTGGCGGCCTGTACGCCCCGCAGCAGCGCGGCGCCCCGCGGGTGATCTCCGGCGGTGGGCGTCGGGGTGCGCAGGGCGTTCACGGCCAGGGCGAGTGCCAGCGCGGTGCCGACCGCGAACCACACCCGGGAGTCGGTCCAGGGGCTGTCCAGCAGCGCCCGGGGCAGGCCGAAGATCGCCATGCCCGGCTGGTACGGGGTGTAGCCGAGGAGTTGCTCGCCCGGCGGCAGGGCGGCGATCGCGTCGCGCCCCAGGTACGGGGTGCCGTGGTCGAGCAGCCGGATGCCTGCCTGTTCCACGACCAGCACCTCTTCCTGCGCCCGGTCGGTGCGTCCGGTGGCCCGCTCGAAGCTCTGCCAGATGACGGGCAGCAGTGCGGTGCTGGCCCAGGTGAGTCCGGTGACCGCCCAGCGGGCCGGCAGGCCGACCAGCCGGGATGTCGGGATGCGTCGACGCAGGAGGAGTTGGGCGACCACCGCAAGGGCCGCGACCAGGTATCCCACGGCGGCGACCGCACCCCAGGCCCGATGCGGCAGCAGGGTCGAGGTGACCGCTGTGATCGCTGCGAAGAGGGCCGAAGCGGCGTACAGGCCGAGGTCGAGGGCGAGCCCGCCAGCGGCGTTGTCGAGCGTTCGCCAGCGACGGTGGCGGGCGGTCGGGGCTTCGGCGATCACGGGCGTCAGTCTGGCAGACCTCGCTGCTCACCCGGTTGTCCGCGTCGCCGCGGGATCGTCCGGCGGGTGGTGCGCGACCGTCAGGCCGGCAGGTGGGGAAGCTGGTCAGGGCGGGATCGGCCGCCCGGACGGCGGGACTGCGTCAGCCGGATCACCGCGCCGGTGTCGTGCAGCGGCGGTGCCAGAGCGCCGGGCCGGCCACCCGAACCCCGCTGCAAGGTGGCGAGCAGCGTGCCGGCGGGCATCGGCCGGGCGAACAGATGGCCCTGGCCGGCGACGCAACCGAGCTCCCAGAGGGCGCGTCGCTGCGGCTCGCTCTCCACACCTTCGGCGACCACGTCCAGGTTGAGGCTCCGGCCCAGGTCGACGGTGGAGCGGATGACGGCAGCTGCCTCCGCCGAACTTTCCATCGTCGTCACGAAACTGCGGTCGATCTTCAACTCGTGCACCGGGATGCGGGAGAGCAGGGAGAGCGAGGAGTAGCCGGTGCCGAAGTCGTCAAGCGCAAGCCGGACGCCCTCGTCGCGTAGCCGGCTCAACACCCGGTCCACCACGTCGAGCTGACTGAGCGTCAACGTCTCGGTCAACTCCAGCACCAGCCGGTCCGGTGGCAGGTCGTGGGTGCGCAGGCGGGCCAGCACCGAGCCCGGGAAGCGCGCGTCCAGCAGGCTGCGCGGAGACACGTTCACCGCGACCGGTATGTCGAAGCCGGCGTCACGCCAGTTGGTCGCGGCGATCAGCGCCTGGTCGAGGATCGCCTCGGCGAAGGCCGGCAGCAGGCCGGAGCGCTCCACCGCCTCCAGGAAACGCAGCGGATCGATCAGCCCGTGCGTGGGGTGGTGCCAGCGGGCCAACGCCTCCGCGCTCGTCACCTCGCCGGTGCCCAGGTCGACGATGGGTTGGAAGTTGACGATGAACTCGTGGTCCGCGACGGCCCGTGGCAGTTCGCCGCCGAGGGTGAGACGGCCCAGGTCGGCGGTGTCCCGGGTCGGGGCGTACGTGGAGATGCGCTGCCCGGCCCGCTTGGCCTGGTACATCGCCACGTCTGCGCGGCGCAGCAACTCGGCCATGCCGCCGCTGGCCGGGGCGACGGATATCCCGCCGCTGGCCTCGACGCTGATCCGCATGCCGTCCAGCCCGAACGGCTCGTGCAACGCCGCGAGCAGCGTTTCCGCCCGGTGCGCGGCGATCGCGGGGGCCGGCAGCCCACGCAGGAGTACGGCGAACTCGTCGCCGCCGAGACGCGCCACCAGGTCACTGCCCTGGGCGGCGTTGCGCAGCCGGTCCGCGACCTGCACCAGCACCTGGTCCCCGGCGGCGTGACCGAGCGTGTCGTTGACCTCCTTGAAGTGGTTGAGGTCGATCAACACCAGCGCGGTCACGCCGTCGGCGTGCCGGGTGCTCAACTGTTCGGTGCCTTGATCGAGCAGGTGCCGACGGTTGGCCAGGCCGGTCAGCGCGTCGTGCGCGGCCGCGTACGCGTGTTCGTCGGCCACCCGGGCCAGTTCGGCGTACGCCTGGGCGTTTCGGACGGCTGTGCAGAGGGCGGACGCGAAGGTACGCAGCGTGTACCGCTCCCGCTCGGAGAGCTGCACCGGGCCCCGGAAACGCAGCCGCAGCATGCCGACGTCCACGGAACGGTCATGACCTTCCAGCGGCGCGGGGACGACGGTGCCGTCCACTTCGGTGGGCGTACCGGTCGCGGCGTCGAAGGTGATGCCGCCGGTGCCGCCCCGGACGGTACGAGCGCCCTCGCGCAGCTCGATCTCGACCTCGTCGGCGGAGAACAACTCGGCCGCCTGGGTAACTGCGGTGGTGAGGACCTTGTCGAGGTCGACGACGTTGAGGGCGTCGGTGGTGCGGGCGAGGCGCTGCCACGCCTGCTGCTCGGTGCGGCCCCGGATGCGCGCGGAGTAGGCCAGGTGCAAGCTCAGGACCAGAGGTGGGACGGCAAGCAGTAGACGAGGGTCTATGCGCAGGACGAGCAGCGTACAGGCCGCGACAATGAAACGCACGGCGAAGCCGCCGAGCCGGAGGTCGAGATTGCTCCGAAACTGCTTCGCGACCTTGGTCCCGGAAGCCAGCGCGATGACCGGGATGGCGAGCAGATCGTCCAGTAGAGCGGCGACCATGTAGGCGAGGGCCAACGGCACGATGAGGGACGCGGTGCCCGCGGGGGGCCAGGTCCACGTCGTCATTGCCAGTGCCGTGCCGGCACCCCAGGCCACGATCACGTTCTTTCCGATGCCGAAGGCCAGCTTCATCGGCGCGAGGCGAATCGAAGCGAGAGCAATCCCGACCGCAGTGCAGAGCACCACGACCGAAGTCGGAGCAATGGCTGCGCCGACGATGATCGCCGTATCGTTCCAACTGATCGACTGGGTCGTCGACCGGATCCGCACCCGGGCCTTGACCAGGGTGCCCAGCGCGATCACGAGGGTGATCATGACGAGCTTCGCCGCGTCGTTCACCGTCGCAGGCTTTGCTGAACTCAGTGCGGCTGGTAGCGATGTGACGACGATGGTTCCGGCCACAACGACGATGAGACCGACGAGCAGCAACAGCCGCCGATCGGTCTCGATCTCTCGTCGCTGAGGAAGGGTCACGCCCGCTCCCGAAGGACTGCTTCCACCGTGTTCGCAGCCTACCCCTCGGGCCTCAGAAGTCCCGGGCCGAGTTTTCAGTTCCAGTCGGTGCCACGCATCGGGATGCCCCTCTCTTCAGCCGTGCCGTTGGATGACCTACCCCCAGGGGGTCTTCCTACGAAAGGCAGCTTAAGAGGAGTAAGGGCAGCTTAGAAGTAATAAATGTCGGTATGCGCAACATTAGCCAAGCTGAGGCTCATTTATCACGTTCTGTCCATCGCCGCTAAACGGAGTGCGGTCGGTCTGTCGGTGCTGGATCCGGGGCCGGGCGACAACAGCGGACGCTATCCGTTCAAGTTATGGACGTGTTATTCCCCTGAGTCTGGGGGAGTTACGGCAGATCCCTCATCCGAAGTTTGGCTGAGCGTAAGGGCGGGTTGGGCAAAGTTGGCACAGTCGGGGCGTCCTGCTGGGACAGGCGATGCAACTTGCTGCTGACATGCTGCCGTAATGGGTAGGCAATCGGCGTCTCCTCGGTAGATCCTGAGGTCGACGACCCGTGGCTCCGCGCGCGAGTGGCGAGGCGTCCAAGGCGCAAGTCGTCAACTTCGTTGCGTGATTGACTGAATACCGGCGATGGCTGGAGCGGGGACGGGGTGGAGATTCAGGTTCTGGGCGGCCTTTCGGTGCAAGTCCCTACCCGCACGTTGCGCCTTGGTACGCCGAAACAGCAAGCGATCTTCGCGATGCTCGCAGTTCAGCCGGGCCAGCTGGTGACAGTGTCCGAGCTCGTCGATGAGTTATGGAACGATTGCCCACCGCGATCAGCGGTCGCGAATGTTCTCAGCTATGCCGCGAATCTGCGCCGGGCTTTCGAGGCCTGCCCGTCGGGCCGAGGGATCATCGTGCGGCAGCGGAACGGCTATCGGCTCGACGTACCGCCGGAGCTGATAGACATCTTTTGCTTCGAGGCGGAGCGAAGCGCTGGTCGGGAAGCCCTGACCGCCGGCCACCTGGACGAGGCTCGGGTGCTGCTAGGTAGCGCCGTGACGCGGTGGCAGGGCCCGATGCTGGCAGGCATCCCGCTCGGGCCGGTCCTGACCGCCCGAACAGTGGCTGCCGAGGAAGAGCGCCTGTTGGCCACGGAACTCCTGGCGGATGTCCAACTCCGCTCCGGCCGGGATGACCTGGCGATTCCGCTGTTGCGGGAGGTGGTGGCCCGCCATCCGCTCCGCGAACCGGCCTACGCCCTCCTGATGCGGGCGCTGCATGAGAGCGGCGATCATGCTGGAGCGCTCGTCGCGTACGACGAGATCCGGACACGGCTGAGCGCGGAGCTGGGGGTGGTCCCAGGGGCCGATATCGAAGAACTGCACCGCAGGATCGCCACCCCAGTCCCGACGCCGGTCGTGGTCGCCCAACCAGAACGCTCCGAGTCGATAGTGCGCGACGGGGAGAGTGCAGCGGTATCTGAACAGACGCGCCAGCTCAAGCCGGTGGATCATCTGCCCCGGGCGGTCGCCGACTTCGTCGGGCGGGAAGACGTGCTGGCGCGGTTGCTGGCGGAGACGCGGCGCGTCGAGGAACGAGTGCCCGCCGTGCACATCATCGACGGGATGGCTGGCAGCGGGAAGACGACCCTCGCCGTCCACCTGGCCCGTCGGTTGTCCGCCCGGTATCCGGATGCCGTGCTGTTCATCGACCTGTGCGGGCATGGCGAGAAGAATCAGGTGGAGCCAGCGAGCGCCCTGGTCACCCTGCTTCGTCAACTTGAGGTGCCGGCCGAGCAGGTTCCGGTCGAGTTCGAGGCCAAGGTGGAGTTGTGGCGACGAGAACTGGCTCGCCGGAGGTCTGTGATCGTCCTCGACAACGCCGCGAGCAGCGAGCAGATCCTGCCACTCCTGCCGACCGAGCCGACCGCCGTTGTGCTTGTGACGTCACGGCGGCGACTCTCCCACCCGGACGTCGCCCCTTCGCAGACGCTGCCGGTCATGAACCCCGAAGAGAGCGTCGACCTCCTTGCGCTGACTGTTGGCCGGGCTCGGGTCAGCGCCGAGCCGGAGGCGGCTGCCGAGGTGGTCCGGCGATGCGGTCACCTTCCCCTGGCGATCCGACTCGCCGGCGCGAGGCTGGCCCACCGGCGCGCAACTGGCGGTTGGCGGATCTCGCCGAGCAGATGGCCGCTGGCGGGCCTGCGCTGCACCATCTGGCGCAGGAGGAGAGCGCTGTCGCCAAAGCCTTCGCCGCCTCGTACGAACCTTTGCCGGAGGCGACCAGGCGAGTCTTCCGGTTCTTCGGTCTGTACCCCGGTAAGCGGCTCAGCCCGTCGGCCGTCGCCGCCCTGACCGGCCTGACGGTGACGGAAGCCCGCGCGGCGCTCGACGAGCTCGTCGATCGGAACCTGGCGGAGGACCTGGACTCCGCGCGGTACGGGCTGCACGACCTCATGCGCCAGTACTCCATCGAGCTGTGCGTTCGCACCGACTCCCCGAGCGACCGGAGCCTCGGGCTTGGCCGGCTGTTCGACTTCATGCTGGAGGCGGCCCTCAGGGTCGCCGATCTACTGGAGCCCGGTGTCGTCAGATCCCAGGTCATCCACCTCTGGTCCGGCCGTTCTGAACTGTTCGAGGCGCTCGGAGAGCCGCACGCTGAATGGTTGGAGTCCGAGCGGGCGGAGCTGCTGACGATGGTGTTGGCAGCACATGAGGCAGGCTTCTATCGGCACTCCTGGCAACTGGCCCGCGCCCTCTGGCGGTTCTGCTACATCCGCGGATATTTCGAAGACATCATCCTGACCCACCGTGATGCGCTGGAGGCGGCGGAGGCGGCGGGAGACACCGATGCGATGGCGTTGATGAACAACTACCTGGCCTCCGCCTATGTCCGAACCGGTGACAACCGCAAGGCGCTGGACCACCTCACCCGTTCCGTCGCCCTCTCCCGCGACTCCCGGGACGTGTTGAGGACGGCGCGCTACCGCGCCAACCTTGCCGCTGTCTACTGGTGGAGCGGCCAGCTCAACGAGTCTGTGACGCTGGGCTTCGAGTGCATGCGTGACAAGGCCTATGGCGAAGTAGGCGGGCCGATATTGCTGCCGAACCTTGGGTTGGCGCTCTCGGCGTTGGGACGCCATAAGGAGGCGTTGCGGCTACACCGTCTCCACCTGGCGTGGGCGCGAACGCACTCCGACGATTTCCATGTGCTCAACGCTCTCAGCCACATCGGCGGCGTGCGAGCCCGCATGGGCGATCTTCCCCAGGCGATCCGGATCCTCCTAGCCTCGTTGGCCCTGCGTGAGCGAACCGGCCATCGGTATGCCGAGGCTGAGGTGCGCAACGACCTCGGAATCGCCTATCGCGGTCTTGGCCGACTGGTCGAGGCCCAGCAGGAACACGAGGTCGCCCGGAAGCTGTCGATCGCCTCAGGGGAACGGCACGTCGAGGCGGCGGCGTTGAACGACCTCGGGCGCACCCTGCGGGCGCAGGGGCGGGAGGTCGAGGCGGCCGAGATGCACGAGGCGGCCCTGCGGTTGGCGACCCGGATCGCGCATCCGTACGAGCAGGGCCGGGCTCTGGCCGGGCTGGCCGAACATTTCGCCGGCATCGACCCGGCCGAGGCCCGGCGGCACTGGGAGCGCGCGCTGGCGATCTTCCGGCGGATGGGTGTACCGGAGCGCTTCGACGCCGAGCGCCGCCTTGCCGAGACGGAAACCACCGAAGTAGAGCACTGACCTGCGCGGACAGCGCTTATCGATTTCTTATCGCCGGACCCGCTAGCTTTGCGCCGTGACGACGCACGGGGGAGGTTCTGCCTCTGGGCAGAACCAGGTCGTCGACACGACACCTGCTGCCAGGTTTCCCCAGTGACCTCGGTGGCGGGTTGGTGGGAAGGGGCGGCGGTCCCGCGAGCGCGCTGATGCACCCGGCGACGTGACCGGGCTGCCGCTCCTTCCGAGCACCTTCACGTCGTACCTCACCGATAGGCTCACGCCGTGACCGAACCCGCGCAGCTCAGCCACGTCGATCGCGCCGGCGCGGCCCGCATGGTCGACGTCTCCGCCAAACCGGTGACCGGCCGGTTGGCCGTCGCGGCGGGCCGCCTGCGGACGACGCCCGAGGTCATCGACCTGCTGCACCGTGACGGGTTGCCCAAGGGCGACGCGCTGGCGGTCGGGCGGCTGGCCGGGATCATGGGCGCCAAGCGCACTCCGGAGCTGATCCCGCTCTGCCATCCGATCGCCCTGCACGGTGTCACCGTCGACCTGCGGCTGACCGCCGACACGGTGGAGATCACCGCCACCGCCCGTACGGCGGACCGGACGGGCGTCGAGATGGAGGCGCTCACCGCGGTGGCCGTCGCTGGTCTCGCCCTTGTCGACATGGTCAAGGCTGTCGATCCGGCGGCCTCGGTGGAGGCGGTCCGGGTGCTGCGCAAGGAGGGCGGCAAGACCGGCGAGTGGGTCCGACCGGAGGACCGGCCGTGATCCGGGCGCGGGTGATCGTCGCATCCAACCGGGCGGCGGCCGGCGTGTACGCCGACACCAGTGGCCCGCTGCTCGTCGCCGGCCTGCGCGAGTTGGGCTGTCAGGTCGACGACCCGTTGGTGGTGCCCGACGGTGAGCCGGTCGGCAGGGCTCTGGAGGATGCTCTCGACGACGGCGTCGACGTGGTGCTGACCAGCGGCGGCACCGGCGTCACCCCGTCGGATCGCACGCCGGACGTGACCCGCGGCCTGCTGGATTACGAGATCCCCGGCATCGCCGAGGCCATCCGCGCGCACAGCCGTGACCGCGTCCCCACCTCGGTGTTGTCCCGTGGGCTGGCGGGGGTGGCGGGCCGGATGCTGGTGGTCAACCTGCCGGGCTCGACAGGTGGCGCCCGCGACGGGCTGGCCGTGCTCGGGCCGATCCTCGGGCACACAGTCGACCAACTTCGCGGCGGCGACCATTGACCGGGCGGGCGGGGTGCGGGCACCGAGGGTGTGGTGCCGTCCGCCCCGCTAGGCTCGACCGGTGAGCACGGAAACCGCACCAACCGCGGACCGGGTCGTCGCGCCCCCGCCGGCCGGGTGGGAGGAGGCGCGGTCCCGGGTGTACGCGGTCGGTCTGTCCGCAGCGCTCCCCGCCGTCGCCCGGCCACTTGTCGACACCGACGGTCTGACCCTGGCCGAGCCGTTGACCACCCGCACCGACCTGCCGGCCTTTCCCACCTCCAGCGTGGACGGCTGGGCCGTGCGGGGCGATGGGCCGTGGCGCGTCGTCGGCAGGGTGCTGGCCGGCAACACTCCCGCCCCGCTCGCTGACGACGGCACGACAGTCGAGATCGCGACCGGGGCCATGGTGCCCGAGGGCGCCACGGCCGTGCTGCGCGTCGAGGAGTCCACGGTCACGGATGGCCTGGTCAGCGGCACTCCCCGGCAGACACCGGAGTGGCGGCAGCCGGGCGAGGAGGCGTACGCCGATGAGGAACTTCTGCCGGTCGGCACGCCTGTCGACCCGGCGGTGATCGGCCTGGCCGCCTCCTGCGGACACGACACGCTGCGGGTCCGGCGGGCGCCGCGGGCCGCGCTGCTGGTCTTCGGCGACGAGTTGCTCACCGCGGGCCCGCCCTCGGCGGGTCGGGTGCGCGACGCCCTGGGGCCGGCGGTCCCGGCCTGGCTGCGACGGTACGGCTGCCAGGTCCGCCCATCCGACGTGGTGGGGCCCGTGGCCGACACGTTGCCCGCGCACGTGGCGGCGTTGCGATCGGCGCTGGCAAACGCCGACCTGGTCTGCACGACCGGCGGCACGATGCACGGCCCGGTCGACCACCTGCACCCGGCCCTGGAGGCGCTGGGCGCCGACTACGTGGTCAACACCGTGGCGGTCCGGCCGGGATTCCCGATGCTGCTGGCCCGGCTCGCCGGCCACGACGGTCGGGTCCGGTTCGTCGCCGGTCTGCCCGGCAACCCCCAGTCGGCGATCGTCGCGTTGGTGTCGCTCGTCGCCCCGCTGCTCGCCGGGCTCCAGGGCCGCTCGATGCCGGTGTTGCCGCAGGCCACATTGGCCGAGGCGGTGCCCGGCCGGGGCAATCACACACATCTTGCGCTGGTCCGGTTGGACCGGGCCGCCGGCACCGCCCATCCGGTGCGGCACGTCGGTTCGGCGATGCTGCGTGGGCTCGCCGGCGCCGACGGGTTCGCTGTCATCCGGCCCGACACCAGCGGCGAGCCGGGCGACCGGGTGCCGATCGTGCCGCTGCCGCTACTGCCTGGGGAGTGGGCGTCATGACCACGCCGGTGATCACGTTCGGTGAGGTCACCGACCAGCCGCTCGACCTCGCCGCGCACGAGGTTGCGGTCGCCGACCGGCGGGCCGGGGCGGTCGTCTCCTTCCAGGGCGTGGTCCGCGATCACGACCACGGACGCCCGGTGGTGAGCCTGGAATACGAGGGGCACCCGAGCGCCGCCCAGGTGTTGCGCGACGTGGCCGCCGAGATCGCCGCCGACCCCGACGTGTACGCGGTGGCGGTCTCGCACCGGGTCGGCCCGCTGGCGATCGGTGACGTGGCGTTGGTCGCCGCGGTGAGCACCGCGCACCGCGCGGCCGCCTTCGCGGCCTGCGCCCGGCTCGTCGACGAGGCCAAGGCCCGGTTGCCGATCTGGAAGCGTCAGGTCTTCGCCGACGGCACCGAGGAATGGGTCAACTGCCCCTGACGGTTCAGCGGCGACCGTTGACGAGCGCGGCGCGGTTGAGGCGTTCCCCGTAGAACGCCGGCTCGGCGCCCGGCCGCCACGGCAGCGCGGCGACAAGCACGATCAGCGCGAGAGCCAACGAGTTCTCCATGAGCGCACCGAACAGGCCGTCCTGGTAGTGCGACTCCTCCGGCAGTTGGTGCTCGTACGGCCAGATCGGGGAGACCAGGAAGAGCAGGTACAGCCCGACCGCGGCGACGCCGTGCCGCAGCCCGGTCAGGGTGGGGTACCAGATCGGTGGGCGGAGGCTGTTGAGACCGGTCAGCCCGCCGAACGCCGGACCCTGGCTGCTGCGCTGCGCCACGCTCCGACTCGCCTCCCGGCGACGGACCGCCGCGTCGGCCAGCACGATGATCGCCGGGATCACCCAGACCAGGTGGTGCGTCCAGGAGATCGGGCTGATCACATTCGCGGTGAGGCCGACCAGAGTGAACGCGGTCAACTCGTCACCGTCGGCGCGGGAACTGGCCGCCCGTGACAGGCCGAGCGCCAGGATCAGCACCGAGAAGGCGAACCAGAGCAGCCCCGGAGTCTCGATCGAGTCGTACAACCGGGCCAGCAGGCCGGCGAGCGACTGGTTGGGCGTCATGTCGGCCGCGCCGACCCGTTCGGTCTGCCACAACACGCTGCCGAAGTACGCCCGCGACTCGTCGCCGACGATGCCGAAGCTCGCCACTGTGACGCCGATGGTGGTGCCGATCGCGGTGGCCGCCACCCGCCACTGACGGGTGATCAGCAGGTAGGCGATGAACAGCGCCGGAGTGAGCTTGACGGCGGTGGCCAGGCCGATGCCGGCACCGGCCCAGGCGCCGCTGTAGATGAAGCGCAGCAGGGGGCCGTCGGTCGTGTCGTAGTGGGTGCCCCGGCGTGAGCGCCACCGAAGCCCGATCAGGTCGGCCATGATCAGGGCGAACAGCAGGATGTTGACCTGGCCGTAGCCGAGGGTTTCCCGGCCCGGCTCGATGGCGACCGCGAGTGGCACCGCCACCGCCACTGTGAACCAGAGGGGCCAGCCCAGCCGGTCCACTATGGGTCGGAGCAGCCCGGCCAGGATCAGCGCCAACGCGGCGATGCTGGCGAGCGCGTTGACCATGCCGGCGCCGGCGATCGGAAGCTGCGCCATCGGCAGCATGACGAGCCCGGCGAACGGTGGGTAGGTGAAGCCGAGCGTGGTGCCGGGCGCGATGAACTCGTAGAGCTCGTGACCGCTCGCCCACCACACCACCGCGCCGTGGTAGATCTTCATGTCGAAGAAGTTGTACGGTCGCCCGAACTCGCCGATGGCAAGCCATGCGGCATAGGCGACGGCGGCCACGATGGCACCCCGTACGACGTTCCTGCGATCGATCCCACGCATCACGCGTTGAACTGGGGCGAGGCGGTCCGCCCGTCTACCGACAATCGTCGGCATGGCGTGGCCACCCCCGTACCAAGGTCGTCCTACCCGTCCAGGTCCTGCACGGAGCCTAGAACGGCGCCTCACGTCAGTGCCTCCCGCGTTATGCGACCGTGTCCGATCCCACACATGTTTTTGACATTTCCACCGCGTTAACGCCAAGCGGGTGGTTCAGGTAATTCGCGGCCTTAGCGGGGGTGGGAGGCAGCGGAGAGGGAGATCGACGCAGGTCAGCCGGGCAGGCGTCGGGCGGTCGCGGCGGACCGGACGGCGATCCGGGCCTCCCGCTTGGCCGTACGGACGGCACGCTGCACGGAACGTCGAGAGTGACCGATGCGGTGGCCGGTGCGCCACCGTAGACCCGGCTTGCCCTCGGTGTCGGCCGCGGCGAGCAGTAGACCGCCGAGGAGACCGAGGTTCTTCAGGAAGTGAACCTTGTTCGTGTCACGCAAGGCTGGTTCGTCGTCCTGGTTCCAGAAAGGATGCCCGGCGACGGTCGTCGGCACGAGTGTGCCGGCGAGGACCAGCGCGGCGGGCCGGGTGAGTCGTCCGGTGGCGAGCATCAGCCCGGCGCCGAGCTGCACCGCCGCGTTGATGCGGATCAGTTGCTCGGTCTCGGTGGGGAAGTTGGGGTGCACCTTCTTCAGCAGCGGCGTCGCCCGCTCGGTCACCGGCGCGGCCTTCTGGGCGAGCCGTTCCGGGGCACGGAGGTTGCGGTATCCGCTGACGACGAAGATGCCGCTCAACATGGCACGGGAGAGGGAGCGTACGGGCGTCATGGATCAGTCATACCCCGTCGCGGCGTTCGTTACCCTGCCAACCGCCGGATCCGGATCGGTGGACGTGCACGCCGCGCCACGCCGATTCGAGCGACAGTCGCTGATGGACCGGCCTCGACGGGTAACGTCGCGCGGGTGACGACGCTGCGCCTCCGACCCGAGGGTCCGGCCGACACCGGGTCGGTGCGTCGGGTGCTGGCAGGCGCGTTCGCCCGACCGGACGTGTCGACACCGCCGGAGGTCGTCCTGGTCGACGAGCTGCGGGGCACCGAGGCGTGGCTGCCGGAGCTCGCCATGGTCGTCGAGCACGGCGGTGAGGTCGTCGGGTACGCGCTGCTGACCCGCGTACGGGTGCGCCCCGACCGGGGCGGCGACGCTCCCGCCCTGGCACTGGGGCCGGTGGGCGTCGCACCCCACCGCCAGCGGGTGGGGCATGGCACGGCGGTGGTGCAGGCCGCGCTGGACGCGGCCACCGAGTTGGGTGAGCAGACGGTAGTGGTGCTCGGCGCCCCGGCCTTCTACCGGCGGTTCGGCTTCGGGCCGGCCGTCGACCTGGGCCTGACAAGCCCGTGGTCCGGGCTCGGCGAACCGTGGCAGGCGTTGGTCCTGCCGCCGTCGACAAGCGGCGAGGCACCGCCGCCGCGAGGTGAGGTGCTCTTTCCCGCGCCCTGGTCCAAGGTCTGACGCCGCAGACGACCGTGCGCTGTCAGGCCGGCTGGGTACGCAGGTACCGGCCGAAGTGCGGGACGGTGAAGGCCACCGTGCCGCGCTCCCCGGAGTAGATGAGCCCCTTCTTGATCAGCGCGTCCCGGGCCGGTGAGAGGCTGGCCGGCTTGCGGCCGAGCGCTCGGGCGATCTCCGCTGTGGGCACTGCGGCGTCCATGTCGTCGCGCGTGACACCACTGGACTCGCCGTCCACGAGGGACAGCGTGGCCATCGCCCGCATGTACTCGCGTTCGGCCGGGGTGGCCCGCTCGAACCGGGAGCCGAAGAAGCCGACTGCCAGTTCGGCCTCCGCTTCCGGGGCGGCGACCCGCACGTCGGCGGCGGTGATCGGGGAGCGCGGCGCGTGATCCCAGGTCGCCTTCCCGTACGCCTGCACGAAGTAGGGGTATCCGCCGGACTTCTCGTAGAGCAGATCGAGCGCCTTCTGCTCGTACTCCACTTCCTCACGTTCGGCCGGCGCGCAGAGCGCCTGGTCGGCGGCGATCCGGTCGAGGCGGTCGATGCGCTGGTAGCGGAAGAGCCGCTCGGAGTACGACTTCGCGGCGCTGAGTACGGCCGGCAGGTGCGGAAGGCCGGCGCCAACGACGATCAGTGGCGCGCCGATCTGGGACAGCTCATGGCAGGCGGCGCAGAGCGCCGACACGTCCTCCGGCCCGAGGTCCTGCATTTCGTCGATGAAGATGGCGATGCCGGTGCCCACGTCGCTGGCCACGGCGGCGGCGTCGCTGAGTAGCTCGACCAGGTCGATCTCGATGTCGCCCGAGTCGGCGCGGCCGCTGGCGGCGGGAACGTCGATTCCGGGCTGCCACCGGTCGCGCAGCTTCGGGGACGCCCCAGCGCGCCCAGCCGGTGCGGACCGCTGGGCGAACGCCTTGAGGACGCCGAGGAAGGCGTCGATCCGGTCGGGCGCGCGGTGCCGGGGCGCGAGTTCGCGGACCGCCATGTGCAGCGCGGCGGCGACGGGGCGGCGCAGTGACTGGTCCGGACGTGCCTCGATCTTGCCGCTGCCCCAGAGGTGGTTGATCGCCTGCGACCGCAGGGTGTTGAGCAGGACGGTCTTGCCGACTCCGCGAAGCCCCGTGAGCATCAGGCTGCGCTCGGGGCGGCCCCGGGCGATGCGCTCCAGCACGATGTCGAAGACGTCGAGCTCCCGCCCCCGTCCGGCTAGTTCGGGCGGGCGCTGACCTGCGCCCGGGGCGTAGGGGTTGCGGACCGGATCCACGCATCGCAGAGTATCGGCCCATCTAGCTGCCAGGCTAGAAATGGATAGACGGAGCTACCGGCGTGTCGGCTGTCGCCAGCAAGTCGGGGCCGTCGACAAGAAACTAGGGCTGTCTAGCGTCCACGCTAGACAGCCCTAGTTTTGTCAATCGCCTAGCGCTTCTTCAGGCAGAGCACGTAGTCGAACAGGTCGACAGTGTTGTCGTGCACGTAGTTCGCAGTGGCCTGCGGCGCCAGCGTCTTGCACCGGTCCCCGTCAGTCGTCGCCGGAATCCGCAGCAGCACCTGGTAGGTGCCCGGCCCACACGGCACCTTGCGCAGATCCGCGTCGGCCTCGGTGCCGTCGTTGACCACGCAGTCACCCCTGGCGAACTCCTCCCTGTCCGGCGACGGCTCGGCTGGCGACGGCTCGGCCGGGCTCGGAGCGTCGCTGGGCAGCGCAGGCGGAACGACAGAAACGCTCGCCGACGGCATTGGCCTGGCCTCCTCACCTTCGTCGGTGACCTTCCAGACCGCCCAGCCGGCCAGACCCAGACAGGGGCAGAGCACGAGCAGCACCGCAAGCGCCACGATCAGAGCGACCTTCCGGCCGGTCCTGTTCGTCGGCGGGGCCGGCGGCATCCCGTACCCACCAGGCGCCGACGGCCCCCACGGCGCGTCTCCCGGGCCCGGCCCGGCGGGCGGGAACGGACCCGCCTGGCCCGGAGGAGGACCGGCCGGTGGGAACTGGCCCGGAGGCGGGAAGTGCCCCGGCGTCGGGCCGGCGGGCGGGAACGGGCCGGGCGGCGGCTGGCCGGCACCGGAACTCGGCGTCGGAGGACCCGCGTCCGAGGTGGGCGCAGGGCCCCACGCGGCGGGCGGCGGCTCCGCACCGGGCGGGGGATCCCACCTGGGTACGGTCGGTGGCTCGCCGCCGGACGGCGGGCCCCACTGCTGTCGGGTCGGGTCCTCGTCGGGCGGTGGGCCGTAGGTCGTCATGTCATCCCCCGGAATGGTGGGTTCAGCGCTGCTTGAGGCAGAGGACGAAGTCGAGGGTGTCCAACTCGCTGTCGAAGAAGTACCAGTTGGTGTAGCCCTCGACCTTGGCGCACTTGGCCTCGGCGTCGCGCTCACCGCTTGTCGCGCCATCGATGCGGCGCAGCACCTCGTACGACTTCGGCGCGCAGTCGCTGATCAGCAGCTTCGGTTTGCCGCCCGCCGGACCCTCGTTGCGTACGCACTGGCCGACCTTGGCGAATCGCGGGTCGGCGGACGACTCCGGTGCCGCGGCGCTCGGCGTTGGATCGGTCGGCGCGGGCACGTCCGCGTCGGGCTCCCCGGCGGCGGCCGAAGCGGTCGGGGTGGCAACAGTGGCCGGGTCGTCCGATCCGCGCAGGAACCAGTAGGCGCCACCGCCCGCCACGAGCAGCAGCACGACGCCCAGAACCGCGATCAGCGGCCCCCGGCCACGCCTACCGGGTGCGGGCGAGGGAACTCCGCCGTACGGATCACCGGCGGGCTGGTACGGCTCCCCGCCGTACGCCGGGCTCGCCTCGGCGGGCCGGTACGCGCCGCCGTAGGGCGTGCCCGACTCGTAGGGCGCCGGGTTGCCGCCTCCGTACGCCGTCCCGCCGTCCTCGCCGCCGTAGGGAGACCGGGGACCGCCGCCGTAGGGCACCCCTGGACCGCCGCCGTAGGGGCCGTCGCCGTACGAACTGTCGCCGTAGGACCTCGGCGGTCCCTGCGGCACTGGTGGGTAGGACTCGGCCGCAGGTGGGTAGGGCTGCCGAGCCCGCTGTTCGGGCGTGTCGTCGGGTCGCTGCCCACGCCACGGGCCCCCGACGCCGCCACCCGGTGGTCCGTAGTTCGTCATTCCGCCCTCCAGGCTGGTGAGAGGCCGGCCACCAATGGACGACGCCGACTTCGAAGTCACCGTAGCGTGGTCCACCGATGACCTCATCCCCACCGAGTGCCGCACCAGGCCGCCGCGCCGACGCCGCACCGGCAATGATCTGGACCGCGTTGATCGTGGTCTACCTGCTCTGGGGCTCGACCTACCTGGCCATCCGGGTCACCGTGGAGACGCTTCCTCCGCTGCTCTCGGCCGCCGGGCGATTTGCCGCCGCCGCTCTGGTGCTGGCGGTGGTGCTGCGGCTGCGCCGAGGGCCCGGGGCCCTGCGGGTGGACCGGCGGCAACTCGGCTCCGCCGCGCTTATCGGAGTCCTCCTGCTCACCGGCGGCAACGGCCTGGTGGTGCTAGCCGAATCCGGGCCGCCCGGGGTGGCGGTGCCCTCCGGGATCGCCGCGCTGCTTGTGGCGACAGTGCCACTGCTCGTCGTGCTGCTGCGATCCGCGACCGGGGACCGGCCACCGCTCTGGACGTTCGCCGGGGTCACGGTGGGCTTCGCAGGTCTGGTCCTGCTGGTGCTGCCCAGCGGCGGCGGGGGCGCGGTGCCTCTGGTCGGGGCGCTGACAGTGGTGGCTGCGGCCACCGCCTGGTCGATCGGGTCGTTCCTGTCGGGACGGATCCGGATGCCCACCGACCCGTTCGTGGCCACCGTGTACGAGATGGTGGCCGGCGCGTTGGCACTGGCCGTCGTCGCTGCCCTCCGGGGCGAGCTGCGCGACTTCCATCCGGCGTCGGTAAGCACCCGCTCGTGGGCGGCACTCGTCTACCTCATGGTGGCCGGCTCGCTGGTGGCCTTCACGGCGTACGTGTGGCTGCTGCACAACGCACCCATCTCGCTCGTCTCGACGTACGCCTATGTGAACCCGGCGGTCGCGGTGGCGCTGGGTGCGCTGCTGGTGGCCGAGCCGATCACCACGCAGGTGCTGCTCGGCGGCGCCGTCCTCGTCGCCGGGGTGGCTCTGGTGGTGAGCACCGAACGGCCCCGGCGCAAGAGCGCGGTTACACGATCGGGGGCCGCGCCAGCGGGCGACCGGCAGTAGCTTCCGGTCCATGTCTGCCGCCACGCTGGTGCCTGTCGCGTTGCTGGGCGCACTGGTCGGTGTCGTCGTACCCCTGGTTGCCCGGCGCTTTACGACAGTGCCGTCCCCTCGGCGCGTCTCGGGCTGGCTCAGTCCGCCGCTCGCGGCGGCCGTGTTCGTCGGGCTCGCCGCAGCGGTCGGTGACGACCCGGCACTGCCGGTCTTCCTCGCGGTGGCGGCGGTGGGGCTGGTGCTGGCCCTTGTCGACCTGGCCTGCCTGCGGCTGCCCGACGCACTGGTCCTCACCGCCGGCGCGTTGGCCCTCGGTGGCCTGACCAGCGCGGCGTTGCTGACCGACACCTCCGGGCGGCTGGTCGGTGCGTTGGCAGGCGCGGCGGTCGCCGGCGCGGCGCACGTGCTGCTGGCGGTGCTGCCCGGCTCCCGGCTGGGCTTCGGGGACGTGAAGCTCGCGGGCGTTCTCGGCCTACCGCTCGGCTGGCTCGGCCGGGACGCCCTGCTGGCCGGGCTGTTCCTGCCACACCTGCTGCACGGTGCCGTGGTGCTCGGCCTGCTCGCCGCGCGGCGGGTCCGCCGGGGCACGCTACTGCCATTCGGCCCGGCCCTGCTCGCGGGCGCCTGGCTCGCCACGGTGGTGCGCTGACGCTGCCGCTCCGGCGGCCCACCGCCCGACCCCTGGCCGAGCGGCCCGCGCCGCCCGCACCGGACCGTCAGATCAGGCGGAGCTGGCGGTCCTTCGGGCGGCGCGGCTCGGTCTCGCCGAACCGCTCGAACAGGCCCGGGTCGATGGCACCGAGGAACGGTGACGGCGAGCAGTCGCGCTCCACACCGTGCCGGGTGCGGCGGGCGGCATGGCTGACGTACAGGCGGTCCTGGGCGCGGGTCAGGCCGACGAAGAAGAGCCGACGTTCCTCGGCGACCGCGTCCTCGTCGGATGTCGAGCCGGGCCAGCGCAGCGGCAGTAGCCCATCCTCGGCACCGACCAGGAACACCACAGGGAACTCCAGACCCTTGGCGGCGTGCAGGGTCAGCAGCGTGACCGCCTCGGCGCGCGGGTCGAGGGCGTCCACCTCGGCGCCGGTGGCCAACTGCGACAGGAACATCTCCAGGTCGTCGCCGCAACGTCGGGCAAGTGGGGTCAGCAGGTCCACGGCCGAGCGGACGTCCTCGGGGCGTACCGTGCTGGCGGCGCCGTCGAGGGTGGGCACCGCGAACCGTTCCGCGACGACCTGGCCGGCCAGGCGCACCCGGGCGGCCAGCGAACCGGCCAACCCGTCGGCGTGCCGCAACTCGCGGGCGATGGCTGCCACCCCGGGTCGGTCCCGCAGCCGGTCGTGCGAGCGCTTCTGCACCGGGATGTTGGCCCGGGCCAGTGCGTCCACGATCGGGGCGGCTTGCGCGTCGGTGCGGTACAGCACGGCGATGTCGGAGAACGACAGGGTGGTGGCCCGGCCGTCGATCCGGCCCGAGTCCAGCGAGCGGTGGGACAGCCCGCCGACCAGTTCGTCGACGGTACGGACCACGAAGTCGGCCTCCTCGGCGACCGACGCCGCCGGGTAGCGGCCGACGAGCGGCGCCTCCGGGTCGAGCCGGGCCGGGTCCAGTCGCCGGCCACGCACCAGCGAAGACGGCGCGATGGCCTGCACGGCGGCGGCCAGGATCGGTGCCGACGAGCGGTAGTTGCGGTTGAGCCGGACCAGCCGGGCATCCGTGAAGTCCTGCGAGAAGCGCAGGAAGTAGCCGACGTCGGCACCCCGGAACGAGTAGATGGCCTGGTCCGGGTCGCCGATCGCGCAGAGGTTGCCGTCGGCGGGGCTGAGTAGCCGAAGCAGCTCGTACTGCACCGCGTCGACGTCCTGGTACTCGTCGACGAAGATCCACCGCCAGCGGTCCCGGTACCGCTCGACAAGCTTCCGGTCGGCCCGCAGCAACTCCACCGGCAGGCTCACCAGCTCGTCCAGGTCGACCAGATCCTGCTTGCGCAGCAGCGCCACATAGCTGGTGAGGTCGTCGCCGGCCTCCGACCGGGCCGCCGCGCGCTCGCCGTCGTCGGCGATCCGGAAGTCGGCCGGCAGGCCCGCAGCCTCGGCGTTCTCCCGCAGGATCGTCAGCCCCAGCGCGTGGAACGTACCCACCGTGACGTCCTCGGCGACCGGGCCGAGCAGGCTGTCGAGACGGTGCCGCAGCTCCTCGGCCGCCCGCCTGGTGAAGGTGATGGCCAGGCAGTGCTCGGGAAAGACGTTCAGCTCCGCACAGAGGTACGCGATCCGGTGGGTGAGCGTCCGGGTCTTCCCGGTGCCCGGACCGGCCACGATGAGCAGCGGGCCGCCGGGCGCGGACGCCGCAACCCGCTGCATCGCGTCCAGCCGGTCCAGCAGACCGGTGCCGACCTCCTCCATCCCCGCGAGCATCGGTTCGAACGGCTCGTGCGGCGACGGCGGCGACGCGATCGGCGGAGCAGGAGGCGGCGCCGGAGCCTTCCGCTTCGGCTCCGCCTTCGCCGCCGCCGGGCGCTTGGCCGTGGAGCGGGCCGCCGGCTCGGTGGGCCGCCGCTGCGCCGGCACAGGTACGTCGAACAGCGTCTCCTGTGCCGTACCGGCACCGGCTCCCAGCTCCGCCGGATCGAAGAGGGTGATGACGCCGTACTCGCCGTCGTAGCCGGGCACCCGGCGTACGTCGCCGCGCCGCAGTCGACCGATGCCCTCCGCGAGCAACTCGCCCCCGGCCTGGGCGATGTCCGGCAACGGTGTCGTGGTGAGGATCTCCAGCTCGGGGCCGAGCACGGCGAGCAACTCGTTGAGCCGCCCCTCCACCTTCTTCGAACGCGCGCCCACCTTGTTGATCTCACCGAGGATCTCGGCGAGCGGCACCAGGTGGGTGACGTCGCGGGCGTGTGCCGGTCGGTGCCCGTCCGGGCGGTCGGCCAACTCCTCGATGCGGCTGAGGACGCCCACTGTGAGCGGCTTGCCGCACTCGGGGCAGCGCCCGTCGGCAGCCCGGGTGCGCTCCGGGGACCAGTTCACCCCGCACAGCCGGTGCCCGTCCGCGTGGTACTTGCCCTCCTCGGGGAAGAACTCGATGGTGCCGGCGAGACCGTCGCCGGTCCGCAGCGCCTCCCGGATGGCGAAGTAGTCCCGTTCGGCCGCCAGCACAGTGGCCTCGCGGCCCAGCGCCGGTGGGGAGTGTGCGTCGGAGTTGGAGACCAGTTGATAGCCGTCCAGACTGCCGACTCGCCAGTTCATCGCCGGGTCGGAGGAGAGCCCGGTCTCCACGGCGAAGATGTGCTCGGCCAGGTCGGCGTAGCAGTCGGCGATCGCGTCGAAGCCGGACTTCGAGCCCAGCGCCGAGAACCACGGCGTCCAGATGTGCGCCGGGACGAGGTAGCCATCCGGGCTCGCCTCCAGGGTGATCTCCAGCAGGTCCCGGGAGTCCAGACCGAGGATCGGCCGGCCGTCCGAGCCGAGGTTGCCGATCCGCCCCAGCGCTGTGTTGAACCGGGCCACCGCATCCAGGTCCGGCAGATAGATCAGGTGGTGCACCTTGCGGGTGCGGTCGTCCCGCTTGTAGATGGTGGAGATCTCCACGCTCAGCATGAACCGCACCGCGTCCGCGTCGGTCGTGCCGGCGAGGCGCGGCGGCAGCCGACGGGCGATGTCGCGTTCCGCCTCCGGGTCCAGGCGGTAGAGCCCCGGCTCGGCCGGGCGCAGCGTCTCCCGCAGGTGGTCGTACCAGGCGGGATGGGTGAAATCACCGGTGCCGAGCAGGGCGATGCCCTTGCGCCGGGCCCACCACGCCAGGTTCGGCAGCGTGAGATCGCGGCTGCACGCGCGCGAATATTTCGAGTGGATGTGCAGGTCCGCGACGAAAGGCGGGAAGCCACCGGGGGGTACGGCGCTGAACGGGGGCACGCCGCATCCTGTCACGTGCGCCATGCCCACCGCCTACCGCCACGCGCGGACGTGACGTCCGCTATGACGAGCGCAACTCCACGAGGGTGATCTGCGGTTCGGCGCCGACCCTCACCGGCGGACCCCAGAAACCGGCGCCGTTCGTCACGTAGACCTTGGTGCCGTCGACCTCACCGAGGCCACTGACCACCGGCTGTTCCAGGCGGACGGCGAGGTTGAACGGCACCATCTGCCCGCCGTGGGTGTGCCCGGAGAGTTGCAGGTCGACGCCGTACCGGGCCGCTTCCTTCGCCGCCACGGGCTGATGCGCGAGCAGCACCACCGGGCGGCTCGGATCGCGATCACCGAGGGCGGCGGCGAAGTCCGGGCCAGCGGCGAGGCCGGTGCCCGTGCCGGACAGGTCGTTCACACCGGCCAGGTCGAGCACGCCACCCCGGGCCTGGATCTCCTGCCGCTTGTTCTGCAGCACCCGCAGGCCGAGCCGGTCCACCTCCTGGACCCACTCCTCCACCCCCGAGTAGTACTCGTGGTTGCCGGTGACGAAGAAGCTGCCGTATCTCGAACGCAGGTCACGCAGTGGCGCGGCGGCCGAGCCCAACTCGGCGACGGAACCGTCGACCAGGTCACCGACGACGGCCACCAGATCGGCGTCGAGACGGTTGATCGCGGCGACGATCCGCTCGGTGTGCGCACGACCACGCAGCGGGCCGATGTGGATGTCGGAGACGGTGGCGATGCGGAGGCCGTCCATGCTGCGCGGGAGCTTCGCGAGCGGGATCTGCACCCTGTCGAGTTGTGGTGGGCCGAGGGCCGTGCGGATGCCGTACCCCGTGATGCCGGTGGCGGTGAGGCCGGCGAAGATGGCCGCCCCGCGGGCCAGCAGCAGCCGGCGGGCCGGGTCGTGGTCCGGTGTCCGCACGGCGGCGGCGGCCGGAGGCTCGGTGGGCCCGGCGGCGCCGACGAGCACCGGCTCGGGTGCCGCGGTGGTCGGCTCGGCGGCGGTCACGCGGCGGCGGAGCACCAGCCGGGCCACGAGCATCGGCACTTCCAGCACGACGAGGACGACGAGCAGGTAGAACATCAGCGCGAGCCAGAGGTAGCCCGGCCAGGCGAGCCAGTAGAGACCGGCCTGCGTGCCGGCCATGGTGGCCGGCACGAGCAGCGCCAGCACCAGGGCGGCGATCCCGCCGACCCGTCGCCGGCGGCCCGGCGCTGTGGTGTCGCGGATCAGCCGCTTCCACAGGTAGAGGTGGATGAGGCCGGTGACCAAAGCCAGCACGGTCACGAACCCGAGTACCGCCAACATCCGTGCGCCTCCCTCAGCCGCCCGCGAACGGGGGCAGGACATCGATCGTGGCCCCGCCGGGCAGGGGTGCCTGCCGATCATGACAGGTGACGCCGTCCACGAGGAAACTGGCGACCCGCAGCACGCCGCCAAGTCGATCACCGTGCCGCTGGGCCAGGTCGGCGGCGAGGTCGTCGAGCGACCGGCCGGCGGGCGCCGTCTCCTCGGAGCGCCCGGCCGCGGCACGCGCGCCCGCGAAGTAGCGGACGGTCAGCTGGTCCTGGGTCATGCCTCAGCCTCCGATCGCGGACATCGGCCGGGTCGGCTGGAGGAAGGTCGGGTCGTCGATGCCGTGCCCGGCGCGCTTGCCCCACATCGCGGTGCGCCACCGCTGGGCCAACTCGTCGTCGGTCGCGCCACCGCGCAGGGCCGCCCGCAGGTCGGATTCCTCCGTGGCGAACAGGCAGGCGCGGACCTGGCCGTCGGCGGTCAGCCGGGTGCGGTCACAGTCGCCGCAGAAGGGGCGGGTGACGCTGGCGATCACGCCGACCCGGGCCGGGCCACCGTCGACCAACCAGGTCTCCGCCGGGGCCGCGCCGCGCTCGGCCGGGTCGGGGCTCAGATCGAACCGGGTACGCAGGGAGGCCAGGATCTCCTCGGCGGTCACCATCGTGGTGCGGTCCCAGCCGTGCTGCGCGTCGAGCGGCATCTGCTCGATGATCCGCAGCTGGTAGCCGTGGTCAACGGCGAAGCGGAGCAGCGCCGGTGCCTCGTCCTCGTTGACGCCACGCATCAACACAGAATTGATCTTCACCGGGTTGAGCCCGGCGGCAGCCGCTCCGGCGAGGCCGGCGAGCACCGCGTCCAGGCGGGGACGGCGGGTCAGCTGTGTGAACCGGGCCGTGTCCAGGGTGTCCAGCGAGACGTTCACCCGATCCAGACCGGCATTGGCCAGCGCGGGGGCCAGCCGGTCCAGGCCGATGCCGTTCGTGGTGAGCGAGATGCGAGGGCGGGGCATGAGCGCGGCGACCGAGGCCACGATGCCGACCAGCCCGGGCCGGATCAGTGGCTCACCGCCGGTGAACCGCACCTCTGTCACGCCGAGCCGCTCGACGGCCACCCGGACCAGCCGGACGATCTCGTCGTCGGTCAGCAGTTGCGGACCCGCGAGCCAGGGCAGCCCTTCGGCCGGCATGCAGTAGGTGCACCGCAGGTTGCACTTGTCGGTGAGGGACACGCGAAGATCCCGCGCGACGCGGCCGTACCGGTCGACGAGGACGCCGTCGGTCGGCGGGGCGACGCTCACCTGTCGACCGTAGCGCGCTCGAGCCCGCTCAGAGCGGCACCGGCGGTCTGGACGACCGCATCCCGGTAGCTGGCACCGAAGAGCGCTGTGTGCACGAGCAGCAGATGCAGCTGATGCAGAGGCACCCGGGCACGCCATCCGTCCGGCAGCGGCCAGGTCTCCCGGTAGGCCGCCAGGACCCGATCCAGGTGGGGGATGCCGCCGAAGAGCGCCAACTGGGCGAGATCTGTCTCCCGGTGCCCGCCGTGCGCCGCCGGGTCGACAAGCCAGACCCGCCCGTCGGCACCCCACAGCACGTTGCCCGGCCACAGGTCACCGTGGATGCGGGCGGGCGGCTCGTCCCCGCCGAACTCGCCGATCCTGCCGATGACCTGCTCGACCACCGCCGCGTCGGCACCCTCCAACGCGCCACCGTCGACCGATCGACGCAGGTAGGGAACGAGTCGACGCTCGGCGAACCACGTCGACCACTGCCTGTCGTCGACGGTGTTGTCCTGCGGGAGCGCCCCGATGAAGCCGGGCCAGGTCGCGCCGAAGGCCGGCGGACCGGCCCGGTGCAGGCCGGCCAGCTCCCGACCGAACCGCTCGGCCGCCGTGGGCGTCGGCTCGCCGGGCTCCAGCCAGTCGAGCGCCAACAGGTCGGGCAGCGCCACGATCACCTCGGGTACGCCCACAGCGTCGGCCTCCCGCAGCCAGCGCAGCCCGGCGGCCTCGCTGGCGAAGAAGCCCTCCGGCGCCGGCTGGTCGGCCCGCTCCGGCCAGGACTTGGTGAAGATCGAGTGGCCGTCGTCGAGGGTGAGCCGAGCTGCGGCGCAGATGTCCCCACCGGCGACCGGCGTCTCCCGGATCCGCTGATGGGTCAGGAACGTCGGCAGGTGTGCCGGGTGCGCGCGCAGGTACGCCAGGTCCATCAGCGCACGGTAGCCGCTGCCCGTGACACCCGGGTGCACGCGACCACATCGAGGCATGCGTGATCGGCGATTACCAGGCCGAATACGCTGCGTAGCTGTGGATAAGCCGCGTGTCATCCACAGGGGCGGCGCAGCCGGAGGGCCGCCCCGCAGGCTGCCGACATGACCTCGACCGAACGCCCGCAGCTCGCCGTCCGCTCACCTGCCGACCTGCTCGCCGCCGTGCCGTACCTGCTCGGCTTCCATCCCGCCGACAGTGTGGTCGCTGTGGCGCTGCTCGGCCGGCAGATCATCTTCGCCGCCCGCGCCGACCTGCCCGACCCGTCCACCGATCCGGTCGACCAGGCCCGGCACCTCGCCGGAGTGATCCACCGGCAGGGCGCGGAGGCCGCCACCGTCGTAGGTTACGGGCCGCCCGACCGGGTCACCCCGAGCGTGGACGCCGTCCGCATCGCCCTGACCGGAGCCGGCCTGGACGTGCTCGACGCGCTGCGGGTGACCGACGGTCGATGGTGGTCCTACCTCTGCACCGAGGCCGACTGCTGCCCACCCGAGGGTCGGCCCTACGACCCGGCGGCCAATCCCGTCACCGCGTCGGCCGTCTTCGCCGGCCAGGTTGCGTTGCCTGACCGGGCCGCCCTCGTGGCGCAGGTCGCGCCGGTGCAGGGCCCCGCCCGGGACGCGCTGCGCGCCGCCACCGTCCGGGCCGATCGGCGGCTGGCCGACCTGATCGAGCACGCCTCCGCCAGTGACCTGCTCGGCAGTCGGGCTGTGCGTTCCGCAGGCGCGGCTGCGATCCGGGAGGCGCAGCGCCGCCAGCGTTGCGACGAGTTGCTCGACGACGACGAGGTCGCCTGGCTGTGCCTGCTGCTGACTCACCTGCCGGTCCGCGACCACGCCTGGGAACGCACCGACGGCCGTGACCGGGACATCGCCCTCTGGACCGACGTGCTGCGCCGGGCCGAGCCGGAGTTCACAGCCGCGCCCGGTGCGTTGCTGGCGTTCGCCGCCTGGCGAGCTGGGCAGGGTGCGCTGGCGGCGGTGGCGCTGGAGCGCACGCTCGGCCTGCACCCGGACTATTCGCTCGCCCTCCTCCTGGACGACCTGCTGCGGCGGGGCGTGCCCCCGTCCGAGCTGGACGGCTGGCCCTCGGTCGGAATGCCGGGCGTGGTCCGCCCCCGCAGGAGGCGCCGGCGTGGCCGCAGCTGATCGGCTCCGATGCGTGGCCACCAGGGGCGCGGTGTCTGCTGCGTCACTCCGGCCCGGCCAGCCTACCTACCGATAGGTAGGCTGGGTTTCGTGACCGCCACCTCTACGATCTCCGTCAGCGACCTGACGAAGTCCTACGGCACCCGGAACGCACTGGATCGGCTCTCGCTGACGGTCGAACGTGGCAGTCGTACTGTGGTCCTCGGGCACAACGGGGCGGGAAAATCCACCCTCCTGGAGATCATCGCCACGCTGCGCACCCCGACGTCCGGCACCGTCACCGTCGAAGGCCACGACACCGTCACGCACGCCCGCGAAGCCCGTCGACTCATCGGGCTGACGCCGCAGGCCAACGCACTGGACCCACTCGCCACCCCGACCGAGGTTCTCACCTTCCAGGGCGTTGCCCTCGGGCTCGACCGCAGGGTCGCCGCACGCCGTACCCGGAACCTTCTCGAACTCTTCGGCCTCCAGGACCAGCACAGGACACAGATCTCGAAGCTGTCCGGCGGAACGCGTCGGAAGGTCGACCTTGCCGTGGCCCTGGTCTCCGAACCGCCGATCGTGATCCTCGACGAGCCGACCACTGGCCTCGATCCCCTCAGCCGCCTGGAGTTCTGGAACGAGCTGAGGCGACTCAACCAGAACGACCGGACCCTCCTGATCTCCACCCAGGATCTCCACGAGGCCGATGTCCTCGCCACCGACGTCGTGGTCCTCCGCGACGGGGCGGTCACCGCACAGGGCTCCCCGGAGTCGTTGAAACGGTGGGTCGGGGAACGCACCCTGACCCTCGGGCTGACCGACGAACTCACCACGCAGACGTTCCTGACCTCCTCGCGTGCGCCGTTCCGCGCCGAGACCGACGAACCCCGAACGGTGCGGCTCGCGCTCTCCAGCGACCCGGAGGCGCTGAAGACCGCACTCGACGACATCGGCCAATTCGCCCGTGGAATCGAAGAGTTCCGCCTGACCGAACCCTCGCTCGACGACGTCTTCGTCGCCCTCGCCGCCCGCGGACGCGGGCCCGAGCACCTCCGCTAAGGACGCCACACGTGAGTCTTCTCGACGTCTCTCTCGTTCCCACGCGCAGGACCGCGCTTCCGATCGCTGTCGCCGCGACCAGGCGCTCCACACGCGTCGTCCTGCGTTCTCCGGCCCTCCTGGTCGCCCCCATCGCACAGTCGCTGTTCTTCCTGCTCATCTACTCCGGGCAGCTCAGCACCGTGGGCAGCGGCTATCTCGCGGGAGGCAGCTTCATCTCGTTCCTGCTGCCGCTGATCCTGCTCACCGGAGTGGCAACCGCCGCCGGCACCGCGGGAACGCTCGTCCTGCGGGATGTCAGCAGTGGTTATCTCGATCGACTCCGGTTGGCGCATGGCACCGCAACACCGTTCCTCATGGGCGCCGTCATCGCGGCTCTCGTCGCCGTCATCATCGGAATGTTCACCACGATCGTCGGGGCGGTGCTCATCGGCTACCGGCCGCAGAGCTGGGCGGGAGCGGCGGCCGTGATCGTCCTGATGCTCGTGCTCGGCCTGGGCATCGCCCTGCTAAGCGTCGCCGTCGCGATCCGGTCGGGCTCGGCGACGAGCACCAACCTTGTCACTCTCGCGGTGTTCGGGCTGTCGTTCTTCACAGGGGTGTTCGCTCCGGTGGACGAACTCGCCGGTTGGATGCGCGTGATCGCGACCGTCAACCCGCTCACCCACGTCGTCGACACCGCCCGCCAGCTCGAAAGCGGTGCCACACTCTCGGCCGCGCCAATCGCTCTCGCCGCACTCAGCGCGCTTGTCGTCGCTGGAGTCGCCGCCTGCGTCCTGGCCGTCAACCACGCTCGGAGGAACCGATGACCGCCACAGCAGACACCCGGTCGCAGATCCTGGACGCCTTCGGCGAGCAGTTGGCAGCCGTGGGCTATCAGGGCGTGTCCCTGGTCGGAGTTGCGCGGACGGTGGGCATCCAGAAGCCGTCCATCTACCACCACTTTCCCGGTGGCAAGGAGGAGCTCTACGCGGCCGTCGCGCTGAGGTTCGTCGAGGATCTCCGTACCCGCCTCGCGGCGGCGCTGGCAACCGAAGGGACGCTTGAGGAGAAGCTGCGGGCGCTCGCAGTGGTGTCGGCGGAGCACTCCCCCCGGGCCATCTCCTTCGAGCAGCGTGTCTACGACGCGCTCGACCTCGTCTCCGAGGAGACACGCACCGACGTGTCGCAGCGGTACGTCGACGGCGTTCTCAACCCGGTCGCCGAGCTCTTTCGCGGAGCAGTCGAGGCCGGAGACGTCGCAGGTGATCCCTGGTTCCTCATGAACGCGTTCCTCCACCTCGTACGCGCGACCGACCTCACGAAGGAACCCGACGGCAGCGCTCAGCTCGTCGCGCTCTTCCTCGACGGTGCTCGGGCACCGGGAGCTGTCCGTCGAAGGATGTAGCCGACGTTCGTTCCATGGGTCGAGTTGTCCGGCGGTGCGTCGCCGCAGAATGATCAGGTGCCTCTCCGAAGCGAATGCCCCACGTGAGCGTCGCACTGCTGCTGACGCTCGCCGGTCTGGCCCTGGTCGACAGCACCAGCATCGGCACCCTCTTCATCCCCGTCTGGTTGCTGCTCGCGCCCGGAACGGTCAACGCCCGGCGGATTCTCGTCTACCTGGGCACGATCACCCTGTTCTACTTCGCGGTCGGGCTGTTGCTCGCAGTGGGCGGCAGCCGACTGGCCGACGTCCTCGGCGGGGCGCTCGACAACCGGCCGGTGCTCTGGGCACAGCTCGTCCTCGGGGTGGGGCTGTTCGCGCTCAGCTTCCGCTACGACGGCAAGCGACGCCCGCGCGGTGGCGGTGTGCTGCGGTGGCGGGACCGTGCGACGGCCGGTGACTCCTCGACGCGCTGGCTGGTGGGGTTGGCGCTGCTCGCCGCGCTGGCGGAGGTGGCGACGATGCTGCCGTACCTCGGAGCGATAGGTCTGCTGACCACCTCCGGGGTCGGCGCGGCGCAGATGGTGGGATTGCTCGCCGGATACTGCCTGGTCATGGTGCTGCCGGCGGTCCTGCTGCTCGCGGCAAGGCTGGCGTGGCCGAGGCTCGTCGAGCCGGTGCTGGTCCGGCTCAACGCGTGGATCGTGCGGCACTCCGGCGGCATGCTCGGCTGGATCCTCGGCATCGCCGGTTTCCTGCTGGCCCGCGACGCCGTGATCCGGCTGGGGCTGCTCGACGAGCTGGTGATCAGACTGTGACCCGCTCGGGGCGGGCGTAGACGTTCATCGTGTTTCCGCGCAGGAAACCGACAAGCGTCATCCCCGCCTCCTCGGCCAGCTCGGCGGCGAGGGTGCTCGGGGCGGAGACGGCGGCCAGCAGCGGCAGGCCCGCCATCCACGCCTTCTGGGTCAGTTCGAAGCTGGCCCGGCCGGAGACAAGCAGGAGGTGCCCGGCCAGCGGCAGCCGGCGTTCCCGCACCGCCCAGCCGATCACCTTGTCCACCGCGTTGTGCCTGCCCACGTCCTCCCGGAGCACCACCAGGTCACCCGCAGGGGTGAAGAGCCCGGCCGCGTGCAGCCCGCCGGTCCGGTCGAAGCCCCGCTGGGCAGCGCGCAGACGGTCGGGCAACTCGGCGAGGACGGCTGCCGCAACGGTGAGCGGGTCCGCCTCGACCGGGAACAGTGACCGGGTACGGACCGCGTCGATGCTGGCCTTGCCGCAGACCCCGCAGGAACTGGTCGTGTAGAAGTTCCGGGACGGGTCGGTGGTCGGTTCCGGCACGCCGGGGGCGAGCACCACGTCCACCACGTTGTACGTGTTCGGCGTCTCCGCGCCTGCGCAGAGCTGGGCGGTAAGCACGTCGTCGGTCGACCGGATCAGCCCTTCGGTCAACAGGAACCCGATGGCCAGGTCCAGGTCGTCGCCGGGCGTGCGCATCGTGACGGCGAGGGGTTTGCGCCGCCCGGGGCCGGCAGCGCCCACCCGGATCTCCAGCGGTTCCTCCACCGCCAGGTTGTCCGGCCGGCGCACGGAACGGCGGCCGTCGGCCGCCGCGCCCAGGTCGATCCGGAGTACGCCCCGTCGGTCAGTTGCCCGTCCCATCCCGCCATCCTGCACCCCGCGCCGGTACGCCCGCACGAGTGCCGGGCATCGGGCACCCGCAGTGACCGGCCGCCAGGGCTCCGACACGACGGCCCCCGGGATCGGGCCACCCGGCAGGCACCGCCGTTCGGCGTCGATCCGGCTACCGTGACCGGGTGGGGACGTACGCCGCTGTGGTGCTCGCCGGTGGGGCTGCCCGCCGGATGGGCGGGGTGGACAAGACCGCGCTCCCGGTCGGTGGCCGGTCGATGCGCGACCGGGTGCTGGCGGCTGTCGCCGATGCCGCGCCGCTGGTGCTCGTCGGCCCGGCCGATGTGGTTCCGGCCGGAGTGCGGGTCACCAGGGAGGATCCGCCCGGCGGGGGGCCGGTCGCCGCGACGGCGGCAGGGCTGGCGTTGCTCGATCCCGGCACGGCAGTGGTCGCGCTGCTCGCCGCGGACCTGCCGTTGCTCACGAGGGCCGCGCTCGGCGCGTTGTTGGACCACCTCGACGGCAACGGAACCGCTCCGCCTGGCGAGGGCACTCCGCCGGACCGCATGAGCGCAGCCGGCGGCGAGCAACGGCCGGACGGGGTGTGCTTCGTCGACATGTCCGGCCGGCGGCAGTCGCTGTGCGGGGTGTGGCGGGTCGCCGCGTTGCGGGCCGCGCTGGCGCGGCTGACTGTCGAGCGGGACGGCGACCTGGCCGGTGCGTCCGTCCGGGCTCTGCTGGCCGGCCTTGTCGTGCGGGAGGTGCCATGGTCCGTCGACGGCCCGCCGCCCTGGTTCGACTGCGACACTGACGATGACGTCCGCCGGGCGAAGGAGTGGGTGCGATGACGGTGCTCGACGACTGGGTCACGGCGGCGTGCGCCGAGGTGGATCTGGACCCTACCCAGGTGCCGGTTCCGGCGGTTCTGGATCTTGCCCGCGACGTCGCCCACCAGGTGCTTCGACCGGGCGCGCCCGTCACCGCGTACCTGCTGGGGTTGGCGGTTGGTCGGGGCGCCGACCCGGCGGACGCCGCGGCCCGGCTCAGTGCGCTAGCGGCCAACTGGCCGGTCGCGCTGGGCGGCGACCCGGCCGACCCCATCGATCCCACCGCCCCGGCCGATCCCACAGTCTCCTGACCGCCGTTGTCCGATGCCGGTCCGGGTGGATTCGGCCTCCGGAGGGCGTGGGTAGGGTGTTCGGAACGGACGGAGGCGATCATGACGGCTGACCACCCCTCGGCGCCGGACGGTGAGCTGCCCAGCGGTACGACCGAGCACGGGGAGTCGATTCTGCTCGACGAACCCAGCACCACCGACCTGCGGGCCAAGGTGACCGAGGCGTGGCAGGAGTTCGCCCGGATGCTCGCCCTGCGGCTGCGGGAACTCCCCGTCGGCGCGCACCTGGAGTTGACTCTGGACCCCACGGCCTCCGGCACGGGTGACGCCGTCTACTCGATCAGCGTCGATGTGGCTGGCGGTGGCGGGCTCTCGGCTCGGGCGGTCGGCAACGCGGCACTGCCGCAGGGCTACCGGTTGGACCGCGCCGCCGTGGCCGACATGGTGGCGCTGGGCTGGTCGCCACCCGGGGTGGTGCCCGGGTCCGGCGGCTCGTTCGGGCTGGACGGCACGACGGCGGAGGCGGCCCGGATCGCCCCGCTGCTGTCCCGGACGCTGCGCGACGTCTACGGCGCTCCGCACCCGGCCTTCCTCGTCTACTTGGTGCACGACGCCGAGGGCGAGCCGTTGACAGTGGGGCCGCTGGGCACCGCGCGCAGCGAGTTCGGCCCGGACGCGGACGTCGAGGGCGACCTGGAAGAGGCGTTGGCCGAGGCGGCCGCCGCGCAGGTGGAGCGGGACGACGTGCTCGACCTGGCCGAGCGCGTACGCACAGTGGTGTCCACGATGCTGAAGTCCGAGCCCGACCGGTTGCAGATCGACTCGGACGGCGACATCAACATCCGTGCCGGTTCGGCGATGGTCTTCGTGCGGGTGCGCGACAACCCGCCGCTGGTGGACGTCTTCTCCCCGGTGCTCACCGAGGTCGAGCCCACCGAGCGGCTCTACGTGAAGCTGTCCGAGCTGACCAACCGGATGCCGATCGGTCGTCTCTACTGCGCCGATGACACGGTCTGGGCGTCCATCCCGGTGTTCGGCCGCAACTTCCAGGCCACCCACCTGATGCTGGCGGTGCAGGTGATGACAGGTCTCGCCGACGAGTTGGACGACCGGTTGCACGGCGAGTTCGGCGGCAAGCGGTTCTTCAGCGAGGGCGACAAGCCGGTGCGACGCGAGGACTCCGAGCACCGCACCGGCATGTACCTCTGAGCGGGTCAGGCCACGTCCAGCAGGGTCTTGCCGACTGTCGCGCGCGCCTCGATGGCGGCGTGCGCGTCAGCGGCGCGTTCCAGGGGAAAGCGCTGGCCGATGAGCGGCCGCAGCTGGCCGGCCGCCGCGCCCGCCAGCGCCTGATCGGTGTACGCCCGCATCCGTGCGGGCGGCGCGTCGTATCGGACCAGCGTGATCTGCCAGGCTGCGGCGTCCTCCACCGACACCGGCGACCACTCGCCGCTGGCCAACCCGAAACTGACCATCCGGCCACCCGGGTCCAGCAGCTCGAACGCCGTCCGGGCGGTCGGCCCGCCGACGCCGTCGAACACCACGTCGACTCCACCCACGGAGTGCCGGACCTGGTCGGCCCAGCCTGGCAGGCGGTAGTCAACCGCCAGGTCGGCACCGAGGCCGGGCAACAGGTCGACCTTGCGTGCGCCACCGGCCACACCGATCACCTGTGCGCCGGCGCTGGCCGCGAGCTGCACGAGCAGGCTGCCAACACCGCCCGCCGCCGCCTCCACAAGCACCCGGTCGCCGGGGCGGACGCCGGCAGCCTCGACCAGCAGGGTGGCGGTCCGTCCGTCGGCCAGCAGGGCAACCGCGTCGTCCAGCGCCAGCCCGGCCGGCACCTCGAAGGGCGCTGCCGCGTCCACCACCGCCCGTTCCGCGTACCCGCCGGAGCCGCCGGTGGCGCTGACGACCCGGCGCCCGGTCAGCGCCGGGTCGACGTCCGGCCCGACTGCGGCGATCACCCCGCCGACGCCGTTGCCGGGGATGAGCGGTGGGGTGACCTGGAACGGCCCGGGTCGACCGGAGCGTAGCTGCGTCTCGATGAAGGTGATGTTCGCGTGCGCGACGTCGATCAGCACCTGACCGGGGCCGGGCGTCGGGTCGGGTGCCGGGCCGGGCACCAGCACGTCGGGGCCGCCGAACTCACGTAACCAGATTGCCCGCATGAGATCCCCTCGATCGTTCCGCGCGTCGCCGCCCACTCGAAGGGGCAGTCCAGCACTTCAACGCGGGTTGAGGTCAATGTCAGCGGGTGGACGGGCCAACGCCGGGGGACTCGGCGAGTCGGGACAGCACGATGGTGCTGCGGGTGGACGTCACGAACGACTCGGCGCGGAGCCGTTCCAGAGCCGCCTCCAGGTGGGCGATGTCGGCGGCGCGCAGGTGCACGAGCGCGTCCGCCTCGCCGGAGACGGTGTAGGCGCCGACCACCTCCGGGTGTCGGCGTGCGGCGACGCCGATCTGCGCGGGGGTGGTCCGGCCGGCGCAGAACAGCTCGACGAAAGCCTCGGTGGTCCAGCCGACGGCAGCCGGGTCCACGACGGCGGTGAACCCTCTGATCACGCCGGTCGCGCGCAGCCGGTCCACCCGACGCTTGACCGCTGGGGCGGAGAGTGACACCCGGGTGCCGATGTCGGCGTACGACGCACGAGCGTCGGCAACGAGCAACGCAATGATCCGCTGGTCTACGGCGTCTATCTGCAACGTTCCGCCTCTGGGAAGCAATGGTTGTGGCTGTTACCAAAGTTCTACGGTACCTACTCTTGGTGACTGTGGACCAGCAGCGATTCCCGCGAAAGCGGACATATCTCATGTGCTCGCCGGAGCATTTCGCGGTCGAGTACGCGATCAATCCGTGGATGGACGTGACCGCCCCTGTCGACCGGGACCTGGCCGTCAAGCAGTGGGACCGGCTGCGCGAGACGCTCATCGGCCTCGGTCACGAGGTGCACGTGCTGACGGCCGAACCGGGCCTGCCCGACATGGTGTACGCCGCCAACGGCGCCTTCATGGTGGACGGCAGCGTCTACGGCGCGCGGTTCAAGCACGAGCAGCGGGCCGCCGAGGCCGCCGCCCACCACGCCTTCTACGAGTCGCAGGGCTGCCGGTTCATCGCGCCGAGCGAGACCAACGAGGGCGAGGGTGACTTCGCGTACGTGCCGGAGGCGCATGGCGGGCTCATCCTGGCCGGGCACGGCTTCCGGACCGAGATCGCGGCGCACGCGGAGGCGCAGGAGGCGCTGGGCCGCCCTGTGGTGTCGCTGCGGTTGATCGACCCTCGCTTTTATCACCTGGACGTGGCGCTCGCCGCCATCGACGACTCGAACGTCGTGTACTTCCCCGGCGCGTTCTCGGCGGCCAGCCAGCGGGTCCTCACCCAGCTCTTCCCGGACGCGGTGGTCGCTGACGGCGAGGATGCGCTGGCCTTCGGGCTGAACCTGGTGAGCGACGGCGCGAATGTCGTCCTCAACAGCGAAGCCACCCGGCTGGCCGGCAAGCTCAAGGCCGCCGGCTACACACCGGTCCCGGTCGAGTTGGCCGAGTTGAAGAAGGGCGGCGGCAGCGTGAAGTGCTGCATCGCCGAACTGCGGCACTGACCGTTCACCGCCGCGTACGGCAGGGGCCGGCCTCCCGTGCGGGAGGCCGGCCCCTGATCGTGCTCCGACGGGCGTTCAGCCCAGGGTGGCCAGCTCGTTGATCAGCACGTTCGAGGTGGCTTGACCGTCGCGCTGCACCTCCCGCAGGTACCACTTCTGCTGGGGGGTGCGTGGCTGGTTGAACTGCCAGATCCCGCGCGGGCTGTCGATCTGACCGATACGACCCAGGGCCAGGTTGACCTGCTGAGGTGACGGTGACCCGCCGTTCAGCTGGATGGCCTGGTCGAGCACCTGCGCCGCGTCGTACGACGCCATGGCGTAGGTGGTGGGCGTGAGCTGGTGCTTCTTCCGGTAGGCCGAGGCGAAGACCCGGTTCGACGTGTTGTTGAGGTCGGCCGAGTAGTTCAGGGCGGTCTGGATGCCCAGGGCGTCCTGGCCTAGGCTCTCCAGCACGTTGCCCTCGGTGAGGAAGCCTGGCGCGTAGACGGGCCCGGAGAACTGGTCGCGCAGTTGCTTGATGAACTCCACGGCGGCCGAGCCCGAGAAGAAGCAGAAGACCGCCGTCGGCTTCTTGGCCAACGCCTTCTCGATGTCCGCCACGTAGGTGGTCTTGTTGGGGCTGGTGGTGGGGTTGGTGTTTGTCACCGGGTCGGCGATGCGCCCGTCGGTGGCGCCGAACTCCTGCCGGAAGCCGCGCACCACGTCGGGGCTGCCCACGTTCTCCGGGACGATGATCGCCAACCGGCCGTTCGCCGGCAGTTGGTCGCGCAGGTAGCGGCCCAGGGCCCGGCCGGCCTCGTCAAGCACGTACGACGTGCGCCAGATGTAGACGACGCTCTGGAGGCTGCTCGGCGAGGCGTTCGAGCCGATGAGCGGGACGCGGGCCTCCTCCACTGTGTCGCGGATGCCGACCATCACCGACGAGCTGACCACCCCGGTGAGCGCCAGCACGTTCTGCTTGAGAAGTTGGTCGACGGCGGCCTTGCCGCTTTTGGCGGTCTCACCTTCGTCGGCGATCAGCAACTCCACCGGGTGCCCGCCCAGACGTTGGTCGTGCAGGTCGAGGAAGAGCTGGAAGCCGTTGGTGATGTCGTCGCCGATGGACTTGACGCCGCCGGACTTGGGTACGATCAGACCGATCTTGATCGGGCTTCGGTTGGTGGTCGGCTGGCTGTCGGTGTCGGAGCCGCACCCGGCGGCGAATCCGGTGGTACCGAGCGCGGCCAACAGTTGGAGCGCCCGCCTGCGATTCATCTGCGACACCGAGTTCCTTCCAAGGAGCGTTTCAGGGCAGAACACGCCCCTCCGGCGTTCTACCTGCTCAACGACGCTGCGTCAATGGTTAATGATCATCGTGCAGTGAGCGCAATGCATCGAGGACCCGGGACCAAGCCGCAGACTCCGGGTCGATCAGCCCGAAATGCTCGCATCCGGGCAGCTCAATAAGGGAAATATCGGACCCTGCGGCACGTGCCGCTGTGACAAAGTCCCGGCTCATCGCCACCGGAACCTGAAGATCCACAGACCCATGTATCACTACTGTGCGTGTTCGCGTGGGCACCAGCAATCGCGGGTCAGTCGCCGCGTACCGGTCCGGAACCTCCGCCGGACCGCCGCCCAGCAGCGCGGTCACCGCACCCGAATCCAGATCCCACCGATACGCCTCGACCAGGTCGGCCACCGGGGCCAGCGCGAGCACCGCGCGCACCGTCGACGGCGCGGTCGCTGCCGCGTACAGCGCCAGGTGACCACCGGCGGAATGACCGACCACGATCGGGGCGCCAGCGTCCACCCGGCCGGGCAGCGCCTCGGCGGCCAACTCCGGCAGCGCCGCGATCCCGGTCAGCGCGTCGGACAGCGTCCCCGGCCAACCGCCGCCCGGCTGACCGGTGCGCCGGTACTCCAGTTGGGCGACCGGATATCCGTCGGCGGCGAGCGCGGCGGCGAGCGGACCGGTGTGCCCCCTGTCGTACTCGGCCCGCCAGAAGCCGCCGTGCACCACGACGACCAGCGGCCGGGCCGGGCCATCCCCAGCCGGAAAGCGCAGGTCGGCCACCTGGTCCGGGTGATCGCCGTAGGCCACCGTCCGGTCCGGCGCGGGCGCGGGCCGGGTCAGCACGTCGCGTGGGTCGGCAGGCATGGCGCGACGGTAGCGCGTCATGCCCGGGTGGCGTGGCCCCGGGAGTTGGTCCCGGGCGGCATGGCTCGCGCGGGCTGGGTAAAGATGGACCCATGACCGAAGCGCACTCCGCTGGACAGAACGATGAGCCCGGCTCCGACGACTCCGGCCACTCCGGCACTGTGGTGGTGGTCGGCGCGGACGGGCGGCCGATCGGCACGGTGCAGACCGAGGAGGGGCAGGGTGAGGACCCGACCCGCCTGGTCGAACAGCCGGCCAAGGTGATGCGGATCGGCAGCATGATCAAGCAGTTGCTGGAGGAGGTCAAGGCGGCTCCCCTTGACGACGCCAGCAGGCACCGCATGCGCGAGATCCACGAGCGCTCGATCGTCGAGCTCAAGGAGGGCCTTGCCCCCGAGCTGCGCGACGAGCTGGAGCGGATCTCGCTGCCCTTCACGGAGGACAAGGCACCGAGCGAGGGCGAGCTGCGGATCGCGCACGCCCAGCTCGTCGGCTGGCTGGAGGGCCTGTTCCACGGCATCCAGGCGGCCCTTGTCGCCCAGCAGATGGCCGCTCGGGTGCAGCTGGAGCAGATGCGCGGCGGCCGGCAGGCGCTGCCCAGCGGCCCTGGCGGAGCCGGCGGGATGGTGCCCGGGATGCCAGGCATCGGTCAGCCGGCCGGCGGCGAGGGGCACAGCACCGGCCAGTACCTCTGATCGGCGCTCAGCCCACCCCGAAGATCTTCTCCAGGTACGCCGCCACGCCGTCCTCGGAGTTCGCCGACGTCACCTCGTCGGCGACCGCCAGGACGGCGCGGTGCGCGTTTGCCACCGCCACGCCGCGCCCGGCCCAGGTCAACATGGGTACGTCGTTGGGCATGTCACCGAAGGCAACGACGTCCGCCGCGGCAATGCCGAGCCGGTCGCAGTACCAGTCGAGCCCTGCCGCCTTTGTCACTCCGGCCGCGGAGATCTCCACCAGCCCGGACGACGACGAGTGCGTCGCCTCGGCGAGCCCCGCCACCGCCGTGGCGATCAGCGCGGCGAACGCGTCCGGGTCCTGCTCGCCGGCCCGGGCAAGCAGCTTCACCGCCGGCAGGGAGAGCAGCTCTTCCGGCGTCGCGATCGGCCGGATGACGTCGACGTCGGCATCCCAGCGCAGCGGGTAGTGCGTCTCGTGACGCATCTCCCGGCTGTCCAGGATCTCCACGGCGAAGCTGATGCCGGGCACCTCGGCGCGTAGCCGTTCGGCCACCTCGGCGAGGTGCTGCGGAGCGAGCGGGTCGGCCCGCAGCACCTCGTCGCGTACCGGGTCGTAGACCACGGCGCCGTTTGCGCACACCGCCGGCAGCGGCTCGGCCAGCTGCTCGTACACCATTTTGAGCCAGCGGACCGGACGGCCGGTGACCAGAACGACCGGCGTGCCCTGCGCGACGAGCCGGGCGAGCACGCCGGCGGTGCGGGCGCTGACCGTGTGGTCGTCGCGGATCAGCGTGCCGTCAATGTCGGTGGCGACGAGTCGAGGGGTCTCTCCCATCACCGGGACAGTAGTCGGTCCAGGTAGACGGCCACCCCGTCGTCGTCGTTGCGCAGGGTCACCTCGTCGGCTATGGCGCGCACCGTCGGGTGCGCGTTGGCAACGGCCACCCGGGACCAGCCGGCCCACTCGAACATCGGCAGGTCGTTGGGCATGTCACCGAAGACCAGCACGTCACCCGGGTCGACACCGAGGGTCTGTGCGACAGCCGTCAGCCCGGACGCCTTGTCCACGCCGGGCGGGCAGATCTCGATGAAGCCGAGCCCGGCCTGGGTGAGCGTGGCGATGTGCGGCGGGATGACCTGGCGGGCCACCGCCAGCAGCTCATCCACGTGGTGGTCGGCGGTGCGCGCGAACGCCTTGATCACGTCACCGGAGAGGCACTCCGCACGGCTGCGCGCCTCGAACCGGTCCTGGTAGGGCCAGCTCGCGTGGTAGTCACCCCACAGCGGGGCGTCGTGCTCATCGGACGCCTCGACCATGACGGTCAGCGGGCCGGCCGCCGCCTCCAGGTCGGCGAGCAACTGGGCGAGCACCTCGCCGGCCAGCCGCTCGTCGCGGAGCACCACCGGGCCGGTCGGGTCGCTCTGGTCGACGACCCGACCGCCACCGGCCATCACCAGGAAGTCGGCGGCCCGGATGTCGTTGCGGGTCAGTTCGGTCAATCGGGGGCCGCGTCCGGTGGCGGCCACTACCGGAATCCCGGCGGCCCGCACCCTGTCCAGCACCCCATGGGTGTACGCGGAGACGGTCTCGTCGCTGCGTACCAGCGTTCCGTCGAGGTCGGTGGCGATCAACTTGGGCAGTCCCGGGCGGGTCATGGTTCCTCCTTCGCCCGCCGCCGTCGCAGCCTGCCGTGCGGTCCCGGATCGAACCCGGCGTGACGGCGGGCAGCAACCGTACCTCGCGTGAGCGGTCGCAACCACGGCTTCCAGGCGAATCGGTAACCAACGGGCGGCCTACCGTCGGTGTCGCCGAAACGGCAGGTCAGGCGGGTGCGCTCACTGACCCGTCGGGGCCAGGGGCGCGCAACTCAGGCCGGAGGTTGGGGATGCGTGAACGGTGCCGCCGACGTGACGGTCAGGTCGGCCGGCGCGGGCAGGCCGTCCTCCGGGGTCGAGGTCCGGTCCCGGCGGCGGCGCCAACCGCGCTCCGGTGCCCCGTCGTCGGGGTGGTCGTCGGCAGTCGGCCCCGCCTGCACCTGCTCGGGAGCGCTCGGGGCCAGCCGCAGGGCCGCCCCGAGCAGCACGCAGGCGACGAACGCCATCACCAGACCGCGGCCGTACTCGACCCGGAAACCGTCCTGCGGTGCGTAGAAGTAGGTCCGCTGACCGCTGTCGTTCAGCGTCGCCGTCGCGGCGATCAGCAGCGCCAGCAGGGCTCCGGCGAGGGCGAGCCCCATCAGCCGGGCATTCTGCCGGACTGCCGTGGTGCCCCGCAGCGCCAACGCGACGGTGCAGACCAGGCCGAGAAGACCCACCAGGTAGCCGACCCCGAAACCGCCAATGTCGGACACACCGGCCGGAACGTCGATGGTGCTGGTCCCGACCGGCCCGCTGTTGGGCAGGGTCATCACCAGCCACTCGCCGATCAGCGAAGCGACCCCGGCGACCGCGCCGAGCCCGGCGAGCAACAGGGGCAGCCGGGGATCGCGGGTGAAGCCGGTGAGCGACAAGCCGAAGCGTCGACGCTCGTTGGGCTCGTCGTCGCCACCCCACTCGATCACGCTCGGTCCGTCGGACGGGTCGCCCTGGCGGGGGATCGGCAGCTCATCGGACATCGGCCATCCTTCCGCCGGTCACGGGCCTGCGTCGAATCATGGCACAGAGCGAGTGGCTGGTCGCGTTGGCGAAGTCGCCCACGCCGAACCGCGATCAGGTGACAGGGATCGCAGGGCGGGCGTCGGTGCCGGTCGGTCGCTCGGAGGTCACCTTTCCGCTAGCGTTCTCCTCATGCCAATCCGTACCGCTTCCGCACAATGGCAGGGCAATCTCACCGAGGGTTCCGGCACGGTCCGCACCGGTAAGGGCGGCCTGTCCGGCAACTACTCCTTCAAGTCACGCTTCGAGGAGGGCGAGGGCACCAACCCCGAGGAGTTGATCGCCGCGGCGCACGCTGGCTGCTTCTCGATGGCGTTCTCGAAGGGCCTCGCCGACGCCGGCTCGACGCCCACCTCCGTCGAGACCACCGCCAAGGTCCACCTGGACAAGACCGACGCCGGGATGACCGTGACCCGGATCGACCTGGAGACCGTCGGCCAGGTGCCCGGGATCGACGAGGCGGAGTTCCAGAAGCTCGCCGAGGCCGCCAAGGCGAACTGCCCGATCTCCCGCCTGCTCTCGCCGGGTGCCGAGATCACCCTCACCGCTCGCCTGGCCTCCTGAGGCGACGGACCCCTACCCCGTACGTTCACGGAGGGAGCCTCCGCCCGACCGGGCGGCCGCTCCCTCCGCGAGCGCGCGGGCATCGCGCCTTCTCCGCCGGCCCTCGATCAGGTCCTGCGGCGTGACCGGGCCGATCGGCCGGACGTCGGGCACAATGGTGGCGTGCCGGTGGAGATGACCCGCGAGCGTTTCGAAGAGTTGGTCGGTGACGCCCTCGACGAGGTGCCCGGGGAACTGCTCGGCCTCATGAACAACGTCGTGATCCTGGTCGAGGACGACCCGCCGCCCACCGAGCCCGACCTGCTCGGCCTCTACGAAGGGCACGCGCTCACCGACCGGGGCTGGGACTACGCCGGCGTGCTGCCGGACCGGATCTTCATCTACCGCCGCCCGATCCTGCGGATCTGCGACAGCGACGAGGACGTCGTCGACGAGGTGGCCGTCACGGTGGTCCACGAGATCGCCCACCACTTCGGCATCGACGACGCACGACTGCACGCGCTGGGCTGGGGCTGACCCCGCGCCACCTCCCGGCAGCGGCACGCCGCTCGGCTGATGGTCCGTGCTTGCTGGAGTCGCCTACCGTCGGTGCAGCAACCGCGACCTTTTCAGGAGGCACCTTTCATGCGCAGCGAGCTGTTCTCCGCCGAGAACCTCGAGAAGGAGTCCGCGCAGCCCGGCATGCGGCTGCAGAACTCCAAGATGTTGAAGATCGAGCTCAACGGTGAGGCGATGGCCCGGGTCGGGTCCATGGTCGCCTACCAGGGAAACGTGCAGTTCCAGGCGTTGGGCTCGGGCGGGCTCGGCAAGTTCCTCAAGCAGAAGCTCACCGGCGAGGGCGTACCGCTGATGAAGGTCACCGGCCAGGGTGACGTCTTCCTTGCCGAGTTGGCCAAGGACGTGCACATCATCGACCTGGAGCCGGGCGACGCGCTCTCCATCAACGGCTCCAGCGTGCTCGCCTTCGACTCGACCCTCCAGTACGACATCAGGATGGTCGGCGGCGCCGGCATGACCTCCTCGTCGGGCCTGTTCAACTGCGTCTTCAGCGGCTACGGCCGGATCGCCATCACCACCAAGGGCACCCCTGTGGTGCTCAACGTGGACGCCCCGACGTACGTCGACCCGCAGGCCGCGGTCTGCTGGTCGGCTAACCTCCAGACCGGCTACCACCGCGCCGAGCAGCTCGGTCTCGGCACACTGCTGGGCCGGCGCACCGGTGAGGCGTACACGATGAGCTTCGCCGGGCACGGCTTCGTGGTGGTGCAGCCGTCCGAGGAACCGCCGGTCAGGGGCAGCGGCGAGCAGCAGCAGGAGGGCGGCCTGCTCGGCGGCCTGCTGAGCTGACCCGTTCGGTTGGCTGGGCGGGCGCGTCAGTCGTGCGGGGTCGCCCAGCCCGGCCCACCAACCGGCCCAGCCGGGGTCAGGTCAGCTCGCCGGTGCGCAGTCGGGCCAGCCAGGCCGCCGCGTCGGCGTAGTCGACGTCGGAGAGACCGGCCGGCGCCGGTACGGGTCGTTCGCCGGCTGTCTCGGCCCAGCGGTGCCGGGGATAGGAGCCCAGGAAGCGGACGTCGGCGCAGACCCGGTGCAGCCCCTGCAACGCCTCGCCCAGCCGTACGTCGGCCACGTGCCCTGTGCAGTCCAGGAAGAAGACGTACCGGCCCAGGGCCTCGCCGGTCGGCCGGGACTCGATGCGGGTCATGTTGACCCCACGGACGGCCAACTCCATCAGCACGATCAGCAGCGCACCGACCCGGTCGTGGGCGATGTAGACCGCGAGCGAGGTGAGGTCGTCACCGGTCGGCGGCGGGGGTGGGCCGGGGCGGGAGGCCAGCACGAACCGGGTCACCGCGTCGGGGTGGTCGGCGATCTTGTCGGCGAGCAGCGCGAGCCGGTGCCGGGTCGCCCCGATCGGCGCGCAGATCGCCGCGTCGAACTCACCCGAGCCGGCGCCTGCGGCGGCCGCGCCGTTGGAGAGCACGTCGACCACCACCGCGTCGGGCAGGTGGTCGCGTAGCCAGCCGCGACACTGGGTGGACGCCTGCGGGTGTGCCGCGATCGTGCGGATCGACGAAAGCGACGTCCCAGGCCGGGCGGCGAGCACGAACTCCACAGGCAGGATCACCTCGCGTGTGATCACCAGCGGGTCGCCCTCGATCATCTCGTCGAAGGTGATGCCGACCGCCCCGCCAATCGAATTCTCCAGCGGCACCAGCGCGGCATCGGCGTCCCCCGCCCGGACGCTGTCCAGCGCTTCCCCGACACTGCGGGCGGGCGTACGGCTGCCGTGTTCGGCGGCGGGAATCGTGCGCAGGGCCTGTTCGGCGAAGGTGCCCTCCGGGCCGAGGTAGACGAAGCGCGTGGGCGGTGTTCCGGGCATGCCGACCAGCCTACGCACCCGATCCGGGCGGTGTGCCGGCGTCGCAGGCGAGGGTGCGGATCCCGACCGGCCCGGTGGCCCGGACCTCGGCGGTGCACACGTCGGTGCCGGCGGTGACCAGCTCGGGGGCGGTGGGTCGGCCCCGGGTGACGACCTGGAGCTCCTCGTGCCCGGTCACGGTGACCACGGTGTACTGCCAGTCGGCGGCGCAGAGCGGCCCGCTGCGGACCTTTACCTGCACGTTGTTCGGGAGGACTCCGGTCCGGCCGCGCAGCAGCCGGAGAACCTGGTGACCGGTGGGCCCGTTCCGGCAGGCGATGGCGACCAGGCCGGCATCGGGCGTGGCCGACGGGGTGCCGACCGGAGGAGCAGTGGGCACGGCGGTGGGCGATGCCGTCGGGCTGCCGGTAGGCCCTGGCGCGGTGGGCGTGCCGGTGACCGTGGGCACGCTGGATGGCTGCCGCAGTTCAGGTGGGGCTCCGCAGCCGGTCAGCGCCACGATCGTGAAGAGCGCCAGCAGGATCCGGGTCGTGGGCAGCGTACGGACCGTCGCCTGCGGTGGGGGAGACGGGCGGCGCAACGGGGTGAACGGCACAGGCCGATCCTCGGGGAAGGTCGTGGCGGCCGGGGGGTGGCCGAGCCCATCGTAGGGCGAGCGGCCGGCCTGGTGAAGCTCAGCCGAGTACGCGGTGCCCGGCGCGCTCCAGGGCCGCCGTGCCTTCGGCCAGGCGGACGATCGGCACCAGCAGGTAGTCGGTGTCAAAGGTGGAGAAGGTGACCACGTTGACCCGGGCGTCGGTGAGCGGCGCGACGAGAGCCGCAAGCGTTCCCGTGGCGGCCACGCCGTCCGGGCCGGCGACCTTGAGGCAGCGCCAGGAGGTCTCCATCACGGCCTGTGCCGGGGCTCGGGTGGTCGGGCAGATCACCGATATCCCGTCGGTGGTCCAGCTCACAGTTACCACCTCGGCGGGGTCCAGTTCGCTCGACAGCGCGTACGGCAGGGCGGCGCCGGGGGCCAACCGGCACACGGCGTACTCCCCCGGCAGCAGAGCGATATCGAGCATGAAGGCACCTTACGGTGTCGGTGTGGGCCGCCGCCGGCATCGCCGCGTGCGGTGAACGCCACATCCGCCGCAGGTCAGACCTCGGAGAAGAAGGTGAGGGAGCCTGCCACTGTGCCGTCGGCGTGCACCGGGGTGGAGATCGCATCGACGGTCGCGTCGGAGCTGCCCGCCGCCGCGCCCTGCACCCGCAGCAGACCTCGGGCGAGGCGGCCGGAGGAGAGTGCCAGCAGAGGCGGGATCTTGTCGATCTCGGCCTCGGTCAGCTCGCCCCGGTTGGCGGTGAAGTCCAGCAGGCGTAGCCCGCCGTCGAGCAGTGGCCGCCCGATCAGGCCGGCCGGCTCGCCCAGGCAGAGCAGCTCGCAGCCGGCCGTGGAGATGGCGACCACCCGGGTGTCGGCGTCGATCAGCAGGCACGGCTCGTCGGCCCGGCAGACCGTCGAGGACCACTGGCCGAAGTTGTCGGACTCCGGCTCTGTGGAGGCTCGCGCCGCCGGCACGAACACTTCCGAGAGCGAAAGTTCGACGTGGGCCACCGAGCCTCCTATGTACACCGACGGACTGTCCACGCTAGCCGGTCTCCGACGGGACCACCGAGCGCACCGGGTCACCGGACCGCACGGTCGGAACCGGGCGGTCGGTGACGGCGCGGGAACCGGTGGGGGGTGGGAACCGGGGCCGCGTGGCGTCGTCGGTGACGTTACCGGTGGTGGGCCGGCTTGTCAGCGGCCGTTCGGCCCTCGTCGTACCACCGGTAGTCGGCCGCTGGACGGTACGTGCCCTTCAGCCAGGTGCTCGGATGCTGCGCCACCCGGGACAGCTTCTCGGCAGTGGCGGGGCTGATCCGGCTGCCACCTGCCACGAGGAGCCGGTCGAGCTCCCGGTGGGTCGCCATCAGACAGTCCTTCGGCAGGCCGTAGACGCTGATCACGCCGGAGCCCACGAAGGTCAGCACCGGCGACACCGGAATCGTCAGCCCCACAGCGTCGCTGAGGGCCTTGCTGGCCCGCTTGGCGTCCCGACGGGCCTCGGCCACGTACGGCGGCCGCTTGCCGTTGATCTGCACCACGTCACCGGCGACGAGCACCCGGGCGCGACCGTGGTCGGCGATTGTCACCGCGAACAGGCCGCTCGGCCCGATGGCGAGGAACCCGGCGCGGTCGTCCCGAGCGCGGTCGAGCAGGGCGTCCGCCACATCCGTGCGGGGCCACTCGATGACGTGCCAGGCCGGCCCGAGATGGTCGAGCTGACCGAGTGCCCGTGCTCCGGCCGCCTCCAGCCGACGGGCGCCCCGCTCGGCACGCCGGCGGCGCGCCCATTCGAGAGGTGTCGGACGGATCGGCTCGAGAACCCCCGGCGACTCGACGCGGGGGTGGGGCACCGCGGCGGGCGGCAGTGCCCGGCCAGTCGGTACGGCTCGTCGTGCGGGAAAGACAGTCATCGCGACCTCCGGCAAAAGGTCCCTCGAAGTTATGTCCTCACTACCCTACGTTGCCACTCCCGGTGTTCGGCAAGCCGGAACGCCGGAGTGACTGTGGATGAATGCCATATTCATCCACAGTTCTTTTGTCGGATGCCGCTAAACCCTGCCCTACGCTGCGGGGGTGACCCACTACGTCGACAGCGAAGTCGGCCGGCTCGGCACCGTGCTCCTGCACCGGCCCGGCCCGGAACTGGCCCGGCTCACCCCCCGCAACAACGACTCCCTCCTGTTCGACGCGATCCCCTGGGTGGGCCGCGCCCAGGAGGAGCACGACGCGTTCGCCGCCGCGCTGCGCGAGCGCGGTGTCGAGGTGCTCTACCTGGCAACCCTGCTGGCCGAGACGCTCGCCGTCGCCGACGCCCGGGCCGAACTCACCGAGCACGTGCTGCGCTCCCCCCGGCTCGGCGACACCCTGCGCGCCCGGGTCGCCGACCACCTCGCCTACCTGGACCCGGTCGCGCTGGCCGACGTGCTCACCGCCGGGCTCGCCCACGAGGAACTGCGGATCAGCCCGGAGCGGCCGGGCGGGTTGGTCTACACCTTGATGGACCGTCACGATTTTGTGATCGATCCGCTGCCGAACCTGCTGTTCACCCGGGACTCGTCGCTGTGGATCGGCGACCGGGTCGGTGTCACCAGCCTGGCCATGCCGGCCCGCCGCAGGGAAACCACACTCACCGACGCCATCTACCGCCACCATCCACGCTTCGCCGGCACCGAGTTCGTCTACCGCCCCCACCTGGAGCACCTGGAGGGCGGGGACGTGCTGCTGCTCGCCCCCGGCGTGCTGGCGGTCGGGGTGGGCGAGCGCACCACACCGGCCGGCGCGGAACGTCTGGGCCGGCAGGTCTTCGCCGCCGGGCTGGCCCACACCATCCTCGTGGTGCCGATCGCCCAGGAACGCGCCACCATGCACCTGGACACCGTCTGCACGATGGTCGACGCCGACGCCGTGCTCATGTATCCCAACATCGCCAGCACCCTCTCGGCGTACACCGTGATCGCCGGCGCCGACGGCGAGGACCCGCGGGTCGACGGCCCCGCGCCCTTCCTGCGGGCCGCCGCCGACGCGATGGACCTCGACCAGCTCCGGGTCATCGACACCGGGCTGGACCCGGTCACCGCGGAACGCGAGCAGTGGGACGACGGCAACAACACACTCGCCCTGGCGCCCCGGCTCTGCGTCGGCTACGAACGCAACACCGCGACAAACGCGCAGTTGGAGCGGGCCGGCATCGAGGTCATCCCGATCGCCGGCTCCGAGCTCGGCTCCGGCCGGGGCGGCCCCCGCTGCATGTCCTGCCCGATAGTCCGCGACTCGCTGAAGGAAGGGCCCCCTACTAACGCCTGATGCATAACAAGGGGCCCCTCCTAACGTCAGCGCAGGGTGAGCTGGCGGCCGAGCAGCCCCTGACGGGCCCGGCGGCCGGCGGCGTCCAGCGGATCGGTGGCGGCGAGCGCCTCCGCGTACCGCTTGCTGAACTGCGCCACCGGGTCCTCCCAGTCGGTCGCCGGCGCCTGCTCCGGCAGGTCCCAGACCGGCACCAGCCGGCCGTGCGCGCGGAACATGCCAGCGAACTTGGTCTGCTCGCCGAGCGTCAGCGTGCCGGCCGCGCCGAGGCGGGCCAGCGCGTCCAGGGCGGCGTCCTCGTCGTCCGGCAGCACCCAGCGCACGTGTGCCTTCTCCGGGACCTGGCACCAGTACGCGGCCCTCGCCGCCGCCATCCGCACGGTCGGGTAGATGGCGGCGTTGGCCCGCTCCAGCGACGCCTGGACGGTCGGGTCGTCCGCCGCGCCGGGATCGAGCCAGAACTCGAACCCGTCGTGCATGGTGATCTCCAGCGGGCCGTCCACCAGGATGTCCTGGAGTCGGGGGCCGGGGCCGGGCAGCGGCGGCACGGCCACCTGGCCGCCCGGCTCGGCCCGCAACGCGCAGAGCAGCGCGTCGGCCAGGTCGCGGGAGACGTCGCCGGACTGCTGGTGCCGTTGCAGGCCGATGAGCACCCGGCCGTCCGGCTTGCTCACAGCGGGTGCGGCCATCGGCAGCACCGTGGCAAGCGTGACAGGCCGGTCGCCGAACTCCTCGACGACAGCGGGCGCCAGCCGCAGCGGCGCGGACGCGGCGGGCACCAGCTCACGCAGCGCGATCCATTCAGGCTCGTCGGCCAGCCCTTCGAACGGTCGCGGCACGAAAACGTCCCGCACCTTGTCCTTCCGGGGGGCGGTGTCGACGGCGGCACGCTGGCTCTTTCGACGCTTACTCACGGCGTCACAGCCTAGAGGGCCGGTCGGCCCGTCGTGGGCCGGACCCGCCCCGGACCGCCGTTCAGCCCGCAGCCACCAGGTCCGAACGGCTCGTCGTCGTCGGCTCGAACTCCGCCCACACACGCTGACCCATGCCATCGCGCTCCACACCCCAGCGCGTGGCCAGACCGGCCACGATGTGCAGGCCCCGCCCGTCGGCGGCGTCCAGGCTGGCCGTCCGGATCCGTGGCCTGGTGCTCGCGCCGCCGTCGGTCACCCCCAACTGGACGCGCGGACCCTCGGCCGAGGGCCGCAACCGCCAGGCCACCCGGACCACGCCGCCGGGAAGCGGCCGGGCATGCCGCACCGAGTTGCCCACCAGCTCGGCGAGGACCGCGATCAGGTCCGCGAGAAGCCTCGGGGGTACGACGTCAGCCAGATCGTCGGCCAGCCGGTGCCGGGCCAGCCGTGCTCCAGCGGGATGGTGGGGAACCACCACGCACCACGCCCGATCCCTCACTGCCGCTGCCACCGTCGCCTCCACGTCGCGCCGCCGCCGGTCAACCGCGCGGCAGTCGCACCTCTGCGACCGTACCGCCGTCGGTCCTTGGACGTAGGGATACCCATCCATTCTGTTGTTCAACGATCCGGCGGACGAGATAGAGACCGAGCCCCGCCCCCGGGTAGCCGCGCCGGTCGCCGGACTCGCCCTGCCAGAACCTGTCGAACGCCCGCTCCACGTGCTCGGGACGGATGCCGATTCCTCGATCGCTGACCCGGAACCCGACGAGCTGGCCGTCGACTCCGGCGGTGATCTCGATGGGGGAGCCCGGCGGCGAGTACTTGCCGGCGTTCGTCGCCAGCTCCGTCAGCACAGTGGTCAGGCTGGGCCGGTGGCCGAGCGCCTTGGGCAGGTCGGCGGGGAGGCGCAGCACCAGCCGCCGACGCAGCTCCACAGGCAGGTCGACGACGGCGGCACGCAGAGCCTCACCGAGGTCGAACGGGCTGGGCGGGTCGTCGCCGGGGCCGGTCTCCGCGGCCGAGGAGAGCAGCCGGTCGACCAGCCGGGCCAGCTCGTTGGCGCGCTGCCCGATCACCCGGGCGGCCTGCCGACGGTCGGCGTCGTTGAGCGAGTCCCAGTGGTCGGTGAGGGTGTCCGCGTATCCCTTGATCACGGTGACCGGGGTTCGCAGCTCGTGGCTTGTCACAGCGACGAACAGCTCCCGGTCGTGGTCGCGGCGCTGTTGGTCGGTGATGTCGCGGAAGGTGACCACCCGCAGCGCACCCGGGCCGGGCAGCTCGCCGGAGGTGATTCGCAGCCAGCGTCCGTCCGGGAGCCGGTGGTCGCGGACCTGGCCGGAAGGCGGCAGCGGCAACGGCAGCGGTCGGTTCAACGCCTGTTCGGCGGTCTGACCGGTGACCTGCGCGGCGGCCGGGTTCCAGAGTCGGACGGTCGCCTCCCGGTCGACAACCGCCAGACCGTCGGCGAGCGCCGCCACCACCGGTCCGTCACCGTGCACCGGCAGCCCGCTCGCGTCGCCGTACATGTGCGCGATGCACGATGCGAGGTAGGAGACCACTGCCTGCTCGTCGCCCGGCTCGCCGTCGCCCGGGTAGAGGGCGTGCAGGCTGCCGACGGTGTGCCCGCCGATCTCGGCCCGGGACACCACCATCCGGCGTAGCCCGCTGCCGGCCAGCTCACCGGCGAGCTTGCCGTTCAGGTCCGCCACGCGGACCTGGCGCACCCGTGGCCCGGAGAGCAGGCAGACGGTGTCCGGGTCGTCGGCTGCCAGTGGACGGCCCAATGCCCAGTCCGCAGCGCCGGTCGCCGCGATCACCCGGCCACCGGTCGGACCGAACTCGACGAACGCCATACCTCTCGCCCCGAGCGCCGGCTGGGCAGCCCGGAGCAGCTGGGTGAGGACCGGCAACCCCGCGTCCCCAGAATTGATCATCTCGATCACGACAGCGTGGCCGGCGATGAGAGCGGGAAAGTCGATACGCTCCGGCATGTGCCGAGTCTGCCCCGGAGATCCGGCTTTCGGCACCCCCGGTCGACGCCGATCAGCGATCCCGTCGGGCGAGGGCGTGCGCCGGCCTGTCGGTGATGATCCCGTCCACCTCGGCAGCCAGCACCAACTCCAGATCGGCCGGCTCGTTGACCGTCCAGACGTACACCTGGTTGCCGGCGGCCCGCAGCGCGGGCAGCAACTGCGGTCGGGCCCGGACCAGACCGATGCCCGGCCCCGCGATGCGGGCCCCGAACGGCAGCCGACCCGCAGGCCACCAGCGTGGCAGCACCTCGAGCAACAGCACTGTGGGCAGCGTCGGGGCCAACTCCCGGACCCGCCGGACCGCCAGCGGGGAGAACGACATCACGGTGACCTGGACCAGGTCGTCGGGTGCCGGATCGGCCAGCCCGTAGCGCCGCAGCAGGGCGACCAGCCGCCGTTCCACGTTCGAGCCGTAGCGGGACGGATGCTTGGTCTCCACAAGCAACCGGACGGGCCGCCCGGCGGCCAGCACGGCGTCGAGCAGCCGGGCCAGGGTGAGCAGCCGGGTGTGCGACTCGTCCGGCGGCAGGTCACCGCTCGGGGCGCCGCCCGGATGCCAGGAACCGAAGTCGAGCGCCTCCAACTCGGCGAGCGTACGTGCGCTGACCAGACCGCGGCCGTTGCTGGTGCGGTCCAGACGTCGATCGTGCACGCAGACCAGGTGCCCGTCGCGGGTCAACCGGACGTCGCACTCCAGCCCGTCGGCGCCCTCGTCGAGTGCGCGCAGATAGGCGGCGAGAGTGTGCTCCGGAAGGTCGTACGAGGCGCCGCGGTGCGCGAAGACCAGAGGCCCGCCCATGCCGACCGCCTCAGATGACCTGGCCGGGCTGTCCGTTTCCGTCGACCACCGGCCGGCCGACGGCTGCCCACTGGCGCATCCCGCCGTCGGCGTTGCGCACCCGGTCCCAGCCGTTGTTCACCAGGTAGGCGACGACCTGGGCGGAGCGCCCGCCGGAGCGGCAGACGACCGCCACATCCCGGTCGGTTGGCACCTCGGCCAACCGGGCCGGCAGTTCCATCATCGGCAGGTGATGGGCGTTGGGGGCGTGGCCCGCCGCCCATTCGTCGTCCTCCCGCACGTCGAGCAGGTAGGTGTCGTCGGCGATCTCGGTCACGGGCACGGTGGGAACCTGGGGTCCGAACACAGGGACCAACATTAGATCCTCGCCAGCCGGTTCGGTGTCGGCCCCGCCGTCGACACCATCACAACCGGGTCACCCAGCGCGGGTTGGCCTGCGCCCAGGCCGGCAGTCGGGTGCTCCGGACGGCTTCGAACAGCCCGTTCCCGCCGTTGTCGAGCACCACGTACGAGACCTCGTCGATGGTCTGCGGAAACGACGGGACCTGGACACCACGCATCCCGTCGGGCGGCAGCGCACGCAGTGCGAGGAGCAGATCCTCCAGGGGTACGCCGTTGGTGTCGACAGTCAGCGAGCCGCCGACGGCCCGCAGCACCTGATCCAGTTTCATCGGGTCGGTACGCAGGTCCGCCTGGCCGGCGCTGTCCAGCATCGCCCGGAGCAACTGCTGCTGGTGGCGCTGCCGGTCGTAGTCACCACCGGGCAGGTCGTAGCGCTGCCGCACGTAGTCCAGCGCCTGCGCCCCGTCCATCCTCTGGCAGCCGGTGGGGAAGACCCGGTTGGTGTGGATCGAGCGGACCTCGGTGTCCACGCACATCCGTACGCCGCCGAGCAGGTCGATGACCTTCCGGAAGCCGGAGAAGTCGACGAGCGCCGCACCGTCGAACCGGAGGCCGGTGAGCCGGCTCAGGGTGGCCGAGAGCAGTTGGGTGCCGGCCTGCCCACCGCCGCCACGCTCGTACGCCGCATTGATCTTGTCTTGGCCGCCGCCGAACCCGTTCGTCGGCGGGATGGCGACAAGCAGGTCACGTGGGATGGAGACCAGGTACGCCTCGCGCCTGCCGGCGGGTACGTGCACGATGAGGATGGTGTCCGACCGCTGGTCGGGTTCGCTGCTGCCGGCGCGCCTGTCGGTGCCGACGAGCAGGTAGTTGAGCGGCCCGTCCAGGTCGGTGCGTCCGCTGCGCGCGTCGTCGTCGAGCAGTTGCTCCCTGGTCACCGAGCTGTCGTACCGGTGCGAGAGTGTCTTGATACCGACCACGGCGAGCCCGGCCAGCAGGACGAGGGCCAGCCCGACGCCGAGCATGATCCGTGAGCCACGGGCACGACGTGACCGGGCGGCGCCGACCTGGCCCACCGCGTTGCGTCCGGACCTGGACGTGTCCGCCTCCCCGCAGCCGTTACGTGAAACGTGCTCACGTCAGGCTACGGTCGGTGACGGAACGGTCGCGGGCTTTCCCCCACATCGGCACGCTCACTTGCGGGTGGAGATCACCTGGGGGTTGGCGAAGACGAACTCGGCAAGCTTGTCCTGCTTGATCGCACGGAACATGGCCATCGTCTCTTCGCTAAGCGCCTCGGCGCCGGTGCCGGTGCTGTTGAAGGTGCCGTTGTTGGTCTTGAGCATCGTCAGCTCGTTGGCGGTGACACCGCGCATGGTGTAGATGAAGTTCTCGATCGACGTGCCGCCGGTGTCCAGCACGAACGCCTTGCCGGCCGCCTTGATCAGCTGCTGCATCTTCGCCGGGTTGGTGAGCATGCCGCCGTCGGTGGCCTTCTTGGCCATCGCCTTGATCAGCTGCTGCTGGTTCTGCTGCCGGTCGTAGTCGCCGTTGCGGAGGGTCTTGCGCTGCCGGGAGTAGTCCAGGGCCGCCCAGCCCTCCATCTCCTGGCAACCCTTCTTGTGCACCACCGGGGTCCTCGGCTTGCCTGTCTTCTTGGCGTCCGCGTTCCACATCGGCTTGCCGTCGACGTACGACATGTGCAGCGACTCGACCTCTTGGCTGACGCAGATCCGTACGGTGCCGAGCGTGTCGATGACGTTCTTGAAGCCGCCGAAGTTGATGATCGCCGCGCCGTCGAAGCTGATCCCGGTGAGCCGTTTGATCGTCTGCGCCATCAGTTGGGCGCCGCCCTCCCAGCCACCGCCGTTGGCGGCGCCGGCCTGGAACGCGCTATTGATCTTGCCAGTGCCGCCGCCGTAGCCGCTCTTCGAAAAGGCGGGGATCTGCGCCTGGGTGTCCCGGGGGATGGAGATCAGGTACGCCTGGTCGTGCGAGGCCGGGATGTGCAGGATGATGATGCTGTCCGAGCGGACGTCGTCGGCTGCCCAGCGCTCCCGTGCGTCCACGCCGAGCAGCAGCATGTCGATCGGGCCGTCCAGGCTGGCCCCGCCCTCGGCGTCGGACTTGCTGGCTTCACCGAGCAGGTTGCGTTGCGCGATGTCTCCGGTGGCCTGGCCGATCAGCACCTTGCCGCCGACGATGCCCACCCCGCTGCTGAGCATCAGCACCGCACCGAAGATCACAGTCAGGCGTGCCCAGAGCGGATCCTTGCGTCGGGGCCGCTTCTTGGCTGGCCCTTTTCCACCCGACCGGCCGTCGCCACCACCACCTGGCGGGCGATCACCCGGCCCACCACCCGATCGGCCCGGCTGCACTGGTATGGATGCGGCAATTCGGCCGCTCGGCGCGGCTGAGGTAGGGCGTCGGCTGGCCTGAACCGGCATTCGTGCTCCAGTTCGTGATCAGGATGGGGCGGCGACCACTGTACGTGCATCAAATCGACTTGGCGAGTTCATCCGGATTCAATTCGGATGTCAGGTGCAGCTTACCGGCGATCGGCCTATCTCGATGACCCGTCGAGCTGGTTGCGGTATGACGCTGGCCTCATCCGAAGGAAATGACCCTCGGTGATCGAGTTGTTTGCCGAAGGTGAGCGACGGTTTCGTTGATGATTCCCAGGCGTTAATACGGTGTGTTCAGCCGCCGTCGTTGCTCTTCGGCGGATTGGCTTTGACCCAGTCCGCCATGGTGCCCGCTGACATGGCCCGGTACATCGCCAGCGCCTTCTCCCGGTCGGAGACCACCACCGACTCGCCGTTAATCGTCTCGCTGCCCGAGTTGGGGCTGGTCAGGAATGTGAGGTTCTGCCCACGCAGGTTACGGAACTGCACCGCCATGTCTGTCAACGAGAAGTCCTGGTCGACCGTGACGGCAGCGGTCACCGACTTGAGGAAGTCGTTGAGCTTCTTCGGGTTCGCAAGCGTGCCGGTGCTCGCCGCCTTGTCCATCAATGCCCGAAGGAATTCCTGCTGGTGCCGCATCCGTGCGAAGTCGCCGTCCGGGAACTGTTTGCGCTGCCGGATCCAGTCCAGCGCCTCCGCGCCGTCCATGTGGTTGGTGCCCTTGGTGAACGTCCGGTACGGCTTGTGGATCGAGGTGATCGTCCGCTCCACCTTCAGGTCGACGCCACCGAGGGCGTCGGTGACCTCCTTGAACCCGCCGAAGTCGATGGCCATCACGTGGTCGATCCGGACGTCGGTGAAGCACTCCACGGTGCGGACCGCCAGAGGTAGACCGCCGAACGCGAACGCTGCGTTGATCTTCCCGCGCTGGCCGGAGCCGCAGTCCGCGCCGGCGCTTCCCGGGATCGGCACGTAGAGGTCACGCGGAATGGAGACCAGGTAGGCCTCCTGGTGGTCGGCCGGAATGTGCATCACGATGATCGTGTCGGCCCGCCACTGGCTCTTGGTGTCGACCGGCGCGTCCGGATCCCGGGAGTCGCTGCCGACCAGCAGGATGTTCAGCGCGCCGTCCACAGCCTTGGCAGGCCGGCCGCCGGTGATCTCCGCAAACGGGTCGGTGCGGGCCAGGTCGTTGTTGAGGTTGCGCGCGTACAGCCAGGCACCGAGGCCGCCGAGCAGCGCCAGGACCAGCACCGCGACCCCGGCTACCAGGCCGATGCGTCCCCAGCGTGGCCGTGGGCCACGTCGCCCCGAGCCGCCACCACCACCCGGGCCTCCCGGCCCTCGCGGTCCGGCAGGGCCGCCCGGCTGACGCTGCTCATCGTCGTGCGACGGGTACCAGCGGGCCTCCGTCGGGCGGGCGCGCCCGGAGGCGCCCCGGTCGGAGCCGGGCACCGAGGCGCGGCCGGCGCTGCGGTGCAGGTACGGCTGAGGAACGCCGGCAGAGGTCGCTGACATGTAACTCAGGGTACGTAGTGGGAGCCACTCCCGCCGCCAGGCGACACTCGGCGATGGGCGGTCCGTCGTGCGCCGGTTACCCTAGCCGTGCTCGGAAATACTCGATCGTGCGTCGTAGGCCGTCTTCGGGCGCGACGGTCGGCTCGTATCCGAGCAGCTCCCGGGCGAGGCCAAGATCGGGACGCCGCATCTCCGGGTCATCGGCGCTGCGAGTGACGTAGGTCACCTCTGATGTGCTGCCGGAGAGCGACACGATCAACTCAGCGAGTTGCCGCATCGTGAGTTCGTGTTCGGTGCCGCAGTTGACCGGGCCGGTCTCGGTCGAGTCGAGCAGCAGCAGGATGCCCCGCACCAGATCCTCGACGAAGCAGATCGAGCGGGTCTGGTTGCCGGTGCCGTGCACGGTGATCGGCTCGCCGCGCAGCGCCTGCGAGATGAAGGTGGGGATGGCCCGCCCGTCGTCCGGGCGCATCCGCGGGCCGTACGTGTTGAAGATCCGGACGATCGCCGCGTCGAGCCCCCGGTAGCGGTGGTACGCCATTGTGGCCGCCTCGGAGAAGCGCTTCGCCTCGTCGTAGACGCTGCGTACGCCGATGGGGTTGACGTTGCCCCAGTAGGTCTCGCGCTGCGGGTGCTCCTTCGGGTCCCCGTACGCCTCGGAGGTGGAGGCCATCAGGAACCGGGCGCCGTCGGCGACCGCGCGGTCCAGCAGGTGCAGGGTGCCCACCGAGCCGACCCGGAGAATCTCCACGGGCAGTTGGGCGAAGTCGGTGGGGCTGGCCGGCGAGGCCATGTGCAGGATCGCGTCGAAGCGCTCGGCCAGGGCCGGGTGGTGGGCCGGCAGGCCCTCGGAGATGTCCGCCTCGACCAGTGTGAAGGTCGGCCGGTCCAGCAGGTGGGCGACGTTCTCCTTCGAGCCGGTCACGAAGTTGTCAAGCGCCACCACCGTGCAGCCCCTGGCGATCAGCGAGTCGACCAGGTGTGAGGGGACGAAACCGGCGCCGCCGGTGACGAGAACGCGGTGACCGGAACCGAAGCGCTCAGCAACCTTCATGCCGGTCAGCCTACCGATCCCGATATGTAAGGAAGGGACCCCTGTTAACGCCTAGCGTTAACAGGGGTCCCTTCCTTACAAGATGTGCCGCGGTCAGTGGGCGCCTGCGCCGGTGAGGGCGCGGACCTCCAACTCCGCGTACTTGTCCTCGTCGTGCTCCTTGGAGATGACGGTGCCGATCCACCCGCACAGGAAACCGAACGGGATCGAGAGGATGCCCGGGTTGGACAGCGGGAACCACTGCCAGTCGTGGTCCGGGAACATCGACGTCGCAGCCCCGGAGACCACCGGCGAGAAGAACACCAGCAGTACGGCCGAGAGCAGGCCGCCGTAGATCGCCCACACCGCGCCGGAGGTGTTGAACCGCCGCCAGAACAGGCTGTAGAGGATCGCCGGCAGGTTGCCCGACGCGGCGACCGCGAAGGCCAGCGCCACCAGGAACGCCACGTTGAGGTTCTGCGCGTAGATCGACAACAGGATGGAGATCGCGCCGATCACCAGGGCGGAGATCCGGGCGACCCGCACCTCCTGCCGCTCCGACGCCTCGCCCTTCTTCATGACGTTCGCGTAGAAGTCGTGCGCCAGGCTGGAGGAGGAGGCCAGTGTCAACCCGGCGACCACCGCCAGGATGGTGGCGAAGGCGACCGCCGCGATGATCGCCAGCAGGGCCGCCCCTCCTAGGTCGCCGCCGAAGAAGTCGATACCGAGCGCCTCGGCCAACTGCGGCGCGGCGGTGTTGCCGGCCTTGTCCTGCGCGGTGATCGCCTCGCTGCCCACCAGCGCCGCCGCACCGAAGCCGAGGGCCAGGGTGAGCAGGTAGAAGGTGCCGATGATGCCGATCGCCCAGAGCACGCTCTTACGGGCCGCCCTCGCGGTCGGCACGGTGTAGAAGCGGATCAGGATGTGCGGCAGACCGGCGGTGCCGAGCACCAGGGCGATGCCGAGGGACAGCAGGTCGACCTTGTTGTAGAAGGTCTGTGTCGCGTTGCCGGCCACCTCGACGCCGTAGCGCAGCCCTGGTTCGAGGAACGCGCTGCCCTTGCCGGACGAGGCGGCGGCGTCGCCGAGCAGCGACGACAGGTTGAACTTGTACTTCGCCAGCACCAGCAGGGTCATCAGCAGCGCGCCGCCCATGAGCAGGAACGCCTTGACGATCTGCACGTAGGTGGTGCCCTTCATGCCGCCCACGGTGACATAGATGATCATCAGGGCGCCGACCATGATGATGGTGGCGACCTTGGCGGTGGCGGCGTCCATGCCGAGGAACGTCGTGCCCGGCCGGATGCCCAGCAGCAGCGCGACAAGTGCGCCCGCTCCCACCATCTGCGCCAGCAGGTAGAAGATCGACACCGTGATCGTGGAGACCGCGGCCGCCGTACGCACCGGACGCTGACGCATCCGGAAGGCGAGCACGTCCGCCATCGTGTACCGGCCGGAGTTGCGCAGCAGTTCGGCGACGAGCAGCAGGGCCACCAGCCAGGCGACCAGGAAGCCGATCGAGTAGAGGAAGCCGTCGTAGCCGTACAGCGCGATGATGCCGGCGATTCCGAGGAACGAGGCGGCCGACATGTAGTCGCCGCCGATCGCCATGCCGTTCTGGAAGCCGGAGAACGACCGGCCACCTGCGTAGAAGTCGGTAGCCGTCTTGGTCTGCCGGCTGGCCCAGATCGTGATGGCCAGCGTGACCGCCACGAAGACCAGGAAGAGCGTGATCGTCAGGTTGCGGGCGGTGTGGTTTGTCGCCTCGGCAGCCAGGAACGTCTCAACCGCGTGGACCGTCTTCATGGGTCACCTCCCCGATCTCGGCGCGGATGCGGTCGGCGATGGGGTCGATCTTCCGGTCGGCGTACCGCGAGTACAGCCAGGCGATCAGGAACGTGGAGACGAACTGGAGCAGGCCGAAGACCAGTGCGACGTTGATGTTGCTGCCGAACAGCTTCGTGCCCATGAAGTCCCGGGCGTACGCGGAGAGGATGACGTAGAGCGCGTACCACAGGAAGAACGCGACGGTCATCGGGAAGACGAAGCCGCGCAACGCGCGCCGCAGCCCGGCGAACTCGTCCGACCGTTGTACGGCCAGATACTTGTCCGGCTGGGAAGCGGTCGGCGCGGGTGTGTCCGTGGACATCTGTGGATCACCACCTTCACAGGCGTCGGAGGAGTTTCGCGCACGGTAAAGAGCGCGCTCCCGGACGGGGAAGGGTGAGATCGACAGTGGTCGTCGAGTGCGCCGAGCGGTTGCCTGGCTGCGCCGAGTGACTCAGGTCACTCCGGTGACCGGTCGGTCCGGACCTCCACGGTTGATCATGAGGTTGGCGGCGACAAATCGGACGCCGGCCGCCGCCAACCTCATGATCAACGCGAGAAGCGGCGGGCGGCTGGCGGTGGGCGGGTGGCGGATCAGATGGACAGCTCGCGGTAGTGGCCGCGGTAGTGCAGGAGCGGAGGGGCGTCGTCAGTGACGTCGACGGACTCGATTGTGGCCTCGACAAGCAGGCCCCAGCCGTACTCCCGGGCGCTGTCGAGCCGGCAACCCGCCCACCCGCCGGCGTCCGCGGGCACCGGGCCGTACGGCGTCTCGGTCCAGGCGTCGAGGGCGAACAGCCCGCCGGGCGACGGGAACAGGCCGGCGAAGCGGTCCGCGAGCTGCCTGTGGCGCGGGCCTAGCGGGGCGACCGCGAACCGCCCAGCGTCCTCGACCGCCGCCCAGAGGTCCGACTCCGGGTCGATCAGGCCCAGCAGCCGGTCCGGCTCACCCTCGGCGACCACTGTCGACGACACGGTCAGCCCGGCCGGGCCGGGTGCGGTCCAGAGCGTCACCGGTGCGGCCAGCCGACCCCGCAGCCTGCGTACCGGCGAGCGTTGCGCGGACGGCGTCGCGAACGGATCGGTGGAATGGATTTCAGCGCCCGGCTCTGGATTCACGTGAAACATTGTGCCGCCTCGACACCGCTGACCGGCCCCCGACGACGATGGCGGGCCAGCCCTACAGTGCCCTCCGCCATCGAGCACCTGTCGCAGTTCGGGTGGGAACTGGTGAACGTGACATCAACGATCAATCAGCATCGGCTGGACGCCTTCATGCGCCTGCGCTGACAGGGAGCGCTCAGTCGTCACCGAGGGACCGGCGGGCGGCGGTCAGCACCTCCGGGTCGGCGCAACCGGCCGCGTACCCGGCGATGCGGCGGCGGATGTCGCGACCGAGCAGCCAGACGCCGATCCGATCGGCCACCGGGCGCAGGAACGCCGGCCGGCAGCGGAAGTTGTACCGCCAGGTGGCCACCGTCGTGCCGGGCTGCGGGCCGGGCTCGAAGCGCCAACCGCCTCCGAACCGCTCGAAGAACCACGGCCCCCGGACCATCTTCATGCCGACGTTCGTCGGCGGTGCGAAGGAGACGTACTCGCTGACCATCGCCAGACCGTGCCGGGACCGGGTGAAGGTGCGCACCCCCTTGCCGGGCCGGGTCGCCCCGTCGACGAAGTGCTGCTCGCGGACGAACGGGTCCCACCGATAGCGCACGGGCGCGGTGGTCTGGGAGACTGCGAAGGCCAGCTCGGGCGGGACCGGCACGGTGACCACCGCTTCGACGACGGGCATCAGACCATTGTGCCCGGCGGGGCGAGGCGCCCGGAGGTCCCCGTCGGCCCACACGCTGGCGAGCACCGGCGTGGCCACCAACGCGGCAGCGATCACGCGGTCGCCACCACCCGGCGGCCACGTGGAACAGCACGACCGCCCGGCGGTGGGTCTCCGGCAGCGTGGAGAGAGCGCGGGCCAGGGCGATGCGGTCGGTTGCGGCGCTACCGCCCGATTCTCAGCGGCGGGGAGTCACAGTGGCGAGCAGTTCCGGCATCCGGCGGTCCAGCACGTCGCCGGCCAGGTAAGCGCCCAGCAGGGCGGCGCCCAACCCGTACGCCGCGCCGAGCGGGAGGGCCAGCCACAGCCAGGCGTCACCGAGCAGCGCGGCGGCAACCACCATCGGCACAGCCCCCACCGCCGTGACGATCATGGCCACGAAGGTGAGCAGACCCTTCGTCAGGCCGGCACCGCTGTTCATCGCGAACGGGTTGCTCGTCTCCGGCAGCGAGTACGCCGCCAGCACCGAGACGAAACTGTTCACCGCCAGCCCGACGCCGTAGGTGGCGGCCAGGCTGCCGGCGGTCAACCCGATCCAGCCCGGTCGACCGAGCACCACCGCCAGCACCACGCCGACGAACGCCAGCAGGGGCAGGACGTACAGCGAGAAGGCCGTCATCCGGGCGCGCAACTCGACTCGGCCGGGCACACCGGCCACCACGTTCGCGGCGTACGCGCTGCCGTCGAAGCCGAACTGGTTGGCCAGCGTGACCGAGGCCAGCACCCCCACGAAGATCATGGAGACGGTCACCAGCACCGGCGAACTGTCGCCGGCACCCATAGTGAAGCCCTCCCCTCCATCGACCGCGAAGCTCGCGCCACCAAGGTTGATCATCACCGGGACGAAGAGGCCGACCACGGCGATCGTGATCAGGTTGGCGCGGCGGCGGGCATCCCGCCACCAGTAACGGGCCTCCCGGGCGACCAGGGCGCCGAACCGGTCCCGACGGAACGAGCCGGCGACCCGGGGAAACAGTTGCGTGACCGCGCCGCCGGTGACTCCGCGCTGAGCGGGGGCCTTACCGGAGCTCGCGGCACCGACCATCGCCGACTCCAACGACCGAGACCACCAGACCAGCAGGGCACCGATGGCCGCCGCCGTGATCAGCAACTTGACCGGGGCCGCCCACGCCCGCCCCTGTGCCACGTCGATGCCTGCGGTCCACGGTGCGCCGAGCGGTGTCCAGCCGAGCACTGTCGCCGCGCCGGTCAGCCGGGTCCAGTCCGTTTCCCGCAGCGCGGCGAGGCCGAATATCTGCAACGGGCCGAGCAGCGCCGCCGTCACCGCCAGCAGCACGGCCGCGAGGTCCCGCACCCGGCGGGACCGCAGCATTGTCGCGAAGGCGCTGGTGACCGCCCGGCTGGCGGCCACACAGAGCAACAACCCACCGAGTACGCCGACCACGGCCACCAGACCGGCGGACCATCCCCCTAACGCCCACGAGGTCAGCACCAGCCCCGACGACGCGATCAACACCGCCAGCACCGGAACGCTCACCAGCGCGGCGGCGAAGAGGCCGGTGACAAGCGTGCGACGGGGCAGCGGCAACAACGCGAACCGGGCCGGGTCGAGCGTTTCGTCGACCCCGAAGAAGACAAGCGGCAGCAGCAGCCAACCCAGCACCAGCAGTCCGCCGCCGGCCGCCGCGACCAACACCGCGTACTTGCCGTTGTCCGTCATGCCCGGCGCGGCGAACAGGAAGAAACCGCTGGCGGCGAACCAGAGCCCGAACAGCGCGCCGCCGATGAACAGGGCGACCCGCCAGCCCTGGCCCCGGAAGTTGTTGCCCATCACCCGCAGCTTGAGCCGCACGAAGTGCCGTGCGGAGACCGCCCGCACCGGACCGGCGGTTGCGGCGTCGACGCTCACCGGGACAGCCACGACAACTCGTCACCGGTCGCGGTGCGCCCGCCGACCACCTCGACGAAGACCTGCTCCAGCGAGCGGTCGCCGCGTACGTCCGCGAGCGTTCCGACCCGCTTGATGACGCCCTGGGCGAGGATCGCCACGTGCGAGCACAGCCGCTCGACGACCTCCATCACGTGACTGGAGAAGACCACAGTGCCGCCGCCGGCCGCGTACCGGGTGAGGATGTCCCGGATCAACGCGGCCGAGACCGGGTCGACGGCCTCGAACGGCTCGTCAAGCACCAGCACCCGGGGGCCGTGCAGCAACGCGCAGGCCAGGCCGATCTTCTTCTTCATGCCGGCCGAGTAGTCCACCACGAGCGTCCGGCCGGCGTCACCGAGCGCCAGCACGTCCAGCAGCTCCGCCGCACGCTTGTCGACCACCGCCGGGTCCATCCCCCGCAGCAGCCCGTTGTACGCCAGCAGCTCCGCACCGGTCAGCCGGTCGAACAGTCGCACCCCGTCGGGCATGACGCCGAGCAGCCGCTTGGCGGTGACCGGGTCGCGCCACACGTCGTGACCGAGCACCCACGCCGAGCCCGCGTCCGGTCGCAGCAGGCCTACCGCCATCGACAGGGTGGTGGTCTTGCCGGCGCCGTTCGGGCCGAGCAGGCCATAGAAGGAGCCGGCGGGGACGTCCAGGTCGACGCCGGCCACCGCGACCGTGCCGTCGAACTGCTTGGCCAGGCCACGCAGCGCGAGGGCGGGGTGCTCAACAGTCATGGGCCGACGTTATCGGGCGACCACCACTTCTGCCGTCCGGCGGCAGGCGGACGCGTGGTCATCCCCGTGGCGGACCAGGATGGCCCGTGTCACAGCCGGAGGGCTTCGGGGGTGTGCAGGCGGAGCATCGTGGCGGCGACGTCGACAGGTGTTCGCCGCCGGGTCGCCATCGACACCGCGATCATCACGGTGAAGGCCAACGGCACCGTCCAGGCGGCCGGCTGGGCGATGAGCACGGCGGGCCAACCGGACAGCGGCGGGCCGAGCACTGTGACCAGCACCGCGCTGATCGCCGCGCCCCCGCCGACCAGCACCCCGGCGGCGGCACCCAGGTCGGTGAGCCCTCGCCACCAGATGCCCAGCACCAGCAGTGGGCAGAAGCTGGACGCCGCGACCGCGAAGGCCAACCCGACCACCTGCGACACGTCCAGCCCGGACAGGCGCAGCGCCAGCACCGCCGGCACAGCGCCGGCGATCACGGTGGCCAGCCGGAAGCCGCGTACCGAGCCCTGACCGAGCACGTCCGTCGAGATCACCCCGGCGACGCTTGTCAGCAGCCCGGACGAGGTGGAGAGGAAGGCTGCGAACGCGCCCGCCGCGACAAGTGCGGCGAGCAGCCGCCCGGTGAGTCCGTCGCCGAGGGCGGCGCCGGGCAGCAGCACCACGACCGCGTCGGTCTGCCCACTGACAAGCAGTTGCGGGGTGTAGATCCGGCCCAGCACCCCGTACAGGGTGGGCAGCAGGTAGAAGACGCCGACAAGGGCCAGCACCACGAGCGTCGTCCGGCGGGCCGCCGCACCGTCGGGGTTGGTGTAGAAGCGCACCAGGACGTGCGGCAGACCCATGGTGCCCAGGAACGTGGCGAGGATCAGCGAGTACGTGGCGAACAGTCCTCGGTCGTCGTCACCGGCGGCGCTCGGCAGCAGCCAGTCCGCCGCTCCGGTGGCCACCCCGGACACCTGCGGTACCGGGTCACCGGCGGCGAAGGACAGCTCGTCGCCGGGGCGTACCTCCCGGATGTCGCCACCTGGCAGGGTGAGGGTCGCGCGGTGCTCGACCACGACGGTGGTCGCGGTCCGGAACGTCGGCCCGTCGGGCGGCGTCACCGCCGGGCGGCCATCGGCCTGCCACTGCAACGCCAGGAAGATCACCGGTACGGCGAGAGCTGTCAACTTGAGCCAGTACTGGAAGGCCTGCACGAAGGTGATGGCCCGCATCCCGCCGAGCGCCACGTTGGCGGTGACCACGGCGGCGACAAGCAGTGCACCGACCGGGTACGGGGCGCCGGCGAGCGTGGCCAGGGTGAGGCCCGCCCCCTGTAGCTGCGGCACCAGGTAGAGCCAACCGATGAAGATCACGAAGGCGGTGGCCAGGATGCGCAGTCGCCGTGACCCGAGCCGCAGCTCGCAGAAGTCCGGCAGTGTGAACGCGCCGGAGCGGCGCAGCGGCGCGGCAACGAAGAGCAGCAGAGCCAGGTAGCCGGCGGCGAAACCGACCGGGTACCAGAGGACGTCCACGCCGTACTTGAGGACCAGGCCGGCGACGCCGAGGAAGCTCGCCGCCGACAGGTACTCCCCGCCGATCGCCGCGGCGTTCCAGGTCGGGCTGATCACCCGGGAGGCGACCAGAAAGTCGGAGGTGGTCCGGCCCAGCCGCAGCCCGTAGAAACCGATCCCGACCGTGGCCAGGGTGACCGCGACGATGGCCGGGACCACGTAGTCGTTGCCCACTCAGCGCTCCGGCCGCTGCACCAGGTCGGTGAAGTCCTGCTCGTTGCGCTCGGCAAGCCGTACGTAGGCCCAGCCCACCGCGATCAGGAACGGGAACGAGGCCACGCCGAGCAGCAGCCAGGGCAGGTTGACGCCCCCGACTGTGGTCCGGCCGAGCGACGGCGCGATGGCGAACAGCCAGGGCAGCCCGCCCAGCCCGATGGCGACCACAAGCGAGAGCCGCAGTGCCAGCGCGAGCTGCGCCCGGACCAGGCCACGGACCAGCGCCTCACCGACCTGGGTCTGCTGGGCCAGCTCGGCGCGGGTCCGCTCGGCGTGGCTGCCCCGCCGGGTGATCTCGGCAAGCACGATCCGGGCGCGCTGGGGCGGCGGTGTCGCACCGCCCGACCCCACGTCGGGGAGTTGCTTGGCCACCCCGGCAGTCTTGCCCGCCCGGCGCGAATGTCAAGCGCTCCCCGCCTACCAGCGATGCATCCCGACACAGTCCGCGGGGCTGCCGCTGGCAAGGATCGGGTCGAGCACGCGCCGGGCCCGTTCCCGTCCGAGGTTCGTCGCCCAGAAGCCGTCCCGGGGCAGCTCGGCGGCGATCCCCCACAGGGCGCACGTCCGCATCGGCTCGGGCAGCCGGTCCAGAGCCGGTACGGCGTCGGCGGAGAGCCCGGACAGGTAGCTGACGTCCAGGCGTCCGGTCTCCAGGTACCTGTCGACGTTCCGCTCGGCGATCAGCCGATCGGGGTTGACGAGCGCCAACCCGAGCAGCGCCAGCACCGCAGTGCCGATCACCAGCCGGGGCAGCCAGTCCGCCCGTAGTCGAGCCACGGCCACTGCCACCAGGACGAAGAGCAGTCCGAGCCACAGCTCGACGGTCGCCACGAACAACCTCAGGCGTGTGGCGCCGTACGCGTCGGCGTACACCTGCATCCGATAGAGCGCCGAGGCGACGACGACCAGGCTGAGCACTGTCAGCGCGCCGAGGAGCACCCGGACCACCAGCCGGTCGGTACGGGTCGCCTTCGGTGCCCGGCGGGCGGCGACCGCGATCACCAGCAGGGTGAGCGCGGTGACGGCGAGCAGTTGCCAGAAACCGCCTCGGGCGTACTCGGCGTAGGTGAGCCCTGCCGTGCGCAGCACGTGCTCCGCGCCGCCGAAGAACACAGTCAACTGCACAAGCACGAACACCGTGAACAGGGCGTCGAGCAGCACCAGCGGCAGGATCCACTCCAGCCGGTGCGCCGGTCGACCCGGCGTCGCCCGCACGCCGGCCAGGTCGGGCGGGCGGTTGACCAGGTACGCGCCAGCGAGCAGGCCCATGCCGATCAGCCCCAGCCGGAACAGCCAGTTGAACACGCTGGCGGGCGAGATGGCCGGCAGGAGGCCGCTCACCAGGTCGGCGAAGACGGCGTCCGCGGATGAGAAGAGCAGACCGAACAGTGTCAGGAGACCTGCCGAGATCGCGAGGCTGGTGATGATCCGGCCCACCCCGGGGCCGACCGGGCCGGTGCGGCGCAATCCGCGTATCGCCCAGGGCATCGCCCGTACCGCGGCGGCCGGCGGCAGCGTCGCGGCCACAAGCATCCCCAGAGGGGTACGCCCGCCGGTGACCGCGAGCGTCGCTGTCACCGCGGCGGCGAGCAGGCAGAGCACGAACAGCCAGCCAGCGGCCCGGACCGTGCCCACGGCGACAAGCGCGACGGTCGCGGCCGCCCAGGCGGCCTGCGCCGCCCGCCCCGGTGCCCCCGTGGCATCGGGACGGGCGGTCGCTACCGCCGGAGTGGCTGTCGCTGCCGTGGACGGGCTCGGTGTGGTCGCAGCGGGCCGTGCGGTGGTCGGGGCGGCCGGCGGCGTGGCTGCCGTCGGTGGCGGGGTGGTCGGGGCGGCCGTCGTTGTGGGCTCCGGTTCGGACCGTGCGGCGGTCGACGCCTGTGGTGACGTCGCGGCGGTCGTGGCCGGCTTCGGGTCGGGCGGCGGCGCGACCGTGGGACCGACGGCGGTGGGGGCGGACGTGGCGGCGGGCGGCGGCGTTTGCCGGGTGTCGGGTGCGTCCCCGGGCGAGGTCTGTCCGGTGCTGCCAGACAGCGGCGACGTGCCCGGCCGGACGGCACCGGCGACGGCGAGCGCGGCTGTGGCCGCCAGCGCGGCCACCAGCCAGCCGAGGCCGGGACGGACCACCGTCAGCGTCGAGGCGCCGAGCGCTGCCGCCACCGCCAGCACGGTCAGGAGCAGCGGGTGCGGGGCGCGGGACGGCCCCGGCCAGTGCTTGTCGATGAACGAAGGCTGCCCTGGTGGGACGGGTGGGGTGAGCATGGGCCGGGACTGGCCAGCTGTCGGCGGGCTTGCCGGAGCGGGGCCGAACCATGGCTGGCCCGGCGCGGGCGGCGGTCCGACCGGACCGGGCGCCGGAGCGGACGTACTGCCAGGGCTGGTCATGCGGCCTCTTCTCGATGTGATCCGTTGCTCGGGATGGTGACCTGGATGTGGCACCCGGGTGCGGAGCCCTTCGCGGTTCCGGCGGGGTCGAGGACGCGGATCTGGCCGCCGTGAAGCTCGACGACCCACCGGGCGATGGCCAGGCCCAGCCCGGTCCCACCGCCGGCCGCCCGGTCGCCGCGGGTGAACCGCTCGAACACCCGGGAACGTTCGGCCGACGGGATGCCCTGCCCCTCGTCGCTCACCTCGAAGTGGAGTTGCCCGGCGTGTTCGTCGGCGCTCACCCGTACGGTGCCGCCGGGCGGGCTGTGCCGCGCCGCGTTGTCCAGCAGGTTCGCGAACACCTGGTGCAGCCGCCACGGGTCGGCGTGCACTGTCAGCGGCGCCGCCAGCTCGCTGAGCCGGAACTGCACGTCCAGCCCCGCGCCTGCCGCGCTGGCGGTGGCGTGCTCCACAGCCTCGTCGAGGAAGTCCCCCACGTCGATGCGGACCCGGCGCAACGGCACCACCCCTGCGTCGAGGCGGGACAGGTCGAGCAGGTCGGCGACGAGGTGGCCCAGACGCTGGGTCTGGGACAGCGCCGCGCGCAGCGCCGCCGGCTCGGGCTCGGCCACCCCGTCCACCATGTTCTCCAGCACGCCCTGCAACGCGGTGATCGGCGTACGCAGCTCGTGCGAGACGTTCGCGATCAGCTCGCGTCGGCGCTGGTCCGCGGCGTGCAGATCCTCGGCCATCTTGTTGAACGCCTGGGCCAGCTCACCGACCTCGTCACGGGACGTGGCGCGTACCCGTCGGGTGTAGTCGCCGCGGGCCATCGCCCCGGCGGCGGCGGTCATCTCGCGCAGCGGTGAGGTCATCCCGTGGGCGAGCACCTGGGAGGTGACGAGCGCGATGCAGATGACCGTGATCGACGTGCCCGGCGGGAGCCAGCCGATGCCGTACCAGAAGTAGCCGATGGCCACAGCCCAGGAGGCGACCAGCAGGACACCGAGCTTCATCTTGATCGAACGGACCGGATCCAGCGGGCGGGGGAGCACCCGATCGAGCCAGTCATGCACCCGATCCAGCCAGCTGATCACGCGGGCACCTCCAGGGCGTACCCGACGCCGTGGACGGTCCGGATCAGGTCGGCGCCGAGCTTGCGGCGCAACGCCTTGACGTGGCTGTCCACGGTGCGGGTGCCGCTGCCGTCTGCCCATCCCCAGACCTCGGCGAGCAGCCGTTCCCGGGGAAGGACGGTGCGCGGCCGGCCCGCGAGGTGGACCAGGAGGTCGAACTCGGTAGGCGTGAGGTGAACGTCCGCGCCGGACCGGCGTACCCGCCGCTCGGCTTCGTTGATCTCGATGTCGCCGAGGCGGATGGCCGGTGGGGCGGGGGCGGCGGCCCGTTCCACCCGGCGCAGCAGCACGTGTACCCGGGCGGCCAGCTCGCGCATCGAGAACGGCTTGGTGAGGTAGTCGTCAGCGCCGACCGCGAGCCCGACCAACAGGTCGGTCTCGTCGTCGCGGGCGGTGAGCATCAGCACCGGCACCGGCCGGACGGCCTGGATCCGCCTGCACACCTCCAGGCCGTCGAAGCCGGGCAGCATCACGTCGAGTACGACGAGGTCGGGCTGCCCGGTCCGGAACCGCTCGACAGCGCTCGGGCCGTCCGTGGCGATCTCCACCAGGAAGCCCTCGGCGCGGAGGCGGGCGGCGACCGACTCGGCGATGGTGCGTTCGTCCTCGACCACCAGGACGCGGCGTTCCTTCATGGGCTCTGACTGTAGGGAGCCGCCGTGGAGATCAGTGGGTCGCGTTGTGAATAACCTGTGGAGAACGGCTCACCCCTGTGGATAACTCCAGGGGTGAGCCGATCGGCCGAACAACCGCAGGTCAGTCCAGGCCGACGCGCTCCGGACGGGCCGAGGCGGAGCCGAGCCAGGTGTGCGGGTTGCCGTACCAGCACCAGCCCAGCTTCGGGGCGCCCTGACTGATCCACAGCGCCGGCACCCGCTTGTCGCCGCAGCGGGAGCCGACGAGCGAGAAGCACTTGTTGCTGGCCAGCGCCGCCGGGTACAGCGTGATGAAGGCGAGCCCCTCGTCGATTGTGAGCGGCAGCCGACCCTGTGCGGTCATCCCGTCCAGCGCCACGGCCGGCGCGAGGTTGCGGAACTCCTCGCCCCGGTCGACGTCGAAGAGCAGGTACGCCGGCCCGGCCGGCACCTCCAACTCCTTGATCGGGTTGAAGCGCGGCAGGTCGTCCTCCGCGTAGTGGTGGTCGACGAAGCCGGGCTTGCGCTTGCCGACAAGTGTGGTGAGTTCGAGGCGGGCCTCCACAGCGATCAGGTCCCGGGTGATGACAAGCAGGAACGGCACCCGGGCGTCGGTGGGCGCCGGCAGGCCCTGGGCACCCTTGACGGCCTGGGCCCGCAGCGGGGCGACCAGGTCGCGGAAGGCGCTCTCCGGCAGCTCGGCCAGGGCGGGGTAGCCCATTTCCACGAGCCGGTCGAGTTGGCGGTCGAATTCGGTTTCGACGTCGAACAGAGTCTCGGTCACGGCACAGCCTCCCGGAAGTCGTACGGCCTAGCGTACAACGTACGGGAAGGTTGGTGTCATTCCCGAATCAGCGACTCCAGTCCTGCTTGGCAGCCCTGACCAGCTTGTCCTTCAACTCCCGGGTGTGCCGCCGGCTCACCGGCAGCTCGGTGGAGTCGACAACCACCACGTAACCGGAGTTGACAAGGCGCAGCTCGGCGATCAACTTCAACTGCACGAGGTACGACCGGTGGACGCGCACGAAGCCCGCATCGGCCCACCGCTCCGCGAGCGTTGCCAGTGAGACCCGCACCAGGTGAGACCCCTCCGCTGTGTGCAGCCGGGCGTAGTCCCCCTGCGCCTCCACCCAACGCACCGCCGAGCGCGGCAGCATGCGGGTGGTCCCGGCCAGCTCGATGGGGATCGTCGGATCCTCCTCGGCGCGGGCCAGCGCCGCCGGATGCGACGGCACCACCCGTGAGCCGATCACCCGGCGCAGGGACTCGGCCAGCCGCTCGGCGCGTACCGGCTTGCGGACGTAGTCGGTGGCACCCAGGTCGAACGCGTCCACAGCGCCGTCGTCGTACGCGGTGACGAACACGATCGCCGGTGGCCGGGCGAACCGGCGCAGCACCCGGGCCAACTCCATGCCGTCCAGGCCGGGCATCCGGATGTCCAGGAAGACCACGTCCACGTCGCCGTCGCGGAGCAACCGCAGTGCCTCGGTGGCGTCCCCGGCGGTGTGCAGCCGGGCCACCCGAGGGTCGGCCCGCAGGTGGTACGCCAACTCGTCGAGCGCGGGCGGCTCGTCGTCCACTGCCAGGACCCGCAGGAAGCCAGTGGTCACGAGCCGGCCCGTACACCGGGGCGGAACTTCGGCACCCGCATGCTCACCTTCGTGCCCGACCCCAGACCCGTCTCGACGACCAGGCCGAAGCGGTCCCCGAAGACCGACCGCAGCCGCTCGTCGACGTTGGAGAGGCCGACGTGCTGGCCCGTGTCGTCGCCCGGGTCTGCGGTGGCGCGGGCCAGTTCGGCGATGCCGGCGGTCAGCGCGGTCGGATCCATTCCCACCCCGTCGTCCTCCACGGTTATGTGGCACTCGGCGCCCGCGTCCCGGGCCTCGATGCTCACCATGCCCGTGCCCGGCTTGCGGGACAACCCGTGCCGCACCGCGTTCTCCACCAACGGTTGCAGACAGAGGAACGGCAGCGTCACAGGCAGCACCTCCGGAGCGATCTGCAACCGCACCTGCAACCGGTCACCGAACCGCGCCCGCTCGATCGTCAGATACCTGTCGATCGACCGCAGTTCCTCGGCGAGGGTGGTGAACTCCCCGTGCGCCCGGAACGAGTACCTGGTGAACTCCGCGAACTCCAGGATCAGCTCCCGCGCCCGCTCGGGGTCGGTGCGGACGAACGAGCCGATAGCGGTAAGCGCGTTGTAGATGAAGTGCGGGCTGATCTGCGCCCGCAGGGCACGGATCTCGGCGCGTGCCAGCCGCTCCCGCGACGAGTCCAGCTCGGCCAGCGCGAGCTGGTTACCGGCCCAGTGCGCGGTCTCCAGGGTGGCCTGCACCAAGCCGGGTGCCGGTGGGCTGTCCGCGATCGCCAACAGAGCCCCGACCACCCGGCTGTCCGGCCCGTGCAGCGGCGCCACCACCGCCCCCCGGACCGGGCAGTCGACCCGGTCGCACCGCAGGTCGGCCTCCCCGAGCACTGTCGAACGCCCGGTGGCCACCGCCCGCTGGGCCGCCGCGAGCAGTTGCTCGCCGTGGTGCGTGCCACGCCCGTCGAGGGCGAGCACCTGCTCGGCGTCGGTGAGAGCCAGCCCGGCCGCCCCCACCAGGGCCCGCAGATGGCGTACGGCCTTCGCCGCGCCAGCCGCGCTCAGCCCAGCCCGCAGCGGCTCGGCCGCCAACCCGGCGGTGTGCAGCACCTCGTAGGTTGCCCGCTGGGTGGCGGTGGCGATGCCGCGTCGGGCACGCAGCCGCAACACCGCCAGCAGGGCAGCGGTTAGCGCTGTCACCAGTGAGACGACGCCGACGACGGCGGAGAGGTTGCCACCCACGCAGCGATCCTGGCCTCTCCGGCCCGCCAGGCCAAGCCCTAGTACGCGCCCTTGCGGGCGAGCACCACCCCGACGGTGCGCCAGAGGATGCTCAGGTCGTACGCCAGCGACCAGTTGTCGACGTAGTAGAGGTCGAGCCGGACAGCCTCGTCCCAGGACAGGTCGGAGCGGCCGGAGACCTGCCACAGGCCGGTCATGCCGGGGCGGACCAGCAGCCGGCGTCGTACGTCGCCGAGGAAGTCGCCGTCGTCGGCGGGCAACGGGCGGGGCCCGACAAGCGACATCTCGCCCCAGAGCACGTTGATCAACTGCGGCAGTTCGTCGAGCGAGGACGCCCGCAGGAAGCGACCCACCGGGAAGACCCGGGGATCCTCCTTCATCTTGAACAGCATGCCGTCGGTCTCGTTCTGGTCGGTCAGGCTGGCCAGGCGGTCCTCGGCGTCGACGTACATGGTCCGGAACTTCCACACCCGGAACGTGCGCCCCTCGTGCCCCACGCGGGGCTGGCGGAAGAAGACCGGCCCGGGGTCGGAGATCCGGATCGCCACGGCGATGGCGACGAAGAGCGGGATCAGCAGCAGCAGGCCGAGGCCGGCGGCCACCCGGTCCATGAGGTTCTTGGCAAGCAGCGCCGGCCCGGAGAGGGTCGGCTCCTCGACGTACAGCAGCGGCAGACCCTCGATCGGCCGGATGTGCACGCGAGGGCCGGCGATGTCGGTCAACTGCGGAGCGACCACCAGGTCGACGCCGGAGCCCTCCAACTGCCAGGCCAGCCGGCGCAGCTCGCCCGGCTCGGCGCTGGCCGACCCGCAGACGGCGATGGTGTCCCCGCCGACCTCCCGGACCAGTGCCAGGACGTCGCGTCCGGCGTGCACAGGCACCGGCGTGGGCATCCCGCGCGCAGCCGCGTACCCGTCGGTGATGTGGATGGCGACGGGCACCAGCCCGGCGGCCGGGCTGCGGGTGACAGCCGCGTACACCTCCAGGCACTCCGGCAGGGTGCCCACCAGCACCATCCGGTGGGCGGCCTGACCGGCCCGCCGACGGATGTAGTGCAGCGCCCAGCGGGCCACGAAACGGCCCCACAGGATCAGCAGAAGCGCCCCGAGCAGCGCCGTGCCGACCGTCCACCGCGACAGCGCGGTCTTGGTGGCGAAGGCGAGGAAGGAGACGCTTGCCGCGACAGTGACGGCGGCCCGGATGACCCGCTTGAACTCGTCCGGCCCGAGCCCCAGATAGCGCCGGTCATAGGCCCGGTTGCTCCAGAGGATGACCACCCAGCCCAGCGGCAGCAGCAGGTAGGAGACGGTGTGGAACCAGGTCGGATCCTGGTGGGTGCCGGAGAAACCGGAGGCGGCCTGGTCGAACAGTTGGATCGCGATCCAACTGGCGAACGCCGCCGAGCCGAAGTCGAGCAGCAGCAGGATCGCGATGTAGGGGCGGTGCCAACGGGAGACACGACGGCGCGCCCTGGTCCACGCCGACCGAGGGACGCCGTTGTGTGACGGCGGCGTCGGCGGCTGGATCTCGAAGCTGTCGACGTGCCGCACGAGTCTGCTCCGGCCTTCGTTGGTTACCGGGCGCTGGAGGCTTGTCGTCACCTCACCCATGTCCTCCCGCATGACACGTGCCGCTCACTCGCCGTGAGGGCCCGGGTCGCCCACCGTCCCAGTCTCCCACGCGGACTCCGACCGGTCGCCGCCCCGAAAGAGATTGGCGACCGATGGTGACGATGGGATCTGGCCGGCTCCGCACCATTTCAGAAGCCGGGGACCGGGCCACTATACCGATGGATACGCGTGTGGCGAGAACGGTGGACCGGAGCTTTCAGCCCAGTCGGGTCGATTCCGCTCTGTAGTCGCCGCGTTGAGCTACTCACCGTACGAGTCGGGACAACCGTCGGTCAGCGAGCGGTTTGCCGCCGGTCTGACACGTCGGGCAGTACTGCAGGCTCGAATCGGCGAACGACACCTCCCGAACCGTGTCCCCGCACACCGGGCAGGGCAGCCCGTTGCGGGCGTGCACCTTCAGGCCGGCGCGCTTCTCACCCTTCAGCTCCGCCGCGCGCTGCCCGACGGAACGCTCGACCGCGTCGCCCAGCACCTGCCGCGTCGCCGCGTGCAGGGCGGCGAGCTGGGCGTCCGTGAGCCGGTCGGTGATCGCGAACGGAGACAGCTTCGCGGCGTGCAGGATCTCATCGGAGTACGCGTTTCCCACCCCGGAGAGCACCGACTGGTCGGTCAGCACCCCTTTGACCTGCCCGCGCCGGCTGCGCAGCCGCTCGGTGAACGTGGGCAGGTCGGCGGCAAGCGCATCCGGGCCGAGCTTGGCCACGCCGGGCACCGCCGCAGGGTCGGTGACCAGGTACGCGGCCAGCTTCTTCTGGGTGCCGGCCTCGGTCAGGTCGAAGCCGGAGCCGTCGTCGAGGCGGACCCGTACCGCGATCGGACCCTTGCCGGGGCGCAGCGGCGTCGTGGACGGGAACGCCTCCCGGTAGTGCAGCCAGCCGGCCCGTGCCAGGTGGACCACGAGATGCAGATCACCCTCGATGAGTACGTCGAGGAACTTGCCGTGCCGGCGGGCGTCGACGACAGCCCGGCCGGCGACCGCGGACGGTGCCGGGTCGTACGTCTTCAGGGCGCTTATCGCGGCGATCTCCAGCCGGTCGACACGCCGCCCCACCGCGCGCTGTCGCAGGTAACCCGCGAGCGCCTCAACCTCCGGTAGTTCGGGCACGACACAACGGTAGCCTTCTTTCCCGTGAGAATCGTGGTGGCACACAACCGGTACCGGGAAGCTCAGCCCTCCGGCGAGAACACGATCGTCGACTCGGAGATCGCCCAGCTCACCGCTGCCGGGGTCGAGGTGCTGCCGTTCATCCGCAGCTCCGACGAGATCCCGTCGATGTCGAAGGCGGCCAAGGCGCTGCTGCCGATCTCGCCGATCTGGGCGCCGCGTGCCCAGCAGGACCTGAGCCGGCTGCTCACCGAGCATCGGCCGGACGTGTTGCACCTGCACAACCCGTACCCTCTGATCTCGCCCTGGGTGGTGCGGACCGCGCACAAGCACGGCGTGCCTGTGGTGCAGACGGTGCACAACTACCGGCAGGTCTGCTCCTCGGGGATCTACTTCCGCGACGGCGTGATCTGCCAGGACTGCAAGGGTCGGGCGCTGGGTATACCGGCGATCAAGCACCGCTGCTACCGCGACTCGGCCGCACAGTCCGCGCTGATGGCGACGACCCTGGCCGTGCACCGCGGCACCTGGCGGTCGGTGGACCGGTACATCGCGCTCACCACGGCGATCGCCGACCACCTGCGCGAGTACGGCATTCCGGACGATCGCATCGTGGTGAAGCCGAACGCCGTGCCCGACCCGGGCCGGCCGGCGCCGCTGGGTGACGGGTTCCTCTACATGGCCCGGCTCTCGCCCGAGAAGGGTGTGGACCTGCTGCTGGACGCCTGGCGCCGACACCCAGTGGGCACGCTCGGCACGCTGCGTATCGCCGGGGACGGGGAGCTGCGTCCGCTGGTGGAGGCCGCCGTCGCCGAGCGACCGGACGTGGTCTACCTCGGCCAGCTCGACCGGGCCGGGGTGCAGGCAGCTGTCGAGGCGAGCGCTGTGGTGATCGCCGCCTCCATGTGGCACGACGTGCTACCGACCGTGATCATCGAGGCGTTGTCCAGCGGCCGGCCGGTACTCGGCACCGCGCTGGGCGGCATCCCGTACCTCGTCGGCGCGGACGCCCCGCACGAGCCCGCCGGCACCGGCCCGGCGGCCGTCGCCTCGGCCGTCGCCGGCCATTACCCGCCACCGGCTGGTCCGCCCGCGGTGCCGGCCGGCCTGGTCAGCGGCACCGCCGGCTGGGTGGTCCCGCCGGACCCGGCCGTGTTGGCCGCCGCGCTCCCGGTCGCGCGGGCCGGTGCCGCCGCGCTCTCCGCACCCGCCCGGCTGCGGTACGAGCAGACGTTCCACCCGGACGTCGTCATCAAGCGGCACCTGGACATCTACGCCGGCGTGACCCGCTCTCACTGACCTCCGCATCGCCCAGCGGTGGTTAAAAAGGGGCCCTTCCTATGCAAGAGGCGATAGTAGGGGGCCCTTCCTTACAGGGAGGCTCGGGCGGAGAAAGCGATGCTGGCCAGCAGGAAGCCGCCGTTGACGATGGTGAACGCCACCATCACCCAGAGGACCAGCGCGGGGGCCACGGCCAGCACCACGGCGGCCACGAAGATCACCGCGCCGTAGTCGCGGACCAGCTTCACCAGGCGGACCGGTAGCGAGGTCGAGGTGACCATGCTTGCCGCGTTGGGGCCGGACTGCATCACCGACGTGACCAGGTTGACCATCCAGGTGCCCGCGAAGGTCGCCACAAGCCAGGTCGGCGTGCCCGGCTCCTGCGCCACCGCCGTCGCGGCGAGCGCAGCCACCAGGGCGATCTGCGCGGCCACGTCGCAGAGAATGTCGATCCGCGCGCCGGCCGGGCTGCCCTGGCCGGTCACCCGGGCGAGCTGCCCGTCGGCGCAGTCCAGGGAGTACGCCACCTGCCAGCCGATCAGGGCGAGCAGACCGACCACCCAGGCCGGTACGTCACCGGCGGCGACCGGCCCGGCGAGCGCCACAACTGTGATCGAGGTGGCCAGTCCGAGCACCAGGTTGGTGAGGGTCAGCGCGGTGGGGCGCAGCCCGAGCCGCTGGGCGACGAGCGCGAAGACGGCGCCCAGCCACTGGCTGATCGACTCGCTGAACAGGCCGCCGCCCCGGTTCACCCGGTGGAAGTCGGCGACGGTGGGACGGGGGTCAGCCAAGCTGGTCGCGGATTGCACCGGCGTAGTCTGCCAGCCGCTCCCGCGTCTCGGTAGGCGACAGCGCCAGGTGTTCGAGGATGGTGTACCGGTCCGGTCGGGTACGCGGCGCGAACTGCACGGCCTCCACGAACTGGTCGTCGGTGAGCGCCACCTCGGCGGGGAGACGCGGCAGACCGTGCCGGGCCAGGCAGGCCGACATCTCCCCGAAGCGACGCAGGTCCCCGCGCAGCCAGGTGCAGAACAGCGCGCCCAGGCCGGCGAGTTCGCCGTGTGAGGCGGTGCCGGGGAAGAGCGAGTCGATGGCGTGCATGATCTCGTGGCAGCCACCGCTGCACGGGCGACTGGTGCCGTCGACAGCCATGGCCAGGCCGCTGGAGATCAACGCCTCGGCCAGCACGATGACGAACGCGTCGTCGGTCATGTCGCCCGGGTGGTTGAGCACCGCCTCGGCGCCCGCCCGGGCCAGCGATGCGGCCAACCCGTCGACCGGCTCACCGCGTACCCGGCGGGCCAGCTCCCAGTCGGCCAGGGCGCTGATGTTGCTGATGACGTCACCGATGCCGGCGCGGTTGTGCCGGTCGGGGCCGCTCTCCACGAAGTCCAGGTCGACGATCACCGCGATGGGGATGTGCACCCCGTAGGAGCCCTTGATCCCGTCGGTGATGAGGCTTGCCACCGGGGAGGCGATCCCGTCGTTGGCGAGGCTTGTCGCCACCGACACCATCGGCAGCCCTCGGCGGGTGGCCGCGTACTTGGCCACGTCTATCGTCTTGCCGCCGCCGATACCGACCACCGCGTCGTACGACCGGGCGCGGAGCTTGCCACCCAGGTCGTCGGCGGCGTCCAGGGTCGCCCCGGCGACAGTGAACACGTCGGCAGTCCGCAGCGACGGCCGGATCAGCTCCGCGATCTGGGCACCCTGACCCGGGCCTACCACCACCGCGACGTCACCGCCCGCGGAGATCCGCCCGTCGGCAAGGATCGCGCCCAGGTCGGCGACCGCGCCCCGGCGTACGTCGATGTGCAGCGGGGTGAGGACGCTCCGGGCTAGTAGAGGCACGCGATCTCCCGTGCGCGGGCCAGGTCGGCGTGGTTGTCGACCTCGACCCAGGGGACGTCGCCGATCGGTGCGGCCCGCACCTCTCCGCCCCGGTCGGCGAACTCCTGGTAGCCGTCCTCGTAGTAGAGGTTCGGGTCGCGTCGCCAGGTCGCCTCCAGGGCGTCGGCGAGCGCGTCGGCGACCTGCGGCTCGATGAGCGTGGCGCCGATGTACTCCCCGTACGCCTCGCCCGGGTCCATGATCTTGGTGATCCGGGTGAGCTGGCCTGCGGCGTCGAAGGTGGTCTTCATCTCCTCCTCGGCCAGCGGCTTGAGCGTGTCCACGGCGAGCAGGATCCCCGGGCCGCGCTCGGCGAGCAGGGTCTTCTCCACGCTCACAGGGTGCACGGTGTCGCCGTTGACGAGCAGCACCCCGCGCGCGAAGTGCTCCCGGGCCAGCCAGAGGGAGTACGCGTTGTTCCACTCCTCGGCCTTGTCGTTGTGCACCAGGGTGAGCGTGACCCCGTACTTCTTCTCCAGCTCCGCCTGGCGGGAGACGACCGCGTCCGCCGCGTAGCCGACCACGATCACGATGTCGGTGAGCCCGACCTCGGCGAGGTTGCCCAGCGCGATGTCCAGGATCGTGATCTCGCCGTCCACCGGCACCAACGCCTTCGGCAGGGTGTCGGTGTACGGGCGCAGCCGGCGTCCTGCTCCGGCCGCGAGCACCAAACCGATCATCGCGACATCCTCCCTCGTCCTGCTCCCGTCACCGGTGGAGGATAGCCCCGGGCGGCCCGGTGACTCCGGTCAACCGGTCAGCCGGGCAGCGCGGCCAGGTCGGCGAGCATTGTCAGTCGCTCGTCCGCGGTGAGGACGGCGTACGGGCCGGCCGCCCGTCGGTCGGTCTCCAACTCGATGGCGAGCCGTTCCGGGCCGGGCGGCAGGGCGGCGACGCTCGACGCGGTGTGCCCGGCGGCCGTCCAGGCGGCGGCGTGCGCGTCGGCCCGGTGGTAGCGCAGCGCGCCGAGCCTGTTGAGCAGGAGCACGCCCGGCGGGGTGCCGTACGGCTCGTGCGGCGGCGCCATCGCGGTGAATGCCGAGTCGCCCCGGTCGCCCTCCTCGTCGGCCAGCACCAGGGCGTACGCCAGCACCCGGCCGAGTGACGCCACCAGCCGCGCCACCCGTTCGTCCTGCCCGGCCCACAGTTCGTCGGTGACCTCGGCGTGCACCTGGTACAGCTCGGTGAGGAAGGCCAGCCCGCGTTCGGTGGCGCAGAGCCCGCCGTCGGGGCGGCGATGGATCATGCCGTAGGCGACCTGCTTGTCGACAGTCCGGCGGCTGACCGCCGGATCGAGGTACCTGGTGACCGCCGCGAACCCGGCTTCGTCGACTATGCCGCCGGGTGCGGCGAGCCTGGTCCGTAGTTCGACCAGGAGGCCGGTGGCGGCCGGCCCGCCGTACCGCTGGCTCAGCTCCGCCCCGCCCCAGTCGTGACCGGCGAGCATTCCGGCGCGGTACGCGCGGTCGACGGCTGGGGCGACCAGACCGGCGGCCCGGTGGGGCGCCAACTCGATGGTGTTCACAGACCGATCGACCGCAGGACGGCGAAGCCCTCCTCCGCGATCCGCCGGATCAGGCCGTCGTTGACGTCGCGGTTCTCGTCCAGCACCGTCACCTCGTGCTCGGCCAGCCAGCGGTACTCGGTGTGCTTGCCGGCCTCAAGCGTCGGGTGGGCGAGGTCGCCGTCGACCCGTACCAGGAAGTCGTGTTCGATCCGGGCCAGGCCGTCGTCGCCGACGTAGTGGTATTCGCCCACCGGGCCGAGAACGTGCGACAGGAGCCAGCCGGTCTCCTCGGTGATCTCCCGGCGGAGTGCCTCGTCGACGTCCTCGCCGGGCTCCAGGTGCCCTCCGACGATGTCCCAACAATTGGGAAAAAGTCGTCGGTGCGGCGACCTGCGCTGGAAGAAGATGCGGCCGTCGTGGTCGACGATCAGCGCGCCGGCGCAGCGCAGGGGGTCGGTGGGCACCGTTTGACAGTAGCGAGCGCTCCGGCGATTCGGCGATGCCGTGGTCTTGTCCAGGAAACATCCACAGACCACCATGTCCCTACCGGATGCCAACGTCGGCAGGGGTGATGCGTGATGCAGGTACGGGAAGCAATGTCCAGCCAGGTTCTCGTCGTCGGTCCGGAGCACACGCTCCGCCAGGCGGCCCAGATGATGTCGGCCCGCGGTGTCGGGTCGGCCGTCGTGATCGACCCGGAGTCCGAGGGGGTCGGGATCATGACCGAACGCGACGTGCTGAAGGCCATCGGTGCGGGCCTCGACTGCGACGTGGAACGCACCCGCTCCCACCTGACCTGGGACGTCGTCTACGCCGGGCCGGAGTGGACGGTCGCCGAGGCAGCCGCCGCGATGGCTCGGGGCGGGTTCCGGCACCTCGTGGTGCTGGACGGCCGGGAGGTCGCCGGCGTGATCTCCGTTCGGGACATCATGCGGGTCTGGGCGGAGAACTCGGCCCTCACCACGAGCTGACCGCTCCATGCGGGTGTGCCCGGCGGAATCGACGGGTAAGGATTCCGTGCGGGCGCGGAGATTCCGCCACCCGTGGGGGAGGGCCCGATGCGTGACGCGGAGCGCCTGGTCGAGCAGCAGTACGCCATGCTCCTGAGTCGGGACGTGGCCCGACTCCCGGATCTGTACGCCCCGGAGGCGTTCTACGCCATGCCCGGTGTCACGGTCCGCCCGATCGAACTGCCCGCCCTGCTGCGTACCTGGACGGGTGCCTTCCCCGACCTGCGGGTCGACCCGCTGGGCTCGGTGCGGACGTCCGGCGGCGCGGCAGTCGAGCTGCGCCTGACCGGCACCCACACCGGCACGCTGCACTCGCCGTACGGCACCGTGGCGCCCACTGGCCGGTCGGTGAGCTGGGAGGTGGCGGACGTGGTGCGGGTTCGCCGGGGCCGGATCGTCGCGTGGCGTTCCTACTTCGACTGGAGCCACCTGCTCGACGTGCTCGGCGTGCAGTTGGAGGGGCTTTCCCGGTCGGCGCAGCACGACGCGCTCGCACTTCCGGTCTGATCTGACGGCGACCGGTGGAGTCGGGTCACCCGTCCGGTGGCTCAGGATGCGGACATCGCCGTGCCGTCCGCGCGCGCCCCGCCGTCGCCCGTACGCTCAATGTCCATGACCGCCGAGCAGCTGATCTCCTTTGCCCGTGGGGCGCCCTCGCTGGACATCGTCGATGTCGAGGGCCTCAAGGCCGCCGCCGTACGCGCCTTCGACGCCGACCCTGCGGGGATCACGGCGTACGGCACATCCGTCGGCTACCTTCCGCTGCGGAAATGGATCGCCGACAAGCACGGTGTCGAGGCAAACCAGGTGCTTGTCACGAACGGCTCGCTCCAGGCCGACGCGTTCCTCTTCGACCACCTGGTCCGTCCCGGCGACGCTGTGGTGGTGGAGCGTCCGACGTACGACCGGACGCTGCTCAACCTGCAGCGGATGGGCAGCGAGTTGTACGGGGTTCCGGTCCAGCCCGACGGCGTGGACACCGCCGAGCTGCGCAAGCTCCTGGAGTCCGGGGTACGTCCCCGGCTCGCGCACATCATCCCGAACTACCAGAACCCGGCAGGCGTGACGCTGTCGTTGGAGAAGCGTCGCGAGCTGCTCGACCTTGCCGCGGAGTACGGGTTCATCATCTTCGAGGACGACCCGTACGCGGACATCCGGTTCCGTGGCGAGGCGCTGCCGTCGATGCTGTCGCTGGACACCCGCGGCGTTGTGGTCCACGCGTCGAGCTTCACGAAGACGGTCTGCCCGGGCGTCCGGGTCGGTTACCTGGTCGGCTCCGCGGACCTGATCGCCGACATCGCGAAGAACGCGACGAGCCTCTACATCTCGCCCGGCATGGTGTCCCAGGCGATCGTGCACCAGTTCTGCGTCTCCGGTGACATCGACCGCTCGATCGACACCGTCCGGGCGGCGCTTGGCGAGCGGTCCCAGGTGCTTGCCGAGTCGCTGCGCCGGCACCTGCCGCAGGCCCGGTTCGTCGAGCCCGACGGTGGCTACTTCCTCTGGGTGGAGTTCCCGGAGGACGTCCTTGTGGACAAGCTCGCCCCGGCGGCGGCCGAGCGCGGGGTGGCAGTGGTCAAGGGCAGCGACTTCGTTCTGGACGGTGGGCAGCACGCTCTGCGGCTGGCCTTCTCGGCCGTGACCGCCGACCGGATCGACGAAGGTGTCCGCCGTCTCGCGGAAGCCGTCGAGGCCGTCCGGAGCTGATTCTGTCGGGTTCCTGACAAAACGACGATGCCGGCCGCCCAGGGCTCCCGCCCGGGCGGCCGGCGGCTCACAATGCTGCGAGCGTTATTCGTCATACGTCGTGAGCGTCGCAGGCGACTGCGACCGCCGTGCCGTTGCGGGTCACGCGTGCAGCACAACCCCCGCCCCCAATGGGCGCCGGGTGGGCCGTGTCGTCCTCTCACCCCCCGACGCGACCCGGCCCGCCCGGCGCCGCCCCCGCGACCGCCGTCACACCTGCCGATGGCGACCATCGGCGTAGCCTGCAAGCCGCAGGCGAGCGCGGGGAGGTGTCGAGATGACAGATCGGGCAGATCGCGGCCGGTCGGTGCTGCCGAGCACCGGACGGGCACTGCGACCCCGGGCGTGGCCGTCCCCGGTGCGGGCGGTCACCCGGATGCTCAACGCCGACGGCTCGCCCCCCACGCCGGCCCCCGCCGGCTCCGGCCGCAGCGGCGTGGTCGACTGCGCGCTGTACGTCGACGGCAAGCGGCAGCCCGGCGACTGGACGTACGCGGACGCGCTGGAGGTGGCCCGCCGCGAGGAGCACGGCTTCGTCTGGCTCGGGCTGCACCAGCCTGAGTTGACTGAAATGACAGCCATCGCGGAGACCTACGGTCTGCACGAGCTGGCCGTCGAGGACGCGGTGAAGGCAGCGCAGCGGCCCAAGTTGGAGCGGTTCAACGACGTCACGTTCCTTGTGCTGCGTACGGCCCGGTACTGCGAGCACGCCGAGCTGACCGAGAACTCCGAGGTCGTCGAGACCGGCCAGGTGATGCTGTTCATCGGCCCGAAGTTCCTGATCAGCGTCCGGCACGGGGACGCCTGCCGGCTCTCTCCGGTCCGCGCCGAGTTGGAGACCAAGCGGGATCTGCTGCTGCACGGCCCGTGGGCGGTGGCGTACGGCATCACCGACCGCGTGGTCGACCTCTACCTGGAGGTGGCCGAGCAGCTGGAGGACGACCTGGACGTCCTGGAGGCCGAGGTCTTCGACCGCAACAGCCACGGTCGGATCCAGCGGATCTACCAGATGAAGCGCGAGCTTGTGGAGTTCAAGCGGGCTGTGATCCCGTTGCAGCGCCCGCTGATGACGCTGACCTCCCAGGTCAACCGCGAGGTGCCCAAGGAGATCCGGCGCTACTTCCGGGACGTGCAGGACCACCTGAGCCGCACTGTCGATCAGGTCAACTCCTACGACGACCTGCTGAACTCCATCCTCCAGGCGCGCCTGGCCCAGGTCACCGTCGACCAGAACAACGACATGCGCAAGATCGCCGCGTGGGCGGCCATCGCCGCGTTCTGGACCGGCGTCGCAGGCATCTACGGCATGAACTTCGAGAACATGCCCGAGCTGAAGATGACGTACGGCTATCCCGTCGTGCTTGCCCTGATGCTCGGGGTCTCCCTCGCCCTGTACCGCTGGTTCCGCCGCAACGACTGGCTCTGACCCGCGTACACCGGGCAACCCGGGACCGGTAGGGCGGCCGACGAGCTGGATACGCGAAAGCGCCGGCGAGCGGGGTAACCCGCGTCGCCGGCGCCCGGTAGCGCTGCCGCTGCGGTCAGCGGCGGCCGTTGGTGCGGGCAGTGTCCTTGCCCAGCGCCTTGGTGAGGTCATCGGCCGGGCGGCCGGAGACGTCCTTGGCGCCCTCGGCGACCGCCGGGACCTTGTCGGTCGGGCGGATGCCGGTCGTCGACGGGCCGGGGGTGGCGGGGGCTGTGGTGCTGGCGCTGTCGCCGCCGGCCACCGCCGAGCTGCCCGCGCCGGTCATCCCGGTCATGGCCGACCCGTCGGTACCCTTCGGCGTCGACGGGGTGCGCACCTCGAACGAGTCGACCTCGTCGCGCATCGGCTCCAGGGTGCGGGTCGGGTCGTACTCGGCCCACTCCTGCTGCTCCCGACGACGGCGCAGAGCGACCGCGCCGGCCAGGCCGGCGATGGCACCCGCCGCCAGAAGGCCGGTCATCATCGGGCCGCGACGACGCGGCTGCTTCTTCTTCCCAGTGATCCGCATGCTCTTCGACTTGGCCTTCCTGGTCAACGGCCCTGCCTGCGCGGCGCCGTCACGGGCCGCCGCGGCCAGCGGTGCCAGCGTGGTGAGTGTCGTCCCCCAGCCGGTCGACGCACGATCGCGTACCTTCGCCGCGGTCGGCGCGACGTAGCCGCGGGCGACCTGCACCCGCGGGCCGACCGTCGAGCCAGCGCCCTTAGCGGCGTGGTTGGCTGCTTGCATCAGGTGGCTGATGCTCCGGTTCAGCTCCGCCTTGGCCAGCTGACCCTCAGACTTACGCCGCCCGATTCCAAACACGGTCCCACCTCCTGGGAGTTGTTCCTTCGTCATCCTCCACCTTCGGATGCCTCCGCGATGCCAGATCGGGCACATGGGAGGATCCGCATGGAACTGACCAACGAGTGAGGAGTACCCGTGGCCGAGGCTGTCTACGCCACCTTGCACACCAACGCTGGGCCGATCCGTCTGGAGCTCTTCCCGAACCACGCGCCGAAGACGGTCCGCAACTTCATCGACCTGGCCGAGGGCAACCGGGAATACACCGACCCGCGCACCGGCCAGCCGGGCAGCGGGCCGTACTACGACGGCACCATCTCGCACCGCGTGATCAGCGGTTTCATGGTCCAGATGGGCGACCCGACCGGCACCGGTCGCGGCGGACCGGGCTACAAGTTCGCCGACGAGTTCCACCCGGACCTGCGCTTCGACCGGCCGTACCTGCTGGCGATGGCGAACGCCGGACCGGGCACCAACGGTTCGCAGTTCTTCATCACCGTGTCGCCGACGCCGCACCTCAACAACCGGCACACCATCTTCGGGCAGGTTGCCGACGAGGAGTCGGTGAAGGTCGTCGACTCGATCGCGAACACCCCGACCGGCCCGAGCGACCGTCCGCTCCAGGACGTCGTGATCGAGCGGGTCGAGATCGAGCGGTCTGCTGGCTGACGAACCAGCGAGGTACCTTTGCTCGCATGATTGAGCGCTCCGGAGCACCCCACCGGCCAGCGCCGGTGCCCCGCGCGGTGACGGACGGAGGGTCGGCCCGGTGAGCGAGTCCCCACCGACCACCCCGGTCTGCTACCGGCACCCCGGTCGGGAGACCTACGTCCGGTGCACCCGCTGCGACCGGCCGATCTGCCCGGACTGCATGCGGGACGCGTCCGTCGGGCACCAGTGCCCGGAGTGCGTCAACGAGGGACGTCGTAGTGTCCGGCCGGCGCGTACCGCCTTCGGTGGTGGTGCGGCCGGCCGGCACGGCTACGTCACCAAGGCGCTCATCGCGCTGAACGTGCTGTTCATGGTGCTCTCCATCGCCTCCGACCGGGGTGGAGACGCGGCGGTGGGCGGCTCCGGCTTCGGCGGTCTGATGGGCGGCAGCACGCCGCTTACCAACTGGGGTTCGGTGCTCGGGCTGGCGGTCTTCCCCGACGGCACGCTCGGGGGCATCGCCGACGGCCAGTGGTACCGGCTGGTCACCGCGATGTTCCTGCACTACGGCGTGATCCACCTGCTGCTCAACATGTGGGCGCTCTGGGTGCTCGGCCGTTCGCTGGAGGCCAACCTGGGGCGGGCCCGTTTCGCTGCGCTCTATCTGATCGCGGGCCTCGGCGGTAACGTCGCCGCCTACCTGTTCAGCGCACAGAACTCGGCCACCGCCGGTGCGTCCACCGCCGTCTTCGGTCTCTTCGCCGCGCTGATCATCATCGAGCGCAAGCTGGGCCGGGACATCTCCCAGGTGATCCCGATCCTGGTGATCAACCTGGTGTTCACGTTGACAGTGCCGGGCATCTCGATCCCCGGACACCTGGGCGGCCTCGCGGTCGGTGCCGCGATGGCCCTGGTTCTCGCCTACGCGCCCCGGGGCCGGCGCACGCTGGTGCAGGTCGGCGGCGCTGCGGTGATCCTGCTCATCCTGCTGGCCCTTGTCCTGTTCCGCACCGCGCAACTGTTGGGCTGACCGCCGGCTGTCCGGTCGTGTGGGCTGACCGCAGGTTATCCGGTCGCGCCCGGACGGGCGGCGTGCAGCTCGGCGGCCACCTCCTCGGGCATGGTGCCCAGGTCGTAGCGGCCGAAGAGGTGCAGCGACTCACCCGCGTCGATCTCCAGCATCTCGGTGGTCAGCCCCAACCGGGGTCGACGGTCCACGGTGATCGCCTCGATCGCCGGCCAGGGCAGCATCCGCCGGCCAGCGAATCCGTGGATGACGGTGACCCCCTCCGGGTCGACCGCCAACCGGACCGGCGCGATCAGATCGCGTACCGCCCAGCCCGCCAGCGCGACGGCCGCCAGGCAGGCGAGGACCAGCCGTACCGTGTCGCCGTCGGCGAAGAGCAGACCGAGCGCGACGAGCGCCGCCGCGCCGGCCAGCTTCGCCGCCGGCAGGCTCGCGGGCACCCGCCACTGTCGGGCCGGGGAGATCTCATCCATCCGCCCAGCATGCCCGCGGGCGGACGACCGGTCCACCGACGACGTAGGATCGGGTCAGTCAGGTTACCGGGGAGTAAACATGAGTGACGCGGTCATCGTCGGCGCGGTACGCACCCCGGTCGGGCGGCGCAAGGGCAGCCTCGCCGGTGTCCACCCGGTCGACCTCTCGGCGCACGTGCTGCGCGCCCTCGCCGAGCGCACCGGGCTCGACCCGGCGCAGGTCGACGACGTCTTCTGGGGCTGTGTGTCCCAGGTCGGCGAGCAGTCGTGGAACATCGCCCGCAACGCGGTGCTCGCCGCCGGCTGGCCCGAGTCGGTGCCCGGCACCACGCTCGACAGGCAGTGCGGCTCCAGCCAGCAGGCACTGCACTTCGCCGCCGCGACAGTCCTCTCCGGCCAGGCCGACCTGGTGGTCGCCGGCGGGGTGGAGTCGATGACCCGTGTGCCGATGGGTTCCAGTGTGGGCGGCGGCATGCCGTTCAGCGACCAACTCCGGTCCCGCTACCGGGGCGTCGAGGGCTTCGCCGACGACGAGCCGCTGCCGTTCAACCAGGGCGTCGGCGCCGAGCTGATCGCCCGGCGGTGGCGTCTGTCGCGTACCCAGCTCGACGAGTTCGCGCTGGCCAGCCACGAGAAGGCAGCCGCCGCGCAGGACGCCGGGGCGTTCGACCCGGAGTTGACGCCCGTGCCGCTCGCCGACGGCGGCAAGTTCGCGGCCGACGAGGGCATCCGCCGGACCACCTCCCTGGAGAAGCTCGGTGAGCTGGCCACCCCGTTCCGCGCCGACGGCGTGGTGACCGCCGGCTCCGCGTCCCAGATCTCCGACGGCGCCGCCGCGCTCGCAGTGACCACCTCCGACTGGGCCAGCCGGCACGGCCTGCGCCCGCTGGCACGGATCCACACCGCAGTCGTCGCCGCCGACGACCCGGTCACCATGCTCACCGCGCCCATCCCGGCCACCGCGAAGGCACTGCGCCGCGCGGGGCTGGGCATCGAGGAGATCGGGGTGTACGAGGTGAACGAGGCGTTCGCCCCGGTGCCGCTGGCGTGGCTGGCGGAGACCGAGGCCGACCCGGAGCGGCTCAACCCGCGCGGCGGCGCTATCGCCCTCGGTCACCCGCTCGGCGGTTCCGGTGCCCGGATCATGACCACGATGCTCCAGCACATGCGGGACAACGGGATCCGCTATGGCCTCCAGACCATGTGCGAGGGCGGCGGCATGGCCAACGCCACGATCGTCGAGCTGGTCTGATCCCGAGCCCCTCTGCGACTGGCGAACTGTCGCGGCGCGCCGCCACTGAAAAGGCGTGGCCCGGAAGGGGCAACCGCCCTAGGGTGCCCACCGTGGAGACGATCGCCGGTGAGCGTGCCCCCGACTGGTCCAGCGAGCAGTGGCAGACGCGGGCTCGCGGCTGGGTCGACGAGCAGCTCGCGGCAGCCGGCCGGCGGATCACCGGGGCTGTGGAGCCCCGGGTCCGTCCGTGGTCGCTCGTCTGGCGGGTGCCCACCGACGGCGGGCCGGTCTGGTTCAAGGCAAACAACCAGGGCACCGTGCACGAGGCCGTCCTGATCGCGACGCTGGCCGAGCTGACCCCCGACCGGGTGCTGACACCGATCGCCGTGGACCCGCAGCGGGGCTGGTCACTGCTGCCCGACGGCGGGGAGTCGCTGCGTGACGTGCTGGGCCGAGATCCGGACCTGGCGCATTGGGAACGGGCGCTGCCCGGGTACGCCGCACTCCAGCTCGCCACCGCGCCGCGCGTCGACGAGCTGGTCACCCTCGGGGTGCCGGACCACCGCCCCGAGGTGCTGGCCGGGTTGCTCGCCGACCTGCTGGAAGACCGTGAGTCGCTGCGGATCGGCGCCGAGGACGGGCTCGACCCGGAGACGTACGAGCGGCTGCGGGCGGAGGTTCCGGCGTACGCCGAGCGCTGTCGCCGGCTCGCCGACCTCGGCATCGCGTCCACCATCCAGCATGACGACCTGCACGACGGCAACGTCTTCGCCGGCCCGGACGGGTACCGGTACTTCGACTGGGGCGACGCCTCGGTGGCGCACCCGTTCGGCACGCTGCTCGTGACAGTGCGCTCCATCCGGTACGCCGCCGAACTGGCTGCCGACGACGCCGCGCTGGTCCGACTTCGCGACAGTTATCTGGAGGCGTGGACCGACAGGTACGACCGCCGGACACTTGTCGAGGCAGCCGACCTGGCGATGAACCTGGGCGCGGTGAGTCGCTCACTGTCCTGGCGGCGAGCCCTGGACACCGTCGACCCGGCACGCGCCGAGTACGCCGAGGCGGTGCCCGGTTGGCTCGCCGAGCTGTTCGCCGCCGCCCCGTTGCAGCCCGACTCCTGACCAAGATCCGTCCCCGTCGGAAGTCGGACATGCAGTGCGACGGGCGGCGTGGAACTTCCAAAAAGCGCCGTGACCCGCGTCACCCCTGCCGGGGGGTCGTTGGGCAGGTCATGGACGTCTTCTCCCGAACGTTCCTCCCGGCCGCTGCCGAGGCTGGCCTGGCCGTGCAGACCGTGAGCCGGCACATGCCGGTGTTCCGGCGCTGCGTCGGCTCCGGTGACGCGACAATCCTGGTCACCCGTTGCAGCCGCCCCGACCGCCCGGTCACCGGCGACTACCTGCTCCTGCTCACCCACCGCCGGCTGGTGGTGACCCAGCAGACGCGGCTGCTGCACCGGCTGCGCCTGCACCTCAACACCGAGCTGCGCGAGCTGAGCAACGTCACCTGGAGCCCTGATCCGCGGCTGCACTCGGTCGAGCTGGCCGCCACAGCGATCGACGGGATACGTGAGCGGTTCCTGATCCGCACCACCCACCCCAAGCAGGTGTGGCAGATGGACGCCCTGCTCAACCACGCGTTCCGTACCCGACTGCGGACGCCCCGCGAGCGGATCGTCGCCACCATCGGCGACGCACCGGCGCCCGTACTACCGAGCGTGTTCCGCCCCGCCGTGGCGCGCTGACGGCACGCGCCTTTACCGAACCCGAACACGCGTCGATCGCGCCGGGGCCGCCCGGTCGGCAATCATGGGCCGGTGACCGCCGAAACGTCGTACCGCGGGCTCGTCCTCGTGGTCGAGGACGAGCCGGCCATCGCCGACCTCGTGCGGCTCTATCTCACCCGCGACGGGTTCGGCGTGCAGATGGAACGCGACGGCGAGGCGGGCCTGAGCGCCGCCCGCCGGCTGCGACCGGTGGTCTGCGTCCTGGACATCGCACTGCCCGGCCTGCCCGGCACCGAGATCTGCCGGCGGCTGCGCGAGGCTGGCGACTGGACGCCCGTCATCTTCCTCACCGCCCGTGACGACGAGGTGGACCGGATCGTCGGCCTGGAGTTGGGTGCCGACGACTACGTCACCAAGCCGTTCAGCCCGCGCGAACTTGTCGCCCGGGTGCGTGCCGTGCTGCGCCGCGCCGCAGGCCCCGACGGGGCGGAGCAGCCACGCGCCGTCGGCGCGGTGACGCTCGACCCGGCCCGCCGGACTGTCACCGCGGCGGGCGCCCCGGTGCAGCTCACCTCCACCGAGTTCGACCTGCTGGCGCACCTCATGGCCCGACCGGGGCGGGTGTTCAGCCGGGAGGAGTTGCTGGCCGGGGTGTGGGGCTACGCCGCGCACGCCGGCACCCGCACCGTCGACGTGCACGTCGCCCAGGTGCGGGCGAAGCTCGGCCCGGCAAGTGTCATCCGCACCCACCGGGGTGTGGGGTACGCCGTCGATGCCTGACCACCCCGTACCGCGACAGCCCGCGCGCACCGAAGCGCAGGCCGGGGCGCTGCCTGTGGTCGCCGTTCCGCCGCCGGCAGCACCTCGACGCCGCCGGTTCGGCGAGACGCTCACCGCCCGCGCTGTGCTCGTCACCTGCACTGTGGCGCTGGTGTCGGTGCTTGTCACCGCCATCGTCGCGGTGCCGCTGGCGATCCGGGGCGCGGAGCGGCGCGATCAGGAGGCGCTCGCCGCGCAGGCACGGCTCGCCGCCGAGGTGCTGCGCACACGGTTGGACCGGGGTCGCACCGCCGACGAGGAACGGCTCATCAGGCAACTGCGCAGCCAGGGCATCGACGCGTACCTGATCAGGGGCGGGACCGCCGACCGGGCGGGCCTGCCGCCCCGCGTGGTGCAGCGGGTCGGACAGGGCCGCAACGTGTCGGCGCGCCGCCCGGTCGACGGCCGCCGTGCTCTCGTCGAGGGCCGGGCTCTGCCCGGCGGCAACGGGGTGGTGCTCTCCCGCGCCTCGTCGCCGGGCCTGTGGCGGCAGGTACTGCTCAGCCTCTGGCTGCCGCTGCTGGCAGGGCTGGCCGCCGGCGTGGTGGCCGGGCTGCTGCTGGCCCGCCGCCTGGCCCGGCCGATCCGGGTCGCCGCGACCGCAGCGGCTCGGCTGCGCGCCGGGGACCGCGCCGTACGGGTGCCGGTCGAGCCACCGGACGAGGTCGCCGACCTTGCGGAGGCGTTGAACGGGCTGGCCGCCGCGCTGACCACCAGCGAGGGGAGGCAGCGGGAGTTCCTGCTCTCCGTCTCGCACGAACTGCGGACCCCGCTGACAGCGATCCGTGGGTACGCCGAGGCGCTGGCCGACGGGGTGATCGAGGCGGACGGCACGGCTGCCGCCGGCCGGACGATGCTCGCCGAATCGCAGCACCTCGACCGGCTGATCGGTGACCTGCTGGCGTTGGCCCGGCTGGAAGCCGCCGACTTCCCCCTCGAACCGGCGCCGGTGGACCTGACCCGTCTCGCCGCCGACGCCGAGCCCACCTGGTCGGGCCGGTGCGCGGCGGTGGGAGTGTCGTTCCGGGTGGAGAGCCCCGACCGGCCGGTCCCGGTGTACACCGATCCGGGTCGGATCCGGCAGGTGGTGGACGGGCTGCTGGAGAACGCACTGCGGGTCGTACCCCCGGGAGCGCCCGTGGTGCTCGCGGTCCGGCAGACGGGCGCGGACCCGGCTGCCGGCGGGGTCCTGGAGGTCCGCGACGGCGGGCCGGGCCTCACCGACGACGACCTGGCCGTGGCGTTCGAGCGGGGAGCGTTGCACGAGCGCTACCGGGGGGTGCGCAAGGTGGGCAGCGGTCTGGGGCTGGCGCTGGCTGCCGGGCTGGTCCGTCGGCTCGGTGGAGACATCACCGCGGGTCACGCGCCGGAGGGCGGTGCCGCGTTCACGGTCCGGCTGCCAAGTGATCCTTACCGGATCCGAACATCGGCCTGACGTTGCGCTCGTCATCGCCGGGCAGGCTGAGGGCTCCACTGACGAGAGGGAACGCCATGCCACGTTGGGGACTCGCCACCGCCACCACGTCACTGCTCGCAGCTGTGGCACTCGGCGCCAGCGGCTGCGGAGCGGCCGAGGTGGCCAGCCCACCGGCCCGGGACGCCGCCGTCGAGGTCGCCGCCGCGCTGGGCGTGGAGGGTCAGGCGCTCACCGCGATGGGCTTCGACGCCGATGACCTGGACACGCAACCGGTCGCCGCGCCGGCCAGCCCGTCTCCCACCACTGCGGAGAAGGCCAGGCCGAAGCGCGGTGAGGAGTGGCGTCAGCGCCGCCAGGCCCGGGTGCTGCTGCGCAAGAACACCCTGCACGGGGAGGCCGTCGTGCAGACGAAGGACGGCGGTACGCGGACCGTCGCCGTGCAGCGCGGCGAGGTCACGGCGATCGACGGCAACTCGATGACGGTCAAGTCCACCGATGGCTTCACGATGACCTGGACCTTCGGTGAGGACCTGCGGGTCGTGGAGCGGCGCACCACGGTGCAGCCCAGCGAGGTGAAGGTCGGCGCGAAGCTCGGTGTCGCTGGCGTTAAGGACGGTGACAAGGGCGTCGCCCGGCTCATCCTCATCCCCCGCACCAAGTGAAAGGAAGGGCCCCTTCTTATCGCCGAGGCGATAAGAAGGGGCCCTTCCTTTCGTCAGTAGACGCGGGAGCCGATGAAGTCGCCGTGACCGTAACCGACCGGGTTCGCGGCGGTACGGGCCTCGGACGACCACTGCTGCCGGGTGCTCGTGGAGCAGGCGGCCAACCGCAGTCGGGGAGTGCCCGCGGTGTCGAACGCCACGCAGAGGTTGCTGGCGCTGGCCGGCTTGAGCTGGTTGCCGACGAAGGCGAACTGCTGGGCGGGGGTGCCGTTGCAGTCGTAGATGTTGACAGCGGTGCCGGACGTCATCGATCCACCCGCGACGTCCAGGCAGCGGTCGTGGGAGAGCTCCGAGTGCAGCGAACGCCGTGTCGAGTCGTACCAGAAGCCCTGGTTGCGCCCTCCGTGGCAGCCGTACGACTGCTGGGGTGTGCCGTTGCGTGAGTCGTACCCCTTACCGTCGACGCACGTGTTGGTGGCCAGGTTGCGCAACTGCTTGAACTGGAGCAGGCCGGCGTAGAGCACGCCGCCGCCGGTGCTGGCCGGGTCGACGCAGGTGGCCTGGTTCTGCCCGGAGTTCCAGAACTGCGTGATGCACTGGGCGAACATGCCGTGCCCACGGGCGTTCGGGTGGAACGACTGCCGGGCGGCGTTCTCGTTCCAGATCCCCACCTCGATGAAGAGGCCACGGACCGAGGTGTTGTCGGTGCACACCTCGTGGCCGTGGAACAGCCGACTCGCGTCGAGGTAGCGGGTGCCGGTGTTCGCGGCGGCCGAGCGCAGCGCCGACTCGAACAGAGGCACCGCCTTGTTCCTGGCGAACGCTGCGTCGGCGAGGTAGAGCAGGCAGCCACCGGAGTACCAGCCGGGGAAGTTTGGGTTGTCCTCCACGTCCGGGCTGGCCGGGCCGGGGTACGACATCAGCACCAGCTCGTAGTCCGAGCGCAGGTAGCCGGCTTTGGTCATCGTCGCCCGGATGTCGGTGAGCGCCGCCTCCACCGCGCGCCGGCTGCCGTCGGTCCGGATCGTCCACTGGTCGGTGTAGGCCGGGTAGCAGTTGCCCTGTAGGAAGACCCGGCGTACGGCGCAGTCGGTGGCGACCGGCCCGAACTGGATGGTGCCGTCGCCGTTCGCGCCGACCACCACCCAGATCAGCTTGACGTGCGTGTTGCGCGCCTTGATGCCCAGGTAGTCGCCCTGGTTCAACTCGTTGTGCTGGGTCGGCCCGCCTGCGATGAGGTTCCACGGGGTCGCGCCGGAGCACGCCAGGTTGTATCGCGTGTCCGACTGGATTCCGGTGCGGAACACCGCCTGGTCGTACGAGCGGTCGCACCAGTTGCCGTTCTGGTGGGTGCCGGGGACGTAGTTGCCGACCCCCTCACCGGAGATCTGACTGTCACCCATGGTGATCAGCGCGGTGCGGCGTTGCTCGATCGGGCGGATCGCCGGGCTTCCGTAGAGAGCTGTCGCTTCGGCGGCCCGGACGGTCTCCAGGTTGGCGGGCAGTGGTTGGACAGCGGGTCGGTCGGCGGCAGCGGCGGGAGCGGCGGTGGCGGTGGCGGTCGGTCCGGCGAACATCGGCAGGACAAGAGCGGCGACGGCGACGGCGGTGGTGCAGGCCCGTCGTCGGGTCGCACGTTCGGGCCTGGCGGGGGTGACAGGCATCGACGCACTCCTTTCGGCTCGATCGCGGGACGTCGATCGAGTTACCAGAAGGTAACCCGATGATCGGTGGATGTGAATGCAGCTCGGGTTCTTGCGCGCGGGTTGCCGAACCGCCCGGATCGGACGATCCGGTCACCCGACACGGCTCGCGCGCGTTCGCCCCGCCGGGTCAGCCCCGCCGCGTCAGCCCGGCCAGGCCAGCCCGCCGGGGCGTCAGGTCAGCGCGACGAGTCAGCGGCCGGGCGGCAGCGCGTAGCCGACGTAGCCGCGGAACTCCAGCCGCCAGCCGGCCGGAACCAGCTTGGCGCAGGCCGGCTGGCTGCCTGTGCAGACGATCGCGTCGACCGAGGTGGGGTCGGCGGGCGGCCGTTCCGGAAGGACCGACTGCAACGCCACCAGATCCGGCGACCGCCCGTCGGTGTGGCGCAGCAGCAGCCACCACGGGTACTCCCAGTTGTCGTTCTGCTGCACCAGCCCGATCCGCTGGGCGCCGCTGTCGCGGACGGCCGTCGCGGCCCAGCGGAACTCGTCGGTCCACTGCGGGCGGCGCAGGAACCGGGTGTCCCAGTCCGAGGTGGTGAAGACCGAGCCGTCGCCGACGAGCCGGCGCGGGAAGCCGTAGGACAATGAGAGCACCCCGGCCAGCGCCGAGGTGGCCAGCACCGCGACAGCGGTCATGGTGGCCACCGAACGCCGTCCGCGCCCACCTGTGGCGTGGCGCCGGAAGAGCGCGTCAAGCCACAGGCCGGCGAGCGGGATGGCGAGCACCAGGGCGTAGAGGATCAGGCGGTTGCCCCACGGCTGCCATTTGATCATCGAGGTGTGCAGCAGGACGGCGGCGAGCACCACAACGGCGTACGCCCGCAGCGGCCCCGCCAGCCCGGGGTCGATCCGGCGGGGGCGGGTGAGCGCGACCACCGCGCCGATCAGTGCCAGTACCCCGGCGATCGGAAAGGCCACCCGGTCCTCGTCCGGGTACCAGGCGGGCTCGGGAAAGATCTCCCGGCCGAAGGTGATCTCCCGGTCCTGTGGGTCGACGCCGATCGCCTCCGCGCCGTTGATGATCGCCTCCGCGCCGGCCCGCCGCAGCGGCGCCAACGGCGTGTCGAACGCTGTGTGCCCGATCCGCAGGGCGTTCACCAGGATCGACTGCGGATCGTGGCGTTCCATCGGGATCGACTCGCGCAGCCGGGGCGGGCCCAGCGGATGCCCGAACTCGGCAGTCACCCGGGCCATGAACGGGCCGACCACAGTGGCCGCGACCAGCAGGATCAACACCGAACCGCCGACGGTACGCGCGACCGGACCAACCGGTCGGGCCGTTCCCGCATGCGTACGGCCGCTCACTGCAAGCCGGAGTTGGGCCAGTCCCCAGAGCACAAGCAGCGGACCCACCGCGATGAGGCCACTGGTCTTCGTCACGGCGGTCAGCCCGGTGGCCGCCCCCAGCCCGAGCAGGGTGCCCAGGCCAGCCCGTCGGTGCAGCCCATCCAGCACCAGGGTCGCCGCGCACGCCACCCACGCCGCGCAGACCAGGTCGGTCTGCGTGCTCGTGGCCTGGAGTACGACCATGGGGGTGCTGGCCAGCACGAACGCGGTGATCAGTTGAGCCCGCCGGCTGCCGCCGAGCTGCGCGGTGATCCGGGCGACCGCCAGCAGGCAGATGATCCCGGCGGCCCACTGCACCAGGTTGTGCAGCGCGTCCCCGCCGGTCAGCAGGCGCAGGTGCAGCAGCAGGTACTCCGCGCCGGGCGGGATGGTCACCTGCCTGTGGATGGCGGTCGGCCAGAAGTCGAGGTCGCCCTGGGCGACCCAGTGCTCCACCTTGGGCAGGTGGTACGTCTGCGAGTCGAAGTTGTTCGGCTCGGCCAGCAGTGCGACAAGCAACTCCACCAGCAGCAGGCCGCCGATGGTTCCGGCGAGCAGCCGCTCGCCCCGACCCGCCGTACGCCAGGCGTCGGCCGCTCGGGCGAGTGGGTTCGCGCGTACCCGATCGGGTTGGACCGGCGCGACGTCGTGCGCGCCGCCGTCGGTGACCGGGGCGGGCGTCGCCGGGCCGGTGCCGGCGGTCATCGCCGCGCCGACCGGCACCGGGCGGGGCGCGGCGACCTGGGGCTGCGCGGCAGCCTGCCGCTGGCGCAGCACCGCGGCGGTCCCGGCGGCAAGCAGGAACAGCAGCCAGGCGACCACGAACGCCGGCCGGGTCAGCGCGTGCAGGGCTCCGAGCAGTTCGACGACGAGCACCGCGTACGCGCCGGTGAGCAGGGCGGCGCGCACCACGGCGAGTCGTAGCGGCGCCACCGTGTCAGTCCGGCGCGGCCTCGTCGCGACGGTGAGTAGGAGCACCGAGGCGGCGGGTAGCACCGCGAGCAGGAAGCCGGCAGCCGACATGGCGCGAAGTAAACACCATCCGGCTGAGCCCGCCACGCCGGCTGCCCGATGGTGCGGCCAGCGTTTGGCTGACCAGCCACGCTAGGCTATGCCCGACGTGTTGTCGCCACCGTGGAGAATCCCGTGAAGCTGTCGATCCTCATGCCGGTCTACAACGAGGAAGAACGCATCGCGGATGCCCTCAAGCAGGCATTGGCGGTGGATTACCCGTGCGAGATCGAGTTGGTAGTGGTCGATGACGGCAGCCGTGACGGCACCGGCGAGATCCTCGGTCGCGCCGACGACGCACGCCTGCGGGTCATCACCCACCAGCGCAACGCCGGCAAGGGCGCGGCCATCAAGACCGCGGTGGACAGCGCCGAGGGTGACTACATGGTCATCCTCGACGCCGACCTCGAGTACGACCCGCAGGACATCCCCAAGCTGCTCGACCCGGTGCTCGACGGGCGGGCCACGGTGGTCTACGGCAATCGCACCTTCGGCAGCCACAGCGCCTACAGCTTCTGGTACGTGATGGGCAACAAGGGCGTCACGATGGCGGCCAATGTTTTGTTCAACTCGTACATCGGCGATCTGGAGACCTGCTTCAAGCTGATGCCTGTGGCGCTCTACAGGTCGCTTGAGGTGCGCTCGCGTGGCTTCGGCATGGAGGCCGAGGTGACCGGCAAGCTGCTGCGTCGGCGCATCCGGCCGTACGAGGTGCCGATCAGCTACCGGGCTCGCGGGCGCGAAGAGGGCAAGAAGATCACCTGGAAGGACGGCGTCGAGGCGATCTGGATCCTCGGTCGCGAGCGCGCACGCCGCCGTCCCGCCCCGTCAGCGGTGCGCTGACCTCAGGAACGCGCTTATCGACCGCCGCAGGCCGTCGGCGTCCAGGCCGTGCCACCGGGCGTGGTCGGCCGGGTCGCCGTACCGTCGCAGGTCGGTCTGACCCACCCCGAGCGCCAGCAGCCGATGCGGTACGTCCGCCAGGGCGCGGCTCACGACAGCGCTCGACGTTCCCGCCAGGTACGGCTCGACAAGCACCACCTCGGTCCCGGCGAACGCCCGCAGTCCGGCCGTGTCGAAGGGCCGGGGTGTGTGGGTGTACGCGACAGTCACGTCCATCCCCTCGGTCGCCGCGATCGTGGGATCGAGCATCGGCCCGACGGCCACCACGAGCGGCGCGTTCGTCCCGCCCTGCCGCAGCACCCGGAGGCGGTCGGCGTCCGGGTACCCGTGCGTGTTGCGCTGTTCGCTGAGCCTCAGGTAGACCGGGTCGTCGGTGGCCGCGGCGGCACGCAGCAGCGGCGTGACCTCGTCGGGGTGCCCGGGCGCCCGTACCGTCCAACCGTCGCCCAGCGTGTCGAAGAGCGCCACGTCGGCTGGCGACTGGTGGGTCCGGCCCTCCCGTGACCCGTCGTACGACGCGCCGATGCTCACCAGGACCGCGCCCACGCCCTGGTGGTCCAGGTCCAACTTGATCTGCTCGTACGTCCGGTCCACCAGGAACGTCGCGTACGAGTGCACGATCGGGCGGAGCCCGGTCAGGGCCAGCCCTCCGGCCATGCCGATCATCAGTTGTTCGCGGATGCCGACGTTGAGCACCCGGTCCGGGTGCCGTCGTCCGGCGGGCGCGAACTGGCTGGCCGAGATGTCGGCAAGCACGAGCGCGGTACGCGGGTCCTCGTCGAGCAGCGCGGCGGTGGTGTCGATGAAAGCGGTACGCATGGTGGTCATCCCTTGCTGTCGATGCGGGCGACCACAAGGTGCGGCCGTGGTGGCCGGTGTCCGGTCAGCGCCGTGTACAGGGCGGTGTGGTCCCGGCCGTCGACGGTGTCGGCGGTCCAGCCGTTGACGGTGAACCTGCTGGCGATGCCACCGGCCCAGCCGTGCGTGGTCGACGAGTTGTCGATGACGATCGCGGTGAGACTCTCCAGCCCTGTCGCTCCCGCGTACGCGATGGCCTCGTGGTTGGAGCCCTCGTCGAGTTCGGCGTCGCCGAGCAGGACGTACACCCTGGGTTTGAGCAGGCCCTGGGCTCGCAGGCCGAGGGCGGTGCCGACGGCCAACCCGAGCCCGTGGCCGAGCGAGCCGGAGCCGATCTCGACGCCGGGCACGAGCAGTCGGTCCGGGTGGTGGCCGAGCCGGCTGTCCGGCCCGGCCAGGTCGTCGAGCCAGGCGTCCGGAATGAAGCCGTGCGCGGCGAGCACCGCGTAGTAGGCGGCCGGCCCGTGCCCCTTGGAGAGCAGAAAGCGGTCCCGCTCCGGGTCGTCGACGGTGTCGGGGGTGACCCGCAGGACCCGGTCGTAGAGCACCTGGAGCACGTCGATGGTGGAGTGCGCGCTGGGCCCGTGCTTCTCGTCGCCGGTGAGCCGACGAATCAACTGAGGCAGCCGGGAGCCGGTGTCAGTGGTCAGTGTCGAGGTCATCACACTACTGTGGTAGTTAAAGCGCACTTCACCTCAAGGGCATGGGATGCATGATCTGCTGACGATCGGCGAGTTGTCCGTCCGCTCCGGCGTGGCACCCTCGGCGCTGCGCTACTACGAGCGACTCGGGCTGATCCGCGCCGACCGGACCAGCGGCAACCAGCGTCGCTACGCCCGCTCGGAGCTGCGGCGGGTGGCCTTCATCCGGATCTCCCAGCAGGTCGGAGTGTCGCTTGACGAGATCCGCGCGGCACTCGAATCCCTCCCCGACTCCCGCACGCCCAGCCCGCAGGACTGGGAGCGGCTGTCCGCGAGCTGGCGCGGCCGGCTGGACGAGAAGATCCGCCTGCTCACCAAGCTCCGCGACGACCTCGACAGCTGCATCGGCTGCGGCTGCCTGTCCCTGCAACGCTGCACGCTCTACAACCCGGGGGACGCCCTGGCCGGAGAGGGACCGGGTGCGCGCCTCATGCTGCCCCGCCCGACGGGCACGCCCGCCTGACTGCCTACTCCCGCCGCCCTCACCCGATCGTGAGCACTACCTTGCCGAAGTGCTCGTTCGACTCGACGAGCCGGTGCGCCTGCGCCGCCTCGGCCATCGGCAGCCGCCGGTCCACGACCGGTCGGATCGCGCCGGCCGTGACCATCGGCCACACCTCGTCCCGTACGCCCTGGACGATCTCCGCCTTCTCCGCGAGCGGTCGGGCGCGCAGCGACGTGGCGCTGACGCTCGCCCGCTTCGTCAGCAGCGCGCCGAGATCCAACTCGGCCTTGCGTCCGCCCTGCATCCCGATCACCACGAGACGACCGCCGGTGGCCAGCGCGGCGACGTTCCGCCCCAGGTAGGACGCGCCCATGATGTCGAGGACGACGTCCGCGCCCCGGCCGTCGGTGACCCGCCGAACCTCATCGGCGAAATCCTGCTCCCGATAGTCGATCGTGTGTGCCGCGCCCAACTCACGTAGCCGGTCGTGCTTGGCCGCGCGGGCGGTCGTCAGCACTGTGGCGCCGAGCGCTGCCCCGAACTGGATCGCGAACGTGCCGATCCCGCTGCCGCCACCATGCACCAGCAGCGTGTCCCCGGCGCTGAGCCGCCCCACCTGGATCAGGTTCGACCAGACCGTGCAGGCCACCTCGGGCAGCGCCGCCGCGTCCACCGTGTCGCAGGCCGGCACCGGCAGCAGTTGCCCGGCGGGGACGGCCACCCGTTCGGCGTACCCGCCGCCGGACAGCAGCGCGCAGACCTGCTGCCCGACCGCCCACCCGGCGACGTCCGCGCCCACCTCCGTGATGACCCCGGAGCATTCCAACCCGGGGTACGCGGAAGCGCCCGGCGGCGGCGGGTAGTGGCCCTGCCGTTGCAGCAGGTCAGCGCGGTTGACGCCGCTTGCCCGCACATCCACGATCACCTCCCCGGGACCCGGCTCAGGATCGGGCACCTCGGCCCAGACCAGGGCATCGGGTCCACCGGGCTGCGGAATCGTGACGGCTCGCATGGCTCAGTCTTACCCGACGCCCGACCGGGCCGCAGGCGCACCCAGCTCATCCCACTGGACACTGTGGACCTGGCGGGCCTCCTGCCCGCGTATTCGGGGAGGGACGCCGGGCCGCCCGGCGGGAGCCGTGGCAGACTATGCGTGGCCGTACACCCTTGGGTGACGGCCCGGGAGGGTTCGCCTAGTGGCCGATGGCGCTGGTCTTGAAAACCGGTAAGGCAGCGATGTCTTCGTGGGTTCGAATCCCACACCCTCCGCCCATCTGGACAGCAAAAACGCCCCCTGACCAGCGCGAACGCTGATCAGGGGGCGCGTTTATCGATGGTGAATCAGTCTCACTTTGTCTCGCCCGGTGCCGCCGTGTCTCACTGATTGTGTCGTCTACGTGTCGGCGTCACCCGGCGCTCTCTCGGCCTGGTCGTCGGTGCCTAACGCTCCCTCGATCCGCTTGCGCGCGACCTCGTCCTGTCCGTCGATGCACGAGGCGTAGACCTTGAGCAGGACGTGCACGCTGTGTCCGGCCCATTGGGCAACCTGGGTAGCCGGCACTCCGGCGTTGAGCCAGAGCGACACGGCGGCGTGCCGCAGGTCGTACGGCCGGTGCGCCAGTGGCGAGCGCTGCTGAGCCGGTGCCAACGCTGCCTCGCGTGCCTGCCGCCAGGCGCGCAGATAGGTGCTCTTGGACACCGGGACCGGTCGCGCACCAGCGGCGTTGAACATCCGGCTGTTGGGGTCTCGGCAGTGCTTCCGAACGTGATGCCGCAGGATGCGAACCAACTCCGGGCAGGCGGGCACATCGCGGGTCGCCTTCTTCGCCCGGTGCTTCAACTCCCGGTCTTCCAGCGATTTCCCGCTATCGCTCCAATCCTCGCCGACCTGTTGCGTTGAGCCGCTGAGGTGAAGCCAGCCCCACCCGCTTTCGGGTAGCTCGCATTCGTCGGCGCGTAGGTGGACTACCTCGGAAGGTCGGAGTGCGGCGAAGTACATGCAGGCGAAGAAGCCTTCCAGGTGCGGATCGCGTTTCCGTACTGCCGAGAGCAGGGAACGGGCTTGATCGGGATTTACCACCACCTTCCGGTCGACCTGATCGGTGTTCTTCGGTGCTCGCCACTGAATGAAATCCATCGGGTGTGCGTCGAGGTAGCGGAGTTCAACGGCGTACTTCAAGGCGCTGTAGAGAACGGCCCGCTTCCTTGCGACGGTGTTTGCTGCGGCCGGACCGCCGTCGATCCGAACCGTGAGCGCGTCGAGTGCCTTCCGGGTGGTGGCAGGATTCGCCACGTCGGTTAGCGGCAGCGTGTTCGCGGCGAGCCATCGGATAGCCGGCGCAAGGTTCTCCGGGGAGACGCTGCGCGACGCGCTCGCCGAGGCGCTCGACAAGGTGCGTGTCGGCCGGCTCGCGCCGGAGACGATCGCCGTGCGGGTCCTGATCTCCGACATGGCCGTACCGATGGCGCTGCCGTCGCGGGCCGAGACGCAGGCAGACGATCCAGCAGTACGCGAACGCGCCGAGCGGATCACACGCCGGGCGGCAGACGGCATCATCGATCAGGTAGGCGAGTTGGGCGACCTTGGGCTCATCCGGTCAGCCACCGTTGACGTGCGGATGCATCGGGCGTCCCCGCTGTTCAAGCTCTACATCCTGAACGGCGAAGAGGTCTTCTACGGCTTCTACCCGGTCGTTGAACGCACCGTCTCAATCAAGGGTGAGCCGATGGCGATCTACGACCTCATGGGTAAGGACGTCCCGCTGTTCCACTATGCGGTGACCGACGATGACGCCTCGCACGGCACGCAGTTCGTGGAGGCATCCCGCCAGTGGTTCGACTCGGTGTGGTCGACCATCGCCTACCGGTACGACGGATGAACCCCGATTTGGGCCGGCTGCTCGGCGAGGTTGGCGCGGTGCTGCTCGACTTCGACGGGCCGGTGTGCAGCATCTTCGCCGGTTACCCGGCCCCGCAGGTCGCCGCCGAGCTGGTCGAGGTGCTGAGGCGGCGCGGCGTCGAGGTGTCGCCGGACTTTGCCAGTGAACCGGACCCGCTTGAGGTGCTGCGCCGGATCAGCGTGGCCGGCGACCACGCCATCACGCGGGCCGTAGAGGATGCGCTCTGCGCGGCCGAGCGTAGGGCCGTCGAGACTGCCAAGCCGACGCCATACGGCCGTGAGGTCATCGTGGCTGCGCGGCAAGCCGGGATGTCGGTGGCGGTGGTCAGCAACAACTCGGCCGGGGCGGTAACCGCCTACCTGGCAGCACACCGGCTCGCCGGGTACGTCTCACCGGTGGTCGGCAGGGCGTACGCCGATCCGGACCGCATGAAGCCCAACCCAGAACCGATCCTGCGAGCCGTGCGCGCTGTTGGTGAGCCGTCGAAGCGGTGCGTTCTGATTGGCGACTCGCTATCGGATATTGAAGGGGCGCGGGCCGCCGACGTGCGGGCAATTGGCTACGCGAATCGGTCCTCCAAAGCCAATGCGCTCCGTGCGGCCGGGGCAGATTTGGTGATCACAAGCATGAGCGAATTGGCTGGGGTGCTGATCGGCACTATAGATTAGGAAGGTCTGTCGGTCTGCTCGACCTGCTGGCCCGGTTCGAGGACGCATCAATTATCGCTTGAATCGAGATCAATCTCTGGAGCGAGTGGTGCAAGTCTAGAGTGTCGCAAGACAAGCCACATTATTTGGCCACTTTCGAAGTTGACCTGCGCGCGCTGACCTGCCCCCGCTCCAGCGATATCGATGACTTCCCCCTTTCCGAATTTTGGATGACTGACCAAGTCGCCAACTCCGATTTCGTACTCCGCTTCGCGCTGCTGGTTCGTCTCCGCCCGGTCGACACTCACCCTCTGTGCCGTTGTGAGTTCTCTTTCGCTAAATCGAAGTTGTTCGAGTCGGTTTACCGAGTGGGCGAACTCCGCAATGTAATTTGTCAGGAGGGATAGGCGAGACACTGAGTCGTCGAGTGTCATAACGGCATGGTCAAGCATTCTAAGATCGCGGCGAGATGGTCCGCTAGATTGCTTTTCGGTCTCAGTGTCCCGCTCAAGATTCCGGACACGTGTCACTAGCTCTGCCAGCATGTCGTCTGGGCTGCGGCGGGGGCCTTCGGCGTTGATGTGCTGGGTGGCTGCTAGCCTGACCTGCTCCTCTAGCCCTGGCCACATTGCTTCGAATAAGCGGTCGACGGGTTCGCGAGGCATGGGGTTATCAGACATCTCGCGCAACTCGTGGATCAGACGTCTCATGCCGTCCATGTCCAGCTTCCGCGACTGAAACGATTGAAGTGGTGAAATGACTTCAGCCGGTTCGAGATCAATGCACAACGGTACTAATCGTGCTACATCTAATCGTTTAGCCAGCGCCCCGGATTCGAACATCAACCACGGAGCTGATTGATTAGAGCGAGTTACGCATACTAGGCCGAAGTCGGCGCTTTCTAGGTTCGCGGCGATAACATCATTCCACCTGGTGCCGCTCTCGATCTCGACGTCAGACATCCAGGGCCGAACGTGCTGGACAACGACGCGCAGCCAGCCGTGCAGCTCGGACGCTATGGAGCGGCTCGGTTCGCCGCTCCAGGAGATGAAGACCTTCAACAGCCCTCCTGCGATATCAAATGGGATGACGTTACCTGACTGTGCACGTGAGCGGTAGAGCCATTCGGATGACTTAGCTGGCGCAAACTGGCTTGGTGGCCGACGACGAGGAGTCCTTGCTCCCCTCGGGGGTGACTCTCGGTTGCAGGTGCGGCAAGCTAACCTAGTGACCGCCGCAATCATTGCTGCCAGTGCGAGCATCGTCGTAGCCGTGTTCGCCTTTCTTCTCAACCAGTATGGGCAGGTGCGGCTGGAACGGAGACAGGCTCGCCTCACCCGAATTAACAGTCAGCTCCGTGATCTCTACGGACCCCTAAACGCCATGGTGGACGCGAACGAACGGATCTGGGCAGCGCTGCGCCAGATGCATATGCCGAAGTCATCCGAACGGAATCCAGAGGGAGGCAACCCCGAATGGCAACGATGGCGGGACGAGGTGCTTCAACCCGCGAATCGCCGAATGAGTGACCTCATCCTTGCGCATGCCGACCTGGTGGTGGAGGTCGAGGTCCCGGCACCGTTGCGCGATTTCTGCGCCCACGTAGCGGCCCAGGAGATCCTTCGTGTCGCAGAGTTCGAGGAGGGCGTCCGCGAGCGGGCGCTCATCCGTCATCCCGGCGATGCATATGTCTCCTATGTCCGGCGTACATTCGCCAACCTCAAGAAGGAACAAGCGCAACTCCTGCGCCAGCCAGTGTGAGCCGCCCGTGACGCCAGCCCTCCCGTTGATGTCGTATCCGTGTCGCTCCTTCTGGACTGGTCAGCATTCGCGCTGGTCACGGCCTTGATCGGTGTGGTCTTGAAAACCGGTAAGGCAGCGATGTCTTCGTGGGTTCGAATCCCACACCCTCCGCCCATCTGGACAGCTAAAACGCCCCTGACCGTCGGTCGGGGGCCGCGTCTGTGCTCGTCAGGTTGCCGGCAGGTAATTGGTGATCCAGTCCCTGAGTCGTTCCAGCACCCGGGGATGGACGTCGACCATCTCAATCCGCTCAGCGACTACGGATGGCTCGATGAGCCCTGCCCGGATCAGCGCGTTGGCGAAGGCGTGGTCCTTCTCCCTGCCGGCTATCAGCTTGGACACGACACAGTCGTGCGGTTCGAGCGTGTAGCCACGCCCCGGCTGGGTGCTTTGCGACTCCACCAGGATCAGCCGATCGCGCCAGCCATCGGGCAGCACTGCGGTCGAGACGCTCACGCCTTGGGCGTAGTAACCGTACGTCTCGTGGAACGGTGAGAGTTCGCCGATGGCACCGTCGACCTGGTCAGCCTTATGGTCGTCCGGGTCATCGAAGAATGCCACGTCGACCTCCATGGAGGCGGTGGCCTCCAGCGGGAGTCTGCTCTCCGGGATCGCCCCCAGCACCGACTGGCTACCAATGACGAGGACGTCCGGGTCTCCCGCGATTTGGCACGCGGACCGCAGGACATGCTCCAGTTGCTCGCGCCTCATGCCGCTCGTTTCCAACCGGTGCGCGTGAACGACTCAAGGACCTTCTTGCGCTGGGACTGTGACAGGACCCCGGCGAAGGGCGAGTTCTGTCGTAGCTCCACAGCTTCCGGATCATCCGAGGTCAGCGTCTTGAGAACGGCACCGACGCCCTCTTCGATCGTGATTTCCCAGCGCTTCAGCCACACCTCGGTCATGGTGTCCCGGTGCTGCCGGAGGAGCCGATCGAGATTTTCCCTGGCCTTGCCCAGTACCGCGTCCGGGTCGGTAACCAAATTGCCCGCCACCGCCTGGTGCAGCCACAGTGACTTGAGTTGATCGCGAGTCAGCTCAGGCTTGGGGCGCAGCATCGCCTCAACCTGGCTGCGCTCAATCCTCCGATGCATGCCGACCTTCACGAACGGCAGGTCTCCACGCTCGCAGAGGTTGACCACCTGCTGGCGCGACGACCCCAGCAGCTTTGCAGCCTGACCCGTTGTCAGCAGGTCTCCACCCGTCGTCACCATGGGTGAAGCATGCGTCGCAAACGCTAAAAACGCAACTCGTTGGACCGCTACTCGGGTGGGTCGGCGGGCGGCTGGTGCTTCCGGATCGTCTCGTCGGCCAGTCGTTCGACAGCGCGACGACGCTCCTCGGCGAGCGACCGCTCGTCCGGCTTGCGGAGCGCGGTGACGACGGCGATCAGGAAATCACGCCATATTGATGCCATAAGGTATCCCTGTGGAACATTGTGGCGGCAACAGTATTTTCCCTCACTAGTTCTGTGGCCGGCAGGGCCCATCCGGTCGTCGGCAGCCGCCGAACGGGGTATGAAGGGGCAGGAACTGCCCGCACCGGAAGGACGCGTCCTGATGACCCTGGAACGACCGATCGCCCCGGACCCGTACGAGCTGCTGCCGACGGTGCCCTCGTTCACGCTGACCAGTGACGACGTGCAGAACGGCGAGCCGATGGACGCCCGGCACGCGCACGGCAGCACGGGGGGTGACAACGTCTCTCCGCAGCTGACCTGGTCGGATTTCCCCGCCGAGACGAAGAGCTTCGCGGTGACCTGTTACGACCCGGACGCGCCGACCGGCAGCGGTTTCTGGCACTGGGTGCTGGTGAACGTACCGGTCGACGTGACGCAGCTGCCCAGCGGCGCAGGCGGCGCGGCGGGCACCGACCTCGGCGGTGCGTTCTCCGTCCGTAACGACTACGGCGAGCAGGGCTACGGCGGTGCGGCGCCACCGCCCGGTGACCGCCCGCATCGGTACGTCTTCGCAGTGCACGCCGTGGACGTGGACCGGCTCGATCTGACCCCGGATGCCAGCCCGGCCTACGTCGGCTTCAACCTGACCTTCCACACCCTGGCCCGAGCGGTGATCCGCCCGACGTACCAGGTCAAGGAGTAACCCCAGCCCACCTCCCCCGCGATCTTGCAGTTCCTGTCTCGGCATCCCTGGTGTAAGACGCGCAGGGGCGACCGAAGTTCAAGATCGCGGGGCGGGGCGGGGCCCCGGGGTGCGGGGTTAGGCGGGGACTCGGGCTACGGCGAAGACGGACTGGCCGAACGGGGGGCGGACCAGTTGTTCGGCTGCCTTTGTCGCGGGGAGCACGAGGGTGTCGTACACCTTGACCATCGGGCCTTCCTTCGGCATCAGGCGGAAGACCTTCGTGGCCATGAAGTAGCCGATCAAGCCGAGCGCGTTGGCGTAGTGGATCTTCTCGATGGTCAGGCCGGCGTCGGTCATCGCCGCTCCGAGGGTCTTCTTCGTGTACCGCCGGACGTGCCCGGTGGCGACGTCGGCAGGGCTCATCGCGAACTGGAAGGCCGGCACGATGATGATCACGGCACCGCCGGGGCGGACCAGGTCGCGCATGCTGCGCAGCGCGCCCACGTGGTCATCGATGTGCTCAAGGACGTTGTACGAGACGGCGGCGCTGTAGTCGCCCCGCTCGTGGTGCGGCAGCAGCATCTGCCGGACGTCGATGCCCGGCTGGGCGGCGAGCCGCTCCTTGAGCTGCACCAACCGGTCGGGGTCGGCCTCGGTGGCGGTGAACCGGGGTAGCAGCTGCGACCACTCCAGCGCGTAGTCGCCGAGACCGCTGCCGATCTCGATCGGGTTGTCACCGAGGTACGGCACCGCCAGTTCGACGAACCAGCGGCGGTGGTTGACGGCCGTCGCCAGACCCTCCAGCACCTCGGACTGGACGCGCTGGTCCCCAGTGATTTCTGCCATGCGTCGATTCCTCACGATATGAACTCGACCCGTGCCTGAACCGACAGAGTGAATCATCCGCTTGGATGGCAGAAGAATCGGGGCAGCATTGTGGCCGAATTGCGGTCGGGGGGTGGGCACGTGATCGGCGGTCGGCGAACCCGGCACATAGTACGGCAGTACCCCGAAACATGTCACGGCAGAGCCATACGCTGACTACCCTATGAATTGCGATGACTACTCCCGAACCGGACGCGCCGAGCGCCGGCCCGGCCACTGCGCCCAGTGACGGGCCGGTCACTGTGCTGCCTGTGGAGGGAGTCGGCGGGGACGGGTTGCGCCGCAACGGGAAGTGGGTCGATCTGGCCGCCGTGGTGAGCTTCGTGGCGCTCGCCTTTTGGGTCACTTGCCGCCTCTGGTTGAACCCGGGCAGTGGGGTACGCGACAACCGCACTGACCAGTCGCAGTTCGAATGGATGTTGGCGCACGGTACGCGGGTCGTCACACGCTTCGTGTATCCATTTCATTCCGATCAGATGAACGTGCCTGACGGCGTCAACCTCATGGCCAATACGTCCGTATTATCCATTTCGCTGCCAATGACGCCCGTCACACTGCTGTTCGGCCCGCGCGCGGCATTCCTGCTCTTTCTCACGCTGGGGATGATCGCCACCGCCGTCTCCTGGTACTTCCTGCTCTCCCGCGTCCTCATCGGCGCTCGCGGGCCGTCCTGGCTGGGCGCGGGCTTCTGCGCGTTCGCGCCGGCCATGGTGTCGCACGCCAACGCGCACCCGAACATCGTGTCGCAGTACGTCGTTCCCTTGATCATCTGGCGGACGCTGCGGCTCGCCGAGCCCGGCCGTTGGCTACGCAACGGGGTGCTGCTCGCGCTGGTGATCGTCTGGCAGGCGTTCCTCAACCTGGAGATCCTCCTGATGACCGCGATCGGCCTGGGCGTTGTCGTCGTCGCGCTCGCCATCGCTCGCCCACCTCTGCGGTCGCGCGCCCGGCCGTTCCTCGCCGGCCTGGCCGTTGCCGCCGGGGTCGCCGCCGTGCTGCTGGCGTACCCGCTGTACGTGCAGTTCTTCGGCCCGGGCGCGTACTCCGGGCTGTCCAGCCTGATCCGCGGCTACTCCAGCGACCTCGCCTCGTTCGTCGCGTACGCCCGGGAGTCGCTTGCCGGCAGCCCGCGCACCGCCGGAAGCCTCGCCAAGAACCCGACCGAGGAGAACAGCTTCTTCGGCTGGTCCCTGCTGGTGCTGGTGGTCGCACTGGTCTGGTGGCTGCGGCGCTCGGTGGTGGTGCTCGCGCTGGCCGGGCTCGCCCTGCTCTTCGCGGTGCTCTCGCTCGGCCGGGAGGTCCGTTTCGCCGGTCGGGGCACCGGCGTGCCCGGGCCGTGGGCAGCCTTGGAGAACCTGCCGATCCTGCACTCGGTGGTGCCGACCCGCTGGGCGTTGGCCATAACCCCGATCATCGGAGTGCTGCTCGCCTACGGCGCCGAGCGCGTACGCGAGATGGCTGCCGCACACCCGACGGCCCGGCGGCAGATCCGCTTCGTCACCGCCACAGTGCTGACGATGGCCCTGCTGCCGATCCTGCCCACCCCGCTGCCCGTTGTCCGTCTCGACCCGGTCCCCACATTCGTGACGAGCGGAGCCTGGCGCCCCTACGTGGCCGGCGGACGCAGTGTGGTGACCCTGCCCCTGCCGGACACCACCTATGCGGAGCCGCTGCGCTGGTCGGCTGTGACCCGGCTGGACATGCCGCTGGCCCGCGGCTACTTCCTCGGCCCGGACACCCGCCCGAGCGCGGATCCGCCGAAGGTCGCGCTGTTCGGCGCGCCGCCCCGCACCACCAGCAGCTTCTTCTCCACCATCAGGCGTACCGGTGCGGTGCCGCCGATCACCCCGCAGAGTCGTGTGGACGCGGTCGACGACCTGCGCTACTGGCGCGCCGGCGCGGTAATCCTCGGCCCGCAGGAGCACGAGGACGCGCTGCGTCGGGGGATGACCGAGCTGACCGGAATCCAGCCGGTCTTCACCGGCGGCGTATGGGTGTGGGACGTCCGGCCGCTGACCGACTGAGCGGGGTTCAGGCCTGGAGTACCAGCGCGTTCACGGCTGGCGGACGCAGCAGCCCTGGCAGACCTTCGGGCTGGGCAGCGTGAAGGCGAGGCAGCAGGTGCGCCGCTGCACTGTCGGCTCGCCGGCCGGGCCGGGCACCAGCTCGACCAGGTCCGCCAGATCAAGTGCCCCGAGCACCGAGTCGATGTTCTGCACCGTCGGGCCGGGCAGGGCGTCAGCAGCCCGAAGGAGGCCGTGCGCGATGCCGGAGGCGACCGAACCGAGCAGGGTCCGGGTGCCCACCCGAACCTCGGACTGGATCGCCGTGATCAGCGGCGCCAGGTGCGCGTCGAGCAATGAGGCGCGCAGCTCGCCCAGCAAGGCCGTCTCGTCGGCGACGACGCGTACCTGCGGCAGGCCGGCCACCGCCAGTGGGTCGTTGGGCAGCACCGCCACAGTGATGCTGCGACGCAGGCCGAGGGTGATCAGGGGCCGGTGGTCCTCGAAGTGGATCAGTACGTCGGACGGGTCGAGCAGCGGCACCCGTCGGGCCGAGGCCCAGCCGAGCACGGCCGGCAGCGCCGTCCAGTAGCTGTAGGACTTCCAGGCCAGCGCGGCGCAGGCGTGCGGGGTGCCGCGCCACCGGACGCCTGCGCCGCGCAGCAACTCCGGCAGCCGGGTGCCGTCGATCAGCGTAGTGGCGGGTGCCCAGACGAACTCGTCGTCAACAAGCAGGCCGCGGGCGAGCCCAGGGAGGTCGTCGGTGCCGAACATGGCCTGCAGTGTGGCGGTGACGGGGGCGAGCGGCGTGGCGGTCATGTCCCGCCTCGGCATCACCGCTGTCACCGTGTCATCCCCTGTCCACGTGGCCGAGGAAGACCTCGGCGGACGGCAGTTGCGTCCTGAGCTAAGGCTAGCCTAACCAACCCGGGGTTATAAGGGAAGCCTCACCTCGGTCGGAGGCGGGAGGCCCGGGTCACGTCGGCTCCCAGCACGAGCGGCGCTCCGCCGTACTACCCGACGCTGCTCCTCGAAAACGCCGACCTCACGCCCGCAGCTCCACGGGTGCTTGTCAAGCGGAGTGTCGCCAAGTTGCCAGATGCGTGTGCGCTTCGCCACAGAACGTGAGAATGATATTCCCGGCCACGAGGACGCCGATGACGACATCCCCCCTCGAACGGGCTGCCGACTCCTTCGCGGCCGAACTCGCCCGGCAACGGACCGGACGCGGGCTCTCCAAGAAGCAACTCGCCGTCCTCATGGGGTTCGACCCGTCCTACGTGAGCCACGTCGAAGGGCGCCGGCACCGCCCCACCGAGGACTTCGCCCGCCGGGCCGAAGCCGTCCTGGAGGCCAGCGGCGCGATCTGGCAGCGCTTCCGGGAGTACGACGACCTCCGGCACGCCCGTACCGGCCACCCGCACCGCGAACCCCCCTCGCCCGGCCAGTGGCTGCCACCCGGCACCGGCCTGATCGTCGAACGGGAGCTGGCAGCCCTCACCCACACCGACAACGGCTACCGGTGCGTCATTCGCCGCGAGCTGTACAACGCCGGCACCGAGCCGGTCACCCGCTACCTGGCACGCGTGGCGGTCGACCGTTACCCGAACGACCCCGGCCGCTCCAACCGGCATCACCGCGAGCACCCCCTCACCTTCGCCGAACTGCAACTCCAGGCTCGCCGGGACGACAACGTCGGTGACCCCGAGCCGATGCACTGGCGGGCGAAGCACGACCGGGACGCCTTCAAGGAGATCTGGCTGCTGTTCGAGAACGGTGAGCGGCGCTTCCCGCTCTACCCCGGCGACCGGGCCACAATCGAGTACGCGTACAGCGTCGGCCAGGAGAAGTGGGGGCCCTGGTTCCAGCGGGCTGTCCGGCTGCCCACCCGTCATCTCGCCGTACGGCTGGACCTGCCGGCGGCGCTCGACCCACAGGTCTGGGGCGTGGAGACCTCGCTCTCGGCGGAGGAGGGCCCCCTGAGGACGGCGCCGCAGCGTCGCGACGCGGGCGACCGGGCGCTCTTCGACTGGCAGACCGACGACCCCCCGCTGAACGCCCGCTACCGCATGCAGTGGCGCTTCCGCGCCCGCCCGGACACCGACCCGGACGTCGGGCCCAACGGCGTCCGGGTCCGGCCCAGCGACCGGATGCGGGGGATCGGCATCGTGCAACGCGGCGACGACCTGCTGCGCCAGCGCGTCCGGCAGTTCGACCTGCCCGGCGAGGAACAGGCCGCCCGGGACATCGTCGACCGGCTCACCATGGCGCTTGCCCGCCTCGACGAACTGCATCCGTTCAGCAAGGGCGTCGGTATCGCCGCCCCGCAACTCGGCATCGGCCGGGCCGCGGCGGCAGTCCGGCCTCCCGACCGGTCGGCGGAGCCGGTCATCCTGCTCAACCCCCGGGTTGTCGACGCCGACCCGGAAACCGACGAGCAGTACGAGGGATGCCTCTCCTTCTTCGACCACCGCGGTCTGGTGCCCCGGCCGCTACGCCTCGACGTGGAACACGCCCAGTGGGACGGCAGCCGGGTCATCACGTCGTTCGAGTTCGGCATGGCCCGGCTCGTCGCCCACGAGATCGACCACTTGGAAGGTCGGCTCTACGTCGACCGGATGGCGCCCGGCGTGCCGCTGGTGCCGGTCGAGGAATACCGGGAAACCGGGCGTCCCTGGCGGTACTGAGCAGGGCGCCCCGGGCGGTGCTCAGCGGTGCGGAGCGACGACGGGGGCCGGGGCGCGTGCCCCAGGGGGCAGGGGCACGCGCCCCGGCTATGGGGGGAGGAACGTTCTAAAGGTCGCCGAAGGTGTCGTAGCGAATGTTCGGCGGCGGCACCCCGTCCGCTGCCAGCACCCGCAGCGCGGACCGGACCATCTGCGCCGAACCGGAGACGTAGCAGTCGTGCGTCGTCCATGGCCCGTACCGGGCCACCACGTCCGGGATGTCACCCACCTCGCCGTCGAAATCCCTGTCGTCGCTGCACGCCGCCGTGACGGACAACCACGGGTGTACGGCCACCAACTCCTGCAAGCCGGCCAGCCCGTACAGGTCAGCGGCCTGTCGTGCGCCGTAGAAGACGTGCACCCACCGCGTCCGGTTGTAGGTGGCCAACTCCTCCACCAGAGCCTTGATCGGCGCCAGCCCCACCCCGCCGGCAACGCAGAGGATGTCCCGCTCGGACGTGCGGTCCAGCGTCATCGAACCCATCGGCGCGGCCAGCCGCAGCAGGTGCCCCGGCCGCACCCGGCGGACGAGCGCACCGGACACCCATCCCGCGCCGGGGCTGCGAACGTGGAACTCCAGCACGTTGTCGTCGTTCGGGGCGTTCGCCACCGAGTAGTTCCGCCACACCCTCGGGTGGAAACGCGGCAACTCCAGGCTGACGTACTGGCCCGCCCGCCACGACAGCGGATGCTGCAACGCCCGGCAGGTCAGCACTGCGGTGTCCGGGCCGTACCGCTCATGGGTCAGCACCTCGGCGTGCCAGAACGGCGGGTTGCCGTCGTCGGCGGCACCGGCCACCATCTTCGCCGCGATCGCCGCGTACGCGTCCCGCCACGCCTGGTCGTACTCAAGGTTCCAGCCGTCGCCCGCCGTGCTGCGCAGGGCGTCCAGCAGCGCGACGCCCATCGTCGCGTAGTGCTTGTCGTCGACGTGGTACTTACGGTGGTCCCGGCCCAGCGCCCGCAGGAACTCGTCGAAGCTCTCCGGGTCGTCCACCGTGTGGATCGCCGTGATGATCGCCTCCAGCAGGCGGTCACCCTGACCGGTCATCTGCACCGGGAAGAGCTGCCGCAGGGCTGGGTCCAGCAGGAACAGCCGGGCGTAGAAATGGCCGCTCAGCCGCTCCCGGTCCTCCTCGACCAGGGTCCAGCTCTCCTTCAGCAACCGCGCGACATTCTCCACCGGGTGCTCCTTCTCCAGACGTCAGCGGATCGGGCATCCATAGAATCTCCACGGAGCGTGCACGCCGGTCGCACAGAATGTGCGATCGGCTCACGCGGCCCGATCGGCCGTACCTGCGGTGCCACCCGTCGGGCAGAGTGGTGCGGTGACCGTTGAGCTGACCCGCCCGGTGTCCCGGCGAGTGTTGGGGACAGAGACGCTGCTGGTCCTCGGCCTCTCCCTCGGCCAGTCCGCTGTCTACGCGGTGGTGTCGATCATCGCGAAGCTGACCGCCGAGGGGCCGCTCTCCAAGCAGACCGCCTCGCTGAACACCTCGGCGTCGGCCCGCCCCTGGCTGGACCTGACGTACCAACTGCTCGGCATCGCCTTCGCGCTGCTGCCCGTGCTGCTCGCCGTACACCTGCTCAGCCGCGACCCCGGCGACCCGGCGCGGACCCTCGGCCTGGACGCCCGACGGCCTGGTCAGGACCTGGCCCGAGGCGCCGGCCTCGCCGCGCTGATCGGCCTGCCGGGGCTGGCCCTGTTCTGGGTGGCGGCCCAGCTCGGCATCAACGCGACGCTGGTGCCGGCCGCGCTGCCGGATCTCTGGTGGACCGTGCCGGTGCTGATCCTCGCCGCCATCCAGAACGCCGTGCTGGAGGAGGTGATCGTGGTCGGCTACCTCGTCACCCGGCTGCGCCAGCTGCACTGGCGGCTGGTCACGATCATCGCGGCCAGTGCGCTGCTACGCGGCTCGTACCACCTCTACCAGGGCTTCGGCGCGTTCGTCGGCAACGCCGTGATGGGCGTCGTGTTCAGCCTCTTCTACCTGCGGACCCGGCGGGTGATGCCGCTGGTCATCGCGCACACGCTGCTCGACGTGGTCGCCTTCGTCGGCTACGCGCTGCTGCCCCGTGAGTGGTTCGACTGGCTCTGACGCGGCCGGTAGAGGGCCACCGCCCGCGCCGCGAGCCGTTCGGTCGCCGCCGAGTCGCCCAACGCCGCGGCGAGCACCGCCGCACCCGGCAGCAGCCGGGACGCCAACCGCAACGCCAGCCACCCGCCAGCCTGCGCCGTGAGCGGCGCGGCCAGCCGCCACGCGGCCTCCGCCGCCCTCGGCCACGGCTCCTCCGCCGGATCGCCCGCCGTCTGCGCGGCGGCCAACGCGGCACGCGCGCTCTCCGGATCCGGGTGCACCTGGGTCAGCACCAGCAGGTCGACGGCCCGGTCGGGATGCGCCGGATCCTGCCCGTACGCCGCCGCCAGGTGCAGCACCAGGTTCGACTGGGTCCAGAGCACCGACGCCAACTCCGCCACCGGCGCGAAGAGCCCCGCGAGCGCGGCCGTCGCCCCACCCGCTGCGGCCGCACCGACGTACCGCCGGGTGGCCAGCCGGGCCAGGCCGTCTGCCGGAGCGTCCGGATACCGACCCCGGAGCCGTTCGGCCCACTCGGCGGCGCTCGGCCCGAGCGCGGGCACCGCCGCCAGGGCCAACAACTCCGGCGCGAAACCCGGGTGGTCAAGCACGCGGGCGGTAACCGCCCGAAGATCCCATTCCGGGGTACGCCCCAGAGCTGGTGCCCGCTCGTGCGTGATCTGCTGTGCGGCTGGCGTGTGCACGACCTGCTGTGCGGCTGGCGCGTCCGCGACTGGTGCTTGAGCGGTCTGCTGTGCGGTCGGCTCGTGTGCGGCTGGCTCGTGTGGGGTCTGCTGCGCGGCTGGCGTGTGCGCGCGCTCGTGTGCGGCTGGCTCGTGTGAGGTCTGCTGCGCTGCCGGCTCGCTGCTCGTGGCGGCGCTGCTCGTGGCGGCGCTGCCGGTGAGGGCGAGGGGCGCCGCGACGTCGGGCTGGGGCTGCTCGGTCGCAGTCTCGGGTGCTGCTGTCGTGGCTTTCTTCGACGCGGCACTCTTGCGAGGGCTCGCCGCCCGCTTGGTCGGTGTGGCTGCCTTGGCCGGCGTGGTCGCCTTAGTGGGTGTGGCTGCCTTGCCCGGTGCGGCTCGCTTGGCCGGCGCGGTTCTTTTGGTCGAGGTGTCTTGTTCGGCCCGCCTGGCCTGGGCGGCTTGCTCGCTCTGAGTGGCCTGCTCGCTCGGGTCCGTCGTTGGTTCGATCGGGACGGCTGCCGGCACGGCTGAGGTCGGCGGAACCGGCGGCGCGGTCGTCGCGCTTGGGTCGCCGGCCGACGCTCGCGGCTTCTTGCCGGCGGGAGTCTTCCGCGTTGGGGTGGCGCGCGCCTTCGGTACCCGCGTCGCCGGACCGGCGGCTGCCTCTGCGCTTCTCTCGGGCGCTGACCTGTCCGGCGTGCGCGCCGTCGAACCCTTCGCATCGGCGGTACCCGCTTCATTCGCGTCCGCCGCAGGGGCGTCCGTCGCCACAGGGGCGTTCGGCCGGCTCGGGCCGTTGACGTCCGCTGGCGGGCTTTCCGGCACCTGGTTGGGGCCTGACTCCGCCCGTTCCGCCGGCCCTGCTTGATCGGCGTCCGGTGCCGAGGGTTGCGCGCGGGTGATCGTGCTGTCGGGCGTAAGAGCCGGCGGCCGCCTCGGCTGCCGGGGCAGGGGGCGCTCCGGCTCCGGTGGCTGGAACAGAACCGTCGGGGCGGGTCTGGTGCGCCTCGGGCGCTGCTCACCCGACGTATCCCCGGCCGCTGCAGGCTCCGACGGTGCCTTCTCCACGGCCTGCTCAGCGGCCGTCGGCGGAGTGAAGGTCGCCCGCGGAGGGCGCCGCCGCGCTCGGTCAGCAGGCTCTCGACGGGTCGGCTCGCTGGGCGGCTGCTCCTGCATATCGATGCAGCGTAGTCCCGATCACGCTGCCGCACAGCTCGGAACACGGGCTCCAGGAGCCGTGGCAGACGTACCCTGGAAGTCGTTTTGCTCCCGGTGGGTGGGGACCTGTATCCTCGGGCGCGGTGGTCTGCGGGCCACCTGGGAGACTTCGCCTAGTCTGGTCTATGGCGCCGCACTGCTAATGCGGTTGGGGTCTTAAAGCCCCTCCCGGGTTCGAATCCCGGAGTCTCCGCGCGAAAGTCAGGTGTGTACACTGGCTGAGCACGAGCGCCCGTAGCTCAATGGATAGAGCATCTGACTACGGATCAGAAGGTTAGGGGTTCGAGTCCCTTCGGGCGCACAGCAGATAGGGGCCGTTTCGGGAAACCGAGACGGTCCCTTTTCGGTGCGGTACAGCAACAAAGTGCAGCGCACCTGTGGATTAGTCGACGGCGCCCCCCCCGCACACGGTCGTGACGGTGCGAGCGCGACCAACCGGATCGCACCGCCGGTGACGCCTGGACGGTTCGTCACACCGGCTACCAGGTTCGACGGGCACGGCGTCGTTGATCATGGGCGGAGGGGCGGATCTGCGATTCGGCACCGCGCCCGTCGGCAGAAGCGTCGGACCTGTCGATGTCCGATATACTGCATGCGGCAACGTGACTACCTGTTGGTTCCCCGTCCGGTCCAGCGAAGGCCGCCTCGCAAAGAGGCCGGGGCGCCAGCCGAGCTACGCCGCTGGTGCCCTTGCGGACTGAGTCGCCGCCAGGCGGCCGTGCTGAATGACGGAGGTCACCGCCATGGAGCTGTTCGGGCGCGAGGTAGAGCTGGCGAGCATTACCCGCTTCCTCGAGTCGGCACGCGCTGGCGGTGACGTACGGATTGTCCGTGGCGAACCGGGTGTCGGGAAGTCAGCGCTCCTCGGTGCCGCCGCAAAACTCGCGACCGACTGCGGGATGCGCGTCCTCCGTGCCTCGGGGTCGGAGTTCGAAGCTGACATCAGTTACTCGGTCCTCAACCAGTTGCTGCTGCCCGTCCACTCGGAGATTCCGCGGCAGCCGCCCGGCCTGCGTGACGCGCTGAACGTCGCGCTAGGTTTCGGCCCAGGCCCGCCACCGCCTGTGTTGCTGGTGTGCAACGCGGCGCTGTCACTGCTGTCGACAATTGCGCGGAAGACACCCGTCCTGCTGCTCGTCGACGACGTGCAGTGGATCGACCGGCCGAGCGCTGTCGTGCTCGGTTTCATCGCGCGACGCGTCCAGGGCACACCGATCGGAGTTGTGGCGTCCTCGCGCACCAGCACCGAGAGCTTCCTTGACCGCCGCGGCCTCACCGAGGTGGTCGTACAGCCGCTCAGCCGGGAGGCCGCCACACAATTCGTCACCGTGCGCTATCCGGACATGTCGTCCCAAGTTCGGCAGCGGCTACTGGACCTGGCGGAAGGCAACCCACTCGCTCTTGTCGAGCTGCCGGCCACGTTGGCAGAGGCCGATCTGCCCGATCCCCTGTCGGAGCCGGGCGCGCCCGGCTCCGATGTGGTCCCGCTCAACAACCGGCTGCGGACCGTGTTCGCCGCGCGGGTCGGCGGACTGCCCGAGGCCACCCGACGACTGTTGCTGCTGGCGACCTTCGAGGGCAGCGGGGAGATCCGGGTACTGCGCGGGATGGCCAGCCTCACCGATCTGGCCCCGGCCGAACGCGCCCAGCTCGTTCGGGTCGACGACGTCGCCGGCCGGATAATCTTCCGCCACCCACTGATCCAATCGGCGATCGTCGCCGCGTCTACACACACCGAGCGGCGGGAAGCCCATCTCGACATCGCTGCGGCGCTCCCCAGTAACTGGGAACGCCGCGCCTGGCACCTGGCGGCGGCGGCGGCCGACCCCGACGAGACGATCGCCGCCATGCTTGACGAGGCGGCTCGGCGTGTCATGCAGCGCGGCGACGTGCTCGGCGCGGTGTCGAACCTGGTCCGCGCTGCTGAGTTGAGTGCGCTCGGGGAGAACCGGGCGCGACGGCTCGCGGAGGCGGCCTACCTGGGCGCGGAGGCAGGAGGAGCGGGCGCTGAGCTCGGTACGCTGCTGGCCGACGCGCAGACCGCCGATCTGGGTCCGTCCGGGGCACTCAGCGCGGCCAGCGCGGCCGCCTTGCTGATGATCAACGGCGACGGTGACGTGCACACCGCCCACCGGCTGCTCGCCGGGGCCATCGAGACCGGACAGCACGGCTGGCGAGCCGACGACCCGGCGTTGGACGAGGCGATGCACACCCTGCTTCTGCTCTGCTGGTATGCGGGAACACCCGGGCACTGGGCGGTTTTCCACCGCGCCTTGGACCGTCTCATTCCCGGCCCGTCGGACATTCTCTCGGTGATGAGCAGAACCTTCCCGGACCCGGTACGCACCGGCGCGGCCGCGATACCCGACCTGGACGCCCTGCTCGGCACCCTGGCCGACGAGCGCGACCTCACCAGAGTCATGCGCATCGGAACCGCCTCGGTGTACGTCGACCGGCTCGCCGAGGTCCGGGAGTCGTCGTGGCGGCTGGTCCAGCAGGGCCGTGACGGCGGCGCACCGCGTCGTCAACTCGGAGCGCTCCAGCATCTGTGCGTCGACGGCTACTTCACCGGCCGGTGGGACGAGGTCGAGGAACTGGCGAAAGAGGGCCAGAAAGCCTGCCGTGAAGCTGGTTTGCCTTTCCTCACCTGGTATTTCCTGTTCAACCGGGCGAACGTCGCGGCGGGCCGTGGCCTGACCGACGAGGCCTACGCGCTGGCCGACGAGATAACCCGCTGGGCACTCCCACGAGGAGTCGCCGGCGCCGTGGCCGTCGCGCACTACCCGCGTACGCTCGCCGCCGCGGCTGAGGGCGACTTCCAGTCCGCATACCTGCACGCCACCGCTATCAGCCCGGCCGGAGTGCTGGCACCGTACACGCCGATCGCCATGTGGGCCATCATCGATCTCGTCGAAGCCGCTCTGCGTACTGGCCGGACGACCGAGGCGCGGGCCCACGCCGACGCCGTACGCAGGGCGGACCTGGCTGCGATCTCCCCTCGAATGGCGCTGATCCAGCACGGCGTCGACGCCCTCGTTCTCGACGATGAGGAAGCGAGCCGGCGCCTTGAGGAGGTGCTCAGCGCCCCCGCCACGCAACGGTGGCGCTTCGAGGCTTCTCGCATCCGGCTGGCCTTCGCCGAGAAGCTGCGCCGGGGTAAAGCCTTCGCCCGCGCCCGCGAACATCTGCTCGAAGCGCACACCGGTTTCGCCGCCATCGGCGCCGAGCCGTGGTTGACACGCGCCGCGCAGGAGTTGCGGGCCACCGGATACCGCCCGGCCATCGTCGACGAGCCGGGACCGCTCACGTTGACCACCCAGGAGCTCGAGATCGCTCACCTGGCCGCGAGCGGCCTGAGCAACAAACAGATAGCCGAGCGAATGTTCCTGTCCCATCGCACAGTCGGCGCCCACCTCTACCGGATCTACCCGAAACTCGGAATCTCCTCCCGCGCCGGCCTCCGCGACGCGCTGTCGACCATCCGTCGCTACAGTCCGTGACCTGATCTTCACGAGGTTCACCCCCGGGTGCCTCCTTGCCGAAGGCGCCGCATCGTCGGCGCAGCGGTCCCGTCATCCCCGCAGACGCAGGGCTGCGGGAGAACGCGCGGGGACGGCCGGTTGCCGCGGGTGTCGCCGACGGACCCGGCCGGCTCCCCACCACCGATACCGGACGTCGACGTCCGGGGCGTTGACCGACCCGCCGTATCTGTCGAATGACTTACGTGCTGCCCGTCGCACCGGGCAGGTGGCCGTTAGTGCCGGGTTCGTAGACATGGCGGGTGAGCCGATCCGGGCTGCGGCGGCCTCGCCGATCCGCTCCCGATGCCACGCGTCTTGTCGAACCGGCCAGCAAAATGACTGATTCTCGCAGCGCCCTCCGGGACGAACCTGGAGTTGGCCGGCACACCGAAATTGATGACCGTCGCCAGGCGAGCCACCAACCGGCATTTCCAGTCTGACGCACTGACCCACGCAGGATCACCCGACCATCGTTCACAAGGCGGAGCGCGAGCCTTATGCCCCGTCTGACATGCGATCACATGTCAGAAGTGATGGTCGCCTACCCACATTGACCCGCTCCGGGGAACGCCGGTGCGGCAACGGAAGGAATGACCTCATGAGCATCACCGGTCAAGAAATCAAGAATGTCGTGCTGGTGCACGGCGCGTTCGCTGACGGTTCGGGCTGGCGCGGCGTGTACGACAACCTGACGGCCCGGGGTTACCGGGTGATGATCGTGCAGAACCCGCTCACCTCGTTCGAGGACGACGTCGCGGCGACCACGAGGGTGCTCGACCTGCAGGACGGTCCGACGATTCTGGTGGCCCACTCCTGGGGTGGCACGGTCATCACCGAGGTCGGAGTCCACCCGAAGGTCGCCGGTCTGGTCTACGTGTCGGCGCTCGCCCCCGACGAGGGCGAGACCACCGCCCAGCAGTACGAGGGATTCGCCCCGACGCCCGACTTCGTCATCGACGTCGGCGAGGACGGATTCGGCTTCCTCAACCACGACAAGTTCAAGGCCGGTTTCGCGGCGGACGCCAGCGCCGCCGACGCGGCCTTCCTGCGCGACTCGCAGGTTCCGATCAACATGTCGGTCTTCGGGACGCCGGTGAAGAACGCGGCTTGGCGTGACAAGCCGAGCTGGGCCGTCATCGCGACCGAGGACAAGGCGTTCGACCAGGCCATGCTGCAGCACATGGCCGAGCGTGCCGGTGCGACGATCACCAACGTCTCGGCCAGCCACGACCTGTTCATCACCCAGGCCGATGTCATCTCCGACGTGATCGTGACTGCCGCGCGCAACGCCGCCGGCAGCTCTCACTGACGTTACTCACGGCCGGCTCGCACCGCCGTGCGAGCCGGCCTCGAGCCCGCCGGAGCGTGATCGCATGCTCGTCATGCCGTTTGATGTGGCCCTGTGGATCGAGCTCTTCGCCGCCGGACTCGGTGGCCTTCAGGGTGCCCTGTTCGCGGCCGGAGAAAGGCACCGCCGCATCGACGTGCTCGGTGTCATCGTGATCGGACTGGCCGTCTCACTCGGCGGCAGCCTGCTGCGTGACATCGTGCTCAATCAGCCGCCGGTCGTGATTTGGATGAACTGGTATCTGCTGGTGGCCGGCGGGTCGGCCGTCCTCGGCATGCTGCTGCAGCCGGTGTTCGCACGAGCCGGATGGCTGCTCGCCACGCTCGACGCGGTCGTCATGGGGCTGTTCGGCGCGATCGCCGCCTCGAAAGCGTTGTCGCTCGGCGTCGGCGCGGCCGGGGCGCTCGTCGTCGGGGTCATCGGAGCCATCGGAGGGGGCATACTGCGCGACGTCATCCTGAACCTGCCGGTCTCCTTCCTACAGGTCGGCAGCCTCTATGCCGTCGCTGCGGGGGCTGGCGCCGGCACACTGATCGTGCTCGCCGGATTCGGCACGCCCATCCCGATCGCGGGTCTCATCTGCCTGCTCGTGACCACGGCCATTCGTCTGCCCGCAGTCCGTTTCGGCTGGACCTTCCCCGAGCAGCGCGCACTGAAATCCAGGCGTACGACCGGTCCCTGAGCCCTCGACGATGCCGTGTGGACTGAACTCGTACCGCGGCGGGACGCATGGTGTGGCTCATTCGGAACCATCGTGTGCGGGTCGAACTTCTGCTTGACCCCGAGGAGGCGGTCGTAGTTGGCGCCGCCGCACACTCGCTCAGCGTCCGCGGATCGAGGGCCTCTCCCGGAGAGAGGAAGTCCACCCAGGCCTGCGCCTGCACTGACGTCCGCGTCCAAGCGTGCGTCAGGCGCCTCAGCCGGGCACCGAGGCCACCCTCGAACGACGGCGGCCTCACGCCTGGTTGTTCTTCGGACGCTCGGCCAGATCGACGACAGCACGGTCGCGCGGGAACTCTGCCCCGACGGCGGCGTCGTCCACCAACCACCGCCCCGTGGTGTCCATCAGGCTGGTCACGCTGGTGACCACAGAGACTATGGCTCCATCAGAGCGCCGGATCATCGACTGGACGAGCCGGACGATTTTCGGGGCCAGGTACTCGAAGCGGGTTACGACGTCGACCTCGTCCCCGAGGACCAACTCATCGAGGTACTTGATCGACACCTCCAGATCCACCGGTCCGAGGCCCGCCGCCGCCAGTTCCTTGATCGACAGGCCGGCGTCGGCCAGAGCGGCACACCGGGCCCGGATCGAATAGTCGAGGTACCGCGGGCTCCGGACACTCCCGTTGGCGCCGATGTCGTCACTGCCGACGGTGATGGACGCCGTGTGTGTCGCACCGTCGTAGCGGGAAAACGAACTCCGGCTGCCCGGGATCACCGTACATCGTTCTGATCTCTTCTTCTCCGTTGCGAGCGCGCAGGTCTTGTCCTCTCTCCGTACGCTGGACCACTCGAGAATCTCGCGATAGGCCGCTTGAACCTCGGCGCCGGGGTCCACGCCCAGTTCGTCGAGCAGCTTCCGGCGTAGCGAGTGGTAGCGGGCGATCGCCTCAGCCTGTTGACCGGCGGCCGACAACACCAGGATGAACCTCGCCTGGAGCGCTTCATTGAAGAATTGATGGGTCGCCACCCGTCTCAGTATGTTGAGCACGGAGCGACCGCTGTCGAGACGAAGCGACAGATCGGCTGCCTCGACGGCGGCAGCGGCGCATTCGTGGTCGATGGCGTTGAACGGCGCCAGTTGGTCGACCAGCAGGTCCGAAGCGCCGGCGCACGGCCCCCGCCACATTTCCAGGGCTTTCGTGTACGCCGTCAGCGCCGCATCCGGATTGCCGGTGTCGGCTGCCGCGCGGGCCTCCTCGGCAAGCTTCCGGAAAGCCAGCAGATCCAGGTTGCTCTCGTCGGCCACGACGCGGTAGCCGGCTGCGTCGGAGGTGATCCAGCGCCCCTGGGCCCGGGGTGCGATATCCGGTTCGAAAAGATGGCGCAGGTTCCCGATACAGCGGTGGATTATGTTTTTGGCACTTGCCGGGGGCTGGCTCCCCCACAGCATCGTGATCACCTCCTGAGTGCTCACCGGTTGCCCGGCCCGAGTCAGCAGGAGCGCCAGAATCAGGCGCTGCTGGCGGGGTCCAAGATCGAGATCCTGGCCGTCGCGCCGTACCCGAAGCGGGCCCAGGAGTTCGAACAGCAGAGGCCGGCCCCTGTCACCGAGATCGGTCATGGCTGGTTCTTCCGCCGCGAATGCGGACTGTGCGGGATTGCAGCCATCATGTGGTGTACTCCCTCCGAGGCTCCCGAGGTGGTGCCGTCGGTTACCACCTTCGGGTTCGGGGCGCTCCGGTGAATCAGTCAAGCGTTCATGGATCTCAAGGGAGCGTGGACGCGATGCCGTGCGTGGCGGCTCGAATGCCCGGCCTATGCCCTCATGGGCGTTGTGGCAACCTGCCAGTGCGACATTTCCCGCGTGTTCAAGGTGTGGTCGTTTGACTGAAGACAAGAAACCTGATGCGCCCGTGCCGCCGGGCCTGAGCCCGGAAGAGTTGACAGCCGTCAACCGCTGATCGTGCAATAGTGTCGTACCTCATTGCTGAGCAGCGAGAGCTGTGTCGATCGGGGCATTGTCGTGGGAGGCTTGTTCGGGCGGAGCGCCGAGCTCGCACAGATCGAGCGCTTCCTCGAATCGGTTCGCTCCAGCGGTGACATCTGGATGCTCCGGGGCGACGCCGGCATCGGCAAGTCCGCACTCCTCGCCGCCACCGGCGATCTTGCGGCCGCCAAAGGCATGCGGGTGTTGCGGGCGTCCGGCTCGGAGTTCGAGGCGGCGATCAGCTACTCGATCCTCCACCAGCTGTTGTTGCCGCTGCGCGCCGAGATCAAGCGCCTTCCCCCCGGCCTCCGTGACGCTCTGACGGTTGCCCTGGGCCTCGGCCCCGGCCCGGCGCCTGCCGCTCTGCTGGTCTGTAATGCAGCTCTGTCGTTGCTGGCGGCTGTCGCCAAGCATGCGCCGATCGTCCTGCTGGTGGACGACGCCCAGTGGGCCGACCGTCCGAGCGCCGTCGCGTTGGGCTTCATCGCGAGACGGGTCGAGCATTCCCCGATCGGCGTGGTGGTGTCATCCCGCGTCGGCGCCGTCAGTCATCTCGATTGGCGCGGCTTGGCCGAGCTGGAGATACAGCCTCTCACCCGGGAGGCGTCCGGACATCTGGTGGACGCCCGCTTCCCGAAGCTGCCTCCGCAGATCCGGCAGAGCCTACTCGGTCTGGCGCAGGGCAATCCGCTGGCGCTGGTCGAGTTGCCGGGGACGCTGATGGGCTCGGCCGCGCATGACTGGAAACCGACAGCTGTGGTGCCGCTGACCGAAAGGCTTGAGCAGCTGTACTCCAGACGGATCGCCGAACTGCCGTATGACACCCGCCGCCTACTGCTGATCGCGACGTTCGAGGGCCACGGAGATCTTCGCGCCCTCCGCACCATCACCGATCTCGCCCATCTCGCCCCAGCGGAGCGCGCGCAGCTCCTGACCGTGGACGACACGGCCGCCCGCGTCACGTTCCGCCACCCGTTGATCAAGTCAGCAGTCGTCGCATCGGCGACTCATGAGGAGCGACGGCTGGCCCACATCGCCATCGCCGACGCGCTCGCCGGTGATCAGGAACGTCACGCCTGGCACCTGGCCGCAGCCACCGACGGGCCGGACGAGACAGTGGCGGCATTGCTCGAGCAGTCGGCACCAGAAATCATGCAACGCGGGGACGTGCTGGGGGCTGTCGCCGCCATGGCACGGGCGGCCGAGATGAGCGCCACCAAGGAGAACCGGGCCCGGCGGATGGTCGAGGCCGCCTACCTCGGGGCCGAGGCGGGCGGCGCCGGGAAGGACCTCGGCATGCTGCTTGCCGATGCCCGCGCGGTCAGTCCGGACTCCGCTGATTCGCTGCGTGCGGCTACCGTTGCGGCGTTGCTGATGGTGGACGGCGACGGTGCCCTGCACGCAGCGATCCGGCTGCTCGGCGGGGCTGTCGAGATCGGCGATCACGCCTGGCGAGGCGACGATCCGGCACTGGAAGCAGCCATGCAGACATTGCTGCTGCTCTGCTGGTTTGCGAGCGACCCGGAGAGCTGGGCGCTGTACCAGCGCGCGTTGAGCCGGCTCGAGACAGACCCGTCGGATGTTCTTGCGGTGACGAGCGCGGTCATCCCCGATCCGGTACGCACCGCCGCCGCCGCACGGCCCGCGTTCGACGCTCTGCTCGCCACCTTGGCCGGCGCGAAGGATTTCGCTCGGGCCATGCGGATCGGTTTCGCTGCGTTCTACCTTGACCGGCTCGGGGACATCCGGGATTCGTCGTGGCGGGTGCTTCAGTCCGGCCGCGAGGGCGGTGCGCCCCGGCTGAAGGTCGGTGCCCTGATGTATCTGTGCCTTGACGACTTCTCCACGGGCCGGTGGGAGGAGGGCAGGAGGCTGGCCGAGGAGGGACAGCAGCTCTGCGCCACGAGAGGGTCGCAGTTCCTGATCTTCAACTTCCTGTACTGCCGAGCCCTCCTGGCCGCCGGTCGGGGGGACGTGGGCGAGGCTTTCGAGCTGGCGGACGAGATGACCCGGTGGGCACAGCCGCGCGGTGTGGGTCTCGCGATGACCATCGCGTACCACCCGCGCGTTCTGGCCGCCGTGGCCCAGGGCGACTACGAGTCGGCTTACCGGTACGCCAGCGCGATCAGCCCGGCCGGCGTGCTGGCGCCGTACGTTCAGGTGGCCACGTCCGTGATGTTCGACCTGGTGGAAGCGGCGCTACGCACTGGCCGGACCGCCGAGGCACGCGCACACGCCGACGCCATGCGAGTGGCTGATGTGGCGGCGATCTCGCCGCGGATGGCGCTCATCCAGTGCGGGGTTGACGCCTTGGTCCTCGGTGACGAAGCAGCCGTGGCGCGGCTGGAGGAGGCGTTGGCGGAGCCCAATGCGGAACGCTGGCTGTTCGATGCGTCGCGCATCCGGCTCGCCCTCGCCGAAAGTCTCCGTCGACGCAAAGCACCCTCAGCCGCCCGAGTCCACCTGCTCAACGCGCGGATCGGCTTCGCGGCGATGGGTGCCGAGCCGTGGCTCGCTCGCACCGTCCACGAGCTGCGAGCCAACGGATATCGGCACGGTCCCGCCCGCCGGCCGCCGATCGCCCTGACGGCTCAGGAACTCGAGATAGCCGATCTGGCGGCCAGCGGGCTGACAAATAAACAGATCGCGGAGCGCCTCTACATTTCGCACCGAACGGTGAGCGCCCACCTTCATCGGATCTACCCGAAGCTCGGCATCACGGCGCGGGCCGGACTGCGTGACGCTCTTGCCGAGCAAGAATCCGCAGGCCGGCCCGGCTCCGACGGGTAAGGCACCGCTGAGACGTCTTCCCGGTTCAGGGGCGTTCCGGCGAGGGGGAGAGGGCTGGCCGAGCGACTATGACTGTCGCCGGTCGGCCGGGGCGGCCGTCCCGGCAATGGCGAAAGAGGGTAATCCGGGCCGGCGTCGGAGTCGTCCGGAGAAGAATGACTGATTCGGTGGCTGCCCGGAGCGGGGGAGAGTGGCCCTCCAACCGCCAGGAGAAGAGGGCCGCTGTGAGCGCCGAAGTGAAGATTCTGTCCGTCGGCTACGCGGGCGAGAGGGTCGCCGGGACTGTCGCGCTGGTCCGCGACCGCGATTTCATCGCCGTGATCGATCCCGGAATGGTGGCCGATCGCTCGATGATCCTCGACCCGCTCGCCGCGGCCGGAGTCGACGCCGGCGCGGTGACGGACGTCGTGTTCAGTCACCACCATCCGGACCACACGCTCAACGCGGCGCTATTTCAGAACGCCCGCTTCCATGACTTCCAGGCGACCTACCAGAACGACCTGTGGGTGCCTCGCCAGTTCGCCGACGACTCGGACTTCAGCAGGCTCTCCGACGCGGTACGCCTGGTGCGGACGCCCGGGCACACCGCCCAGGACGTCACCACGCTCATCGAGACCGATGATGGGCTGGTCGCGTGCACGCACCTCTGGTGGTCGGAATTCGGCCCGCTGGACGACCCGTTCGCCGTTGACCGCGACGTGTTGCGAGCCTCCCGGGAGCGAGTGCTGGCCATGAATCCGGCGCTGATCGTGCCGGGCCACGGCCTGCCGTTCGCGCCGGACACCAAGACACCTTTCTAGGTCGACGCCATGCGGGCCGACGCGCGGTTTCTCGATCCCATCGGCTGCGAAGGCGTGACCGGGCGACACGGTGGTCGCCCGGCTCACGCCGCAGTGTGGACACCAGTGGCACAGTTCGTCACCGAAGATCAGAGGGAGCACGAGGTGCACCGGAGCGCACAGCAGCAAGCAGCAGGACGAGAGCTCTTCCGGCTCCTCGTCACCCTCACCGACCGGCTCCCGCAGGACTTCGTCGAAGAGCTGAGAGCCCGGCTCACGGGGGGTCACGAGGTCGAGGTCGCGCAGGCGATCGTGTTCGCCGCCGTCGCTGGGCCGGTGCCGCTGACCGAGCGGGACATCGATCTCCTGATCGCCACGCTCGCCGGCGCGGGCGAGGACACCACCATGGCGAGGGTCATCGAACGCTGCAGTTTCGCGAAGATGCGGGACTAGGTCACGGGCCGCAAGGCCGCAGCAGACCTGAGCTCGGAGAAGAGCAGCAGGTGCCCGTCGGAGGGCAGGTTGATGTCGTGCGACCCGGCCGGGATCGCGGAGAGGTCGAGCTTGGCGAGGTACGTCATGCCGTCTGGCCATTCGACACCTACCGGTGGGCTCGTGTTGCGCCCGATCAAGAGTCGGTTCGAGCCGCCGTGCGACCGCATGGCGCAGGAGTCGCGGAGACAGGCACCTCCGTCGACACGTTGCCCCGAGCGCGGCGGCGGCGGAGTCTCAGCGAAGAGCCGCGGTGTCCCGCACGAGGGGAGACGCTGGATCCGCGGGCGCCGCCGGGCTACGCACCACCCGGGCACCCGGGCGTGTCAGTGCCCGCCGTCACCCGGCCGACGGGGTCACTGGCATCCGACATCGTCAAATGATGGATTGAGAGCATGATGTCCACCTGGATCACCACCCCGATCAGCACCGACCTCCTGCACGGCGCGCTCGACGTGCAGCGCACCGCCCGTGGGGTGCTGCCGCATCGGTTGCCGGCTTGGGCACGTGCCCAGTACACCGACGGGCAACTCGCCATGGTGGAGGCTCAACCCGCCGGCGTGCGGCTGGCCTTCCGCACCCGTGCCACCGCTGTCGAGCTGGACACGCTGCCCACCCGGCACGCCTACATCGGCCTGCCGGGCCGCCCTGACGGTGTTTACGACCTGCTCGTCGACGGTCGGCTGACCGACCAGGCCAGCGTCACCGGCGGGGACCTGGTGACCATCGACCCGGCCAACGGGACCGTGGAGCGCCAGTCCGGTCCGCCCGGCACCGTCCGGTTCACCGGCCTGCCCGACGGGGTGAAGGACGTCGAGATCTGGCTGCCGCACTACGAGACCACCGAACTCGTCGCCCTGCGCACCGACGCCCCCGTCGAACCCGTACCCGACCGGGGGCGCCGGGTCTGGCTGCACCATGGCAGCTCCATCAGTCAGGGCTCCAACGCCACCAGCCCCACCGCCACCTGGCCCGCTGTCGTGGCGTCCCTCGGTGGCGTCGACCTGCTCAACCTCGGCTTCGGCGGCAGCGCGCTGCTCGACCCGTTCACCGCCCGCACCATGCGGGACATCAGGGCCGACCTCATCAGCGTGAAGATCGGCATCAACCTGGTGAACGCCGACCTGATGCGGCTGCGCGCCTTCACCCCGGCCGTGCACGGCTTCCTCGACACCATCCGGGAGGGCCATCCCACCACGCCGCTGCTTGTCGTCTCCCCGATCTACTGCCCCATCCACGAGGACACCCCCGGACCGGGCGCGTTCGACCTCACCGCCCTCAGCACGGGACAGCTGCGGTTCCGGGCCACCGGCGACCCGGCGGAACGGGCGAGCGGGAAGCTCACGCTCGGTGTCATCCGCGACGAACTCGCGCGGATCACTGCTCAGCGGTCGGCCGACGACCCGAACCTGCACCACCTCGACGGCCTCGACCTCTACGGCGCGGCCGACTTCGCCGAGCTGCCGTTGCCCGATCAACTCCATCCAGACACCGCCACCCACCGACGCATCGGCGAACGCTTCGCGAAGCGGGTGTTCAGCGTCGACGGTCCCTTCGCGGGCCCCAGCTCCTGACGGACCGGGTGAACCGGTGGGGAGGGGATCCAACCGTGAGACGCTGGCGATGCCGAATGAGCATGAACACCGCCAGTTCCGTCTTCGACCGCATGCCGGATCCCTGTCAGGGTCGAGTCCTGTCCGACCGGCGCCGCCGCGCCGGACCTCACGACACCGACAAGGAGTGATCATGGCGCTTGCGACACGCCGTCTGGTGGGCGCGCTGGCAGTGGTGTCACTTGCCGCCTGCGGTCCCGCCGATGCTGCCGGGCAGCCGACGCGGACCCCTGCGGCAACGGCGAGCCCGTCCACCGCCGCCGCTGACCGGGACCACGAGTTCCGGCGGCTGGAGGAGAGATTCGACGCGCGGCTCGGGGTCTACGCGATCGACACCGGCACTGGCCGGACCGTGCAGTACCGGGCCGACGAGCGGTTCGCGTACGCCTCGACGTTCAAGGCGTTGGCCGCCGCCGAGGTCCTCGACGAGACCACCGACGCCGAGCTGGACAGGGTGGTGCGGTACTCGGCGGACGACCTGGTGACCTACTCGCCGATCACGGAGCAGCACGTCGCTGACGGCATGACGCTGCGCGCGATCGCCGACGCGGCCGTGCGCTACAGCGACAACACCGCCGGCAACCTGCTGTTGCGCCAGCTCGGCGGACCACAGAAGTTCGAGAAGGAACTGCGCGAGATCGGAGACAAGGTCACCGATCCGGAGCGCTACGAGACCGCGCTCAACGAGGCCAAGCCGGGTGACCGGCGGGACACCAGCACCGCGCGGGCCCTTGCCGGGTCCCTGCGGGCGTACGCGGTCGGCGATGCCCTTGAGTCGGCGGACCGCGACATCCTCAACGGTTGGCTGCGGGGCAACACCACAGGCGACGAGCTGATCCGCGCCGGTGTTCCCGACGGCTGGGTCGTCGGGGACAAGACCGGGTCCGGCGGCTACGGCACCCGCAACGACATCGCGGTGATCTGGCCGCCGGATCGGGCGCCGATCGTCCTCGCGGTGTTGTCCAGCCGTGACGAGAAGGACGCCGACTACGACAACGCGCTCATCGCGAGGGCAACTGAGGTCGTGATCGCCGCGTTGTGACGGTCTGCCGGTGCGGGCGTCCGGGTCGCCAGCTGACTAACTCCACCAGGGCAGGGTGCCCGTGCGGAGGTGGTCGTGCAGTGTCCGGGCGACCTGCGCCATCGTCGCCTCGCTGGCTGGCTGGGCGGCGGCGGGTACCCGGGAGGCGGTGAGCGCGGCGACGGCGTACGACTGACCGTCGGCGTGGTCCGCCACCCCTATCTCGTGGCGCAGGTGCAGCAGGGTGCCGGTCTTTGACGACCAGCGGGACGCGTCGGAGGTGAAGTCCGGGGCGAGCCGCTGCCGGTGCAGGTTGTCGCCCAACAGGGCACGTACCCGATAGGCGGTGGCTTCCTGGATCGTCGAGGGGCGCCAGAGGGCGTGCAGCAGGTCGACGTAGGCCCGGGCCGAGCCGGTGTTGGCGCGGGTGACGTCGAGTTGGGCGACCGGGTGGCCCTGTCCGGGGGTCCCGGCGCCGATGGCGAGGGAATGGGCCAGGTGTACGTCGTCGGGGCCGAAACGCTCCGCAGGCGTGTCGGCGAGGTCGCCGACCCGGTGTCGTACGGCGATGCCCTCGATGCGCAGTCGCCGCAGCTCGGCGGCGACCTCAGCCGGCGGGACGAGGTCGAACAGGGCGTCGGCGGCGACCCCGTCGCTGATGGAGGTGCTCAGGTAGAGCAGGTCGTCCACGGCGATCCGCGCGGGATGACGGAAGCGGCTCAACCCGGTCGGGCCCGGTGTGGTGATCCGACCGGGCGGGACGTCGACAGGTGTCGCCGGGTCGAGTTCCCCGCGCGCGATCCGTTCGAGCACGGCGACCGCCAGCGGCACCTTCGCCAGCGACGCCGCCGGGTACGGGGTGTCCGCGTCGAAGCCGATCTCCTCGCCGGTGTCGAGGTTGCGGACCAGGAACGCGCCGCGCAACCCCGCCTCGTCGAGCAGGTCCTGGGCGTTGCGGACGACTGCGACGGCGCTCACGCGGGATCTCCTGTCGTGCCGACCCTGGCCGGCTCCGGGTGCACGTCGGGCGCGCCGAGGCATCGGGCGATGTCCGCGTACAGGACCGTGCTGAGCTGATCGAGGTCCTCGCGTACGCCGGCGGCGACGTCGTAGCCGCGTAGGAGCCGTGGGCCGACGAGGGGGCACCAGTGCAATCCGAAGTCCTCGGCCTGTTGACGGGAGCAGAGCAGCAGGTCGGGGGAGCCGAGGGCCGCTGCCGCGGCGTCCACGAGGGACGGGGCGACCGTCACCTGGGCCGGCACCAGGCCGGCCGACTGGCCGGCACGGGTCAACGGATCCCGCAGGTGAGCGACGTCGTCCTCGGGTTGGATCAGGACCCGCCGGCGTGCCTGCGTGCGGGCCCGGCCGCTGCGCAACGTCTCCAGGAACACCGTCGGCGCCGGGAAAGGGGTCCGGGCGGCCAGCCCGAGCTGCACCTGCCAGGACGCCCCCGCCTCGGGAACCGCCACGATCCCGGCACCGGCCTCCAGGGTCTGACAGAGCCGGGCGCGCTCCGACGGCCCGGCCGGCCGTACCTCCAGGTGGATCCGCTGCCGCCGCGCCGCGACCACCAGATCGGCGAGGCGGCGCGGCGGGCAGATCTCGGGTACGGCGACCCGCAGCGGACGCAACCGCGCACGCTCGGCGTCGTCGCCCATGGCATCGGCGAGGTCGACCAGGCGCCGGGCCGACGGCAGCATGTCCTGCCCGAACGACGTCAGCCGCACCGCGCGGGACGACCTGTCGAACAACCGCGCCCCGAAATGCTCCTCCAGTGCGGCGATGCGGCGACTGGCGACCGACTGGGGAATACCCGCCGCGGCGGCTCCGGAGGTGAAGCTGCCGTGGCCGCTGACCGCCACGAAGGCCCGGCAGGCGGCGACGACATCCACCCACCGAACGTATCGCGGCCGCGTGCCGCCCTGAACGGCAGCCGACTGGCGACGTCTTCTCGCGGAGCGTCTCGGATCATCCGCCCCGTCTGAGAGCAGGCAGCGTCTACTCCGCGATAGCGGTCGCCTCCAGTTCGACGAGCACGTCGGGCTCGAAGAGGTAGTCCACGCCGATCAGCGACGCCGGCGGAAGGGGCCAGGGCAGGCCGAGTTCCTCGACGACCGACTCGATCCCGGCCATGAACGGCCCGATCTTCTCGGGTGCCCAGTCGGTCACGTAGAAGGTCAACCGGACCACGTCCTCGAATGAGGCGTCGGCTCCGGCGAGGGCCCGGCCGGTGTTGCGCAGCGCCTGCGCCACCTGCCCGGCCAGGTCGCCGGGAGCAACGGCTGTGCCGTCGCCCAGGCGTGCGATCTGACCGCTCACGTGAATGTGACGCGACCCGGTAGCCACCGCCACGTGAGCGTAGGGCGTGTGCGGCTGAAGACCGTCGGGGCTGAAGCGGGTGACAGGCATCGTGTCTCCTCTGGTGGAACCAGCTAGGTTTACTATTGATACCTAGTTGACGAAGGACACTTCAAGGAGACCTGGTTTCATGCGCGATACCACCCCCGCCCGGGCCAGCGAGCTACGTATCGACGCGCCTCACCGCGAGCTGCTCGACCAGGTGTTGGACAAGTGGTCGCTCAGCGTTCTCAACGAACTGTGCGAGCGCCCGAGCAGGTTCAACGAGCTGCGCCGGGCGGTTCCGGCGGTGACGCAGAAGTCGCTCACGGCGACGCTGCGACGACTCGAGCGCAACGGGATCATCGAGCGCCACGTCGTAGCTACCCGCCCGGTCGCCGTGGAGTACCGGATCACCCCGCTGGGGAAGACCCTGCGTGCACCGATCGACACCCTCCTCGAGTGGGCGGACGCGTACATGCCGCAGATCGAACACGCCCGCACGGCGTTCGACGCCCAGATCGACTAACGAGGATGGGCCGCGACCGCGGTGCTACGCGTACGGGTCCGCTGGCGGCGAACTCGTCGAGCACCGCGGTCACCGCGTCATCGGGCGGGGGTGCGGAGCAGTCGCTCGACCACGTCGCTGAGGGTGGTCACCGCCGGGCCGTCCGGTGTGGTGACCACCACGAGGTGGTGGCGGGTGTTCCGCATCCTGGCCAGGGCTTCGTAGACGAGCGTCGAGCCGTCCAGCACGAGAACGTCGCGCATCACCTCGCCAGCGGTCCGGTCGTCCGGTTGGTCCATGGTGTCGCGGACGTGCACCACGCCGACGGCCGCGCCGTCACGCAGCACCACCACCCGCAGGTGGCCCGTGGCGCGGGCCGTCGCGCGGACGGTGAGCACCGTGTCGGCCGCTTCGACCGAGGTCAACCCGCGTTCCGGGCCGGTGAGGTCGGCCAGGGTGAGCTGGTCAAGATCGAGGGCATCGGTGAGTTGCGCGGAGTACGACGCGTCGAGCGCACCGACGTTCGCCGAGTGCTCGACAAGGTGCCGCAGGTCGGCGGCGTTCTGGCCGGTGGCGATGGTGTCCCGGGGCTCGACGCCCACCCGGCGCAGGCACCAGTTCGCGCTGGCGTTGAGGGCACGCAACACCGGGCGGGTGAGCCACATGAAGCCGCGCATCGGGATCGCCAGGAAGATGGCGGTCTTCTCCGGGTGCGCGATGGCGTACGACTTCGGTGCCATCTCCCCCACGACAAGGTGCAGGAAGGTGACGACCAGCAGCGCCAGCGCGAACCCGACCGCGTCGGCAGTCCAGCCCGGCGCGCCCCAGGACAGAAACACGGGGGTCAGCGCGTAGTTGACGGCTGGCTTGGTGACCGCGCCGAGGCCGAGTGCGCAGGCGGTGATGCCGAGTTGGCAGCCGGCCAGCAGCACTGTCAGCTCGTCGAAGCTGCGCACCGCTGCCCGGGCCGACCGGCTGTGCTCGGAGCGCGCGTCGAGGCGGTGCCGGCGTGCCGCCAGCAGCGCGAATTCGGCTGCCACGAAGAAGGCGCTGAGCACGATCAGCACTACGGTGACGGCCACCACGACCCAGGGGTTGCCGATCACCGGTTCTCCTCCGTACGTAGCCGGACCAGCGACGGGACGTGCCGTTCCAGCTCCATCACCTCGAGTGTCAGGAACACCGCGTCGAGGCTCAGCTCAGCCGTGGCACCTGGGGCAGGTAGCTCGCCGATCAGTTCGATGACCAGGCCGGCGAGGGTCTCGCTGTCCGATTCGGGTAGGTCGTGCCCGATGATGCGTTCGACCTCGTCCAGTGGCAGTTGGCCGGCAAGTTCCCAGGCGCCGTCCGCCGGCCCGACCGGCAGCGTGGCCACTGTGGTGTCGTCGTGTTCGTCCTCGATCTCCCCGACCAGCTCCTCGGCAAGATCCTCGACGGTGACCACGCCGGCCAGCCCGCCGTGCTCGTCGAGCACGCAGGCGAGCTGGGCGCGCCGCTCGGTGAGGGTCTGCACGACCCGGGGCAGCGGCATCGACGTGGGGACCAGCACCGGTGGCCGCATGATGTCGGCGACTGTGCGGGCGGCGTCGCGGTCGACAGCGAGCAGGTCGGCGAGGTGCACCACTCCGATCACGTCGTCGCGCTCGTCGAGCACCGGGTAGCGCGAGTGGCCACCGGCCATCGTGGCCCAGAGTTCCTGGGTGGTCAGGTCGGGCTCCACGACATCGACCCGGGCCCGCGGAACCATCGCGTGGGCGGCGTCACGGTCGGGGAAGTCGAGCACCCTGTCGAGCAGCATCGACAGCTCGGCGGGGAGATCACCGGAGTCGCGGGACTCGCTGACGATGTATTCGAGGTCGCGGCGGCTGGCAGCGTGTTCCACGTCGTGCACCGGCTCCATGCCGAAAAGGCGCAGCAGGGCATTGGAAGACTTGTCGAAGAAGGCGATGATCCAGCCGAACACCCGCAGGTAGACCTGGGTGGAGCGGGCCAGCCAGACGGCCACCGGCTCGGGTCGCGAGATGGCGAGGTTCTTCGGGAACAGCTCGCCGAACAGCATCTGTACGAACGTCGAGAGCAGCAGCGCGCTCACAGTGCCGACGACGATGCCGACACCGGTCGGGACGCCGACGCCGCCGAGGGCTGTGCCGAGCGACTTGCCGACCAACGGTTCGGCGACGTACCCCACAAGCAGGGCGGTAACGGTGATCCCGAGCTGGGCGCCGGACAGCATGAACGACGTCCGCCGGGTCACGTCCAGTGCCCGACCTGCGGCCTTGTCACCCGCCGCCGCGCGGGCCTTGAGCCGCGACCGGTCGACGGCCATGTACGCGAATTCCTGCGCCACGAAGTAGCCGGTGGCTGCCGTGATCACCAGGATCACCAGCAGCCCCAGGAGGAGGCTCAACACCCACACGTCGTCGCGCTCCTGCTGTTTGTCGCCTCAGATGAATCAGGCCCGCGCCAGCGGGCCAAAGGTCTCAGGCGGTGGTCTGCGCCCATCAAGGTCGTGCTCCTCCTCGTACCGACAGTGCCGGAAGCTTGGCACGGCTTTCTGGAAGCAACCTGGTAGCTCCGCTGCTAGCTGACCAGGAAAAACGTGTTCCGATCGCCGCCAGGCTGGATCAGCCCGCGTAGCCCGATGTGAGCTGCGCGGCACCTGCGAACTTTGCCCCGGGCGCGCCGTCATTACCTGAGCGACGACGCATACGCGCCTGATCGGAGACGCCAAGTGATGGCCTGGATCACCCGCAAGCTCGCCTTGACCCCTGCCCGTCGTCACCCGGTCAGATCGCATTCCCGACCGTCGACGGAGAGGCCGCCCGTGATCGACCTAGGCTCGTACGCCGTGGTGCGACAGGGGTATGCGAAGGGCCGCGTGGCAGCGCGGCATCGGGCCGTGACCGTGACGTTGGCACTGGAGCTCGTTCTCGTGCTGCTCGGCTGCGGCGCGGCGTGGCAGGTCGCAGCCGGCGGTGGGGCGCGTCAGGCAACGGCGACCGGCCTCCTGGGCTCCGATTTCGTCGACATCAGCTTCGTCGCGCCCGGCCCGACCTCGTCCGCCACGGCGCCCGGCGCGGCGACCGGCACCTACACCTGGGACTGCGGCCGCAACGAGAACGGCCACCGCAACACCGCAAACATCGTGGTGGCGCCTGGCTTTCCCGGGCAGCCGCATCACGTGCACGATTACGTGGGCAACCTCTCCACCGCCGTCGGCTCGACGCCGAAGACCCTCTCGGCCGCGGGGACGACCTGCGGCAACGGCGACCGGTCGACGTACTTCTGGCCGGTGCTCCGTACGGTCGGGCCGATGGACGCCGGGGAGCACGCCGTCCACGGCGGCGAGATCCAGGTGCCTGTCGACGTGACGCTCGCCTTCTCCGGCAACCCCCGAGGAAACGTCGTGCCGATGCCGCAGCAGCTCGCCGGCACGGTCGGGGACGCGGTGGCTTTCACGAACGGTCCCCAGAAAGCAGCAGCGACCTGGACCTGCTCCAGCACCCCGGAGCGCCGCACCACCGCGTACCCCCGGTGCCCGGCCGGTGATCAGGTGCAGAGGGTCTTCGACTTTCCGAGCTGTTGGGACGGGCGGCAGGTGGACAGCGAAAGCCACCGCGCGCATCTGGTCTTCCCGTCCCCTGACGGCTCCTGCGCCCGCAACACGTTTCCGGTGCCGCAGCTCCGGCTGACAGTGGCGTACGACATCGCGCCGGATGCCCTGTTCCGGATCGACGCCTTCGAGGGCCAGAACAACAGCCCGCTGACCGATCACGCGTTCTTCGTCAACCTGATGCCGGAGCCCCTGATGGCGAAGGTCGTGGACTGCCTCAACAGCGGGCAGAGCTGCCAGGACGATTGACCGTACGCCGAGGTGGTCGTACCTCACTGAGGACGCGCTACCTCGAACCGGCCGTCGGAGGACACCACCGTGACCGTGATCGTCTTCGGTGCGCCGGCGACCTGCGCGGAGCAGGAGAAGCGGCTGCCCACAGTGACCGGCCGGCCCGGCGGGCAGGTGACGAGGTCGGCGTCGAGCAGGTAGTCGTCACGCAGCACCGACAGCACCCCCTGCTGCAACGCCGCTGTGTCGAAGACCTTCTTGTCGAGGAATCCGGGCCGGGTCAGGCCCAGCACGGCCACCAGCGCCACCACTGCCACGACCGGGCCGGCAACGGCGATCACGAGTCGCCGGGAGAAACGCCGCCGACGCTCAGGGGGCGCCGTCGAGCCGGTGGACGCCGGGCCCCACTGCGCCGGTGGTGCCGGTGCCCAGCCAGGGGCGGGCGTCGGGGAGTCGCCGTCGGATCCCCGGTACGAACTGGTCAACGTCGTCTCCTCCGGATTCAGGGGGCGGTGGGCGTGGTGACCACCTCGGGCAGGGAGGTGGTGCGGTCACCGACCGGACTGATCGCGAACCAGGTGCCACCAACCCCCTGGCCGTTGATGTCGCCCGGCTTGGCGTCCTTGTCGAACAGGTAGACGGGCCAGCCGTCGATGGTCACCTGGCAGGTGCCGTCGGCCCGCTCCACGTAACCGACGAGCTTCGGGTTGATCCCACTCGGGTAGATCTGCCCGCCCCCCTTGACGAGAAGTGGCGGCCACGTCTTCGCGCAGTCGCCGTTGCAGTTCGACTTCGACGGCTTTGCGGTGTCCTTGTCGAACCGGTAGAGCGTCCGGCCCTGCCCGTCGGCGACGTACGTGCCGATGTCTTCGGACGCCGTCGCGTTCAACTGGATGATGTTGCTGCCCCGCCCGGTGTCGGGTGCGGGCGTGAGGGGGACGTCGGACGGGCCGCTGTAGATCCGTACGCGACCCTGGGTCTTCGCCACCGTCGGCGCCGGCTGCGGGGCCGACGGAGCGTCGACCACCTCGGGTGTCGTGTCGGCGCCGACGGTCGGGCTCGGCGCGGTCGCCTGTGACGCGGCCGCTGTGGCCGGCGCCGCTGGTCCGGTCGTGGCGTCATCACATGCGGCCAGGACGGCCACGCTTGCCAACGCGATCGCCGTCCGGGCGATCCGGCTGTGCAACAGCATCTCTGTTCCACCTCGTGTTCGGAGGACCGTGCCCGTGCGCGCGGTCCGGCACCCACACGGTGCGGTCGGCGAAGTGGTTCACCGTCGGGATCGGACGAGTCTGCCGTCACGAGGTCGCACCCTGCGCTGAACCGTTTCGGGCCAGCGTCCGTGTGGGTGGCGGCACCAGCGAAGGGCAGCCCAGGAATGACCGCCCGGAGCCGGCGAAACGATGACACGAGGGGAGCGCAACGTGGCCACGTACCACATCGTCAGCGAGGACATCGAGGAATCTTCGACCTGGCTGAAGCAGAACATGCAGACGCTGCTGGACGGGATGAACCAGGCCAAGAGCAAGATCGACACCCTGATCCAGGGTGGCTACAACACCCCGGCCGCGCAGCAGAAGTTCGGCCCGTACTTCGACGAGTACAAGGGCAGCGTCGACCAGACGCTGAACGGCATGGAGGGCATCAGCCAGTACCTCTCGCAGGTCAGCACCGCGTTCTCCGACACGGACAACCAGACCGGGGCCAGCCTCGGCCGCTGAACGACCGGCCGGACCCGGGGCCGCGTGGTGATTCGCTCACCACGCGGCCCTCGGCCGTTTCCTCCGCCGGACCATCCGACCAGGAGAATCTCGTGCGCCTGCAGCTCACCGTTGCGGATCCGTCCACCGCCGTCATCGACTACCAGATCGAGGCTGCCCCTGACACCACCGTCGGGGAACTCGCCGAGGCGCTCGCCGCGCGTCGGCCGGAGCCCGCCGGCACACCGCCGACGATCTTCGTCGCCGGTGCGCCGCTGGATCCGCGACTCACCTTCGCCGAAGCCCCGCTGCGGCAGGGCACGGTGCTCGGCCTGGACCGCCCGGTGCCCGAGGCGTCCGCGCAACAGCCGGGTCTGATCGAGGTACGGGTGGTCAGCGGCACCAACGCCGGTGCGGTCCATCAGCTCGACCTCGGTGAACACACCATCGGCACCGCCAGCACCAACCGCGTACGCCTCACCGACCTCTCGCTCGCCGCCGTCGTGGCGTCGGTGCGGGTCACCCCCGACGGAACGTGCCGTGTGCGACCGGTCGGACCCAGCCTCCTGCTCGACCGGGTCGAACTCGACGACGAACAGGTCTGGCCACCCGGCGGTCAGCTCGCCGTCGGATCGTCCCTGCTGGAGCTGCGCAAACCGGTCCGGGCGGAGGCCGCACTGCAGATCTCCGAGGATCGCACCGGCCTTGACTACAACCGCCCGCCCCGGTTGCTGCCGGAGGCCCGCACCACCCAGTTCACGCTTCCCACACCACCGTCGCCTCCGGAACGGCGACCGCTTTTGCTGATCACGGTGCTGGCACCGCTTGTCGTCTCCGGAGCCGCGTACCTCATCACCGGCAACCCGCTGACGCTGCTCTTCGCCATCCTGTCGCCGGTGGCGCTGATCGCCGGTCAGGTCGGCGCCCGACGCCAGGGGAAAGTCAGCTACCGTACGCGGCTCGCCGACTACGAGGCCAAGAGGGAGCGGATCAGCACCGACGCGCAGGAGGCACTGACCGCCGAGCGGCTGGCCCGGCGGGACAACTTCCCCGACCCCGCCGCCGTACGGCTGATCGCTGTGGGACCCGAGCGCCGCCTGTGGGAACGGCGACGCACCGACCCCGACTTCCTCGAACTGCGGGCCGGCAGCGCCGACCTCCCGTCCGAGGTGGTGCTCCGGGATCCGAGCCAGGACGAACACCGCCGGGAGGTCCGGTGGAGCGCCCTGGACGTGCCGGCGACAGTGCCGCTCCGCAAACACGGCGTGGTCGGCATCGCCGGTGACGCCGCCGCCCGGGTGACAGCCCGCTGGATGGTCGCGCAGGCGGCCACCCTGCACAGCCCCGAGGACCTCCAGATCTACCTGCTCGCCGGCGCGGGCGACGAGGAGGGCTGGTCCTGGGTCGGCTGGCTACCGCACGTGGCGCCGCGCGACGGCCAGGGCACTCTCGCCACCGTCGGAACCGACACTCAGACCACGGCCCGACGGGTTGCCGAACTGGTCGCCGTGATCTCCGCCCGCGCCGCCGAACGGTCCGACGCGGCCTTCCGCGACATCCTCGTGGTGCTCGACGGGGCACGCCGGCTGCGTTCCCTGCCCGGGGTGACGCAGATCCTGCGGGAAGGACCCGCCGTCGGGGTGTACGCGATCTGTGTCGACGCCGAGGAGAAGCTCCTGCCGGAGGAGTGCCAGGCCGTCGTCGCCGAACAGACCGACGGCTCGCTGCTGGTGACCCGTACGCTCGCCGCGCCGATCCCCGGCGTGCATCCGGATCTGCTCTCGACGGAGTGGCTGCGTACCGTTGCCCGCGCGCTCGCCCCGCTGCGTGACACCGGCGGCGCGGACGACGGCGCCGTACTGCCGGACGCGAGTCGGCTGCTCGACGTGCTCGGCATGGAGCCGCCGGAGCCGGACGCGGTGGCGGCCAGGTGGACCACCGGAGGCCGGACCACCGAGGCGGTGCTCGGCGTCTCGCTCGACGGGCCGTTCGCGCTGGACCTGAAGCGGGACGGGCCGCACGCCCTGGTCGCCGGCACCACCGGATCCGGCAAGTCGGAGCTGTTGCAGACCCTCGTCGCCTCGCTCGCCGTCGCCAACCGGCCGGACGCGATGACCTTCGTGCTGGTGGACTACAAGGGCGGCAGCGCGTTCAAGGACTGCGTCCGGTTGCCGCACACGGTCGGCATGGTCACCGACCTCGACACGCACCTGGTGAGTCGGGCGCTGACCTCGCTCACGGCCGAGCTGCGGCGGCGGGAGCACATCCTCGCCGAGGCGGGGGCGAAGGACATCGACGACTACGTCGACCTGCTGCGCCGCGAACCGACACGGACCCCGATGCCGCGACTGTTGATCGTGATCGACGAGTTCGCGTCGATGGTCCGCGACCTGCCGGACTTCGTGACCGGGCTTGTCAACATCGCGCAGCGGGGCCGGTCGCTCGGCATCCACCTGGTGCTGGCGACCCAGCGTCCGGGCGGGGTCGTGTCGCCCGAGATCCGGGCGAACACCAACCTGCGGATCGCGCTGCGCGTCACCGACACCAGCGAGAGTCAGGACGTGCTGAACGCCCCCGACGCCGCCTCGATCCTGAAGTCGACGCCGGGCCGGGCCTTCGTACGCCTCGCGCAGTCGTCGCTGGTGCCGTTCCAGGCCGGGCGGGTCGGCGGGTTCCGCCCGGGTGCCCGCGTCGACGTCCGGCAGCCGCCCTGGCTCGCACCCGTCTCGTGGACGGACCTCGGCCGGCCCGTACCCACCCGCCCTGGCGTGAAGGCGGAACCATCCGCCGAACTCACCGACCTCGCCGTGCTGGTGGAGGCCGTCCGGAGCGCCAGTGAGCAGTTGGCCATCCCGCCGCAGCACAGCCCGTGGCTACAGGCACTGCCGGACACGCTCACCGTCGATGCCCTTCCCCCGCCCCGCGGCAGCGGCTACCACCTGGCCCCGGTGTCGTACGGCCTTGTCGACCTGCCGGCCCAGCAGGAGCAGGCGCCGCTGGAGCTGGACCTGGGGACGCTGGGGCACCTGCACATCATCGGTTCGTCGCGCAGCGGCCGGTCCCAGGCGTTGCGGACGATCGCCGGCACCGTGGCCCGCACCCACTCCACAGCAGACGTCCACCTCTACGGCGTCGACTGCGGCAACGGGGCACTGCTCGCCCTCGCCGAGCTGCCGCACTGCGGTGCTGTGGTGCAGCGTACGGAGGCCGAACGGCTCGGTCGCCTGTTCACCCGACTCGTCGCGGAGCTGGGACGCCGGCAGCAACTGCTCGCGTCCACCGGCTCGGCCGGGCTCGTGGAGTACCGGGCCGGCGTGGCCGGGGCCGACCGACCGCCGCACATCCTCCTGTTGCTGGACCGGTTCGAGGTCTTCGACAAGACGTTCGCCGACTACGACAACGGCAACGTCATGGCGGCCCTCCTGACTCTGCTGCGCGAGGGCGCCGGCGCAGGCATCCACGTGGTGCTGGCCGGCGATCGGAGCATGTTCACCACGAGGATTTCCTCGACCACGGACGACAAACTGGTGCTCCGGCTGAGCGAACGCAGCGACTACAGCATGGTCGGCATCAACTACCGGCAGCTGCCGGACGAGATCGGAACGGGCCGGGCGATCCGGGCGGTCGACAGCGCGGAGGCGCAGATCGCCCTGCTCACGAAGGACAGTTCCGGCCAGGGGCAGGCCCGCGCCATCGCTGCGATCGCCGAGGCGGCGCGGCTGCGGGACTCCGAGGTCGGCGACGCCGCCCGCCCGTTCCGGATCGACGTACTGCCGGACGAGCTGACCCTGGCGCAGACCAGCGGCCTGGCGCGGCCCAGCAGACCACTATGGACGATGCTGGGGGTCGGCGGGGACGAACTCTCGGCAATCGGCCCGGACCTCGGGACCAATTCCACGTTCATCCTGGCGGGACCGCCACGCTCGGGGCGGAGCACGACACTGCTCACGATGGTCGCCGGTCTGTTGACGAAGGGGACACCCGTGGTGATCGCGGCACCCCGCCGGTCGCCGCTGCGGGACCTCGCCGGCCTGCCCGGCGTACTCGACCTGGTGACGAGCGAGAACTTCACCTCCGCCGGGCTGGCGGCGGCCCTCGACGGTCGTGCCGGACCCGCCGTTGTCGTCCTGGACGACGCCGAGCAACTGCTCAAGTGCGATGCCGGCAGCGACCTCGGTGACATCGCGCGGGTCGGAACGGAGAAGGGCCTCGGCCTGATCATGGGGGGCTCGATCGACGGGCTCTCCAGCGGTTTCGGCGGCTGGCACGTCGACGCCCGCCGGAACCGCCAGGGAGCGCTGCTCAGCCCGCAGGGCCTCGGCGACGGTGAGCTGATCGGCGCAAAGCTCTCCCGCGGCCAGCTCGGCGGCGGGCGGCCGGGCCGGGTGCTCGCGCATTTCGGCGACGGCAAGCTGCATCTGGTGCAGGTGCCCCGGACCGAGCCCGCTGTGCTGCGAGAGCTGCTGGGCGGGGCCGGCGAAGCCGCGTAGACGCCACCGATCCGGACTCCGCTGGTAAGGCCGGGGTACCGAAACGCGATCGGGGGGACACCCCCCAGGTGTCCCCCCGACGCGGGCCGGCAGCCATCCCCTAGCTGCCGACCTCCCCCACGGAGGCCGCCGGCGGCGTGAGCGCGGCGGCCTCCCCCTCATAGGAGAAAGCAAGCGTCGCGGTGATCGTGGCGAACAGCTCGAACAGCTCCTTCGCCTCCGCGATGTTCGGGCTGGAACCGGTTACCACCAGCACGTTCGCGGTGCCCGGCAGCGGTACGACGGTGTGCATCACGGCGCAGCGCATTGTGGCGCCGTCCTGGGTCACGTTCTGAATGCCGTGGATCCGGCCGACGGTGCCGATCGCGGGGATCTGTGCGGTGCTCACCCGACGCCAGGTCCCGTCGGCACGGACGGGCTGCACGACAGCTGTCAACGCGCCGAGAATGTCCCCGGTCGCGGGCGGGTTGACCACCGACACCAGCACCGTTGCGGTGAGCGGGCCGTCCTCGTACACCTGGAAGGTGCCGGCGGCGTGCACCGCGCCGGCGTTGCGAGCCAGCCGCACCGACCGGCGTAGCTGCTCGGCGTACTGACCCGCCTGCTGCTCGGTGAACCCAGCCTCGACGGCCCGCGTCCACACCTCGTTCGCCACCCGGTTCTCGCTCGCCTCGTCGTCGACCGAGAAGTCGACCCAGTCCTCCGGCGTACGCAACTCGAATCCGGTCGGGACAGTCGCTTCGGTCATCGACGTGACTCCTCCGCTTGTCAACTCGTGGCCCCCGCAGGGTTCTCCAGAGCGGCGACCGTCTGCTCGTCGGTTTCCCGGAACGCGTCGGCCACCGCCTTCGCGGCGTCGCGGACCCCGTCGAGGTCCTTGGCGATGACGTACCGTCCGTCACCCCACCGCTTCTCGAACTCGCGCGCGGCACCTTCCAACTCGCGCTGCCCGAGCGTGTCGACGACAGCGCCCATCGACCTGATCGACGCGCTGTCCATCAGCTCCTTGGTGCGTCGCAGCAGGTCGTGCACCCGCTCCAGTTCCCCACCGGGTACGTCGATCACGCTCATGCCGGCACCTCGGTGCCGAGCCTGATCCGCTCGCTCATCCCCGCTTCCCTTCCCGACCGGTCAACCACTTCCCGCCGTACACGGGCGGTCGGGCGGATTGGTTCAGCCGGGCTGAACCGATCCCGCATCCGCTACGTGTGCGAGTCGGCTTCCGGCGTCGACCGGAGCGGCGGGACCGATCGGGTGCGATGGGGAGGTTGGGCATGACGCGTCCAGGGGACGCCGAGTGGTCGGTGTTGCAACTCGACTCCGATCCGGTGCCGGGTGATCCGGAGTCCTTCGCGGAGATCACGCGGGCCTACCAGGAGCTGGCCACCGCCACCCGGGAGGCGCACGACCTGCTGGCCTCCGGCGGCCGGATCGACGTGGGCCAGGGCAAGGCGATGGAGGCGTTCAAGGATCTGGTCGGGCAACTGCCGGGTCGGCTGGACCGGATGGCGCATTCCTACTCCACCGCCGCGGAGACGTACCTGAGGTATCTGCCGTCCCTTGAGGAGGCGCAGACGATGTCGCTGCGTGCCCTGGAGCAGGCGCGGCAGGCCGCCGGTGACCAGGGCGCGGCGCAGGCGGCACTGGTCTCGGCGCAGGCGGCGCTCACCGGGCTCGGTGCGGATCCGGAGGCGGGCCAGGTCGCCAGGGACGAGGCGACCGACGAGGCCACCGCTGCGCAGAACCGCGCCGACGACGCTCAGCAGGCCATCGACCAGGCGAAGGCGTTGCTGGGTCAGGCCACCGCGCTGCGCGACCAGGCGGCTCGGACGGCAGCCGAGACGTTGCGGCAGTTGGCGAAGGACGCTCCGCAGCGGTCGCTCTGGGAGAAGATCGTCGAGGCGTTCGAGGCGTTCATCGACTTCCTCCGCAGCACCGTCATCGAGTGGATCACCACAATCCTGGACGTGATCGCGACGATCGCGTCGTTCATCTTCCCGCCACTCGGCGCGGCAATCGGGATGCTCTCCGGCGCGATCGACCTCGCCGCCACGGCGCTGTCCGGGGACCCTGCCGCGATCGGGTTGGCCGCTGGCGGTCTGGCCCTCGGCCTGGTCCCGGGCGGCCGCATCGCCTCACGGGTCATGAAGTTCGCCGCCAAGGGCACGATCAAAGACGGCGTCAAGGCTGGCACCAGACAACTCACCAACACGAAAAGCCCCGACGCGACGAGCTATGGCCCAGGGAAGATGATCAAGGGTGCATTCGTGTCCGTCGGGCAGAACCTGAACGACCTAAGCAACGTTGTGTCGGCACGGTTGAGACCCCGACCCCCGGTGAACGAGAGCACCATCGTCGGCAAGAACAGTTGGGGCATCAGGACGACTTTCGACCTCAAGGAGGTCCGGGCCGACCCGGTTCTCGACGCTCACGGCCGGCAAGTCGGTGTGAGTTTTCCGTTGAGCGACCGCGACAGGCAGAGCCGCAAAGAGTGGGCGGCCATCGGGACCAACCTCGCCACCGGCCGATACGAGGGCCCGGACCTGGCCCCCGACGGTCGAAAAGTTTTCAAGAGCGCGCCTGGCCTCATGCCAGCTGAGGCGGCGGGTAAGTCGCGCAACGGGCCAGCGCCGGAATTCGAGTTCGATCAGCTTCGTCGCGCGCCCTGGGACGGGGAAGCGAACGACCCAATTCTTGTCATGGCGCACAGCGGTCCGAAGGACGTTGGGCTGCAGCTGAGCAACGGCAAGGTGGTCAACGTACCGGGTGGGGAATTCGCCAAGGTGCTACACCACAACACGGTGTTCCAGAGCGCGACCGGGGCTAACCCCGGCAGTTCAATCACCATGATCGCCTGCAAATTCGCTGCGCCGGATGGCAGCGCCGCCCCAGAGTTCAGCCGGGTGATGCGTGACCTCGGCAATGATCGGCAGATCTACGCCGCGACCGACACCGTGTGGACCACTCGCGCAAATGATTTCGGCAACACACTCAATCCCAACGTCATGAGCGGGGATTTCGCCACCATTGCGGTCTCCAACAGCGGAAAGTTCCGCCCGCTGGTCTCTCCAGCTGACCTGCCCCCTCCGCGGCTTCCCGACTTGGACTTGGGCGAGCAACTGCCCGACTTCAGCCGGTAAGCGTCTGCGGACAGAGCTAATGAACAGTAGACAGGACAGAAGGAAGGATCGTCCATGGGCGCATTCGTCGAATTAAAGCCGAGCGGTTCTTTCAAGGGGGCGGCCAGGTGAGCAAACAGGACGAAACTGGTTTTGAGCGTAACTGGATGCTGCTGCTGGACAGTGACTGGTCGCCGCCACCGGAGGCTGACGACCGGTCCCGGGCGGTACCGCCGGTGGAGTCGATCGTCGGCGGTTGGCTCGTCAACGACGAGGGAACGGTTGAGGCCTTCGAGCCCAACCCGCTCTATCTGCCCGTCGGCGAGGACGCGCCGACCGGACCTGTCGATGCGGCGGCGAAGCTGGTCGTGGCAGGGCGTGCCGAGCCGAGCATTGTGGTGCTCGCGATACGTGACAGCCTGGTCGAGGTCGCGGTCGACGACGAGGAACGCGTCATCGTGGCCCCCGCTCCCGACGGGGTGCCGTGTGTGTGGGTCACCACGGGGGCGGCGGACCAGCTTCGGGTGTCAGCACCAGGCTGGCTGCGGGTCAGTAGCGCCGAGTTGGTGGAGCTGCTACCCGAGGACGTCGACGTGCTGCTCAACCCGGGCGGTTCCGCCTCGATGCGGCTGTTCGCCAACGTGCTGCGCGAGGCCGTCGTCGGAGCGAACGAGCCCGGCGAATCCTGGGCGGGCGCGGAGCTTTCTACGGATCCGGGGCCGAGATGAACCCGTCGGTTCCGAGTGCGTGTTCGGCTCGGCCGAATCCACGCCTGCGGCTCATCAGTGCGAGTTACGGCTTCGCCGTGAGCGGGGTATTCGTGCGGCGGCTGCTCCGTACCGCCTTTGCCTGTGCGTCGCGCACGGCGGGGGGCGGGTTGCTGGCCGTCGCTGCTGTGTTCCTGCTCCTGCCGCTGAGTGTAGGCACGGCGAGCGCCGTCGAGCCGTCGGCGCCGTACTGGGTGGTGCCTGGAGAACCAGGCGCGGTGAGCGACCTGACGCTGCCCGGGGTCGCCGACCGGGTGCTCGGCGACAGTCAGCGCTGGCCGGAGATTTTGGAGCTCAACCAGGGGCGTATCCAGCCGGACGGCGGCGCGCTCACGGACCCGGCTCAGCCGATCCGCGCCGGCTGGGTGTTCGTCCTGCCCGAGGGCGCGACCTCCGGTGAGATCCGGGTCGGCACGCCGCCGGCGGCCAGGCCAAACGAAGGGCAGCCCGAGGCACCACCTGTCGACCGACCACCGCCGGTGGCGGACGGCGGCGGGATGCTGGGGCTCCGACCGGTCACAGCCACCTTGGTCGGTGTCGGCACGGTGCTGCTGACGCTCGCCGTGCCGATGCTGATCATGCTGGTCCGGCGACGCCGCGCGGCCGTGGCGGCGCGACCGGCCCCGACCCCGGGCTCACGGCAGGTTCTGGACCGCGCCCTGCGGCAGCTCACCGCGCAGGCCGCCCAGGCCAAGGTGTACGCGGCGCTGATCGGTCCGGAGCAGGTCTCACTGCGGCTGGCACCCGCGCTGCCGGACGCGCCGCCTCCGTGGCGGGCGCGGGAGCAGGGTGCGATCTGGGAGGCGCCGAGCTGGCAGTTCGACGAGAGCGTCGACGCGGGCGACGGGTTGCCGCTGCTGGCCACCGTCGGCACGGTCGAGGGCGAGTTGGCAGTGGTCAACCTGGGCCGCGCGCCGGGAATCGTCGCGCTCACCGGGGATCCGGTAGCTGCCATGCGCACAGCCCGAGCCTTCCTCGACGAGATCGGCTGGCACGCCGCAGCCGCGTCCCTCACGGTCAGTGTGGTAGGCCCGCCGTCGCCCATGTGGCCGCCATCGGAGCAGGTACGGGTCGTTCCCGACGCGCGTTCGGTCCTGACGTCGCCCGGTGACGGCGCGACCGGTCAGCCCGACGTGCTGCACGACCACCTGGTGCTTGTCACCACCACGCTTCCGCAGGCGGAGCTGGAGCAGCTCGGCGCGCTTGCGGCCGCCTCGGTCGGTACGGCGGCGGTAGTGGTCGTCGGCGACGTACCGAACGCCGCCTGGCGGTTCGAGGTCGATGCCGACGGGACGCTCGACGTCGGTGTGCTGGGGCTCGACCTCGACAGCCCGGCACCGAGTGGTCGGCTCGTCCCGAACCTGCGCCGCTGACCCGTCTTCCCCGCCCGGACACGTCGATCGATTGGTGTGACGATGATGGCACTCACCCCCCGTACCCTGGCCGGTTCCCTCGCGCTGACGCTCGCGCTCCTGGCCTCCGGGTGCACCACCACTGTCACCGACCCGGTCGGCGCACCGCAGCCGGAGGCCGGCGGGCCGGGGCCGCAGCCAAACGCGGCGCAGAGCTCGCAGGGGTCCGCCGCGCCGGACGACCTGGGGCAGCGCAGCCGGGACGGGGGTTACTGGCCGGCGTCGGTGCAGCTCGGCGAACACCCGGAACTCGGCCCTGTGGTTCTCGACGGGCAGGGCTTCACGCTCTACCGGTTCGACCGGGACAACGCCGCACCCTCGCAGTCGAACTGCACGGAGAGTTGCCTGACCCGGTGGCTGCCGGTGCTGGTGAACGAAAAGGTGAAGTTCAAGGATCTTGACCCGTCCCGGCTCGGCGCAGCGGCCCGTCCCGATGGAACCCAGCAGGTGACGGTGGGCGGGTGGCCGGCCTACCGCTTCGTGGACGACCGGGTGCCCGGCCAGATCTCCGGACAGGGTGCCGACGGGCTCTGGTTCGTCGTCGCTCCGGACGGAGGCAAGGCCGCCGCACCGATCGGCCAAAACGGCGAAAGTTCACCCAGGTGAGCATAGAAACACATGCGCTCCGGGCTGCCGGTTTTCGCAAGTACGGCAGGCATCCTGGTGACCCGGATGCGCCGGTGGCCACGCCAGCGCGGGGTCAGCAGAGGACGGTAAGAATGGCGGGGCTGAGACCCGTTCGCCAACGGGAAGTAGCGGACGAGGCGTTGGTCCGAACGCTCTACGAAGAGCACGGCCGGGCGATGCTCGCGTACGCGACGCAGTTGACCCGCGACCGTGCTGCCGCGGAAGACATCGTCCAGGAAGCGCTGGTGCGAGCCTGGCGCCACCCGGACAGCCTGGTCAACGGCAAGGGGTCGGTACGGGGGTGGCTGCTCACCGTTGTTCGTAACCTCTTCACCGACTCCGTGCGCGCCCGGAAGGCGCGGCCGCCGGAGGTGCCGGAGAGCCCGACAGACGTCGCGGTCGAGCGGGACCACGCCGACCAGGTGGTCAATTCGATGGTGGTGGTGGACGCTCTCAACCGCCTCTCGCAGGAGCACCGCGAGGTCCTTGAGCAGGTATACCTACTCGGGAGTACAGTCGCGGAAGCCGCGAAGGCGCTGGGTATCCCGCCAGGCACGGTCAAGTCACGCTCCTACTACGCACTCCGTGCGTTACGCGACAGCGCGGGACGCTCGACCGGGGTGGAACGGTCTGCCTCATGAAATCGGACAGCTTGATGCCGGCCGGTGACCACGTGGACATCGGCGGCTACCTGACGGGCGAGCTCGACCCCGAGCAGCTCCGGCAGGCGGAGGAGCACCTGGCGGGCTGCGCGGAGTGCCGCACCGAGGTCGAGTCCCTCAAGGAGTGGCAGACCGCGCTCGAAGCCGTACCCGAGGCGATGTTGCTCGACGGCCCGCCGGAGGGCGGCGACCTGCTGTTGCAGCGGACCCTGCGCCAGGTGCGCAGCGAATCGGCCGGGCATCGCCAGCGCCGCGGGATGCTCCTGAGCGCCGCCGCTGTGGTGGCTCTCGCCGCCGCGACCGCTGGCGGCGTCCTGCTCGGCCGCAGCACCGGTGACGCGCCTGACACGCGTGCGCTGCCGACCCCGCCCGCCCCGTCGACAGCGGTGTCCGCCGCCAACCCCGCCACCCGGTACGCCAGCACGACCGACCAGGGCACGGGTGCCCGACTCACCGTCGCGGTGGTCCCGGCGGCTGGCTGGGTGCGTGTCAACGCTGCGGTGTCCGGGATCCCGCAGGGGGAACGCTGCCGGTTGCTGGTCCTCGGCAAGGACGGAAGTACGGTGGTGGCGGGCAGTTGGCTGGTGTCCGAAGACGGGGCGGCCGGGGGCACCACGCTCGATGGCAGCGCCCTGATCGACCCCGCCCAGGTCGACGGTGTGCGTGTGGAGAACACCGACGGCAAGACGTACGCCGTCGCGAAGCTGTAGCCGGGCGGACCCGTGCCGTGGCCCAGCGCCCGGCCCATCGGCTCTGCGCCCATGTTGTGAGACCTCATCTTTCGTCGCCCTCGCGGCGGCGAGGCGCGGGCACGGCACCTCGATCGGCAAAGGTCGACAGGGCGCATGCCGGCCACGGCTCGACCGGTACGAAAACGGGTGTGCCCCCCGGCAAGGAGCCGGGGGGCACACCCGTTTGTCGAGCTGGGACCGTCGGTCAGTTGAAGCGGACCGAGACGACGGCCTCGTCGAAGCCGATCGTCGCCAGGTCGGCGACGTCCCCGTCGATGACCTGGGACCGGCCCGTGCAGTCGCGACCCGCCCAGATCTTCAGCGAGCCGAGGGCCGCGACGGAGGAGGCAACGCCCGGACGGGCCAGGTTCTGGCACCCGTTGCCGGCCACGCCCTGCGAGGCGCCGTTGTCGCTGAAGTTGGCCTCGTCGAAGAAGACGGCGCTGGTGGCGGGCGGAGCGGTTCCGTTACCGGTGCCCGGGGTTTCCTGACCGCCCTCCGGCGCGCCGGCCTTGCCACCGGCCGGGGTTACGCCGAACCAGGTGCCTCCGACGCCCTGACCGAGGGTGTCCCCACGCTTGGTGTCCTTGGCGAAGCGGTACACCGGCCATCCGCCGATGGTGACCTGCCGCGTGCCGTCGGCGCGCCGGACCGTACCGACCTTTGACTTCTTGATCCCCGCGATGAAGATCTTGCCGCCCGGTGCCACCGTGACCGGCGGCCAGGTCTGGGCACACTCGCCGTTGCAGGTCGAGGTGGGCGGGTTGTTGCTGTCCTTGTCGAAGCGGTAGAGCGTCAGTCCCGCACCGTTGACGACCACCGGGTTGAGGTCGCCTGCCCGGCTCGCTGTCAACTGGACCCACCGTTGCGCCGACTGCCGGGCCGCGCCCGCCGCGACACCGCCGTTCGGCACCGCCCAGTCACCGGTGTTGGCTGCCGAGTTGTTCGACTTCGCGGTGCCGGAGAGCAGCGCGAGGTCGCCGCCCACAGCGTCGTTCGCGGGTGCCGTGGCCTCGCCACCGGCCGGTGCGGACGCCCTCGCCGGGGCAGGCGCCTCGGGGGTCGAACTGCACGCCGACAACGCCACCGTGCCGGCCGCCATGACGGCGACGAGGGGCACCAGGTGCTTGCGCATCATTTTCGGGATCTCCCAGGTTCTCTCCGCTTCCAGTACGTCCGGAAGCCGTTCGGCATCCACACGGACCTCACTCGGAATCGGTTCAGCCGACTTCGGCCCTGACTACCTCCGGCGCCTCAGCGGAGAGTCACCGCACGAACACTATTGAGGTGCAGTGATAGATCCACTAAGTTCGATCACAGTCCAGCTTCGACGTTCCCGGAGGGTGACCCCATCGCACACATCGATCTAGGGGTGGACGAGACCGAACTCCCCGGCATCCGTGGCCCCCTGCGCTTCCGGCCCGAGACCGGCGGACCGTTGCTTGAGCTGGTTGAGGTGCTGCTACGCGGGCCGCACCCCCTCTCACCGGGGGAGCGGGAGTTGATCGCCGCGTACGTCTCCGGTCGCAACGAGTGCACCTACTGCTGCTCGGCGCACTCGGCGTACGCGGCGGCGCAGCTCGACGAGGGCATGACCCTTGTCGACCAGGTGCGCGCCGATCCGGACAGCGCCCCGATCTCCGCGAAACTGCGCGCACTGCTGCGCATCGCCGGTGCCGTCCAGGTCAGTGGCCGGGAGGTCACCTCCGAAATGGTCGCGGCGGCCCGTGCCGAGGGCGCCACGGATCTGGAGATCCACGACACGGTGCTCATCGCGGCGGCCTTTTGCATGTTCAACAGGTACGTCGACGGCCTCGGCACGCAGCCGGCGGCCGACCCGCTGTGGTACGCGCAAGCGTCCGACCGCATCGTCAACATCGGTTACCGCCAGGTCGTCTGACGACGACGATCCCGGCGTCACCGCACCGAGCCCTGCCCACCTACGAGCAGAACCCGGAGTTGCAGGCAATGGCACACATCGACCTGGGCGTGGACGAGACCGAGTTTCCCGGGGTCCGGGGCCTGATGAAGTACCGGCCGGTGACCGGGAAGCCGATGATGGAGCTGGCCGAAACCCTGCTGCGTGGGCCGCTGAGTCTGCCGACGGCTGATCGGGAGTTGATCGCCGCGTACGTCTCCGGTCGCAACGAGTGCACCTACTGCTGCTCGGCGCACTCGGCATTCGCGGCGGCCCTGCTCGACGAGGGCATGACGGTTGTCGACCAGGTACGCGCCGATGTGGACACTGCCCCGGTCGGCGCGAAACTGTGCGCTCTGCTGCACATCGCCGGGGCCGTGCAGCGCAGCGGCCGCGAGGTCACCCCCGAGTTGGTCGAGGCGGCCCGCACCGAGGGCGCCACCGACGAGGAGATCCACGACACGGTGCTGATCGCGGCGGCCTTCTGCATGGTCAACAGGTACGTCGACGGCCTGGGCACGTTCGCCCCGAGTGATCCGAAGTTCTACGACGAGGCGGCCCAAAGGATCACCAGCGTCGGCTACCGCAACATGGCCTGAGCGCTCTTGTCGATCCGCGCCCGGGCGGCCGAGGGCGGCAACAGTCGTACCCATGGACCGGTTTGTTGTTTGGTAGCGCCATGATGCGTGCGTGAACATGTGGCGACGACGCTCGTCGGTCTGGGCGAACCTCGGTTGCGTGTTGCTGGTGGTGGCCGGAGGCGCATTGCTGTGGCTGCCGTTCCACACCCAGTTCGAGCTGGACGACTGGGCAGCCGAGCTGAGGACGAGGGGCGTGCCGGCGCGGGCGGTCGTCGACGACCGCGTGACGAAGGAAGGCGGCAATCGGGAGAGCCCGTCCACCACAATGTATTTCCGGTACGACCTGTCCGGCCGGACGTACGAGCAGGAGGTCGGCTGCGTCGAGGTGTGCCGGTCAGCCGGAGACGAGGTGTCGATCTGGGTGAACCCCGCCGACCCTGGGGACTTCGTCACGGATTTCGGCCAGCTCAGCGGGCATCGCGGTCGCGTGCAGGGAGTGCTGGGGGCCGCGGGGTTCGGGATCCTGGTCCTTGCGGTTCCGCTGCTGCTGTCACGCGTTCCGTTCCGCCGGTGGTTTCCTCGGCGTACCCGGCGCCGGCCTGTCGCGCTGGTACGGGGTGGCGGCAGATTCACGGGCCGCTCCAAGCACAAGGGGTACGGCCGGCGTTGACAACGCCGGCGGGAAGGTGAACCTCTACCGTCCGTCCTGTCCACAGGTGGAAAGCGGACGGAAGGGCGATGGCAAGGATGTGTTGCCAAGCTTTGCGGCATCGAGTCGAAGGCGGTCCGTAGTTCGCAGGGCACCGCCAGGAACGCTTGAGCTGTGAAGGGGTGAACCATGATCCGTATGATCGAGAACATCGGATACAAGGCGCTTTCGCGTCTTGTTCCGACCGCCTCGGCCTCCGCGTACAACTGCCTTTGCGAGGCCAATTCCTGGTGGCGCAGCATGGGAAAGATTTGTTACTGCACGCCGGACTGCAAGTCGGTCAAGTGCTACTGGGGATAGTGGCCGGTAGCCGGAACAGGTAGGAGACGGCCGAACTCCGTGCACGATCAAGTGCGGGGGCGTGTGACACACGTGGACGGGTGGTGAGCAGTGCGCTCACCACCCGTTCGGCTGCTTGGGGTTGAGCCGGGGTCAGAGCTCGTCGGCTGCTCGGCGGCGGTCCGCCTCGGCGTCCGCCGCACCGACCGGGGTGCCGTCGTTGTCGCGGTGGGCGCGGGACAGGTCCACGTCCGCTCCGGCTCGGGCGGCGTCGGCCGCAGCGTCGTCCGCTCCGACGACGGTCCCGCCAGCCTCGTGGCCGGCGTCGTCGATCAGTCGTTCAGGCGCGGCCAGCCCGATGGGTGCATATCTGGGGTCGGTCATCTCGATCCCTCCTTGGGTCACGGCTACCCCTATTCGCTACCCAGGTTGGAGCCGGGCACACACATAGGCGTACACATCGACGAGGATCGACGTATGGTGATTGGGTCACCTTTCCTCTCCGAAGGGGCTGCCATGATCCCGTCAGCTCTCCCCGTACCCCGGCTTGGCAGCCGCCTCGCCGTGCTGGTCGCAGCTATCGCGGTGGTCGCGGCCGGCGGCGCGGTGGTGACCGCGCGCCCGTCGGACGCCGCGCCGCCCGGTGCCGCGGTCCCTCTGGCCGCCGCCACCCCGACCGTCCCACCGGCCGCCTACCCCAACCCGGGAGTGGTGACGGGCAACGTCGGCGTGCACGACCCGACGATTGTGCGCCGGCCCACCGGCGGCTATCTGCTGGCGCATACCGGCGACAACATCGCCCTGAAGACCTCCACCGACCGGACCGCGTTCCGCAATGCCGGCAGCGCGTTCCCCGGCGGTGCCCCGTGGACCACTGCGTACACCGGAGGCAGCCGCAACCTGTGGGCACCGGACCTCACCTACCGCGACGGCCGGTACTGGATGTACTACTCGGCCTCCACCTTCGGGTCCAACCGGTCGGCGATCTTCCTGGCGACAAGCACCACAGGTGAGTCCGGCAGTTGGACCAACCAGGGCCTGGTGATCGAGACCCGTACCTCGGACAACTTCAACGCCATCGACCCGAACCTGTTCGTCGACTCCGACGGCCGATGGTGGCTGAGCTTCGGCTCGTTCTGGTCCGGCATCAAACTGATCGCGCTCAACCCGACGACCGGTAAGCGCGCCGACAGCACGATCCACAGCATCTCCGGCCGTGGCGGCGGCGCCATCGAGGCGCCGGTGATCGTCAAGCGCGGCTCCTACTACTACCAGTGGGTGTCCTTCGACAGGTGCTGCCAGGGCGCCTCCAGCACGTACCGGGTCATGGTCGGCAGGTCGACAAGCGTCACCGGCCCGTACGTCGACCGCAACGGCACCCCGATGAACGCGGGCGGCGCGACCCAGGTGCTTGCCAGCCACGGCAGCATCCACGGCCCCGGTCACCAGGCCGTCATGGTGGACAGCGACGCCGACGTGCTCGTCTACCACTACTACGCGAACAACGGCACTTCGCTGCTCGGCATCAACCTCATCGGCTACGACACCGCCGGCTGGCCGTTCGTCTACTGAGAGGACAGCGCTGCGAGTATGTGGGGGCTGCGAAGAGTTCCGCGCGGCCGCGACGTTGGACTACCGACAGGACCGCTCGGAAGCTCCTCGACTTCGCTCTGATGGCGGCCGTCAGGTCACAACTGCAGAGCCGACGGTGAGCACGTGCGCACTGTCCACAGTCACCCTCAGCCGTTAGCATGGTGAGGTTCTTCAGCTGACGGACTTCGATGTTGCCCGCCGCGGTCCCACGCCGGCCCAATCGGCCGTGCCGGATGGTGACTGCTGAGCACATGCGAACGGTAAGGAGATCAGGGCATGGAGGTTCCTGCCGGCTGGCCGGTGACACCGGCGGAACGTCCGCAGTGAGGTTCCTGCGCCGCTACGTGCCGCGAGAGCCACAGATCCGTACGCTGGCCATCGCCGCACTCGTGGACTCGATCGGTAGCGGGCTCTTCCTTGCTCTTCTTCCGGTCTTCGTGGTGACGGAGCTGCACGTTCCGGCCGTGCAGGTTGGCCTGGTGGTAGGGGCGGCCAGCGTGTTCGGGCTGGTGTCACCCTTCCCCGCCGGCCACCTGGCTGACCGGTTTGGCGCGGCCCCTGTCTGGAGTGGGCTGCTGGTCACCCGGGCGGCCTGCTACACCGGCTTCCTGTTCGTCGACTCGCTGGTGCAGTACGCGGTCATCGCGTGCCTCTGCACGATGCTCGATCGAGCCAGCGGCACGGTGCAACAGACCTACGTCGTGTGCCTCGCCGCCGGAAGCAACCGCTCCGAATCGATGGCAGCCCTACGGACGGTGAAGAACATCGGACTGAGCGTAGGTCTGGTGGGTGCCGGTGGCCTCATCGCGATTGGCGGCCGAGGGGCATTCCTGGCCGGCTTCGCGGTAAACGCCGCCTCGTACCTGGTGCTGCTGACCACGGTACGCACGATCGAACGTCGTCGACGCGCTGGAATGGCCACCGCCGCGCCTGCCCCGGTACAGCAGGCGGTGCCGGACTTGACCGCTTCCCCGAGCGCCGCCCACGGGGCCGGTCCACCACCCGTGCTCGGCGGCCCAGCATCACCGCTGCGTAATCGCGCGTACGTGCTTCTCACGGCCGGAAACGCGATCCTCCTGCTGCACGACTCGGTACTTTTCACCCTCCTCCCACTCTGGGTGATCACCCGCACGTCGCTGCCGCACGGCTTGGTCGGCCCCCTGCTGGCACTGAACACCGTGCTCACCGTCGCCGTGCAGGTGCCGCTGACCCGCTGGTCCGATGGCGTCACGGCGGCCCGGCGGATGCTACTGCTAGCGACGGTGCCACTGTTGGGAGCGTGCGCGCTCTTCGCTGCGTCCGAGCCAGCGCCGCAGCTGGTGGCTATCCTCCTGGTCGCGGCGGCGGTGGTTCTGCTTACCGCCGGGGAGAATCTGCACACGGTGGGCGCATTCGAACTGGCGCACCAGTTGGCCCCGGACCGTTTCGCCGGAAGGTACCTCGGTCTGTTCAACGTCGGCGTGTCGGCGCAGATGGTGTTCGGGCCGCCGGTCATGACCGGGCTGGTACTGCGGGGCCCGCTGGGGTGGCTGGGCCTGGCCGCCGCGTTCGCGGCCGGAGCGGGTGCGCTGCTGGCCGGGGCACGCGACCCGGACAAGAACCAGACCCGCCTGGCACGTCGTTCGGACACCCCGCGGCGCTTCCGGTCGCGGCCGCCCAGCATCCCCGTTCCAGCCCCGACACCCGTCGCCGGCGCCAGTGCACCGACGGTTGGGTCGACGTCGGAGCAGACCTGAAGGAGAGACGATGTCGGGCACCGAACACGTGCTGATCGTCGGCGGCGGCCGGGAGATTCCCCAGTTGCTGCGGCGGCATGGAGCTGGCAGTCGTACGTCGGTGCTGTGCCAGCTCCCTCTGCTGCCGAAGCTGCGTGACGTCGACGAGCACGAGCGTGTCATCGGGTTGCGTGCGGACGCCTCCGACGAGGAGTGGATCGTGGCGGCGCAGCAGGTTCACGGGGCCTCCCCCGTTACCCGCATCGCATCCTTCGGCGAGCGTGACCAGATTCGGCTGGCGGTGGTCGGCAGCGCTCTGGGGCTGTCCACGCACACTGCCGAGACGGTGGCGGCTGTGCACGACAAGCACCTGATGCGGCGGGTCCTCGCCGACGCGGGCGTGGAGAAGGTCGTGGCCGTCCGGCTCGACAACGAGGCGGCCGTCGTCGAGTGGGTGCGCGCGAATCCGGGCACCTGGGTCCTCAAACCCGTCGACGGTACGGCGAGCGCCGGGGTGGCGCTGGTCCGTAGTCATCGGGAGGCGGCGGCGGCCTACCAGCGCTGCGTGGCCACGGAGCACACCGGCCGACGCCACTCACCCGAGGTGCTTCTGGAGGAGTATCTGACCGGGCCGCAGGTGAGCGTCGAGTCGCTGTCCGAAGACGGCGAACACGTCGTCGTGGCATACACCGGGAAATACTCCGACCCGGCAACCTTCGTCGAGTTGGGGCACGTGGTGCCGGCTGTGATCGACGACGCCGCCCGCGCCGGACTTGCGGCGCACACCAGCGAGGTACTCGACGCGCTCGGCGTACGCGACGGGACCTGTCACACCGAGTTCGTGCTCACACCCGACGGGCCTCGCACCATAGAAACCCACCTTCGGGTCGCCGGAGACGAGATCCCCTACCTGGTGCATGACGCGACCGGGGTGGACCTCATCGGGTGCGTGGTGCGGCAGACATTCGGCGAGCGGGTCCTACCTGAGGTTCGCCGTACGCTGGCGGCGACACCTGTTCGTCCGCAGGCGATCTGGTTCGGCACGGCGCCCTGTGCGGGCGAGGTGGATCGGTGGGAGGGGCTCGACGAGGCCCGCGCGGCAGGTCCGTCAGTGACGCTGACGGTGGAGGCCCACCCCGGCGATCGGGTGGTGCCGCTCGGAGACTCGCACTCCCGGGTGGTGTGGGCCCGTGCCGAAGGCGGGACCGCCGACGAGGCGCTGCGTCGCGCGTACACGGCCGTCGCCGCGTGTCGGTTGGTCGTGACCGTACCGACCGTGCCCGACGGCGGCTTCCAGACAGCCCTGTGACAGGTGGCAGGCCGTGCCCCGGCACCGGGTCACTCCGGGTGCCGTGCCGGGGCGTCGGCCGTGTCGCTCAGGAGAGGATGTCGCGGGTATCGAGTACGCCGAAGCGCTCCGGTCGGTACCAGCGGGCCTCACGGTCGGTGTCGGCGACCTGGTCGGCGACGTCGAGAACGAGCGCGAACAGGGCCATCCGGACCGGGATGCCGTTGTCGGTCTGCCGGAAAATCGCGAGCTCGGGACGGCTGTTGAGGTCGTCGGCGAGTTCGCTGGCCCCACCGCGGCTGTCGCGCGGGAGTGGGTGCATCAGCACGGTGCCGGGCCGGCACACCTTGTCGTACAAGGCGGCGTCGATCCTGAAGCGGTCCCCGTTGGCAGCGACGGTGCTGCCCTGCGGCAGACGCTCCTGCTGCACCCGCGTGGCGTAGATGACGTCCACGTCGCGGATGCCTTCGGCCAGGTTGTCGGTCAATTCGACGGTGTGTCCCTGCTGCCGTAGCTTGAGCACCAGTTCGTCCGGGATCTGTAGTTCCTCTGGCGCGACGCAGACGAACGTCAGCCCGCTCTCCAACGCCAGCAGCTTGGTGAGGCTGTGCACCGTCCGTCCGTAGCGGAGGTCGCCCACCACCGCGATCCGCATCCCGCCCAACCCGCCTGGATGTAGTCCCCGCTCGCGGCACAGCGTGTACAGGTCGAGTAGCGCCTGGGTGGGGTGTTCGCCCGGTCCGTCGCCACCATTGATCACGGGGACGTTGATTGCGGCGGCGAACTCCGCCACCGCACCCTCCTCCGGGTGCCGTACGACGAGAATGTCCATGTATCCGCTGACCACGCGGCTGGTGTCGTAGACCGACTCGCCTTTGGCCATCGAGGAGAAGGCGAACCCCGTGGTCTCGCGGACGTATCCGCCAAGACGGTTGAAGGCCGCCCCGAAGCTCAACCGCGACCGGGTACTCGGCTCGAAGAACAGGTTACCGAGCACCGCTCCCTCGAGCACCCGCGTCGACCGCTCCCGTCGCGCGTACGGCAGCATCCGGTCCGTCACCTCGAAGAGCCGCTGGATATGGGCCAGCTCGAACTGCTCCACGGTAAGAACGTGCGCCCCGGCGAACACCACTCGACCGCCTCCTGTCACCTGCCCGACGGCGGACCCATCGGGGCACTCGCCACCGTAGGAGCTTACCGAGGTCAGACGCCTGACCCGACGTCGGCCACCGTGAGCGGTGAGGTGAAGTCGAAAGGGGCGCTCAGGTCGCTCCGACCGTGACGGTGAGCGTGTCGATCGCCCGTCGGGCGGCCTCCTCGGCCGTCTCGCTGTCGTCCGCCACGCTGGTGCAATAGCCGACCCGATCGACGGAGTCCCGGATGGGGGTGATCAACTCGTCGCCCGGATCCTTGAGGAGCGCACACCCGGTGACAAAGGGCAGCGACACGGCGTGCCCGGTGTGCTCCACCGAGACGAGCCGACCCGACCGTGGCGGAACCAGATACCGGATGGCACCGACCCGGCGCGGCCGGTCGGGTGCGACGAGTAACGCGTCGAGGCGCGGGAGTACGCGTTCACCCAGCACCTGTCGGACGGCCAGCTCCACCAGGTCGATGCCGGCCGCCGCAGCTAACAGGGCAGGGATCTGGTCGCCACCGGCCCGTGTGTGGGTCTCCACGACGCGGGGTCCTCCGCCGGTGAGGATCAACTCCGTGTGCGTGGGGCCCTGGGTGATTCCCATGGCGTTCAGGACCTGCCGCACGTAGGCGACCACGTGGCTGTCGTCGGGGCCAGGCTCGCGGACCACATGCCCGAGTTCGACGAAGTTGTCGTCTTTGATCTTGTGGGTGATGCCGACGATCCGGTGCTCACCTCGCTCCGAGAAAGCCTCGACGCTCACCTCGGCGCCAGTGAGGAACGGCTCGACCACCACCGGGGACCCGGGCGGTGCCGAGTGGACCGCACGATCCAGCCCTTGATCGAGGTCAGTGAGATCATCGACCCTGACGATGCCGAGGCTGCCTGTGCCGCACTGGGGCTTGAGGATCACGGGGAGCCCGTGGTCGTCGGCGAAGCGGCGCAGTTCTCCGACCGTGGAGACGGTCGTCGAGGGCACCTCCTCGACGCCCGCGGCGCTGAGCCGGCGGCGCATCGCCACCTTGTCGTACACGGCCGCGATGACCTCTTCGCGATGAAACGGCAGGTTCAGGGCCGACGCGATGGCCGCCGCGTGGTCCTGGTCGAACTCGCCGAACGCCCCGACCGCCTCGATCGGCTGCCGTCGGTGCACGTGCTGCGCGACGGCCACCCACTCCTGCGGGTCAGCGGCCTCGTCGAGAGCGAGTACCCGCGCACACTCCGTCGGGTGGCGGACCTTTGCCAGTCGCTGCGTCGCGACGAGGGTGGTGATGCTGACGGCGGGGTTGAGGCGACGTAGCACCGGCGTGACATCCCGAGCGCCGGCTACGACGAGCACGTGCTTGAACACCGTCATCAGGCTCCAGATCGACGATTGTGATAGTCATTCGTACTAATTAGACAGACCCAGTGGTGTATTCCAGCCAACTGGCAGGTTGATGCGACTGCAACGAGCAGCGACCTAGCGTATACAAAGCCCGATGCGGCGTGGCAGGCTGAGCAAGCGCTGCGCAGCGTCCTTTATGGACACCGATGGTGGACGTCCATGACTGTCCCCATTGCACATGTCCGCGCCGCAGCAACACGTGCCTTCGCGTCACCGTCGACGCTCGAAACTCCACGGACGACGTGATCGTGAGGAGAACCATGAGCAAGGCCAAGAGCCTCGCCGACCTGTTCCAGCGTCCCTCGCTGGACTTTCTGATGGGAGCGCACGACGCCCTGTCGGCGCAGATTGCGCAGGATTGTGGCTTTCCCGGTGTATGGGTCTCGGGGCTCGGGCTCTCGGCCTCCAGCGGCCTCCGTGACTCCAACGAGCTCTCGTGGACCCAGGTCATGGAGCGCACCGAGCTTGTGGCGGACCGGGTCTCGGTGCCGGCACTTGTCGATCTGGACACCGGATACGGTGACTTCAACAACGTCCGGCTGGTGATGCGCAGGCTGCAACGGGCGGATGTGGGCGGCGGATGCATCGAGGACAAGCTGTTCCCGAAAACCAACTCGTTCATAGGTGCGGGACAGCAACTGGCCGACCCGCACGAGTTCGGTGGCCGGATCAAGGCAGCCAAGGACACGGTCGGGGACGAGGTCTTCCTGGTCGCCCGATGTGAGGCGCTGGTCGCCGGCCGGTCGATGACCGAGGCCACCGACCGGTGTGGCGGTTACGCCGAGGCGGGCGCCGACGCCATTTTGATCCACTCCAAGATGACCTCACCTGACGAGATCGTCAGCTTCATGGCCTCGTGGGACGGACGGGTCCCGGTCGTGATCGTGCCGACCAAATATTCGAAGGTGCCTGCGGATGTCTTCGAGCGGGCCGGAATCTCGGTGGCGATCTGGGCTAACCAGACCCTTCGGGCAGCGATCCGCAGCATGGAAAAGCTCTGCGTGGCCCTGCGCGAGCAGCGCACGATGCTGCACCTGGAAGGCGAGATCGCTGACCTGTCGCAGGTGTTCGACCTGACCAACAACGCCGAGCTGGAGCTGGCCAAAGAGCTGTACGCGAGCCACCCGGCGGGCAGCTCGCTGAAGGCGCTGGCCGATGACGGCGGGCCTGCGGGAAACCACCTGGTCGGCGCGGGCCCGACGTCGGCTTGAGCCACATGGACAGCAGGACGACAACGGCCCCAGACAGCGGCGCGGCACCATGACGACAACCGCCACATCCGGGGCCGGCCTGGATCCGGTCCAGGAAACCGACCGCCTCCACCGGGCCTGGTCGCACCGGTCGGCGAATCTCGGTGATCCGGTCGCCGACCTGCTGGGACACCTGCACGACAAGGTGCCGTACTACCGCGGCGGCCGGGGCGGACGGCTCCCCGGGTTGCCGGTCGTCGACCGCGCGCTGTACCGGGCGCGCGGCGATGAGTTCCGGGCGGCAGGGGCGACACCTGCCTACACCATCACCTCCAGCGGCAGCACCGGCGAGCCGCTGGAGGTGGGGCTCGACGAGGCGGCGTGGTACGCGGTCAACTACCACTTCTTTCACCAGATCGTCGAGCTCGCCGATGTGCCGATGGAGACGTTCCACGCCGGTTCGGTGGCGGTCGCGTTCGTCAGCAACAAGCCATCCCGTCGGGCGGTCGTTCGGCCACTGCCCGAGCTGCGGCATGGCCTGTACGCGCGGGTCCAGCTCGCCGCGCCGGCCGCCGACCTCGCCGCGCTGTTCGACCGGCTCCGGCCAGCCATCCTGTACGGCAAGCCCACCTACCTGCTCGACTTGCGACTGGCCCTCCTGCAAGCCGGCGTCACCTGCCCGACCTGGGCACCCCGGCTGCTGCTGACGAGCGGTGAGCCGCTGCACAGTGACGACCGGGCGAGGCTCACCGGCTACTTCGGCGCGCCTCTGGTCGACGCTCTCGCTTCCACGGAGGGCGGGCTGATCGCAGCCACTCGTCCAGACGAGCCGGAGTACGAGGTGTTCGGCGACAACGTCCGCCTCGAGGTGCGCACTGGCGAGGGCTCGGTGGCCGCCGCCGGGGAGGGCGAGCTGCTGGTGACGAATCTGATCTACCGCGACATGGTGTTCGCGCGGTACCGCACCGGCGACCGGGCGGTGCTCGACCCCGGGAGAGCCGACGGCATTCAGCGGCTCGCCCGGCTGTGGGGGCGTGAGCCGCAGGAGGTCAGGTTCCGCACTGGTCCGATTCTGGCCGAGACCCTCACCCGGCGGCTCGGGTTCCTTCCAGGCCTGGCGGATTTCCAGGTGCGGATGGAGCCGGTCGGTGCGGTGCTGCGGTGGATGCCGGACGGCATCGGTGCCGACCCGGAGCCTGCCCTTCGGGAGGTCATGGCCGAGCTGCTACCGAGGGAGGACGTCCGGTACGAGCGGTGTGCCCGGATAACGCCGCTGGGTGGCAAGAAACGGAGATTCGGATGACGTTCGATCTGACCTGGACGGGTAGCCAGTTCCTGGACCCCACCGCGCACAGCCGGGGCGTCCTGTCGGCCTTGGAAGCGGTCGACCTGACCACCAAGGACGACACCTGGTCCAGCCGGGTAGCCGAGGCGATCGCCGAACACTTCACGGTCCCGACGCCGTGGATCCGGGTCGGCGCCGGATCGACACAGCTTATCGAGGTGCTGCTGCGTGAGCTGAACCGTGGTGCTGTCGTCGACGTCGTACCGAACTTCCACCTCGCCGCCACGGTGGCCCGGCAGGAGGGGTGGGCCTACCACAGCGTGCCGGTCCGCGAACCGGCCGAGTTGCTTCCCGCACTGGAGCCGTACCTCGGCCGCGCCGACGTCACCATCGCACTGTCCTCGCCGCGCAACCCCCTTGGTTACCAGTTCGACCTTGCTGACATCGAGGACCTGCTGCGCCGGGCAGCCGGCCCGGTGATCCTCGACGAGGTCTACGCCGACTTCGCCCCGGACTCCGCGCTGCGGCTGCTCGGCGCGTACCCGAACCTGTACATCGCGCGGACCTTCTCCAAAGCATGGGGGCTGGCAACCCTGCGGGCCGGGTTTGTCGCGTCCTCCGCCTTCGACGACCCCTCCGGGTCTGTCCGCCGGCGGCTGCTGCCCAACAGCGTCTCGGGCATCGCCCAGCACGCTGTGCGCCACCTGCTGGCGCATCCGGAAGCCGTACGGGACAGCATCGCCGCCGCGCAGCGCGCCCGCGACCTGATGCTGGCCGGACTCGCTCGGATCCCCGGTGTGCGCGTCTGGCCGTCCGCGGCCAACTACGTCTGCCTGGAGACCCCGCTCGCCGGGCCGGTGACCGAGGCCCTGGCGGCTGCCGGTTACCGGGCACGACTGCTGCACGATCTGCGCGGGTTCCCGGAGAGCTGGCCGGCTGGGATCCGGCTGTCGGTCCCGCCGCAGCCGCACCTGGACAGGGTGGTGGCCTGCGTCGAGGCATGCCATCGCGGCGCGGTCGAAACGGTTCAGGCGACGGGGTTCGCTGAGGTGGTTCCATCCCCTCAGGCAGCACGGTGAGCGTCCCGGGCGCCCTGGGTGTCCCCGTCGGGGAACTCAACGGACAGCCGTCCATGAGCGCCGACGGCCGGTACGTCGCCTGGCTGACCAGCGGCGCAGCGGGGAACCGCCTCGTGCTCTACGACGTGACGGCCCGGCGGCCGTCCGCCAGCCTGCCCGTCGCGGCCCGGCGGGTGCGGGCCTTCACCTGGACGCACCTGCCCGGCGTCGGTATCGGGGTGGCCGATCCCACGGGCGGTGAGAACTGGTCCCTGTACCGGGTCCGGGTCGACACAGGGGAGTGGGACGTGCTCGGGCCACCCGTCGGGGCGCAGACCCGTGTGGTCCGGCTGAGCCCACGCCAGCCGGACTCGGTGCTCGTAGCCACGAACGGGCGCGATTCCCGGTTCCATGACTACGATCTGGTCTCCCTGGGCACCGGTACCCGTCGACGGCTGCTGGCGAACACCGGGTACGCGGCGGCCTACTTCGACGACGAGTTCGCGCTCCGGCTGGTGGAGACCGTCGACGACGACGGAGCACGTACGTGGTGGCACGGTGATCCGGCCGGGGGACGGCGGTTCCTGCATGTTCCGCACGAGGACGCGCTGACCGCCCGGATCCTGAATTTCTCCGGTGACGGACGCATTGCCTATGCCGTGCTGCCGGGCGGCGACGACGCGGTGCGTCTGGTCGGTCTGCACTGCGTCGTTGACGAGCCGGCCACGGTGGTGGAGACACTGCTGACCGTGCGGCGGGCCGACATCGACCGGATCCTGGTCGCACCGGAGACCGGTCGGCCGGAGCTGGCGCGGGTGGAGCGCTTCCGACCCCGTACGGTCGCACTCGCCCCCGGTCTGGTGCCGGCCCTTACCGCGCTGAGGGCCCGGCTCGGCGAGGAGCCCACTGTGCTGCAACGCCACGACGATGGCCGACTGTGGCTGGTGGCCGTGCACCGACCCGAGGTGGACGAACGGTACTTCGGTTACCAGCCGCACGACGACGCGTTGTGGCCGTTGTCGGCCGCCAGGCCCGACCGCCGACCGCTGGCGATCTCCTGTCGCCCGGTCGACATCCCGGTCCGGGACGGTCGGCGCGCTGTGGCCTACCTGACCACACCGAAACGGGCGGCGTCCGGCTCGGCGCCGGCGGTCCTGCTCGTCCACGGGGGCCCGTGGCGGCGCAGCCGGTGGGACTACACCGAGCGACGTGGCTGGCTGGCGGCCCTCGGCTACACGGTGATCGAACCGAACTTCCGCGGTTCGACCGGCTTCGGTCGGGGCTGGATCAACGCCGGTGACCGGCAATGGGGTGCCGCGATGCAGGACGACCTGCTGGACGCGCTCGACTGGGCGGTCCGCCGGGGAGTGTGCGACCCCGACCGGGTGGGCCTCGTCGGCGGGAGCTACGGCGGGTACGCAGCCCTTCAGCTCGCCACCGCCGCGGAACGCCCGTTCCGGTGTGTGGTGGCCACCTCCCCCGTCACCGACCTGGTGGCGTTCCTGGAAGCGCCGCCGCCGTATTGGCGCTCGGCCGTACCCATGATGCGCCGTCGGATCGGCGACCCGTCCGATCCGGCGCAGCGCGAGGCCCTCGCCGACGTGTCACCGGTGCACCACGCCGACCGGATCCGCTGCCCGGTGCTGCTGGTCCACGGACTGAACGACAGCCGGCTGCCCGCTGAGATGACCACGAGGATGTTCATGGCACTGGCCAACGCCGATCGGGACGCCAGCATGGCCCTGTTCCCCGACGAAGGCCATGAGATCGTCAGCGCCGCGAACCGGGTGGCCGTCGCCGACCTGCTCGCCGACTTCCTCGCCCGGCACCTGCCCGCCGCCGGCTTCCCGCCGGTCGCGGCGGTTCCTTCCGAGCCGGCGGATTCCGGGCCGGCCGAGGCGTCGCCGGAAGCGGACCGGATACCGGCGGGATCGACGCTCAAGCTGTTTCACACCCCGCGTCACCAGCGGACGAAGGCCGACCGGACCATACAGAAGGTGCGTCCATGATCGATCCAGCCTGGTTCCTGTCCGAACTGACCCGACACCGGATCGGCTGCGTCACTGGTGTGCCCTGCTCGTACGTCTCGGGCCTGTACACCCTCCTTGAGGGTGAGAAGGAGCGCTACGTCTCGGCGACCAACGAGGCAGAGTCGGTGGCGATCGCCGCCGGTGTCTGGCTCGGCGGTTCGCAGGCGGTCGCGCTGTGCCAGAACTCCGGCCTGGGCAACATGACCAATCCGCTCAGCTCGCTCGCGGGCCCGTACCGGATCCCGGTGCTCCTCGGAGTCTCGCGGCGAGGCTGGCCAGCCGGCACCGACGAGCCCCAGCACGCCCTGATGGGGCGGATCACGCCGGAGCTGCTCGGCCTGCTGGAGGTGTCGACCGAGATCCTTGACCCCACGCCGGAGTTCGCGGCGCAGCAGATTGAAGCGGCGGTCCAACGGTGCGCCGACCGGCGTTCCGCCGCGCTGATCATCGAAAAGGGCGTGTTCGACAACGCTGTCCCGGCACCGGCCGTACCGAATGTCGACGTACTTCCGCCCGCAGTGGTACACACGCTGTCCGGCGGGAAGCGGCCCCGGCGTGGCGAGGTGATCGCGGCCTATCTGGCGATGGCGCCGGCACGCGTCACCGTGGCTACCACCGGTTACACGGGCCGTGAGCTGTACGGCATTGACGACCGGGACACCAACTTCTACATGGCCGGCTCCATGGGTTGCGCGGCAGGCATCGGGATCGGCCTTGCCATGACCGGCCATCCGGTGACCGTCCTCGACGGGGACGGCGCACTGCTGATGCGGCTCGGCTCACTCGCGACGGTGGGTCGCTACGTGCGTTCGCCCTACCTGCATGTCGTCCTCGACAACGGCCAGCACGAATCGACAGGTGGCCAGCGTACGAACGGCTCCGCCGTCGACTTCGCCGCAGTGGCCGTGGCCTGTGGTTACCGGGCCGCGTGGCGATGCGACGGCGTCGACGCGGTCCGGACGGCTCTGCACCAGGCCGCCCAGGTGACCGACGGCCCGGTCCTGGTGCACTGCCGCGTCGAGGCCGGCTCCAGCGGCACCCTTCCCCGCCCCGAGCAGCGACTGGACGACCTCGCGTCGCGGCTGCGTGCCCACCTGAACCGAGTGACCGTACCCGCGTCCGTCTCGCTCTGACCTTAGGAGAAACTGTGGCACTCCTCTTCACTCGTACCAACGCTCTCCTGTTGCTGGTGCCGAAGACCGGCAGCACGTGGATCCGGGCCAAGGCGCGGCAACTCGGGCTCGCCGTCGAAACGGTCGGTGATCCGGCGATGCGTGATCACGACCTGCTCGACCAGTACGACCGGTCCCGGTACCGGCACATCGGGGCCTTCGTCCGCGACCCGATCGAGTGGTACCGGTCGTACTGGGCCTACCGGATGGAGCGGGGCTGGCGTCCGCAGTATCCGCTGGACGAGCACTGCGCCAGCGACGACTTCGAAACCTTCGTCCGTAAGGCGGCGTCGATCCTGCCGGGTGCTCTGGAGAACATCTACGCGTCCTACGTGGGCCCTCCGCAGGCGAAAATCGACTTCGTCGGGCGGCAGGAGCACCTGGTCGATGACTTCGCCCGTTTCCTGCGCCTGATCGGTGAGGAGTTCGACGAGGCGACGTTGCGGGAGGGTAGCCGGGTCAACGCGACGACGACGGTGCCGGACTATCCGGAGGAGCTGAAGGAACTCATCACCCTGTCCGAGTGGAACACGATGCGGCGATTCGGCTATCTCGCCGACCGGCCCGATCCGTTCGGACTGGCAGAGATGCAGGCACAGTTCCCCGAGTATGCGGAGGACCACCGTCTGCTGGCCCTCTGGACGGAGAAGATCCACTGGGCACCGGACGACGTGAAGAGGGCAGCTGGCCGGCCGATCCGCCAGCAAACCCGGCACGCTCGCGTACACAGCAACTTCGCCCTCCTCGCCCAGCACAAGTACGGCGACCAGGACTACGCCGAACGGCGGTATCAGCGGGCGCTCGAGCTGGATCCCAACCACCCGCGCACGCTGTGCAACTACGCGCTGTTCCGCTGGCAGGTCCGGGGAGAACCGCAGGAGGCCCGCCGTCTGATGCTGCGTGCCCTGGCCGGCCGGCCGATGCACCCGTACACCCTAGGCAAGCTGGCCCGGCTCTCGGACCGCGCGCTGGGCGACCCGGATCTGGCCGAGGTGCTGTACCGGCAGAGTCTCGCCGGCAATGACAGTCAGCAGGATGTGCCTGTCGAACTGGCCGAACTGCTCGTGCGACAGGGACGTCCCGGTGCGGCGGTCGGTTTGCTCACCGAGCGGGCTGCCCGCCCGGATGCGAGCGACATCATTCGGTCGGCCCTGGCGGTTCTGCGGCAGCGCGTCGAGCCGGCGGACTCGGCCCAGCTCCAGCCAGCGTTGGCCTGACGAACCAAACCCTCTGAGGAAGGACACCACGAATGTCTGGCGACGACTTCTCGGGCGAGAGCATCGTCCGTAACCATGTAGCTGCCGGCGGCAAATCATTCGACGCGCTGGTCGCCGAGTCACGCGCGATGCTCGAACGCAACCGCATCGTCCTGATCCGCGATTTTCCGCTCGACCCTGATCAGTACCTGGCCTTCCTGGGGCAGTTCGGCACCCCGTTGTCGAATTACTCCTCCCGCAGCGACCTGGCCAAGGACGATCCGCATCCGCAGATCAACCGGGTCAAGTACAAGCCGAAAGGCCAGTACGTCAAGCAATCCGTGCACTACGTCGGCGGCGAGCTACGACCGCACTCCGCCCGCTCCTGGTGCACCCCTCGGCCGGCGTACTTCGCGATGCTGATGGTCGACCCGGGTTGGCGGGACACGCCGGAGGGCGAACGGGGTGAGTCGGTGGTGCTGGCCTGGCGGCACCTGTTCGAGCAGCTGTCAGCCCGGGACGGTGAGGCGTTCGAGGCGCACCTGGCCCACCTCACCGGTACCGCGATCACGTTCGAGGCGAACAACGTACGCGAGGAACTGTCGAACCTGCCGCTGTGCTACCCACTTGCCGACGCTGCCGCTCCGCTCGATCTGGGAGTACGGATGAAGCAGGATATCCAGGACAAAATTATGGGTCTGCGTGATCAGATCGCGGACTACGACGGTTACCGGCGTGCGCTCGACTACGTGGTGGAGAACGCCGCCGAGGAGAAATTCCAGGCGTGCTTCCCGATGGACAGTGGCGACCTGCTGCTCCTGGACAACAACCGGTTCGGGCACGGCCGCCGGAAGATCGTCGGTGAACGTACCGAGGATGGCGCCACCGCGGTCAACAAACGGGAGCTGTGGAGCGTCACCGTTGTCTGACCGCCCCAACCACAACGGAGGAGATTCCGCATGACCAGTCCCGAGACCACTCCCGCCGCCGACCGGGCCGCCCTGGCCGATAGCTGTGCCCAACTCCAGGGTGAACTGGACGCTCTGCTGCAGGGCCAGGACGGGCAGAAGGCCGTCGACTCGTTGGACAACGCCGTCGCCTCGCTCAAAGAGGTGGAACAGCGCAACGTCTCGTCGGTGCAACTCGTCGCCCTGGCCGACTGACGGCCCGGACGTATGGATGGGTGGACGCAGCTGAGCGTCCGCCCGTCCCCGTACCGCCCACCTACCCACCCACCGACGAAACAGGTAGATGATGTCGTTGGCACCGACGAACGGCTGGCGTGCCCGTGCCGGCGGACTCTCGGTCAAGCTGATCAACTCGTGTGTGCGGCGGGCCGCCGATCTTCTCGACGGACGTGAGCAGCTCATCCCCCGCAACCCGGCCCCGCGCGATGGTGACCTCGTCGTCGTGCGGTGCCTGGCCGGAACCGGCGCCTACGATCATGTCGAGGACAGCGCCGGAATGCCGGTCAAGCTGTACCCGGGTGACCTTTTCGTTGCGACGCTCGGAACACGACGCTCCGGCACCAACCTCATCGGCGAGGTGCCGACGGCCCCCGTCGCGGCCGGCGACCGGCTGGATCTCGTCGCGCAGGGTGGCCTGGTGGCCAGGTGCACGGCGGTCCCGGCCTACTACGGCACCCGTGCGCTGCCGCTGGAGGTCGTCGGTTTTCCGGCGGACGTCGCCGGGCGCGTCCGCAACATCGACGAAGCCCCCGTCGTGCCGATCCGCGACAGCCGACGGCCGCGCACCGACACTCCCGTGCTGTTCGTCGCCGGAACCTCGGCCGAGGTGGGCAAAACCACGCTCGTCTGCCGGCTGAACATCGTGGCCAGGGAGTACCGACCGGGTCTGCGTACCGCGGCCATCAAGGCGTGCGGCACCGGGCGGGCGAAGGACGTGTTGAGCTACCGCGCCGCGAACTACGACGTGGTGACCGATTTCGTGGACGCGGGCATGCCGTCGACCTACGGCGTGGACCCGCACCGGTTCCGGGCCATGCTGCACACGCTCATTGAGCACTGCGCGGAACGCGTCGACCTCATCGTGGTGGAGATCGGCGGCGACTTCCTGGAGGCGCGGGCACCCGAGGCGCTGGAGATCATGGCGGAGATCGACGCCGCCTGCGTGATGATGGTCAACGACGCGATGGGCGCGCTGGAAGGCCTGCGCCAGCTCCGGGAGCTCGGAAGGGCACCGCTCATGATCGGTACGTTCCGGCAGAACCTGCACGCACTTGCCGACCGACTCGCCGTACCCGTGGAACGGGTCATCAACTCCACGGACGCGGCTGCGCTGCGGCGCCTCCTCGACGCGACGTGCCCGTCGGAGCAGACGGCCGGCCTGATGGCCGGAGCGGCTGGCTGACCATGGACGAGCTCATGCTCCTCGCCGCGGTGGCGTTACTGGCGGTGGTCCAGTCGGTGTTCGGGGTCGGTCTGCTGCTCTTCGGCACGCCCCTGCTGCTGCTGGCCGGTTACCCCTACCTCGAACTGCTCTACGTCCTGCTGCCGGCGTCGGCCACACTGAGCGCGTTGCAGCTGCGCTTCGACCACTCCGTACGGCCGCGTGAGGTCGGCGGCTACGTCCTGTGGGTCGTCCCGGCGATTTTCGTTGGCACGGTTACGTCACTGCTCTATCTGACAGGCCTCGACATCCGCATTCCGGTGGCGGTTCTGCTCGCGGTCACCGGCGTGCTGCGCCTGAGCCAGCGGACCCGGGTGAAGCTTCAGGCGGCATGCGCTGCGGCCGGTCGGCCGGCGTTGAGCCTCATCGCCCTCGTGCACGGGCTGACCAACATGGGTGGCGGCCTGCTGGCCATGTACGCGGGTGCGCGCAGCGACCAGAAGCGCGAGGTCCACCGGATCGTGGCGGTGGTCTATCTGCTGTTCGCCGGATCCCAACTGGTGGTGCTGTACGTCGTGCACGGCCCGCCTCCGCTGGATCTACGCCTGGTCGTGTCGACGGTCGGCGTGGCCGTGCCCTACCTGCTGCTGGGCCGGCGGGTGTTCCAAGCCATGTCGGACCGCCGGTATCAAACCGCCTTCTCGGCCTTCATGTTGTGCTGTGCGGGAGTCCTCACCTGGCAGGCGGCACAATGAGCGCCGCACCGGAGAGCGCCTCCTGGCGGTACCGGCACGAAGGGCTGCGGATCGGCGGGGAGACGCTGAACCGGGACCGCACGTTCGCGGTCCACCATCCGCACACCGGCGACCGGGTCGCCACCGTCGCCATGGCGACCGCCGACGACGTGCGCCACGCGGTGCTCGTCGCCGAGCGGTTCCGCAGCCGGCTGAGCCGGCACGATCGGTACACGATTCTCATGCGGGCACGCGAGCTGATCGACAGCCGGCGTGAGGAGTGGGCACGTCTCATCACAATGGAGTCCGGCCTGTGCCTCAAGGACACCGATTACGAGGTGGGCCGCGCCTGTGACGTCCTGATGTTCGCCGCCAACCAGGCACTTGTCGACGACGGTGAGATCTACTCCTGCGATCTGACCCCGCACGGTCGTGCCCGTAAGGTGTTCACCACGCGGGAGCCGCTGCTCGGCGTCATCGGCGCGATCACGCCGTTCAACCATCCGCTCAATCAGGTGGTGCACAAGGTGGCGCCGGCGGTCGCGACGAACAACCGGCTGGTGCTCAAGCCGTCGGAGAAGACTCCGCTGGCCGCACTGGCCTTCGCTGACACCCTGTACGAGGCGGGACTACCGCCCCCGATGTTTCAGGTGGTCACCGGCGACCCCGCCGAGATCGGTCCGGTGCTGATCGGGGACCCGCACGTCGAGTTGGTGACGTTCACCGGCGGCACCGAGGTAGGCAAGCGGGTGGCCGCTAGCGCCGGGTATCGACGTACCGTCGTCGAACTCGGCGGGACCGATCCCGCGATCGTGCTCGACGACGCCGACCTGGCGGAGACGGCGCGGCTGATCCTTCTCGGGGCCTGCAAGAACTCGGGGCAGCGCTGCACAGCCGTCAAACGAGTCCTGGTGCAGGCCGGGGTCGCTGACGAGTTCGTCGCTCTCCTGACCGAGCAGGCGCGGCAGTTGCGGACCGGCGACCCGTTCGACAGCCAAACCGACATCGGCACGGTCATCGACGAGCAGGCGGCCCGCAGGATCGGGGCCGCGGTCGACGATGCCGTCCGGGCTGGTGCCGTGCTACGGCACGGCGGTGTCCGTTCCGGCGCACACTACGCTCCGACGGTGCTCGACCATGTCGTGCCCACCATGGCCGTCGTGACCGAGGAGGTCTTCGGACCGGTTGCCCCGGTGGTGCGGTTCACCACCGACGAGGAGGCCGTGCAAATTGCGAACTCCAGTCGGTACGCCCTGTCGGCCGGCGTCTTCACGAAGGGCCTGGACCGAGCCCTGCGATTCGTCAACGAGCTGCACGCCGGCACCGTCAACATCGGCGAGGTTCCCGGCTACCGGATCGAGTCGACGCCCTTCGGCGGCATCAAGGACTCCGGACTCGGCTACAAGGAAGGCGTGGTCGAGACCATGAAGGCGTACACGAACGTCAAGACCTTCTCGCTGCCGTGGCAGCCGTGACCTGACGAGCAATTGGAGGCATACGTGCGCATCCTCGTCCTGCACCAGAACAAGTTCGACCGCCTCGGGTACGCCAACGCCTTCGATCACACCCGCCACGACGTCACGTACGCCGGCACTGCCGGGTACATCGACACGATCCCGGCTGACGTGCGCTGCACCAGGGTGGTTCTGGAGCCGGACCAGCCGGTGGTCGACCAGCTGCGTCCCCGGCTGCTGGCGTGGCCGCCGTTCGATCGGATCCTCACCCGGCACGAGCTGCTCATCGCTCCGGCAGCCGAGCTTCGGGCCGAGTTCGGTGTCCGCGGTATGCGACCCGACCTGGCGCGCAACTTCCGCGACAAGGTGGCGATGAAGACCGCCGTCGCCGGCCGCGGCCTGCGGGTTCCACGGTTCTTGCCGGCCACCGACCTGCTCAAGGTGGACGTGGAGGTGCCATGGCGGGGCCGCACCATCGTCAAGCCGCGTGGCGGGTCCGCCAGCCGAGGAGTGTCCCTCTGCGAGGATTTCCACCAGGCCCGCGAGTTTGTCGCACGGGAGCAGCGCGGCGACGCCAGCTTCGCCGAGCGGTACGAGGTCGAGGAGTACGTCGAGGGTGGCCTCTGGCAGATCGATGGTTTCCTGTTCCGTGGCGAACCGGTTGCGATCCAGGCCAGCCGGTACGTGGGCAGTTGCCTGTCGTTTGAGAACGGCGGGCCGCTCGGCGTGGTCCAACGTCCCCACCCCGAGCTGGAGGCGTTCGCCGTCGACTGCCTGCGTGCGCTCGGCGGTGACACGCTTACCTTTCACCTGGAGGCAATCACCACCCCGCAGGGACCGGTCTTCCTGGAGGCGGCCGCCCGGTGCGGCGGCGGCTACACGGTGACGGCCTTCCGTCGACGGACCGGAATCCACCTGCACACCCTGGACATGGCCACCGAGGTGGCGGATGAGCTGGCCACCGAGCACATCCACGCACCGGAGACCACCGAACTGCACGGGGAGTTCCAGTTCCCCGGCCACGTCTACGGCGGTGCACCGATCACCGTCGACGTACCGGCCGAACTGCTCGCCGACCCGCGCGTCCTGACGTACCAGGTCTACCCGGCCGGCAAGCCCACCCCGATGAAGGGCTCGTACCGTCCGGAGAACCTTCCGCTGTCCGGTCTGATCACCGACTCGGACCCGGATGTGCTGGAGAGCTGGCTCAGCGATCTGTTCGCCAAGGTCACCGTTACCCCGCAGTCGGGCGTCCCGGCACCGCTTGTCGCCGCGCAGGCGGCCTCGTGACGGTACGGGTCCGGGCCATCGTCCTCACGCCTACCGACGGTTGGTTGGTGTTCCGGCGCACCCGACCCGGCCGCGACGTCTACTGGTCCCTGCCGGGTGGCGGCGTGGAGCCGGACGACGCGGATCGCCGGGCCGCGCTGCTGCGGGAGATGCGCGAGGAGGTGGGCGGTGCGGTCTTGATCCACAGCCTCCGGCACATCCTTGACACGCCGGCGGGCCAGCAGCACATCTACCTCTGCCGGATCGAGACGTGGCGCGAGGCGGAGCGGACCGGGCTGGAGTTCAGCGACCCGGCGGCGGGCGAGTATCTGCTCGAGACGCGGCGACTGGACCACGAGACGCTGGCGGCGATCACTTTGAGCCCGCCCGGTCTTGCGGACCTGCTCGCCGACGATCTACGCCGATCCGGTGGAAACCTGTTCAGCCTGCCGGGATTGCAGGAAGGTCCGGGTTGACGGATCCGCTGGGCGGTGGCTTTCCCAGCGGACCTCACTCGTTGCTGTCGTCGTCGATCAGCCGCCCGGCGGCGGCCAGCCCGATTGGTACTTACGGATGCGGTCGCTGGGCCGCAGCGGCGGATCACACCACCTCGTACTCGAGAAGGAGCACGCCCGTGCTCGTCGGCGTGCAGGAGGTCAGCCGCAGCGGCCTCGGCCGGGCCGTCTCGCGGAACAACCGCTTGCCGGTGCCGAGTAGGAGGGGGTGCAGGAACAGCCGGTACCCGTCGACCAGATCGTTCGCGACGAGGTCCTGCACGAGCATCCCGCTGCCCAAGACGGCGATCGTGCCGTCGCCCTGCGCCTTCAGGTCGGCGACCGCCGGGGCGAGGTCTCCGTCGAGCCGCCGGGCGTTCGACCAGGTGAAATCGGTCAGAGTACGGCTGGCGACGTACTTCGGTGTCGCGTTGAGGTGTGCGGCCATCGGGTTGTCGTCGGGCTGGTTCGGCCAGAACTCGGTCATCTTCTCGTAGGTCCGGCGACCGAACAGGTAGGCCGTCGTCGACCGCAGCCCTTCCACCGCACTGGCTGTCTGGATGTCGTCGAAGTACGGCGCTGCCCAGCCGCCGTGCTCGAACCCCCCGTCGCGGTCCTCGTCCGGAGACCCTAGCCCCTGCATTACCCCGTCCAGCGTCACGAACTCGATGACCACCAGCTTGCGCATGACGGCACCCCTCAACTCGGTGGGCGACACCGCGTCACCCGCTCGCCCTCTACACGAACGCAACGCGCGCCGATCGACACTCGATCCGGCCGAGTTTCCAATCGGGCGGGACCACCGTCAGAGCCAGACGACGATCCCGGTCAGGTCGTTGAGCACGGCGGCCACGCCCGCCCGGATGGCGGCGGCGCACCGCTCGGCCGTGAACGAGTCCGGGTCGTACGTCGAGGACATGCCGAGCCCTTCGCCGCGGAACGACGCGCCCGACCAGTCGACGGCTGTGACGTTGTGGGTGGGCTCGGCCAGTTCGGCGCCCACCACGAGGAACTTCTCGTCGAGGTGGTTGGGGGTGACCATCGCTAGAGCGTCGATGAGGTCGTTGCCCGCGCTGACGACGAGATCCGGGCCCATCTCCATGGCCTTGACGATGCTCGGAACGGCGTCGTGGGCGGTGCCTACCGTGATCGTCCGAAGGGCGACGTCCTCGTCCTCGGCCCAGTCCTTGACCGCCGTCACGAGGGCCCTGGTCGGCTCGTCGTCACCGGCGGTGAGCAAGACGACCCGATAGTCCTTCGGCGGGTGGACGCCGGCCCACGAGCCGGGCTGCGGCGTGATTGTCGCCTCCGGTGTGGGCTTCGCCGAGGGATCGACGAACCCTGGGCCCAGGGTGCCGACGGCGCTGGGCGCGGGGCGTGGCTGTGACCAGTCGTTGCTGGAGTCGCAGCCGGCGACCAGCGCGGCGGTCGCGACCAGGATGGCAACGGCCCGAAGCGGAGGGCGCAAGGCGGTCGTCCTTTCGAAGGTGTGGAGAGGTGCGCGTACTGCCTCGTATTCCTATCTCAATTCCGGCCGCCGACAATCGGCGTGCTGCCCTGCCGGTTGTTTGTTCTTCGGCGGTTCGTCAACGGTCGGTTCGCTGTTCACCCACGGCATGCAACGTGCACTGGCCAACCGAGGGAGTCGCATGTCAGGGCACGTCCGCCGTACCGTTGTCGCCGTCGCTGCCGGAATCGCTCTGGCGGTGTTTCCGTTTCTGGGCGTCAAGGCGGCGTCAGCGCACGGCTTTTCGTCCACTGTGTACGCCAAGATAATCGCCGGCGACGAGGGTCACATTCGCACGGCTGTGGAACTCGAATACGACCTCCTCGTCGTGTCGGCCGCCGATGCCGGCGACGACGACCCGCTCTTCAGGGCCGGCACCGCCGCCTTCGAGGCGGGCGACAAGGGGGCGCAGGCAGCGGCGCTGAAGGCCCACACCGCGACAGTGTTGAGGTACGTCGCCGACCGCTTCTCGATCGACGCGGGGGGTGCGGCCTGCCGACCGGGTCAGGTGGGCGACCCGACGATCGGCGAGCGCGAGGGCGTGCCGTACGCGACTCTGGTGCTGGGCTGGACCTGCACCGGCGGAGCCGACGAGCACGAGGTGCGCAGCGGCCTGTTCCCCGACGACGAGGGGTACGTCAAGGGCACCAAGACGATCGTCACCTACGAGATCGACGGCCGCTCCGGCAGCGCGGCGCTCGACGCCGACCACCCCTCCTTCTCGACAGCGCAGGCCTGGTACGAGCGGTTCGGGGAGTTCTTCCTGCTCGGTGCCGAGCATCTGCTGTCCGGCATCGACCACATTCTGTTCCTGCTGGCGCTCATCGCCGGGTCGCGGCGCCTTCGGGAGATAGTGCTCGCGGCCACGAGTTTCACAGTGGCGCACTCGGTGACGTTCATGCTGGCGGCACTGGGCCTGGTCGAGGTGCCGGGGACGATCGTGGAGCCGGTCATCGCGCTGTCGATCGCCGTCGTCGCGGGCTGGCACCTGTGGGGAATCTGGCGGCGCGGTGAGCACGCGGCTGACCTGGACACGACCGGACGCGGTCACGTCAGCCTGGACCGGGCCGGCTGGATCCGCCTCGGTGTGGTGTTCTGCTTCGGCCTCGTGCACGGGCTGGGTTTCGCGGGCGCGCTCGGCATCGACGAGGCGTGGTCGTGGACGCTGCTGTGGTCCCTGCTGGTGTTCAACATCGGCATCGAGGTCGTCCAGTTGGGGATCATCGCGGTCGTCTTTCCGCTGCTGCTCGTGCTGCGCCGCCGTACGCCGAAAGCTGGCGTCTGGATGACAGGCGCTGTTTCGGCAGGCGTGTCCATTATGGGGCTGGTCTGGTTTGTGCAGCGTGTTTCCGGGTCGTGAGCAGAGCTGATTAGTTCGGGAAGTGCAGCCATCTGCAAGATCGCGTTCATTGTCGGTTCATCGGGCAACGAAAGCTTGGATCCGCCTGCCCGGCGTCGGGCAGGGACAATCCATCTCTCTATTCGAAAAGGGAACAATGTCGATGACATTGAGCACCTCGACACGGGCCTCCGGGCTCGTGCGGCGGCGCCTGGTCGCCGGGGTCGTAGCCGGATGCCTCGGGATGGGCGCGGCCCTCGGCAGCGGCCTGATGACCGGCGCCAGCGCGGCCGAGTCCACCACGATCAGCAGCGTCATCCTCGGCGTCGGCGCCAACGAGACCCAGCGCATCGTGACCTGGTACTCCTCCGCCGACACCGCGCAGAAGATCCAACTCGCCCCGACCGCCGAGATCGTCAACGGCGAGTTCCCGGCCAGCGCGGTCAACTTCGACGCCGTCGGTGCGGCGAACACCTCGACCACCGGCTTCAACCGGCACGCCACGATCAGCAACCTGCGCGAGAACACGGCGTACTCGTACCGGGTCGGCTCCGAGGGCAGCTGGTCCCCGGCGTACGCATTCAAGACGCAGGACTTCGAGGGCGACTACGACTTCCTGTTCTTCGGTGACCCCCAGATCGGCTCCTCCGGCGACCGGCTGATGGACCAGGCCGGCTGGGAGGAGACCCTGAAGGTCGCCACAGCTGCCAACCCGAACGCCGAACTGCTGGTCTCCGGCGGCGACCACGTCGAGTCCGCGAACGACGAGGGGCAGTGGACGTCGTTCATGGCACCCGACCAGCTGCGCCAGTACCCGGTGGTCGCCACCATCGGTAACCACGACGTCGGCGGCAAGTCCTACGAGCAGCACCACTTCACCCCGAACACCGACCGGTCGGCCCCGTACTACGACAACGGGAACCCGGCCGGCACCAAGTCCGGCGGTGACTACTGGTTCGTCTACAAGGACGTGCTGTTCATCGACATCAACAGCAACAGCTACAAGCTGTCGACCGACGGCAGCAACGCCGGTGACGCCGCGCACGTCTCGTACATCACCGACGTGGTCAACAAGCACGGCTCCGAGGCCAAGTGGAAGGTGCTTGTCTACCACCACTCCATCTACTCGCCGGCCAGCCACGCGACTGACAGCGACAACAAGCAGCGGCGCGAGGACTTCACCACTGCGTTCTCCAACCTCGGCATCGACATGGTGTTGCAGGGCCACGACCACAGCTACTCGCGCAGCTACTCCATCAAGAACGGGCAGAAGGAGAACCCGGCCGAGAAGCCGGGTGCCGCCGACGTGTTCCCCGGTCCGGGCGGCGTCATCTACGTGACGGCCAACTCGGCCTCCGGCTCGAAGTACTACGACATCAAGAAGCCGGACAGCAGCGGCACCGGCATCCGTGGCAACGGACCGGACCCGCTGGACCCGAGCAAGTACTGGTACAACTCGGTGCAGAACCAGGAGCACGTCCGCAGCTACGTCAAGGTGCAGGTGCGCGGCGACAAGCTGGTCCTGGCCAACGTCCGCAGCGGCACCTGCGCGGCACCGAACGCGGCCGTCGAGAAGGGCCTCTCCTGCGTCAACACCCCGGACGGTCAGCCGGTCGGCTCGATCGTCGACAACGTGACGGTGCACCCGTACAACGGTGACGGCCAGTCCATCCAGGTCAACGTGCCGAACCCGGCGCCGGGCGAGTTCGGTTGGACGATCGACGGCTACAACGGTCTGGTCGACCTCGGTGTCGCGCAGGAGCGTGACGGCACCTACTTCCAGGCCAACGGCAAGATCAACCCGATTCTCGTGTCGGACAGCCGCCGCTCTCTCGCCCCGTGGTCGATCTCGGCAAACGTGGGTGACTTCCAGGACGGCGACAAGAAGTTCTCCGGCTCGTACCTGGGCTGGACCCCGTACGTCCTCGACGCCGGTGCCGGCGCCGAGGCCGGTGCTCCTGTCCTGTCGTCCTTCGACGACCAGGGCAAGGGCCTCTCGGTCTCCAGCGGCCTCGGTGCGGCCGCCCAGGGCCACCCCCGGGGCGGCGCGAAGCTCGGCGCCGACCTGGACCTGAAGATCCCGGACAACGTCGTGAAGGGCAGCTACCGCGCCACCCTCACGATCACCGCGCTGAGCAGCTGACCGGCCCCGTGTGAGCCGCGGGGTAGGCACCTTCGCGGGTGCTTACCCCGCCGCTCGTTCCCACCTCCGACCCGCCTGAGGACCCCGAGATGCCAACGACCGCAACGCGCCGGACAGCTACCGTCGCCGCCCTGCTCCGTACGACAGCTCTGTCCCTGCTCGCCGCCGTCGCTGCCGTCGGCGTGGGCGCCGGGCCCGCCGTGGCGGCGGACGGCGACGTCGCCTGGACGGTCCGGACGGCCTCCAACAGCTACGGCGCCGCCCGGTCCAGCTACAGCTACAACGTCAACCCCGGCGGCACCGTCGAGGACGCCATGGTGGTGGCCAACCGCGGCACCGCGGCACTGAAGCTGTCCGTGTACGCCGCCGACGGTTTCACCACCGACGCCGGCCAGCTCGACCTACTGACCAGGGACAAGAAATCCGTCGCGATCGGCGCCTGGGCGCACGTCGGCACCGACAGCGTGGTGATCCAGCCCGGAAAGACCGCGCAGGTCCCGTTCCGGATCAGCGTTCCCGGCAACGCCACGCCCGGTGACTACGTCGGTGGCGTCCTCACCGCGCTGACCCAGGCCAACCAGGCCGAGGGCATCAACGTGGACCGTCGCCTCGGCATCCGGATCAAACTGCGCGTCGGCGGCGAACTCACTCCGAACCTCGCCATCGAGGACTTCCACGTGCGCTACGACGGCACCCTCAACCCGTTCGGCAAGGGCGACGCGACAGTTTCGTACCGGATCCACAACACCGGCAACGCGGCCCTGTCCGGCCAGCAGGACGTCTCCGTCTCGGGCCCGTTCGGCATGCTGCGGGTACGGGCCGACGAGATCGCCGCGCCCCCGGAGCTGCTTCCCGGCGAGAGCTGGGACGTGACGGTGCCCGTGCACGGCGTGACCCCCGCGGTCCGGCTCGCGTCGACCGCCACCCTCACACCTCTGCTCACCGACGTGTCCGGCTCCACCACCTCGCTCAAGCCCGTTCGGGCCACGGCGCACGGATGGGCAGTGCCCTGGATGCTGACGTTGGCGGTGGTCGCCCTGATCGTCGTACTCGTGGGTGCTCTTCTGTACCGGCGGCGCAGCCGGTCCCAGCGCAGGACGCGGGAGGACGCCCGGGTCCGGGACGCCGTCGCCAAGGCGCTGCGCGGCCAGGGCACGCAGACGGCCTGACGCCCGGCCCCTTGTGGGTGAACACCGCCCAGCCGAGGGCCGGCAGCACCGCGTAGCCGGCATGCTGCGACGGATGACGCCGGCACGGAGGGGGATTCCAGATGATTGACGGGGATGTGCCAGAGCGGATGCAGGTCGCGGCCTTCGACGAGTTCGGCGGGCCGGAAGTGATCACCCTGCGGAAACTGCCAGTGCCGGAGGTCGCCGCCGACGAGGTGCTGATCAAGGTGTTGAGCGCCGGCGTGGGCGTGTGGGACGTGTTCGAGCGGCAGGGTGTGCTGGTGCCCGAGGGCACCGAGTTCCCGATCGTGCCCGGCTCCGACGGCGCCGGGACGGTCGTCACAGTGGGCAGCCAGGTCACCGGCATCGCGGAGGGCGACCTCGTCTACGTCTCCGCCACCACGCGACCGAAGGGCGGCTTCTACGCCGAGTACGCGGTGGCGAAGGCGGAGTACGTGGCGAAGGTGCCCGACGGTGTGCCGGCCGAGCACGCCGGTGCCCTGTCCACGGACGCGCTTACCGCCCTGGCCGGACTGGACGCCCTCGGCCTGCCGTCCAACGCCTGGCTGCTGATCTTCGGGGCGAGCGGCGGTCAGGGCCACCTGGCCGTCCAGTTGGCCAAGCGGCAGGGGCTCAACGTGATCGCCGTCGCCTCCGGCCCGGACGGGGTGGCTCTGGTGACCCGGCTCGGCGCCGACGTGTCCCTCGACGGCCACGGCGACACCGCCGAGCTGCTCGCGCGGATCCGGGACTCGGCACCCGACGGGGTGGCAGGCATCCTGGCGATGGCCGGCGGCGAAACGCTCGACCGCCTTACCGAGGCGCTGGCCGACGGTGGCGCTGTCGCGTTCGCCCACGGCGTGCGACCGGAGCCGAGCGAACGGCCCGGAGTGCAGGTCCGGGCGTACGACGGTGTATCCAACCCCCGCCAGTTGCAGCGCCTCAACGAACTGATCGAGGCCGGGCCGTTCGTGGTGCACGTGGCCGAGAAGTTCCCGCTGGGCAAGGTACGGGAGGCACACCAGCGCCTGGAGACCTCCTACCTGGGCAAGCTGCTGCTGACCATCGCCTGAGGCGTCACGCGGTGCGCTGCTGCGGCACGCGTACCGACGCCATGCCCGCCGCGGTCGCGGCCTGGATGCCCAGGTCGGTGTCCTCGAAGACCAGGCAGGAATCCGGGGGTACGCCCAGCTGCCGCGCCGCGAGCAGGAACGCCTCCGGGTCCGGCTTGGCACGGGTGTAGTCGTCCGCGCAGACCAGCACGTCGAAGCGGTCCAGCAGACCGAGCGCGTCGAGCGAGGAGGTGACCGACGCCCGGGTGCTGCCGGAGACGACGGCGAACGGGACCCGCCGGTGCGCGTCGTGGATGTGCGCCAGCACCTCCGGCACGGCGGCCAACTGCGGCAGCAACTCCTGGTAGTAGCGCTCACGGTTCTCGACGACTGCCGCCACCGGCATGCGCAGACCCTGCTGCTCGTTCAGCGCCACCACGATGTCGGCGGTCGGCCGCCCGCCCCACGCGTAGAAGAGGTCCTCCGGGAACTCGCAGCCCCACTCGTCGAGGGCATGCTGCCAGGCCAGATAGTGCAGCGGCATCGAGTCGACGATGGTGCCGTCGCAGTCGAACAGGTACGCGGCGAACTCACCGGGAGGCAGAGGCAGACTCACCGGGGAAAGGGTACAGCGCTTCAGCCGTCCGCCACGGACGCCAGCCGGCGCAGCAGGTGCGCCCGTTCCGGCTCCGTGCCGACAAGAGCCAACGCGCTGCGGTACGACGCCGCGGCCTCGTCGTCGCGGCCGAGCCGGCGCAGCAGGTCGGCGCGGGTCGCCGGATACAGGTGGTAGCCGCGCAGCCGTGGATCGTCGGCCAACCCGTCCAACAGCGCGAGCCCCGCCTCCGGCCCGTCCCGCATCGCCACGGCGGCAGCCCGGTTGAGCGCCACGACCGGCGAGGGGACCATGGTCAGCAACACGTCGTAGAGCGCCACCACCTGCGGCCAGTCGGTGCTTGCCACATCGGCGGCCTCGTCGTGCAGCGCGGCGATCGCCGCCTGCACGCCGTAGGGGCCCGGCCGCCCTCCGGTGAGCGCTACCAGCACCAACGCCCGCCCCTCGTCGATCATCGCGTGGTCCCAACGGGTGCGGTCCTGGTCGTCCAGGAGGACGACCTCGCCGTCCGGGCCGGTTCGCGCGGCACGCCGGGCGTCGGTGAGCAGCATCAACGCCAGCAGCCCGGCGACCTCCTGCTCGCCGGGCAGCAGCCGGCGCAGGATCCGGGCCAGCCGGATGGCCTCCTCGGTGAGGTCGGTCCGCTGCAGGTCCGGGCCGGAGCTTGCCGCGTACCCCTCGGTGAAGATCGAGTAGACGGCCTGAAGCACCGTGGGCAGCCGTTCGGGCAACTCGTCGGCGCCGGGCACCCGGAACGGGATGCGCGCGTCCCGGATCTTCCGCTTGGCCCGGACGAGCCGCTGGGCCATTGTCGTCGGCGGCACCAGGAAGGCACGCGCGACCTCGGTAGTGGTGAGACCGGCGAGGAAGCGCAGGGTGAGCGCCCCGCGATCCTGGGCGGGAAGGGCCGGATGCGCGCAGGTGAAAAAGAGCGCCAGCCGGTCGTCGGGCAGGTCGCGGTCGGCATCGGCGGGCGGAGCGGGCCCGGCCCGCTCGGCCTCCGCCTGGAGCACCGCGAGCCGGGTCGCCAGCACCCGGTCGCGACGCAGCCGATCCACGGCGCGGCGGCGGGCCGTGGTGAGCAGCCACGCGCCGGGCCGGCTCGGGACACCCTCGGCCGGCCAGTGCACCAACGCCGCCTCGATGGCCTCGGAGGTGACCTCCTCGGCCAGGTCCAGGTCGCCGAATCGGTGCACGAGCGAGGCGAGCAGCCGTCCGCGTTCCTCCCGGAACACCGCCTCCACGGACGAGCCGACGGCTGCCCCCTCGCCGCGCACGTGTCAGACCCCGACCGGGATCTCGGCGATCGGACGCACCTGCACCGACGCGCCGCCGGTTGCCCCGGGGCTGCGCGCCGCCCACTTCAGCGCCGCGTCCAGGTCCGGGACGTCGATGATGTCGTACCCGCCGAGCACCTCGCGGGTCTCGACGAACGGCCCGTCGGTGATCGTGCGTTCGCCGTCCGCGCCGACCCGCACGCTCGTGCACGTCGTCAGGTCCTGCAACGGGTGCCCGGAAACCCAGATCCCGGAATCCTTCATCTCCCGCTCGTAGCGGATCCAGTCCTCGAAGGTGCACTGGTCGCCGGCCTCCGCGTCGGTGGCGGCGCTCATGTACAGCAGCATGTACTTCACGTTTTGGCTCCTCTCGGTGCGGCAGGGTCGCCGTACAGCATGACGACGAACGAAGCCCGAGGATGTCGACACGGCAGTCGGAGAACTTTTTGCGGCCCGCCGTCCGACGGTCTCAGGCCGGGGCGTCCGTCCGGCGGCGGCTCCGCTCGGCCCGCCGCCGCACCTGCTGGTACGCGCCGGTCAACCCCATCGCCCGGCGTACCTCCACCAGGGTATGCCGCACCACCTGCCGGGTCCGTTCGGTGCCCTCGACGATCAGCCGGTCGACAAGCCCACGGTCCGCCTCGATCTCCGCCCGCCGCTCCCGGATCGGCGCCAGGAACCGTTCCAGCGCCACGACCAGCCGCTCCTTGACCTCCACGTCACCCACCTGCCCGGCCCGGTACCGCCGGGCCAGGTCCGCGACCTCGTCGCGGTCCGAGTTGAAAACCTCGTGGTACGCGAAGACGGGGTTTCCCTCCACCGATCCCGGTACGTCCGCCCGTACCCGGTTCGGGTCCGTGTACATCCCGCGCACCTTCCGGCGCACAGTTGCCGGGTCGTCGGAGAGGGCGATCGTGTTGCCCCGGCTCTTGCTCATCTTCGCCGCGCCGTCGGTGCCCACCAGACTCGGTGTGTCCGCCTGGATCAGCTCGGGCACCGGGAAGACCGGCCCGTACAGATGGTTGAACCGACGGGCGATCTCCCGGGTCACCTCGACGTGCGCGGCGTTGTCCCTGCCGACCGGGACCACCTCGCCCTTCACGCAGAGGATGTCAGCGGCCTGGAGCACCGGATAACCCAGCAGCCCGTACGGCATCTCCTCCTTGCCAGCGTCGCGGGCCATGTCCTTGAGCGACGGCACCCGTTCCAGGCGCGGCACGGTCACCAGGTTCTGTAGCAGGGTGTTGAGGTCGCCCACCTCCGGGATGGCCGACTGGAGGTAGAAGGTTGCCCGGTCCGGGTCGACGCCTGCGGCGAGGATGTCGGTCACCATCTCCCGGGCGTTGCCGGAGACCTGGTCGATGTCCTCGCGACGGTTGCGCGTGGTGAGCATGTGCAGGTCGGCGATGATGAAGAAGCTCTCGTACCGCTGGTGCAGCCGCACCCGGTTGGCGATGCTGCCGACGTAGTGGCCGAGGTGCAGGCGACCGGTTGGCCGGTCGCCGGTGAGCATGCGTGGGACGGACATGGTGGTGTGCCTTTCGTGCGGGAAGGTGGGCTACGCGTGGGCGCGCGTCGAGCGGGGCGAATCCGCCCCGCTCGGTCGGCGGGATCGACTCAGCGAGCCGTCCGCCATCGCGCGCCGGCGCGGTAGCGCAGGCCACCGGCACGGAGGACATCCAGGAGCTGCTCACGGCCGTCGCCGGAGCTGGTCGGGAACGGGGGCACCACAACAGTCAGGAGATCGTCGACCGTCTCCGATGTGCAGCTGCCCGTCTGGACCACGGGCTCAGATTACCCGCGGCGCCGACCCGGGGGGCGGAACGTACCGGTCGCTGTAGTAGTTGCCGACGCGCTTTCGGTACTCCGGGTCGACCTGCTCCGCTTCGAACGGCGGAGCGTCCTTGATCTCCTGCCGGGTCCTGTCGACGTGCACGACGCGCTCCTGGTGGTTCACCTCGGCCACCGTGCCGGCCGGCAGCAGCACCTTCTGGCCGAAGATCCACGGCCCGGTGTCCACCACCAGGTACCCGGCATCGGTCTCGTCGCTCGCCTCGTCGATGGTGCCGATGCGCCCGTCACTCGCCTGCACCTGGTAGCCCACCAGGTCCACGGGCGTTCCGGGTCCGGGTGCGTCCGGGCGGCCGTCCCCGCCGTCCTGGCGCTGCGGCGGTGTTACCGACGGGGTGGTCTGGCTGTACCCGCCAGCGAGGGCGGACGGGTCCCGCCAGGTCCAGGGATTGAAGATCGAGGGTTGCATGGGCACCTCCGGTGGACGGCGACAAGCTGTCCCCTCTCGCAGTGCCCACCAGGCTGTCCCCGGAAACGGACGCGCTCCCCACCGGCAGGACCCGTCGACGCCGGCTCGCGTCCGTGATCAGGCTGTTGAGCAGGGCCGGTGGCATACTCGACTGCCATGGTGTTGTCACGGGGGTGGGCCCTCTTCCTTGTCGGCGTCGGGATCTGGACCTGGGTGATCTGGCCGAGATTCGCTGTCGCCATCTGGCAGGACCCACGCTCCTGGGCGTCCGGCACGGTGGCCGACGGCGCCGGCACGAGCTTCCTCTGGGTGCACGCACTGCTGATCGCCGCGTCGCTGCTCATCGGGACGACAGTCGGCGTCCTGGGCGTCCGGGCCTGGTTGGCCGCCCGTCGGCGGCAGGCGTCCTGACCTCTCCGGAGCAGCTCGACGCCGGCCACCTCGATCGCCGCTCGCCGGGCAGGCCAGTCCGCCCCTCAGGGGTGAGTCATCCGGCCGCGGCGGAAGTGTGACGCGGACCGCTACCCACGGATTTGACGATCAAACCCGTAGGCGCGTAACTTTCTCTCTGCCAGCGCGGAACGGGGCAAACGGGACGAAAGTTCTGGAGCCCCGAAACGGACTGGCACCGGGTCAAGCAGGGGTTCGCTCCTGTGCGACGCGGTCCGGGCGGGGCTCGCCGGATCGGCCGTGAGGCGGATTTGGCGCAGCGAGACCGACCGGGTAAGGTTCACCTCCGGCAGGGCACCGGGCGAGCCCGCAGGAAACTGCGGCGGCCGGCCTGCCAAATCCGACGATCTGACGCAGCAGTTCGCTGCTGCGTGAGCGCGCCGGGACCAACCCGTACCAAGCACGACAGACCGGGACACACGGTTTGACACGGCGCAGACGGTGAGGTAACGTAGTAAAAGTGCCCGGCGCGAGAGCGGCGGGCAACGGAACGAAAAGCCCCGCGAGGAAGCCTTCGGGTTTCTGGTCGGTGTGTGGTTGTTCTTTGAGAACTCAACAGGGTGCTTTGTAAAGCCAGTGCCAATTATGATTT